>NZ_JBQAEH010000002.1:0-885300 GCF_051915225.1 Bacillus cereus group sp. MYBK95-2 | reverse complement strand
AGCGCAACTTGACGGCTTTCATTCCTACTTTCGGTCAATCCGTTGTTGTCATCAAAATTGATAACCCTCCCATTTCGTGTTTATACACTTATAGGGAAACGTGTCGCACAAATAACGCTTTTATGAAAATCCCATTGTCTAATTCCTCACTTGTCCATTTCGCTTTTCTCTACCCCTGCATTTACTATTAGTAATACTAACTCTTCAGAGGTGAAAATATAATGGACGAATTTTTATCTTCTGCTGCAATAAATCCTAATTTAGCTGGACCGACTTTACCACCTGTTCCACCATTCACACTACCGACTGGGCCAACTGGGTCAACTGGAGCGACTGGACCGACTGGGCCGACTGGGCCGACTGGACCAACTGGACCAACTGGACCAACTGGACCGACTGGGCCGACTGGACCAACTGGACCAACTGGACCAACTGGGCCGACTGGGCCGACTGGGCCGACTGGGCCGACTGGGTCACTATCAGTAGCTTACGGAACTTTTTGGCAAACGGAAACCATTACAGTCCCTTTCGAATTCCCTTTTTCTTTTAATCAGGCTGACCCTATGGTAGGCGGAATTTCTCTGTTAAATCCTACCACAATTAATATCACACAAGCTGGGGATTATCGGATTTCTTTCATTTCCTCAATCAACTTGACTGTAGCTCTTTCATTCCCTTATTCGCCTACCATTTCTATACTATTAAATAACAGTCTGATTCCAAATTTCAAAGCTACTTTCGGTCTTTTAATACAAGATTCAGAGGATGTAGATTGCTCTCAACTCATTGGGGACACTATTTTATCAATCCCAGCCAATTCAACACTTCAACTTATAAATAATAGCTTTGTAGGCGAAACAGACATTCGTACATGCGATAATGGAATAAATGCTTTGGAATTAAATATTGTCAAATTAAACTAGTACAAGTACTCCTTTAAAACTAGGTGCTATAATAGCATCTAGTTTTCAGTTTCCAAAGAAATTTTTGTACAAAAAACACACAAAAAATCAAAAATAAATTCATAAAATATTTTATATTCTTTTTTAGAACGAATAGTCTTTACAGAGCATTTCCCGAAGTGCTCTTACATTTACATATCAAATAACGTTTTTAATTAATTACGAGAGCGGATTTTATTATTTTGTACAAACACTCTATTCTTTTTTAAATAAAATATATAGATATCTCAAAGAAAGGAGAGAAACATAAGTATGGCTGATTATTTTTATAAAGATGGTAAAAAGTATTATAAAAAACAATCGTATGCTCACCATCAAAAAGATAACTGTTTTATCGAAACCCATACAATAACTGGTTCGAATACAGCTTTAAATTTCAACGTACCAGCTAACACTACAAGAACTGCTTTTGAAGATTTTACCAATAACCACAATAAAACATTAATCGAGCTTCGCATTCCCGGTACTTCTCAACCAATTGAAGTAACTATCCGAACAAGAAGTTCTCGTCTGCCGATCACTGTAACAATAGTTGCAGGTGAAACCAAGGTATTCCAAGTAGAGGACTTCCATAGCCTCACTCTCACAAATAATACTAATATCAATAGCAATATTGGTATATTCATTCAAAAAACATTTTGTATCTGCTGCAATAATCAAAATGATTCTCGTAACAAGTATTATAAAGAACAATCAAATTCTCACTATCAAAAAGAGAACTGTTTCATCGAAACTCATACCGTAGCTGGTTCAAATACCACCCCAACTGAAAATTCACCTTTAACTATTATCGTACCTCCTGGCGCTTCAAGAAGAGTTTTTGAAGATTTCACCAATAACCATAATAAAACATTAATTCAAATATCCGTTCCCAGTGATGTCAGCTCGATTGAAGTAACTATTCGAACAAGAAGGTCCCCCACACCAATTATCGCCACTCTTGTCCCAGATGAAACAAGGGTATTTCAAGTAGAAGATTTCCAAAGTCTTACCCTCACAAATAATACTGAAATCCTTGATTTTATTGATATTTTAATCCAAAAAACTTTTTGTATCTGCTGCAATGATAAGAATGATTCGTGCGATGAATATTACCGTGATTACGAATGTGATTGTTAGATTGACTCGCTAAAAGAATCCTTATAAAGGATTCTTTTTCTTTTACCTTAGTATCATCTAATCATTCACATTTGTTCAACATTTCATCTCTTAACAAAATTCAAATTTTATTAAAGTAACTGTGTTTTTCGTTCTTCCATACGAATTACTTTTCCATTTTGATATACAAATGATTGTTCACCAAATCCACCTTGAGGTGGTTCTATTAGTTGGACCTGACCATTTTTAACAACATATATTCCGTTTATTTCCAAATCTATTTCAGCTGTCATTTCTACAAGATTTTCTTTAATAATTCCCACTAAGACCACTCCCGTATGTTATGATTATTTTGTCGAAGCAAGTCAGGAGCAATCTCGACTTTTTTATTTTGTTATAGATATTCCACAACATTATCAGGAATAAATGATTGTTCTAATAATAAATAAAGTCGTATCGAAATCGGTTCTTTATTATCTCTCGCAGACTTGCAAAGCTCCTCCGCTTCTTCCCACTCGAACTGTTTATCTTCCACTCGTTTAAATCTCCAAATCCCAATTGTATATTCCTCAAATAATTCATACTGATCATTTGGCGCTGTTGTTGGTTTTAATTCATCAGTAGCTCTTACTTGCTTTGGTACTTGAACAACTATGTCCGTAAAACGAACTTTAGAATTTAATCGATGAATATGTGCTTTCTCAGTATCGAATGCTACTACAGACTCAACATCAAATATTGTTAACTGCTTTGGCATTACAATCCTCCTAAGCCTCTTTTTTATATTTAGATAACACTTGTTCTAAACGTTTACGTTCACCCTCTAAATCCATTTCATCGTGCTTTACAGGCTGAGATTGCACTTCTGTATCTTGAGTATGTAACCAATCAGGGACGATTTCTTTTCTAGTATTACTTCTCCCACCACGAGACTGGTATTTCTTACGGAATTGAGTTTGTGCAGCTTCAACATCAGTAATACTCTTATACCCCTTAGCATGCCAATCTCTTAAAATACCTTGTACATAAGACATATTAGGTGCATTCTTTTCTAAAGCTATTTGCATTGCTTTAATAACAAGCTGCTCATTTAGATCATCAATCCAAGCGGTAATCCCCTCTGCTACAAATGGTTTAAGAACTCCAAAATTTTGCTCATAAAATGCTATTGGATTTTCTTCTGCAACTTTTTTATCTCTTGAGCAGCTTGCTGCTTCTTCTTTTGTTTTTGTTTCTTCTTTTTCTTTTGTTTCTGTTTTTGTTTCTTCTTTTTCCTTCATAGGGTCTTCGAAGCCCCTTATAAGCCACTCAAAACGAGCTTGGAAGTATTCCTTAATACGAGGAATTTTAAAATCTTGCTGCTGTTCTAAATCTAAACATGTCTCATAAAAATCAATTAAAAAATCTTCACACTTAATATTCTGGATTTCTTTTAACACACACTTTTCAATATTCATATTTGTAATAGCATTGAATTTAAGCCAATTAATCAACATAATTTCTTTCGTCTTTTTGTTGTAATGAATTTTCCCATAATCAGCAAAACGCTCTAACAGCTTTTCAACCGTTTCACGGTTATATCCTGTATCCATTTCTATCACTCGTAATGGAAGCTCATAGATACCACTCTGAGAAGTTTTGCTATTAGTCATTAAGTATAAGTAGAAGTATTTCTCCTCCGGTGTAAGATCTAAAACGAAAGCATCTTGCCAATATGAAACTTGAACAGGTCTATAAACTGCCATATTATTCATCCTCCATTGTTTTACTTGGTTTGCTTTGATATACTTAATCTCCAATTCAATTTTTAGAAAGACTCTCTATTAGAGTCTAGAATCTATCACTCTGCAAAGTGATAGATTTTTTATTTTTTATTTTTTATTTTTTATTTTTTATTTTTTACGACTAACTAATGATGCATTAATCCCCTTTTCTTGAAACCTTTTAATAACTACACGATAACTCTTAGATATTTCATGTTCCTCTTTTTCATTACGAAGGCTCTTGAATTCTTTTGCGCATCTATTTAATTCCTTCTCCCAATGATCTGCTTCATCTAATGAACCAGCATTGAACATGTTATGAATACATGTAACCATGCAATTATGTAATTCATTCGCAAAGGTAAAATCCCCTGGTAGAACTAAATCAAACAGACGATTACATTCTGATTTCATGACTTATTCCTCATTTCTATTAATTTGATACTGTACGCATCGTTATGAACAGAAAGAAAAAGCAGAACCTCTTAAAAGATGGGGCTCAGACTTTCTGATCATAACGACAAGCACAATTGCTTGTCGCATTAAATTGAAGTATGCTATAATTCATATGTTAATTTTCTTGGCTATCGCGGGCTATGCGGTAGTCTTTTCTTTTTTATTTTTGTTTTTCAAAACGAAAGCTGCTTCTATAATTCGAATTCTTATCTCCATCAACTTCTTCTCTTGCTTTAAGTTTTTTGCTTTCCTATAGTCTCCACAAACTGATGCAATTCGAATATCACCATATAAATTTGCTTCCTTACGAATTAGAGCTTTATATTGATTTAAAGTTGGACTTACATAATCAATCTTCATAACTTAAACCTCCCCAATAAAATAATTAAATTAAGCTTTTATATACTTCCTAGCTCGTAATGATACTTTCCAGTACTTAAAGACTTCTTTCATTGAAATACCATATTGATCACATAGGACCGCTACGAGGCTCATCATTGAACCTGTAGCATCCAAGACTACATGCATTACCTTTTTCAAATCTTCTTTCTCACTTTCGGACCAAGTTTGTGAAGGCTTAAACCAACATACCGTATCGAGTTGTTTCAAAGCTTCATTTATTTCTTGATTGACCATGTACCTCATGCTTGTAGGATGAATATCTATATGCTCTCCATTAAAGAATGGGATACTTACATGACCTGTTGCTTCATTCCACATTTTAAAAAATAACTGCGGATCATCAATTCCTTCTGTAATGCATTTTCTTAAATCTTCTGGTAATCGTCGCTGTTCAGTTTCATATTTTGCTAGTGACTCACGACTCACGGGGATTTCTAAGGAGAGTTGTTCTTGGGTGATTCCCTTTCGTTTTCGTGCCATAGCAACTTCTTTTCCTATGGACATCGTTTACTTCCCCCATTCGTACCTAAAGCATTATTTATTTGTGACAACTTACTATGGTAATTTGTTATTAGACGGATTCTTTAAATGGATTGTAATACTCCGTATTGTTTTCTACCCATTCAGTGTGATTCTCCATCCACTTAAAAAGAAGGTGTGTAGGAATAAGAACTCCTGCTTCGCGACATACTGGAAAATCAGAACGGTTTAATAACTCAGATGCTTTAGTGCGTTTAATATGTAATAATGCCATCAATTCTGTAATAGTTAAAAATGGTGGTAATTCTTTCATTGGTTGAAGGTGCTCAGTTGCTTTTTGCACCTCTTCACGGATGATTTGACGGAATGATTCAATGTCGAAATTGATCATAGCTCTCCCCTTTTTTGCTGTTTTAGCAAATTTTATTTTAAAAAAAGATCCTCTATTTTGCAATCTAATACTTTTGCTATAAATGGTAAATGATTTGCCTTAAACATATACTTTCCTTTTTCGTATTTCATATACGTGGAAGCATTCTTAAAACCAAGCACTTCTGCTAGATCTAACAACGTAATCTGTAGTTCCAAACGTCTATTTTGAATAAAATCCAAATTCAACTTCTCCAAACTTCCATCTCCTTTTTTGCTAAAACAGCAAATATATATCTATATAATATTTTGCTATTACAGCAAAGTCAAGCTTTTTTTGCTATTTCAACAAATCACTTTTTCCATTTTGGAAAAAATGATAAAATACCTTTAGATAATCTTAAATTTGACATAATAATGTTTTTAGGAAGTTGGTGAAAAAATGTCAGAATCCACAATTGGCTATCGAATAAAACAATTACGTGAAAAAAGAAAATGGTCACAAATAGAATTCGCAAAAAAAATGGGGATTAATAACAGTGTGCTATCCAGAATTGAAAGTGGAAAAAGACCTATTGAGGACTCCTTAATTAGCAAAGCTGCTGACATTTTTAACGTTTCTTCTGACTATCTTCTAGGAAGAGAAAGTGATTCTAATAATAGATTATTTGTGGAAAATCTTTTTGAAGATCAAAACTTAGGTCTCTGGTTTAAAGATATTAAAGACGCCTCTCCAGAGAAACAAGAAGAACTTAAACAATTTTGGGAATTTATCAAACAAAAAGAAAACAAACGTTAATTATATGAATAAACAAAAAAACTCAATAAGTGTAGTTATTTTTGTTTATTCATTTCCTTTTTAAATTATTAAATAATAATATAAAGATTTATAGTTATATATACTAATCTGATAGGACAAGTATTACACCTCTAATATTACCCTCATTTTATCTGCTAATTACCTGAATTCAAGCGTATGTCTAATATAGATAAAACTCTAAATGATTTAAAATTTTGAATACACCTAAACCTACTCCTACTTTCTGTATAATTATATTCTTATTGAGGAATTATTACTGTTCGCATAACGGAGACTTCCTCTCACATATAGCCAGTTCCTTAAGTTGTTAATAGATAGTGGATTATAATTATATCAATACCCTATCTTATAAGTTTGCCTTCCAATTTTTACTTTTCCATTATAAAATAAGAACGAATGTTCTTATTTTATTTGAATGGAGTGTAAATTTTGTTTCAATCGCAACCCTATTACAATACACAACTTGAAGACTATATCCAGCACTTGTACCAATCCTTATCTATTTTTGTTCCCGAGCAAATTGATATGATGGAGATTGCGAAAAAGCTAAACATTTTGCTGTACTTTGCTCCGTTTGGAAGTCATGCAATGGAAAGAAATCAAATAGCTAACTTAGTTATTGATAATCGTATCTCTCAGCAAGAACAATGGGAGGATTTTGGCCACGAGACTTGTCATATCCTATTTCATTCAGGTAATCAATTATTAATGCATCAAATGTTTCTAAATTATCAAGAAGCAAAGGCTAAAAACTTCGCACAACAATTTTGTGTACCTACTTTTATGTTACGAAAGCTTCCTCCCCTACAGTTAAAAGCATATATAATCTCAGAAAAGTTTAATGTAACAACACAGTTTGCTGAAAAAAGGCTTTTACATTATGAAAATCAATTATTAGCAAGTAAATTACAGAATCAAATATCACAATACTGTAATTTTCAAAAATAACGATTTAGGAGGTATTGAATATGAAAGGAAGTTTTCGTAAACGTGGAAATACGTGGTCTTTTACAATTGATATCGGTATAGATCCGGCCACAGGAAAACGCCAGCAAAAAAGCAAGAGTGGATTTAGAACAAAAAAAGAAGCCCAAAATGCTGCTGCAACGATGATTACAGAGATAGAGAAAGGAATATATTTTGATGACAAACAATTAACTGTTTTAGATGTGTGGGAAAAATTAAAGCCCCTTCGTAAAGCTGAATTAAAAATTACATCTTATGAAAAAGACATAAGCTTAGTTAAGCTCTATATCCTTCCCCCATTTAGTTATAAAAAAATTAAAAGTATTAAGTCCGTAATGATTCAAAGCTACTATGCTGAACTTAAAGAAAAAGGCCTGTCAAATGGTACAATCAGCAATATCCATCGCTGCTTCCGATGCATATTCAAACATGCAGTAGAATGGGAAATCATACATGATAATATAATGAATAAGGTTAAAAAACCACGTGAAGAGCAAGGTGAGATGAAAACATGGTCTAGCGAAGAATGTAATCGATTCCTCCAGTATCTAAAAGAAAAAAATATTAAGTACCATATGTTCTTCTTACTTGCAATCTATACAGGTATGAGACGCGGAGAATTACTTGCACTAACATGGAAAGATATTGACTTTGATAATAAACGTATCCTGGTTAATAAATCACTTGTAAAAACAGAAAAAGGACTATTTAAAGCTGCTACAAAAACTAAGTCCTCAAATAGAAGTATTAGTATCTCTTCTTTTGTTATAGGAAAGTTACAATCCTACTACTCCTATAAAAAGAAAGAATTTTTCCGTTGGGGTATACACTTGAATGAAGAGGCGTTTATTTTCACCGGCAATACGATACATTCGCCCTTACATATAGATGCTCCTCATCGCTTTTTGAATGATCACTATAAAAAAGCTGGTGTTCCTCGGATTCGTATACACGACTTACGACATACTCATGCTACACTTATGCTTCAGGCTGGAGAACATCCTAAAATCGTACAAGATCGCTTAGGACATTCATCTATTCAAATGACTTTAGACAAGTATAGCCACATCACACAGAACATGCAGCGACAAGCAGCAGAAAACTTCGAGAGCATAATAAAATCTAATGAAAACACCTGATAACAAATGAAAAGATTTAATGTGAGCAAAATGTGAGCATCGAGGAAAACCAACACTTATAAACCTTGATATAATAAGGTTTTCCATACTATATCGTTGAATCTTGGGAAAAAAATGAGCAGTTTTAAGGGTGTTTATTTTTAAAACATCAAAAATGCCAAATCCCTTATATCATAAAGGATTTGGCATTTTTAAGTATCTAGAACACTCGCTAAGTTTAAGGAGAACTTAACAGACATGCGTCCGGCATAATGCCATGTCCACACCCAAGGATCGGTTACATAAAATAACGTATCTAACATGGGAAGTCTATTGGTCTTTTCCCCTTATAGTAACACTCTCTTCTACTAAGACCTTTTCTTTCTAGGGCCTACAATTAATTTAATCGCTGTTCTTTCTTCATTATTGATAGAAATCTCTTGAAATGCTGGTACGAAGGCTAAGTCAATACCACTTGGAGCGACGAACCCTCTTGCAATCGCAATTGCTTTAATCGCTTGATTTATAGCTCCAGCCCCAATCGCTTGAATTTCCACATTACCACTTGTTCTTAGTACACCCGCTATTGCACCCGCGACTGAATTTGGGCTTGATTTTGAAGATACCTTTAATATATTTTCCATGTAAGTTGCTCCCTCTATTATTTAATCTCTCTTTCGTTACAATTTTAAATATTTTAGCGTATCTTTAATTACTATTCACACCAAAAACAAACGATGCTTCATATGTACATTATTCTATATTTTCTGACTTCTTCCTGCTCAGCTACGCAAATAAAAAAATAAACTGAATAACCTAATATACATACAGTTAAATGCCATAACTTCACCAAATGATAACATCCATACAGCGAAAGATAATATTGCTGTTTGTCAGACGAAATTAATATAGTAAAGTGAAACTTTAATGAGTGGGGGTTTTGTTCATCCCCACCTAACTTCTTTGCTTTCGCTGAATTTTGAGATGGGAGTCTTACTGCTCGGAAAATAGCGGGATAAACGTTTCCTCATTACTTCAATCTATTTAGAAATTCCATTTATTTTTCTATCAAATTATGAACCTTATCATCTTCAAAAGGTGTTACAGGTAATACCCAAATACTACATTTCATCATTTGACCACTTTATATTCCACATCTATCTCCTTTTATAGTACAAGCATACACGCCAATTGTGATTCACCTTCATAAACTACTATGTGGTTTAAATTTATTAAGAATAGGAGGTAATATATTGGGTTCATACTATCATTCTTCAAACTCGTATAAAAAATGTTCATGTGACCATTCACATAAACGAAGCTGTCCTGCATACGGAACTTTTTGGCAAACTGAATTTATAACTGTTCCTTTTGGCGATCCTTTTCCATTTAATCACGTTGGACCTTTAGCAGGAGGCGTTTCCTTACTAAATCCCACTACTATACACTTTAGACAAGCTGGTGATTATAGAGTTTCGTTCATTTCCAGTATTAATACTACTTTAAATCCTGTATTTCCACATATCCCAGTCATAACCATATTTTTAAATAATAATCCACTTGCTAATAGTCAAGGTGACTTCGCTATTCAAATGAATACTTCATCAAATAACGAATGTCTTCAACTTGTTGGCGAAACGATTGTTACAGTGCCTGCTAATTCAACTCTTCAACTTAGAAATAATAGTGGTTTTAATCGTCAAAGTATTGCAACTTGTGACAATGGTATAAATTCAGTTGAATTAACAGTTACAAAACTAAGTTAATATTATTTCTTTACATTCAGATGCTATTTCAGCATCTTTTTTTATTGAATAACAGTTTTCTTCGACTTTTATTATCTTTCATCACGCAAAAAAAGTGCAGAATTCTTTCTAACACAAGATTTCTGCACTTTTTTATTATACTTATTTATTCTTCCTTATTTCTCTACATAAACCGACTTAACAATCGTACGATTATATGATTTTCCTTCTTTATTCATCCCTTTTATATCCATCGTAACGTTATATACTCCCGGTTGTTTTATATCTTTCAAAGCACCTGTAAATGTATTCGTATTAACATTTTGTAATTCATTAAATTCAGAGACTAACTTACCTTCTTTATTAACGACTCTTACTGTTATGGAAAGATCCCCTTTCATTTCAGGTGCTACAGGTGATTTTTTCAGTTTATACTCAGGTTTATTTACTTTAACTTTTGTAGGCATTTGAAGAACAAATGGCGCGCCACCCTTGTAATCGCTTACAACTAAATATGCATCTTTCGACTGCTTCGCCATCATTTTGATTTTCCATTCGCCTACTTCCAATTTATCAAACTTAAATGTTCTAATTGTCGCCCCATTAAAGAAAGATTCGCCTTCACTAGTAGTTATAGCGCTATCTTTATTTGCATAGATTTTTCCTTTTGGAGATACCATTTGTACTTCAACATCAGAAGAAGCAGTTAGTACAGAAACTATTCCTTCAGCCTTTTTATCAACAGAAATACTTTGCTCTATCCACTGATTTTGTGGTAATTCGCCTCCTAAAATATTTTGATTTGAAGTTGTATTTAATTGTTCTAGATTTTCATTTGAACTAGTGCTGGATGCTACTAAAGCTGGTAATCCCACATTTGTCGTACGTAAATATGGTTCAATTCGTGCAAAAACAGCTGATCCTTTTCTTATATTGTCATGATCAAATCTGGAATCTGTAAATAAATGTGTACCGTACGATAGCTTGGCACTCCATTCATTTACTAGTCCATCATTTGAACCGTACGATGATAAATATAACCCACCCATAGATAATGCAGAAAATGTTGGCCCCCAGCTAGTTCCAGTAGCCGTATAGTAACGGTTTAATTTAGCTGCTGGGTTGTTATCTATTATTGAACGAAACTTTGCCATTTCACCTATTTGTAACGAGTACGTACCATCATCTTTTTGACCTAATATAGAAGCAAGCCACCCTGCCCACCAACTATATGACAAATCTGCTAAATTTGAGCCGTGATGCGGTGTAGCAAGTGTAATAACATTTCCAACAAATCGATTCGCACCATATTCAACTAATGCGGCTTGTGTATCAATACCACCTTTACTATGCGCTACAATATTAACTTTTTTACCGAAATGATTATATATTTCTTCCAGTTTTTGTGCTAACAATTTTCCGTTATCCCACTGACTAGCCGAACCTTTCCCCGCAGCATCATACAATTGTATAAACACTGTTTGATAGCCTGCTTTTAAAGCATAATCATACATATCATTTATATCATGATATACTGTCTTTCCATACCAACTATCAGCATTACCATTTCTTCCTTGTACAAAGAGAATTGGCGGTTTATTCTCATCATAATTAGCAGGTTTTTGGCCTAAAAACCATTCTCCAGGTGTGAATACTTCTGTATCAGGAAACCCCTTTCCAAGCTCTTTTACAACTTCTGCCTGTACATTTGTGCTAATCGTTGGAGCCATGATAAAAAATACAATTAGTAAGGCCACACATCTTCTCATCAGTCGCATATTACTCCCCCTATTTTTTTGAAAGAAGGTGTTCTTTATAATATTTTATATTTTCCCTTCCTTAATAATAGCTAATCTTTTATTTTAAAAAGATGTTAGCCCTATTTTTAGAAGGTTACTAGTTGTATACCCTCTTTCTTAACTCTCGTTATTCTCTTTGTTTCTACCTCTTCCTTTTGATAGAATACGACAAAAAAGTTTCTCAATAATTGTTTACTTAGCTACATCCAGATATTTTTTAAATCAATATTGTTTATATAAAGCATACAAATCTTGAAAAAATTTTAGTAAAAAAACATTTTATTACTAGTTAGTTATTTAAAAATATAATAAAGATCTGTACTTTCTTTTCATTAAATACAAACTAATTTTAAAGGAGCTTATATTATAAGACTTTCCTACGATTAAAAATTAAACTGAAATTTCAGAAAAAACAATCACATTTCCAGAAACATATATTATGATAATTTCCGCGCACTTGAATTAACTTTTTAGAAGTACTAACCTATCGGTGAGCAGAAGAAAATTCTGTAAAAAGAAAGGAGAATACTTTATGATGACCAATTTACAAAAGGAGTTTTTTAAACGCTTAAAAATTCCTGCAAAAGAAATAACATTTGATGATTTAGATGAAATTCTCTTAAAAATGGGAATGATTCTCCCCTATGAAAATCTTGATATTATGGCTGGTACTATTAAAAATATCTCAAAAGATAACTTAATAGAAAAGTTACTTATTCAAAAACGAGGTGGACTTTGTTATGAATTAAACTCCTTATTGTATTATTTTTTAATTGATTGTGGGTTTCAAGTATACAAAGTAGCCGGTACTGTTTATGATCTGTACGATAATAAATGGAAACCCGATGATGGTCATGTCATTATCATATTAAGTCATGAGGATAAAGATTATGTTGTGGATGCAGGTTTTGCATCTCATCTCCCTTTACATCCAGTCCCTTTTAACGGAGAAGTCATCTCCTCTCAAACAGGAGAATATCGAATTCGTAAGCGAAATACTCGAAAAGGTACGCATATTTTAGAAATGAGAAAAGGAGCTAACGGGGAATCTACAAGTTTCTTACAATCTGAACCTTCAAACGAATGGAAAATAGGCTATGCTTTCACTGTAGATCCAATAGATGAGAAAAAAGTGAATAACATTCAAAAAGTGATTGTAGAGCATAAAGAATCTCCTTTTAATAAAGGGGCTATCACTTGTAAATTAACTACTTATGGTCACATATCATTAACAAATAAAAATTATACAGAAACCTTTAAAGGCACTAAAAATAAACGACCAATAGAATCTAAAGATTATGCTCGCATTCTTCGTGAATCTTTTGGAATAACGCAAGAGAAATATGTAGGAAAAACACTAGAAAGAGGTTAGTTGACTACAAGTACTTCATAATAAAGCAGATTCTATATTTAGAATCTGCTTTATTTTATACTTTGTTATAAATTAATTTAATTTTGTTGTTACCCTTTAATTTTCAATTATATATTCATCATCATATTTATCGTATTGTAACCCTTTCCCTATCTTTGATTCTGTAACTTGATCTCTTAAAAACGGTGCAGCATCCATTTTGCTAGTTGCAATTTCAATTCCATATTTTTTCGTTAAATAAGCTAACTCTAGTAAAAACCACTCTCTTCGCAATGTAACTGGAATATCAAATGTTTTTCTTTTCATATATAATAGCACCTCTTTTATTTTCATAACTTAAAAACATCACTGGATGCACTTATTAAAACTACCTTTCACCGCTAACATCCAATGAAACATTATAGTATATGCATGTCCATTTCAAACGTGCTATCACAAATATGATATTTAAGTTTACATAATTATATTATGTAATAGTAGAAAAGGAAGGCATGTCCCTTCCCCTTCTACTATAGAGATTTAAATTAAGAACATCTTGGTACACCTAAAGCTAAAAATAAACCTGCTACTCCCGCAGTAATCGGTACTTTTAACGTAATAACATCGTCTACCTTCGTTACTAAAAAGTAAGCATTACCTTCTTGTAATATACAAGTTACCAACAATTGAAATTCCATTCAAATCTCCTCCTTTCAATCGATATACTATAATTTATGAAATCTCTTTCAAAACGTAATAGGATATATATCTATTTTTCCCTATATATAAAATAAATGTTTATAAGTCTAGTAAAAATATTAACTTTCTAAATTTATATAAAACGTGTAATATCCAATAAGTTCCTATATAATCAATAAGAAGAATCTTACAAATGGAGGTATAAAAATGACGATTTTAAGTAATATTGGTGCAGCTTTATTTTTTATTGCTTTTATTTTTTTAATCTTATGTATTATTTCATTCTTTAAGAAAAATGGAAAAGCAAAACAATATGGACGTCCTACCGTTATTCTTTTTATGATTTCTATTATATTAATAACGGCCGGTACAACAAAATCGGAACACCCCGTCGTCGAGTTTTTTTCTACTTTAAGTTTCATTCTATTTATATTCTTCCTTGTTCTAGCAATCTTATCTGTTATTAAGAAAACAGGTGTAGCGAAAAAACAATTTATTATTACAGCCGTATTATTTGTCATTTTTGTTGCGCTATCAGGTATTTCAGATTCTTCTTCTGAAAAAACGACAGCAACTAGTACAAAAGTTGCTTCTAACAATGAAGAACAGAAAGATAGCAAAAAGAAAAAAGAGGCGGACGAAAAAACTCAAAAGCAAGAAGATGAGAAGCGTCTAGCCGATGAACAAGCTCGTAAGCAAGAGGATGAAAAACGCCAGGCTGATGAACAAGCCCGTAAACAACAAGAAGAGCAAAAACGTCTAGCCGATGAACAAGCTCGTAAACAACAAGAAGAGCAAAAACGCCTAGCTGATGAGCAGCAACAAGAAGAGCAAAAACGCTTAGCTGATGAGCAAGCTCGTAAGCAACAAGAAGAGCAAAAACGTCAGGCTGATGAACAAGCTCGTAAGCAACAAGAAGAGCAAAAAGCACAGCAAGCTCAAACACAACCTGCTTCAGGAAATACTAGTAGTGCATATTACAAAAATTGTGCCGCAGTTAGAGCTGCCGGGAAAGCTCCTCTATATAAAGGACAACCAGGTTATGACTCACATCTTGATCGTGATGGCGATGGAGTTGCATGTGAAAAATAGTAGTAAAAAAGAAGCTTCTAGTAAGCTTCTTTTTTATTATCAGAAACTATTATGACGAATTCCCTCTCCCTCTTCCTTTTATAAAACTCATTTGATTATCCTTAAAATTGACACATTATAAGTGATTTCAATCACCACATTGTTTTTCATTTATCGCTATTCTTAATTCAGATATTACATTTAAACTTTATGGAGGCATTCATATGGAACATACATTTACTGAAACTTCTATTGTCGGTGAGATTGTTACACAATTTCCGAAAGCTAGTAATCTTTTTAAATCATATAGAATAGACTTTTGTTGTGGTGGTAATAAACCACTTATTGATGCAATTCATGAAAGAAATTTATCAGCAACAGAAGTACTTACAGAATTAAATACACTTTATAATAATACGAAACGATTAAATGAATCTGAAATTGATTGGAAAAATGCTTCTTATCGTGAATTGATTGATTATGTTATAAATAAGCATCATCGCTATTTAAATGAAGAATTACCACAGTTAAGTCCGTATGTGACGAAAGTATTACGCGTCCACGGAGCAAGTCAGCCTCACTTAGCTCAAATTCATAAGCTATTTCACGAATTAAAGATGGAATTAGAACAGCATTTAATTAAAGAAGAAACAGAAGATTTCCCATTAATTTTAGAATTTGAACAAAATCCAATTGACGAAAACTATGTGAAATTACGTAAAGTAGTAGATGAGTTGGAAAATGAACATAACCACGCAGGCAACATTATTAAAGAACTTCGTAAAGTTACAAATGACTTTACTCCTCCAGAAGGAGCTTGCGGTACTTATCGACTTGTTTACCAACGTCTTGAAGCGCTAGAGTCTGATTTATTTGAGTACATTCATTTAGAAAATAATATTTTATTTCCACGTGCCATTACGAGAGCATAAATAAAGAGCAGGACATGAGTATACATACTTATGTCCTGCTCTTTCATTTGGTAAAGACTATACACATCCCTCTCGAATAAATCCGAATTTTAACAATTTGTGAATCATTATAAAAATGTGATAAACATCACATCTCTTTCTTTTTTGATTTTCTATAATAAAAACATAATCCTTTGTTCAACATTTCACAGAAAAAGGGGAAACGAAAATGAAAAAACGTTTAGTTATGATCGGAAATGGTATGGCTGGCATACGCTGTATGGAAGAAATATTAAAACATGATAGTGATTCATATGAGATTACTATTTTTGGAGATGAACCTCATCCAAACTACAACCGTATTATGCTCTCTCATGTTTTACAAGGCAAAACAAATATGCAAGATATCATTATGAATGAATACAGTTGGTATGAAGAAAACGAAATAACTTTGTATACAAATGAAAAAGTTCAAAGTATTAACCGAGAAGAAAAAATTATTATTACAGAAAAGAATCGTACTCTTACATATGACAAACTCATTATCGCAACAGGTTCTAGTGCTTTTATTTTGCCTGTAGAAGGTTCCACTCTCCCTGGTGTAACAGGATTTCGAACAATTGAAGATACACAATTTATGATTGATACCGCTAATGAAAAGAAAAAGGCTGTTGTCATTGGTGGTGGGTTACTTGGTTTAGAAGCCGCAAGAGGTCTTATTGACTTAGGGATGGACGTACATGTTGTTCATTTAATGCCAAACTTAATGGAGCAACAACTAGATACGAAAGCAGCTTCTCTTCTGCGCGAAGATTTAGAAGCGCAAGGCATGAAATTTCTAATGGAAAAGAAAACTGTAAAAATTCTTGGTACAGACCATGTTGAGGGCATTCAATTTGAAGATGGTGAAGTTGTAGATTGTGATTTAATCGTAATGGCTGTCGGAATACGCCCAAATACGCAAATAGCAAAAGATGCTGGTTTAATTGTAAATCGCGGTATTGTAGTCAATGACTATATGCTAACAAATGATGAGTCCATTTATGCAGTTGGAGAATGTGCAGAGCATGACGGTATCGCATATGGACTTGTTGCTCCTCTTTATGAACAAGGTGCGATACTAGCAAAACATATAACAAATTTACAAACTGATGGATATTCGGGCAGTATCGTCGGTACGCAATTAAAAGTTGCAGGTTGTGATTTATTCTCTGCTGGTCAAATTTATGAAGATGATCAAACGAAAGCAATATCAATCTTTGATGAATGTAAACGTTCCTATAAAAAAGTATTAATTCGTGATAATAAAGTCGTCGGTATCGTTTTATATGGTGACACAGCTGACGGTACACGTCTCTTTAGCATGTTAAAGAAGGAAGAAGATATACAAGAATATACACCAGCTTCCCTTCTTCACAAAGCTGGTGAAGAAAGTGAATTTGACGTTGCTACAATGAGTGCGGATGACACGATTTGTGGATGTAATGGTGTTACGAAAGGTTCAATCGTTCACGCCATTTTAGAACAAGAGTTAACGACTTTTGAAGAAGTTAAAGGCTGTACGAAAGCCGCAGGTTCTTGTGGTAAATGTCGTCCACTTGTGGAACAAGTTTTATCTCATACACTTGGAGATGCTTTTGATGCCTCAGCGCAATCTGCCGGTATGTGTGGATGTACACCTTTATCCCGTGATGAAGTCGTAGCAGCCATTCACGAGAAAGGCTTAAAATCTCCAAAAGAAGTACGAAATGTTCTTGGTTTTGCACATGAAGACGGCTGTTCGAAATGCCGCCCTGCTTTAAACTACTATTTACGTATGGCGATTCCAGAAGAATATGAAGATGATAAATCGTCCCGTTTCGTTAATGAAAGAATGAATGGTAACATCCAGCACGATGGTACATTCTCTGTTATTCCACGTATGTACGGAGGCGTTACAACAGCTGATGATTTAATGAAAATTGCTGAAGTTGCGAAAAAGTACGATGTTCCTCTTGTGAAAATTACAGGTGCAAGCCGAATCGGCTTATATGGTGTTAAGAAACAAGATTTACCTAACATATGGGCTGACTTACATATGACTTCGGGATATGCATATTCAAAATCGCTTCGTAATGTAAAATCATGTGTTGGTTCTCGCTTCTGCCGTTTCGGTACGAAAGATTCATTAGGACTTGGTATGCTCCTTGAACAATCATTAGAAATGGTAGATACACCTCATAAAATGAAGATGGGTGTAACGGGCTGTCCGCGTAACTGTGCGGAAGTACTGACGAAAGATTTTGGCGTTGTTTGTGTCGAAAATGGATACCAACTTTATATTGGCGGAAATGGTGGTACAGAAGTACGTGAAGCTGATTTTGTAATGATTGTCCCTACTGAAGATGATGTCCTTCGCATCGCTGCAGCTTACATGCAATATTATCGTGAAACTGGTATTTACGGAGAGCGTACCGCCTACTGGACAGAACGTTTAGGCTTCGATCACATAAAAGAAATACTACAAGATGCAAGTATGGTTACTACGTTAAATGAACGTTTCCAAACAGCTCGTAGAACATATACGGAAGCATGGGGACAAGCACTAGAAACGAAATCATTAAAAGCGATGTATGAAGTAGAAACTGTGAAATAAGGAGCTGTGATCTAAATGATACACACGAAAGAAAAAATAAAAGTTATGCGTGCGGAAGATCTTGCTATTCAAATCGGTAAAGAAGTGCAAATGAAAGGTATGTCTATCGCCCTATTCCGCCTTTCAAATGGCGATATTCGAGCTGTAGAAAATCGTTGTCCTCATAAAAACGGACCGTTAGCAGAAGGGATTGTGTCTGGAGAATTCGTCTTTTGTCCACTGCATGATTGGAAAATCTCACTACTAACAGGTGAAGTTCAAAAACCTGATGACGGCTGTATTCAAACATACGAAGTAGAAGTTATTGACGGTGACATTTATTTATACATGTAATTTTCGAAAGGAAGCCTCCTCTGGCTTCCTTTTAAATAAAAATTGATGAGGTGCAATTATGAACGGATATGTATATTTAGTTGGTGCAGGACCAGGTGATGAAGGGCTTATTACAAAAAAAGCGATAGAGTGTTTAAAACATGCAGATATTGTTTTATATGACCGTTTACTAAACCCTTTCTTTCTTAGCTATACAAAACAAACATGTGAACTTATGTATTGCGGAAAAATGCCAAAGAATCATATTATGCGACAAGAAATAATTAACGCACACCTTCTTCAATTTGCGAAAGAGGGCAAAATTGTTGTCCGATTAAAAGGCGGAGATCCATCTATTTTTGGCCGTGTTGGTGAAGAAGCAGAAACTTTAGCAGCAGCAAATATTCCATATGAAATTGTACCAGGCATTACATCTAGCATCGCCGCTAGTAGCTATGCAGGTATCCCCCTTACCCACCGTAACTACAGTAATAGCGTTACTTTACTAACCGGACATGCAAAAGGTCCCTTAACCGATCATGGAAAATATAATTCATCTCACAATAGCGACACGATTGCCTACTACATGGGTATAAAAAACTTACCTACAATTTGTGAAAACTTACTACAAGCAGGAAAAAAAGAAGATACGCCAGTAGCAGTCATTGAATGGGGTACAACTGGTAAACAGCGCGTTGTCACAGGGACACTGTCTACCATTGTTTCTATTGTCAAAAACGAAAATATTTCTAATCCTTCTATGACAATTGTTGGTGATGTTGTTACTTTGCGGAATCAAATCTCTTGGAAAGAACGTAAACCATTGCACGGCAAGAAAGTTTTATTTGCAGCTGCAACAAATAAAAAAAGCGCAATAAAGCAAAAGTTACAAGAGTCCGGTGCAGAAATATATCAAATTCCAACTTTCAAAAAGAAAGAATACACAGTAACCTCTGAACAAATCAATAAGATTTTTAACGTTGATCGTCTTGTATTTTGTTCCGCTGACAGTGTAGACATCTTAATGCAATCATGCAGTAAATATCATAAAGATATTCGTTCCTTACAGGCAGAACTTCAGTATATGAACCTTTCTATTCAAGAAAAGCTCATGCAATATGGATTGTTCAGTAAACCTGCGCAATTTTCTTCGAATTCAACGATTTATTTAGGACGAAACATTAACCGAATTGCTGTTATTCAAGAAAAAATTGGTGCTGGTTCCTATATGATGACTCATGAGTATACAATTGATCATCGCTTCGATGAAATTCATTCACGTATTCTTTCTGAATTCTCATGGGATAGCATTGTATTTGAAGGTCGTGCTTCTATTGATACGTTTCTAGCAGAAATAAAACGCCTTGGCTTTATCAATATTCTTACTCTCCCATTCTCGTATACCGACGTTCCAACTTTACACTATGCAAATAAAGTTGGGTTTCATAACGTAGATCATCAATTACAAGAAACTCTTATGAAGAAAGACATGGTGAGACAATGAAAGGAATTGTATATGTTGGACATGGAAGCCGGCTACAAGAAGGTAATGAACAATTCATTCAATTTATTCAATCTGTTATGAAAGAGCGAAACGAAAGAATTCAAAAAATAGCTTTTCTAGAACTAACGACACCTACTATTTCGGATGCAGTTACAGAAACGATAATAGAGGGAGTAACTGAAATAATGATTGTACCTGTTTTATTATTTGCAGCAGCTCACTATAAACGTGATATTCCTTTGGAGATAGCGAAAATGAAAAATCAATATCCACATATCTCATTTTCAGTTGTACAACCTTTTAGTACGCATCCGCATATGGTTGAACTTGTAGTGAAAAGAATACGTGAAACTATGCCAATGCAAGGTAGTAGTGTTTTACTCGTAGGGAGAGGTAGTAGTGATTTTCAGCCGATACATGAGTTACAACAAATCGGAGCAGCTGTCGAACAAAAACTCAGTCTACCAGTATCATGCTCCTTTTTAACGAAAGGAACGCCCTCTTTTACTGCTGAGCTAAAGACTATAACATCAACTGCATCCCATGTATATGTCATGCCCTACCTTCTCTTTACCGGATTATTGCTTCAAAAAATTAAGTTGTATACAAAAAAATACGATCACGTGACGACTTGTAATTGCCTACAGTTTGATACATATATGAAATTAACATTGTTAGAACGAATGGAGGAATACATATATGATGTATAACATGTACCCTCTTATGTTTAATCTGCAAAATAAAGTGGTCGTTATCATTGGTGGAGGTAAAATTGCATATCGAAAAGCGTCTGGATTAAAAGATACAGGCGCTTTCGTCACCGTTATTAGCCCCGAGATTTGCGAGGAAATGAAAGAACTTCCTTATATTACTTGGAAGCAAAAAACTTTTAGTAATGATGATATTAAAGATGCTCATCTAATTTATGCAGCTACAAATCAACATGCTTTAAATATGATGGTCAAACAGGCCGCTCATGATTTCCAGTGGGTTAACGTTGTAAGTGATGGTACAGCATCATCGTTTCACACACCTGGTGTCATTCGAAATGATGAATATGTTGTCACTATTTCGACTTCAGGTAAGGACCCATCGTTTACGAAGCGTATGAAACAGGAATTAACTTCTGTCCTTCCTAAACTTATAAAAAGACTTTCTCGTACTCATAAAATGTAATCTATCACTTAGCTAAAATAGGAATTAACTGTGAACAAACGTTTTTTAGAGGCGTTTGTTCTTTTTGCTTTAGTTTCGTTTTTTAGGATCAGACAAACAATTGGACAAGAATCTGTGAAGAAAAATAACGGCAACAATTACGGACAAAAAAGCAGTTACTTGAGAGCAACTGCTTCAATACAGGTTTTATATTGGATATTCATTCAACCAAATTAGCGCTTGTTCATAATCATCAAAAAATCTCACAGATTCTTTCGTATTAGATTGTTGTAAATAATCCATTATCTCCCCCTCTTCAAGGAGAAATGCAATTGCCTTACTGTTATTCAAAATGATTTCATTGAAGAACTTCTCTTTCCATACTTTTTGAACAGAAAAATGATTTGGCGTGTATCCTTTTCTATCCACCAACAATTTGTATTTCCGCCCTTCAGAAATGAATTGCTGACAAACCCGCTCAAAACCATTAAACCATTCATACACATCATCTGTTTTTATATTGCCAACTAGATGGGTAACAATTATATCTCCTGAAACTGTTGTGCTGATATTCTGTTTACTCAACTTGGAATCCCCCTTAGTTACAATTTTGCGGAAAAACCGCATAAAATCAATAAAGAAAAATTTCTTACTTGACACTCCACCCCACCGCTATCAAACTAAGCTCATGTAACGTCAATTATAAGCGAAATTGTGTCTTTTTTCGCAAGTCTATATGTAGATGCTTTAAAGATTTTCATACGAAATCACCCGCAACGAGTTTCCTTTTTTTGAATTAAGCTACTTGATTATCAGACATGGTACAATTGTAAACGATACCCAATATATCATAGACTGTTTTCTTCTCATATCTATGGGATTTCCGCCATCATTTACCGCCTCAAATCTATTCGTTTTAACACGTATATTCAAAACAAAATATATGACAAATAAATAACGACAGTTACTGTAATAATGCTGAAAAGTGTTGAAAATAAAACGATTTGTGCATGTAATTCAGGCTCTATTTGATATTCCATAGCAATGGTTGATGTATTCCTTGAAGTAGGAAAAGAACTTGCAATAAATAATGATTGTGCAACAATACCATCGATGTTTAGTATGTATATTACGGCAAGTGCTAATAATGGTCCCATCAGTAACCTTCCAATTAAAGCCCATGTTATGACTCGATGGAAAAAATTAAGTTTAATGTTAGATAATTGTGCCCCTAGCAATATGAGTGCTATTGCAACAAAACCATTCGCAAGCTGATTAAGAGGTAGCAAGATAGAATTAGGTATTTGAATTGTAAAAGATTGAAAGAAAACCCCTAATACGAGTGCATGAAATACAGGCAGTCTTAGAAATGATTGAATAATACCTCCGATTGTTTTTGTTGCTGATAGTAAGTTATATATCCCATATGAATAAGTTAAAAGATTCTGGAAAATAACAATAAAAATTTGAATGGAAACCCCCACTGGATTGTGACTGAAAATCAATTGACTTACTGGTAACCCATAATTACCGGAATTCATTAACGAAATGCTATTTTTTAGAGCTGCACTTTCTCCTTTTTCTAACTTTAATATTTTTGAAATGAAATGACTTACTATGATCAGACTCAGACTATAAAGCATTAAATAGTATATTATCTGGAGCAACAAACCTGTTTCTATACGAATATCATATATATTCACAAATACAGCCGCTGGCATTAAGCAATAAGTAATAAGTGTAGATAGCTGCTTTAAGTTAAATTGGAACTTTCTTTGTAAGATTGCACCAATTAGCATCAATATTAATATCGGTAATATTACGTCTAATATAATAAATACAAACATTTAAAACCTCATTCTAAATATATTTTAGTTGGATTAAACGCTTTACTAAATGTGGACACATTTCATTCATCGGAAAACACCCTTAGTTCTCAATAATCAGAAAACTGAAATCGATAATATGAAAATGCTCATCAAAAATTCTTATTTCATTTCCCTCCCCTCTCTTTTCTTTAACATATCAAATATAACTCATAAAGAAAATTATGGATTATTTATACAAATTCATAATTTTATCTTATTGAACTAAACTGTATTCTTTAGTGTAGTACTTTTTTCACAATATCCGTTAGCCTTACCAAAAAATTTGGCCCTAAAAAAATCTGATACTGCAGTTACTATGCGAAGAATACTTAGATCAATCCCATACTTGTCGCTTAAACCACCTAACACACCTGATACTTGTTTATCTTGAGTGGACTTATATTTTTTTCATCTAAACATCCCGATTCAATTAAATATTTGCATTCTAAAAATGAGTTCGATCTTTAGAATAGATTTAAGATTTCCTTCACTAATCTACCCTTTAAATGAATAACTTTTGACTTCTATATTTTAAAATAAAATTCCATAAGCCTTCTGTTTTTCATTTTAAAAACACATTCTTATAGAAAACAAGCGTTTATTGAGATATCAATAAAAACATGTTGAAGCCTATTACTAAAAGAACCATCCCAATATACTTTGGGATGGTTCTTTTTCCTTATTAATGATTCTTTAACATCACTAACAATTTCTCTTGGCTATACATCCATACTGTAATAATTAAACAAGCAAGTGCGACTTCTGATAGCGCCATAAATCCAATTGCATAATGACCTGTTAATTGGAATAGTAATGTTAAAATTAGCGGTGGGAAGAATCCTCCTAGTCCACCTAAAGCTGATACGAGACCATTTACAATACCAGCTTGTTCTGAGAAATACATTGGAACGAGTTTGAAGATTGTACCATTACCAATCCCTGCACAAAATGCTACTAGTAAGCAACCAAATGTATACACGTTCATACTTGGCATAAACGATAAAATAATACCTGAAAGTGTTAAACCGATAAATACGAAGATTAATATTTTAAATGGATTAAACTTATCACCGAGCCAACCACCAATCGGGCGCATAATTGTTGCGAGTACGATGAATCCGGCTGTCCGCATACCTGCATCTACTTTCTCTAATCCGAAGTGAGATACTAGAAAGTTTGGTAAGTATACTGTAAATGCGACAAATGATCCGAATGTTAAAAAGTAAAAGATACATAAAAACCAAAGTTTCTCATTTTTATATACACCTTTTATTTGTTCCATTAGTGGTGTATTCACTTTTTTCTCCTTACGATCACCTAATAAAAAGTTCATAAGTGCAAACGCTGCAAGTAAAACTAAATAACATTGTACTGTCGTTCTCCAGCCAACTGAAGTTGCAATGACAGGTGCTAAAAACGAAGTAATTGCTGTTCCGGCGTTACCGACACCGTAAATACCATTTACAAAACCGTGACTCTCTTTCGGAAAGTATTTTGGTAAAGAAGTTACTCCTACAGAGAATACAGCACCACCGATTCCTACAAATAATCCACCAATAATTAAATCCATCATAGAATTGGCAACACTAATATAAAAAACAGGAAATAATAATAGAATAAAACTAATAAAGAATAATTTTCTTGCTCCGAAACGATTCGTCCAATAACCAATTGGAATACGAAGAATAGAGCCTAAAATAACAGGTACTGCTGTGACCATAGAAATTTGTCCCGCAGTTAATGGAATATCCGCTTTAATATAAGGCATTAATGATGATAAAATGACCCATACCATAAAACCGATAATTAGATTAGAAGTTTGTAAACTTAATTGAAAATTAGGACTTTTCATCCTGTTCCCTCCTATGTATGCATAGTTATATTCATTCTCTCCAGCCTAATCACGTCCTAACATGATTAGGCTGAAAAGAATCAACCACCACTTACTGGCGGAATCATTGCTACGATATCGCCAGTTTGAATGATGTCATTCTCATTTGCATACTCTTCATTTATCGCGACCATAATCTCGTTTGAAATTGCTATGTTGTATTTCTTAATGAGTACTTCCTTCAGCTTCGCAACTGTAATATTTTCACAATCTATGTGCAATGACGACTTACTTACTTCTTCCTGTAAATGTGCAAATAATAGCACTTCAATCATATTCTCATCTCCTTTCTAGGCTCACCATTTGCATATGTTACCCTCTCTAACTGATCACCTATCCATGACTCACCATCTTCCCAAAACTCTTTCTTCCAAATTGGAACAATTTGTTTAATACGCTCCATAATATATTCGTTCGCCTCATAGGCAGCTTTCCGGTGTGGTGTAGAAACAGCAACGACAACAGCAAGATCAGAAATTTGTAATGTACCAATGCGATGTGTAATAGCGACATATATCCCCGGCCAATTCTCTCCTACTTCAGTGCCAATTCTCTCAAGCTGTTTCTCCGCCATTGTCTTATAAGCTACATACTCTAAACAAAGTGTACGTCGACCTTTCGTAAATTCTCTAACAGTACCAATAAAAGTAGTAACCGCACCACACTCACGACGAATTACTTTGTTTGTAACTTCTTCAATTGAAATAGGTGTATCAATTACTTCATAATACGTATGTGTCATTTTGCACCTCTTATCTTTATATAAGTTAGCAACCTATTTTTCTATTACTTGTATGATCGAAGCGGCTCTTCCCACGGCCACTCACTTCCGTTGTTTGATTCTAATAACAGTACCGAAACAGTAATTCCAGCTTTAAATCCTCTCGTTCCCCCTGGCAAAACGATAAATGCATTCGCTTCTGCAAGTGAAGAAATTGCGCTAGATTTATCTAAACCAACTGGTGTAACTTGTAATTGCCCATCTACAATTTCCACTCTCCCTCTTACAAAACGAGTAAATGGGTTTGCTTTCGGAAAGTCTTTTTGTAAAATTGCCTCTGCACGATATATGTGCGAATCTTCCCTATGCAAGTATTTTCCAATCACTGGTCTAACATATAATTCACAACCGACATAACAAGCAGAAGGATTACCAGATAGACCAAATAGTAATTTTCCTTCTACCTCAGCTACAGTTGTCACACTTCCTGGTCGCATCGCTATTTTGTCAAAAAGTACATTAGCTCGTAATCTCTCATAGATGGCAGGTAAATAGTCATAGTCTCCTACTGAAACACCACCAGTTGTAATTAATATATCAACTTCTTTTATCGCCTTTTTTACAGTGTTATAACACGTCTCAAAATCGTCAGCGAATTGTCCATAATACCGTACAACTCCGCCTGCTCGTTCAATTTGCGCAGCTATCATATAGGAGTTACTATTTCGAATCTTCCCTGTCTTTAATTGTTCATGTACTTCAAGCAGTTCACTTCCTGTCGTTACAATTCCAATAACCGGCTGTTTTACAACGCGTACGGTACTATAACCAAACGTAGCAAGAAGTGCTGCTACTCCAGGATTAATAACAGTCCCTTTTTTCACCAGAATGCTATTTTGTTTTACATCTTCTCCTTTAAAAGAAATGTTATCCCCAGCAACAAAGGAGCGTTTCAATTTCATATAAGTCTTTTCGTTTTCTTCAAATCCTTCCGTTAGCTCTAACATAACTACTGTATTACACCCCGCAGGAATTGCCGCACCTGTCATAATACGGACAGCTTGAAATGCTTTCACATCTTCTGTAAAAACAAAACCTGCTCCAATTTCACCAATCACTTCAAACAGAATGGGATTACTGCTACTTGCTTCTTTCGTATCTTCTGCTCGAATCGCAAACCCGTCGTACGGAGAGCGATCAAAATGCGGGACATCATGATCTGCAATAACATCTTTTCCAAGCGTTCTACCGTAGCTTTCTATAAGAGAAACCTCTTCTATTTCACCCTGATAAGCATATTCCATTACTCGTGCAACTGCTTCTGCCACTGGAATTGGATTACGTTTTAATAACATTCTTTTTCACCTCGTTTTTGGAAAGTGAAACTCACTTTCTATTCAGCCTATATATTTTGCGTACAATCGTTTTGCTATTTTCACATCATTTGTCCCATGAATAAATGCCCTACCGTCTGTAAATAAAACGAAATGATATTCATCAATTAGAAATGATAGTAAGTACGGCGTTTTTTGGACATGTACAATTTTTTGTAATCTTTTTTGGATTTCGTTTAAATTTAGAACTCTCTTTATTCCTGAAGAGATTTGAACTGTATTCCGTCCGCATAGCACCTCCGTTTTCACCTGTGATTCAAATGTTAAACTTGGGTACGTACGTGTATTTCCGCAAGATGGACATGTACTTTTTTTCTGTTTATTTACTTTTAATGAGAGAAATTGATTGTTCCAAATATCAAATGATAACATTGTTCCTCGTAGCGTCTCGAAATCATCCACCAATATTTTCATTGCTTCTGTCACTTGGTGAGCAACAACCATCTGTACAGCTGGCTGAATAATTCCCGCTGTATCACATGTTGCACCGCCCATCGGATGATCCATTAAGCAGCGAAAACATGGTGTTTTTCCTGGAAGACTTGTATACGTTACACCGTAACTTCCAACGCATCCACCGTATATCCAAGGTATATTTTCTTTTTGTGAAATATCATTTATAAGTAGGCGCGTATCGAAGTTGTCAGTGGCATCTATAATGAGATCCACTTCTTTTGTTAACTCTTCTATTTCTTGCATTGTGACATCCATTACAACTGGTACAATTTCCACTTCAGAATTAATCTTTCTTACATGTTCTGCCGCTGCAATTGCTTTTGGTTTGCATTGTTTTGCATCTTCTTCTGTATATAACTGTTGCCGTTGTAAATTACTCCATTCGACATAGTCACGATCGGCAATTGTCAATTTCCCAATTCCCATCCTAGCGAGTGCTTCTGCATTCGCAGCCCCTAGTGCACCCGCACCGATTAGGAGCACATGCTTTTCTCTTATTTTTCTTTGTCCCATTTCACCAATTCCAGAAAACAACACTTGTCTTGAATAACGCTCTTGCATAAGAAATCCTCCTTTCACTATCCACCAATGTAAGACATTTCAACTTTTGGACGTTTACTTGCACTCTCAACCGTTCTTTCATCTGAATATCGATCTGTTCTATATCGCCATGTATGTTGTAAAATTTTTAATAGTGAGGCATCAGAAATATTTTCTCGAAGAAGCGTTCGCAAATCCGTTCCTTTTTCTCCAAATAGGCACGTAAAAAACTTACCATCTGCCGAAATACGTGCTCTCGTACAAGAAGAACAAAATGACTCAGAAACAGAAGTAATAAATCCCACTTCTGCATTACTCCCTACATATCGATACAATTTCGCAACCTCTCCAAAGTAACGAGGCTGAGCGGGCTCAATTGGATATACACGATTAATTTTCTCTATTAATTGTTCCTTCGTAATAACTTGTTCAAAGTTCCAGCCGTTTGTACTGCCCACATCCATAAACTCTATAAAACGGAGCTGAATTTCTTGTTCTTTAAAATAACGAGCCATATGAAGAATTTGACTATCATTCACTCCTTTTTTTACGACCATATTTACCTTTACTTCTAACCCTACCTTCTTTGCTTCTTCAATTCCTTTTAATACAGGTTTTGTGCTTACATTTCGTCCATTAATTTTTTTGAAGACATAATCCTCTATCGCATCTAAACTAATATTTACACGCTTTAATCCCACTTCTTTTAACGCCTTTGCTTGTTTTGCTAAATGAATACCGTTTGTTGTGAGTCCAATATCTTGTAAGCCCTCTAGATTTGCAAGTCTTGCAATTAACGTCGGTAAGTGTTTACGCAATAAAGGTTCACCGCCAGTAAGCCTAATTTTATTTACTCCCATACTTATAAATAATCTCGCTAATCTTTCTATTTCATCGAACGTTAATAAAAGCTCTTCCTGTAAAAAAGCATAATCAGGTCCGAACACTTCAGCAGGCATACAGTATGTACACCTAAAATTACAACGATCAATAACTGAAATACGTAAATCTTGAAGTGGCCGCTTTAAAGAATCTTTCATGTTCTCGTGCATCTCTATCCCTTCTTTTCTGCTACAATCCTTAGTAAGCTTTCATTTTTTTATTTGCCTTCATTATAAAAAAGAAGCTACATATTCAATGTGACTTTTCTCACATTACTTTCCCCATTCAAAAATTTTTCACAAATCCGTTCGAATTTTGTTCACATCTTTAATCTCATCTACTTTGTCTATTGAATTTTTCAAACTAAAAACTGAAAATCTCTTCCCCTTACGGTCATTGAAATTTCAATTTATTTTTAAAATAGCTCTTGCATTTTCATCATATTTACACTCAAAATAGGAAATGTATTGCTTATAAGAAGAAAGGTGATCACTGTGGCAAACAGTATGACATTATCTCAAGATTTAAAAGAATTACTTGCATCTGTTGAATATAAAATGCAAATTAAAAAAGGTAGTTTTATTTTTCAGGAAGGTATGGAGGCAACCGAACTCTATATCATCCACTCAGGAAAAGTACAAATTAGTAAACTTAGTGCTGACGGACAAGAACTAACACTTCGAATTTGTTCGGCATACGACATTATTGGAGAATTAACATTGTTCACGGATAATGCGAAGTATTTATTAAATTCAAAATGCCTTGAAGATGTTGAAGTAGGCGTTATAAAGCGTGAAGCGTTAGAAAAAGAATTACTCCAAAAACCAGCTCTTGTATTTGAATTTATGAAATGGATTAGTGAACATTTAAGAAGAATGCAAACGAAGTTCCGAGATTTAGTATTACATGGCAAAAAAGGTGCCCTATATTCTACTCTCATACGAATGACAAATAGTTATGGTGTTTTAAAGGAAAATGGTATTCTCATCGATTTACCATTAACGAATCAAGAACTTGCTAATTTCTGTGCAACTTCACGTGAAAGTGTAAATCGAATGTTAAATGAATTAAAAAAGCAAGGTACAATTTCTATTCATAAAGGAAAGATTACAATACACGATTTACAATTTTTAAAATGTGAAATTGCTTGTGAAGATTGTTCTGCTTCTGTTTGTAGTATTGATTAGCGTCTTATTTAGATGCTAATCTTTTTTCAATTTAAGCCATTTATTAACGGTTATTCCCTCTGTAAACAAAAACGAGGCCTTCCATATTAGACCTCGTTTCGTTTTAACCATTAGCTCCTATCCGTTTACAGCAGTATTATTTTTTCAATTCATTAGGAATACGTCTTCTGTAAATTACATAACTACGGCTTACATATTTAATTGGGGCACTAAATACATGTACTAGTCTTGTAAATGGCCATACTGCGAATAAACCCATCCCTGCAAGAATATGAATTTTAAACCATACTGGTACTTCCATCATATATTCAACTTTCGGTTGGAAAATAAAGAGGCTTCGGAACCAAGGGCCAATTGTTGTACGATAATCAAATCCTTTTGAATCGATATTTAAAAATGTTGAAGAAAGTCCTGCTAGCATTACGATAAGTAATAAAATAAGCGCAATATAATCTCCCTTTGTACTCGTTGCAATGATACGTTTTACAGTTACGCGGCGGTACGTTAATATAATTAAACCGATGATAGAAGCAACACCTGCCGGAAGCCCAAAACTAATTGCTACTACATGATACATATGCTCAGAAATACCTGTTGAACGGTATACAGCTTCTGGAATTAAAATCCCCATAACATGACCGCCAATTACGAACATAATCCCAAAGTGGAATAATAGACTTCCGATTCGGAGCATTTTCTTTTCTAATAGTTCACTAGATTTTGATGTCCATCCAAATTGATCATAGTTGTATCTAAAAATATGTCCACCGATAAAGATTGCAAAAATGATATAGGGAAACAATACCCATAGAAATTGATCCATCATTTTAACAACTCTCCTTTCTAATTTGTCTGTACACCCCATGTATCGATAGCGAGTAGAACAGCCGCAAGAATTGGTTCATACATACTACCTGCTTCTTTTAACTGAACGTGTAATGCTTGTATGTTCTCCTTGTATTTACTCATAATTGGTTCACTGTCTTGCTCATTTGCATTTGCAAAAAACTCAAGCAATAGCGGTAAATAATCAGGTAATTCTTTATCTGTTACTTCAAAACCTGATTTTTTATAATGCTGTTTTAACTCCAGTAATTCAATACCTCTTTCTCTTTGTTCACCAGTGTTCATATAAGTAAGATACATATTTGTTTTCTTACCAAAATCGAATGTATATACGTAACTATCAATCAATTGATCATTTGTTTTATTTAGCGCTTGTTTTATAAATGTTGCAAGTGAAGCTTTAACATCGTCCTGTTCAATCGCTTCAATCTCTTCTAGTAATTCAGTTAAAGCTTCCCTCCACCCTAGTTCAGGATAGGAGAGAAGGAATGAAGAACAAGAAAAAGCAGTTTGTAAACTTTGTTTCATATTTTTCTGCCCCCTTTATTTAAGAAATTGTCATACAAGAGCCTGGACCACCTGCGAATGCTAAACCACAGCTTCCTTGTTCGCTATATAAATCTGCCACTTGTTCACGATGAGTGCCCGGAATGACGAAGCGATCTTTATATTTCGCAATAGCAAGAAGACGATACATATCTTCTACATCCTGTTTTGTTAAACCAAGTTCTTTTAATACAGCTTCATTTGGCTCTTTATTAATTTGCAGCGCTCTCATATGCGTTCGCATAACAGCCATTTTCTTCAATGTAAGACGAATGTGTGATTCATCTCCTGCAGTGAGTAAATTCGCTAAATATTGAATTGGAATACGCATATTATCGATAGCAGGGAAAATCTCTTCTGCTTTCCAGTTACTTCCTTTCCCTTCCACCATATTCATAATTGGGCTAAGCGGCGGGATATACCAAACCATTGGCATTGTACGATACTCTGGGTGAAGAGGTAGAGCAATTTTCCAATCGATAATCATTTTATAGATTGGTGACTCTTGTGCCGCTTTAATCCATTCTTCAGGAATGCCTTGTTTTTTCGCTTCAGCCGCCACTTCTGGATCATTTGGATCTAGGAAAACAGTAAGCTGAGATTCATATAAATCTTTTTCGTCTTCAACAGACGCTGCTTCTTTTACTTTATCAGCATCATATAGCATTACCCCAATATATCTGATACGTCCTACACATGTTTCTGAACAAATTGTTGGCATACCAGCCTCAATACGTGGGAAACACATTGTACATTTTTCAGCTTTATTCGTTTGCCAGTTAAAATACACTTTTTTATATGGACAAGATGATACGCAGAATCTCCAAGCACGACATGCATTTTGATCCACAAGTACAATCCCGTCTTCTTCACGTTTATACATTGCACCAGATGGACAAGATGATACGCACGATGGATTCATACAATGTTCGCATATGCGTGGTAAATACATCATAAAGACGTTTTCAAAATCAGTTTTAATTTCTTCTTCCATTTTCTTTACGTTCGGATCTTGTAATCCTGTTATATGTCCGCCTGCTAAATCGTCCTCCCAGTTTGGACCCCATTCAATTTTGTCGATAAATTCGCCTGTAATTGCTGATTTCGGACGAGCAACTGGTTGATGCTTACGCTGTGGGCTATTTGTTAATGTTTCATAATCATAATTCCAAGGTTCAAAGTAATCATCAATTGTTGGTTGATCTGGATTGTGGAAAATGTTCATAAGACGTTTCATTTTCGAACCAGATTTCAGCTGAATTTCACCATTTTTCAATTCCCAGCCGCCTTTATATTTCTCCTGATCTTCCCATTGCTTCGGATAACCAATGCCAGGTTTCGTTTCTACGTTATTGAAATACATATATTCAGCACCTGGACGATTTGTCCAGGTGTTTTTGCACGTTACGCTACAAGTATGGCAACCGATGCATTTATCTAGGTTCATAACCATTCCGACTTGTGCTTTAATCTTCAAGCCAATCTACCTCCTTCAGTTTGCGAATTACAACGTTTAAATCGCGCTGGTTCCCAGTCGGACCATAATAGTTAAATCCATAACTTAATTGACCGTATCCACCAATCATATGTGTTGGTTTAACGTGAATTCGAGTTGGACTATTATGCGTTCCCCCCCGGTTACTTGTTAATTTCGTACCAGGTACGTTAATATGACGATCTTGCGCATGGTGCATAAACGCCATTCCTCTCGGTATACGATGCGTTACAACAGCACGCGCTACAACAACACCGTTACGATTAAAGCACTCAATCCAATCATTATCTGCAACACCCACTTCAGCAGCGTCCTCTTTATTCATCCAAACAGTTGGACCACCTCTAAATAGCGTTAACATCGGTAATGAATCGAAGTACATACTATGAATCGACCACTTATTATGCGGTGTTAAATAGTTTAGTGTAATCTCTTTCCCTTCTACTTCGGGCCGTGATTTACGGAACGGTTTATGTTGCAGAATTGGTTTAAATGTTGCCATCGTTTCACCAAATTCTTTCATCATGTCATGGTCTAAGTAGAAAGATTGTCGACCAGTTATCGTTCTCCAAGGGATAAGACGTTCCACATTTGTTGTAAACGGTGAGTAACGGCGTCCACCTTTTTCTGAACCTGTAAATGCTGGAGAAGTAATTACTGTTTTCGGCTGTGCTGTAATTTGTTCGAATGTGAAGCATTCCTCTTCACGTTCTTCTGCTAAATCACGTAATTTTAGATCTGTTTGTTTTTCAAGTGCTTCCCATGCTTTTACTGCCATATGACCGTTTGTTGTAGAAGATAGTGTTAATACCGCTTCAGCAGCATTGATTGCTTCTTTGATGTCTGGGCAACCTTTCGCGATAGAATCCGTTCGAACAACTCCTAATTTGCTCTTTAATTGCTCATATTCTTTTTCCGCAGACCAAGAGATCCCTTTCGTACCAATCGGTTGTTTTCCGACATTCGGTCCAAGCGCAGTCATTTTGTCATAAATCGTTTTATAATCTCTTTCGACAACATGAATTTGTGGCATCGTTTTACCCGGGATTGGTTCACATTCACCTTTACTCCAATCTTTAATCTTGCCAAGTGGTTGCGCTAATTCTTGCAGTGTATCATGAAGAAGTGGTGTTGCAACAACTTCTTTCATTGGTTCAAGATCAATTTTCTTCGCTAAATCTGACACAGCTTTAGAAAGTGAAGTGAAAATGTCCCAATCAGAGCGTGCTTCCCACGGTGAACCGATTGCTGGATTAAAAGGATGCACAAATGGATGCATATCTGTACTACTTAAATCATGTTTTTCGTACCAAGTTGAAGCTGGTAATACGATATCAGAATACAGTGCTGTTCCAGCCATACGGAAATCTAAATTAATAAGTAAATCAAGCTTCCCTTCTGGTGCTTCTTCATGCCACTTAATTTCTTCTGGTCGTAATGAATCACTATCGTCATTCATTAATCCGTTTGTTGTACCTAGTAAATGTTTTAAAAAATATTCGTGCCCTTTACCGGAACTTGAAATTAAGTTCGCACGCCATACGAATAAGTTGCGCGGGAAGTTATTTTTGTTATCTGGATCTTCAATCGCAAATTTCAGTTCTTTTTCTTTTAGTTTTTGTGCAACGTATTTTCCGATTTCTTCTTGTGTTGTTGCACCAGCAGCAACAGCTTCTTTATATAGTTCAATTCCATTTTTCTCAAATGTAGGATAAGAAGGTAACCAACCAAGTCGCGCCGCTAAAACGTTATAATCACCGTGATGTTGATAACGAGAGTTTCCTTCCACTGGTGATGCTAAATGTCCAACTGGTGTATCTTCATAGCGCCATTGATCTGTTACGAAATAGAAGAAAGATGTACCATTTTGTAATTTTGGTGGCCCTTGCCAATCTTTTGCCATCGCGATTGTTTGCCATCCTTCTGCTGGTCGTAATTTTTCTTGCCCAACGTAATGCGCCCAGCCACCGCCGTTTACACCTTGTGCCCCAACGAGAAGTACAAGATTTAAAACGGCGCGATAAATCGTATCAGAGTTAAACCAATGGTTAATACCAGCTCCGACAATAATCATTGAGCGACCGTTCGTATCAACAGCATTTTGTGCGAACTCACGAGCGATTTGAATAATAAGCTCACGTTTTACTCCTGTCATTTTCTCTTGCCATGCAGGTGTAAACGGAACGTCATCATTGAAGTCTTTCGGCTCTTGTCCGCCAAGCCCTCGGTTCACACCGTAATTTGCTAACGTTAAGTCGTATACAGTTGTAACGAACACTTCGCCTTCTTCTGTCATAACCTTTTTCACTGGAATTGTACGTTCTAATACTTTGTTTCCATCATCAGAGAAGTACGGAATTTGTACCGTTCCAATCGATTCTTCCATTCCAAGTAAAGAAAGACGTGGATCAATCTTTTCACCTGTTTCTTCATCTTCTAAACGCAAGTTCCATTTCTTTTCGTTATCCCAACGTGAGCCCATTGTGCCATGAGGTGTTGCAAAATCATTCGTGTTCTCGTTCCAAAGAACAGGTTTCCATTCTCCTAACTTCGTTTCGCGTCCAATATCAGCAGCGTTTAAGAAACGATCAGCAACGAATTGATCTCCTTTTTGTTTCAATGTGACAAAGAAAGGAAAATCAGTATATTGCTTCGCATACTTTGTGAAATATTCCACTTGATTATCTACGTAAAATTCTTGTAAGATCACATGCCCCATTGCCATCGCAAGTGCACCATCTGTACCTTGTTTCACACTAATCCAATCATCTGCAAACTTTGTAGATTCAGCGAAGTCAGGACTGACAGAAACGACTTTCGTTCCTTTATATCGAACCTCTGCTAAAAAGTGAGCATCTGGTGTTCTCGTCATCGGTACATTTGAACCCCATGTCATAATGTAACCAGAGTTATACCAGTCACTACTTTCTGGTACATCTGTTTGATCGCCCCAAATTTGCGGAGAAGCTGGTGGTAAATCTGCGTACCAATCATAGAAACTAAGCATTGGTCCACCCATAAGTTGCATAAAGCGGCTGCCTGCAGCATGACTTAACATCGACATAGCTGGAATTGGCGAAAAACCAACATTTCGGTCTGGACCGTATTTCATTACTGTATATAATAATGAAGCTGAAACGAGTTGTAACACTTCATCCCAATTCGCACGAATGAATCCCCCTTTACCACGTGCCTGCTTATACTTTCGTGCTTTTTCAGGGTTTTCCACAATGCTTTTCCAAGCATCTAATGGTGACTCATTATTTTGTAATTCCTCTTGCCACACACTCCAAAGAACACCACGTACATACGGATATTTCACACGAAGTGGACTATAAATGTACCAAGAAAAACTTGCTCCACGTGGGCAGCCTCGCGGTTCAAAATCTGGCATATCAGGACCTGTCGTTGGATAGTTAAGCTCTTGCCCTTCCCACGTCACAATTCCATCTTTCACATATATATTCCAGCTACATGAACCAGTACAGTTCACGCCGTGTGTAGAACGAATTACTTTATCATGCTGCCAACGCTTTCTGTACACATTTTCCCATTCGCGATCTTCATATGTTTCTTGTGTATGATTATCGTTATAACGATCTATTGGTGAAAAATATTTTAAACGTCTCATTAGTGCTGAAGGTTTTTTCTTCATACTGTTCACTCCTTTAATACGTCTCTCTTACATACCCTTACTATAAGAGAGGTTGTAAAATACAGATGTGACATTTCGCACAGTTCAAGAGATTGTCAAAAATTCAGTAGAAAATAAGTTTGTGAGAAAATCTTGTGTTCCGTTGTGAAGATTATGGTTAATCTTAATTATTAGGAGAATGGTATTTTGAGGTATCGACTATTTTGCAAAAGAAAAAGAGTTTTGATATTATTTCAAAACTGCCATAAGGAAAAGAGTATAAATTGTATGTAAAAATATTTTTCCCAATGTTATTATTTTATATCGAGTCTTATTTTACATAAAACTACAAATCATTATTTACTGTATTGCCCTTAGTTACGGAAACAATTATACTAGATGTAATTGAAATAAATAATCTGAATATTCTCAGAATTTAAGTTAGACCTTTACTATCTACATATAGAATTAGAAATATGTCCACTAAATTGATTAGAAAACGATAATAACATTAGGAGGATTACGATGCCCCAGCTTGATTCATTACATCCCACTGTAGAAAAAATAATCAATAATATTGAAAAAATAATGGTCGGAAAACGAAAAGAAACAATCTTAGCTTTGACAGCTCTCTTAGCTGAAGGTCATGTGCTATTAGAAGATGTTCCTGGTGTCGGGAAAACAATGCTAGTACGTGCTCTTTCTAAATCCATTGATGCTGATTATAAGCGAATTCAATTTACACCTGATTTATTGCCGTCAGATGTAACAGGAGTTTCTATTTATAATCCGAAAGAGCTCCAATTTGAGTTCAAGCCTGGACCAATTATGGGGAATTTTGTACTTGCTGATGAAATTAATCGTACATCTCCAAAGACACAATCTGCTTTACTTGAATGTATGGAAGAAGGCAATATTACAATAGATGGTATTACAAGACCTTTACCAAAGCCGTTCTTTGTCATGGCTACACAAAATCCGGTCGAATATGAAGGAACATATTCTCTACCAGAAGCTCAGCTCGATCGTTTCTTATTGAAACTAAAAATGGGATATCCTACACCAGAAGAAGAATTTGAAATTTTAAATCGGATGGAAAAAACAAATCCACTCTCTCAATTACAAACCATTACTACAATACAAGAATTACTTTATTTACAACAAAGCGTACGGGTAGTAAGTATGGACAAAGCAATTAAGCATTACATTGTAAAGCTTGTTAATCAGACTCGTACGTACAGTTCTATACAGTTAGGTGCAAGTCCACGTGGCTCGATTGCTTTAATGAAAGCTTCACAAGCTTATGCATTTATCCATGGCAGGAATTATGTTATTCCAGACGATGTTAAATTTTTAGCTCCTTACGTTTTAGCACATAGACTCATTCTAAAAATGGAAGCAAAATTTGAAGGAATAACAGGAGAACAAGTTATCGGAAAAATCGTTGCACGAACTACCGTGCCTACTCAAAGGACGATGAACCCTTGATAAAACGAATGCTGCGAGCGCTATATCACGTTATGAAGTTATTGCTACTCCCTTTATGCCTAGTCTTAACATTTATATACGCTATGTTTCAAGGCGGGTTTGTCAGTTGGTTTTTGTTTTACAGCATAATTCCCATTGCTCTTTATTCGCTACTACTCCCCTTCTACGCTTTACGGGACGCTGAAGTAAAGCGAATAACAAACCAGAATGGATATGTAGTAGGAGAACAATTTGTAAGCACGATTACAATAAAAAGAAAATTTCCTTTTCCCTTACTTTATTTAGTTATAGAAGATGAACTGCCACCACAATTTATAAGTTGTAAACAAACAAAGATGAATAAGGTAGTACTCTTCCCAGGATTGAAACGAAATATTTCGTTTCAATATGTTATTGACACAATCCCTAGAGGCGAGCACACTTTTTCAAGCGTTCGTGTCAAAACCGGCGATTTATTCGGCATGATAGAGAAAGAAGTAACTTTTTCAGTTCCAGATACATTTTTAGTCTATCCCCAGTATGTAGATATAGCATATCGACAATTGGAAAATCATTTCGAACAAGGAGCGCTTTCAGCAAATATAAATTCAGCAAAAGACTCTACAATCTCTGTCGGTGTCAGAGACTATAAACCTGGTGATCGCTTTTCATGGATTGATTGGAAAGCAACTGCACGAACAAACAATATTATGACAAAAGAGTTTGAACAGCAGCGCAGCCATAATGTCATGATATTCATAGACAGAACCGAGTCTCCTCTATTCGAATCAGTCGTCACATTTACTGCCTCTATCGTAAGGGCTGTCTTGAAACAAAATTCACCAGCATCATTCGTGTCTATCGGAAAAGAACAAACTATCTTCCCTTTAGACAATGGAGATACGCAGTTACAACAAATCCTTTGTCATTTAGCAAAAGTGCAAGCAGACAGTGTATTCCCGCTCTCCCAGAGTGTAGACATGGAACTAAGAAAAATTTATGAGCCCGTCACGGTTATACTCGTGACCAGTAATCTTTCTCCCGATATTCAAAAGGCGGCTGATTGTGCTGCTATAAAAAATAGAAAATGTATGGTTTTTGTCGTGAAAGAAAAAGCGAATCAACTTTCACACCGAGAAATCAGTATAATAGAAACTCTAAAAAAACGACAAATATTTGTAAACACGGTTTATGAAAACCGGTATACAAACGTGTTTTTTGAGGTGAGCAAATGATAACATTACAAACAAAATACAAGTGGGATACGAACAGATTCTTTATGCATGCATGTGTATTTCTTCTTTTACTAGAATGGCTAAGACCTCTTATAGGCATTACAAATGTAGGTAGATTAGATATTTTCGTAACATTTATAGGAATTTGCTTCGCTCTCTCTTTTTTTCAGACGAGGTGGCAGATTCCAATAAAAATTGTCACAGTCCTATTTATCATTCATTCCCTATATTATAAAAATGCTTTTATAAATCTATCTTGGCTAACAACATTCTTTTCTGATATGTCTCGAAATTCCTCCCTATTTTTCCAAGGGAATTTACTAGATATTTCTCCAGTTTTTCCGACCGTTTTATTTTTTCTCTCATTTTGGTTTTTGAGTTCTTTCACTTCATTTTGGATTATTCATAAAAAACGTGGGTTTCTATTTCTTGTATTGACTATTATTTATATCGCAACTTTTCATAACTTACATTTATACAATGCAAACTACGCTATTATTCGAACTGTTGTCATCGGATTTTTTATGCTTAGTCTTCTTCAAGTAGAACGAATAAAAGAGCGTGAACACTTACAAAATTATGCTAGGGAAATCTCAAAATTACTTAGACCACTTACAATATTTATTGTATTATTAGCAACCATCGCATACTTTGCTCCAAAATTTGGCCCTCAATGGCCAAACCCAATGGATTTTTTAAAATTCAACACATCTGAAGCAAGTAAAGAACAAAAAGTTTCTACAATTGGGTATGGTTTAGATGACTCGCGATTAGGTGGTCCTTTTAAGGCGGATCCTACAATTGTTTTCACAGCACGAACGCAAAACAAACACTATTGGAGAGTAGAAACAAAAGATTTCTATACAGGAAAAGGCTGGGAAATTTCTGAAAATCCGAAAAAGATTTCTTTTAAAAATAAAAACGACGTCGTAAGCTGGTACGAACAAAATACAAAAACGGAAACGACTGAGGCAACAATTACCATGCAAAAAAGTTACCCTCACCTTACCTATCCAGCAGGATTAGTATCAGTTGAGGCTTCTTCTGATGTATCATACAGTGTTGACCCGTTTTCAGAAAAAATTTATACAATGAATGAAGACTCTTCTACTACTTTACATTCGTATAAAGTAACATATGAGATCCCTGAGTTTTCCATAGAAAACTTGAAAGCTGTAAAAACAAATGAAGGTCAAGAAACAAACCCTTATTTTATGACAAAGTACACACAACTTCCCGAGTCATTACCACAGCGCGTAAAAGACTTGGCTGTCAATCTTACAAATGATAAAGACAACCGATATGATAAAGTATTAGCTATTGAAAATTACTTCACAGACAACTCTTTTACATACGAATCAACGAATGTCTTATTCCCTGCCAAAAGCCAAGATTATGTAGATCAATTCCTTTTCGATACAAAAAGCGGCTACTGTAATAATTTTTCGACGTCTATGATTGTACTACTTCGTTCTGCCGGGATTCCTGCTCGCTGGGTAAAAGGCTATACAGAAGGAACTCTTGACAATACACTTGCCTCTGCAGAAGGTGCGGATGTTTATACAATCACGAACGATAACGCACACTCTTGGGTCGAAGTATATTTCCCAGGATACGGATGGATTCCATTCGAACCAACAAAAGGATTTACCAATCCCTATAATTTTATAAATAATACGCCTGCTCCTATTTCACAAAATAGCGAAGCAAATAATTCTAATAACGAGCAAATACAACAACGAAATAATGAAGCAAAACTTAAAAGTTTAATAGAAAATACAGAAGAAGCTTCTACTAAAAAGGTCACAAATTCTAAAACTAGTTTTTCTTGGTGGTACGTATTCCTCTCTACGATACTAATTAGTATTATAGGATACATTCTCTTCACCACTAGAATGAAATGGATGACATTTCTTATTATTCATTTCTATAAATACCGAAAAAATGATGCTGTTTATCAAAAAGCTTACGGTGCACTTTTAAAACAATTTGCGAGAATTGGCATACCACGGAGTGAAAGTCAAACATTCCGAGAATACGCTCTCCATATCGATACACTTTACAACTCGGCCGATATGCAACAACTTACTGCCAGTTATGAGAACGCTATGTATAAACAGGAGCAGGCTGCAGAAGAATGGAAGAAATCTGTACACTTATGGGAAGTGCTTATGAAAAAAGCAGCTTCTCTGCCTAAATCAGATGGCTTTGATACAGTTATTTAATCTTGAAAATGTGAGTTTAAAGAAAACGTCTCAAAGAACTACATTGTTCTTTGAGACGTTTTTTAATAAAGTGAAACTCCTAATTATTCTCCAAGTACCTTCTCAATCTCAACTTCTAAATCTACCGGCTTCGTCTGCGGCGCAAAACGCCCTACTACTTTCCCGTCTTTTCCGATTAAAAACTTCGTAAAATTCCATTTCACTGCTTTCATACCGAGTAAACCTGGTGCTTGTTCTGTCATGTATGTATATAAAGGATGAGCCTTATCACCTTTCACATCAACCTTTGCAAACATTGGGAAGTTTACACCGTAGTTTAATTCACAAAAACTAGTAATATCCGCTTCTGTACCTGGTTCTTGTCCCCCGAATTGGTTACAAGGGAAACCGAGTACTTCTAGTCCTTGGTCTTTATATTTATCATATACCTCTTGTAATCCTTTATATTGTGGTGTGAAACCACATTTGCTAGCTACATTGACAATAAGAAGTGCTTTTCCTTTGTAATCTTTTAACGATTTTTCTTCACCTGTAATTGTTTTAGCTGAAAAATCATAAACTGTCATTGTCTTTGCCCCTCTCTTCACTATCATTCTATGTTTATACTATACTACATTCGTGAATATACAGCTCTTATTACGTACTTATAAGTTGTAATGATAGCGCTTTATTTCTGTTCGAAAATTCGACACAAACTACTAGACTTTTATGATGGAAAGTTTTACAATTGAAATGTGAACAAAATGTGACAGTTTATATTCCATTATAAAAGAAAAGGATGGTGTTCATTATGAAAACTGCACAACATGAAACGATTTCAAATCGCGAGTTTTATTTCGTACTATATATGATGTTATTGTATGTTACTGGCTGGGTAATCGATGTAAATGGTTTATTCTTAAGCTCCTACTTTAATTTAGCAGGAGAGATTATGCTTCCATTAGTAGGCGGGATTGTTGGACTGTTCATTATGTCTATTAATAAACAACAAACGAAATAATAATATTACAAAAAGGCAGAAGACGAGCTTCGTTTTCTGCCTTTTTTCTATTTTAGCGTATAATAAAAACATGCAGTATATAAGGAGTGGTAACTATGAAAAAAGTAGAGCAATTATCTTCTCACCTATATCTTATTGATGATTTCGATTTACAGCATAATGAACGAACAGGTACGTACGTTTTATTAGGTGACGATATTACTTTAATTGAAACTTGTGCAGCCCCTTCTCTTCCGTATATTTTAGACGGCTTACAACAATTACATATTGATTTAAACGATGTTAAAAACATTATCGTTACACATGTGCATTTAGATCACGCTGGCGCAGCTGGTTTAATGATGGAACAGTGTCCAAATGCTACGTTATATGTGCATTCTCGTGGTGCTCGTCATATGATTGATCCAACAAAACTTATTTTAGGTGCAAAAGCTGTCTACAAAGAAGATTTCGATAAACTCTTTTACCCAATTCTTCCAATTGAAGAAGAACGTGTTCATATTGTACAACATGGTGATACGTTAAAAATTGCAAAAGACCGCACCCTTACATTTTATGATACACCAGGACATGCGAAGCACCATATTAGCATTCACGATTCATTAACAAACGGGATTTTTACTGGCGATACAATTGGAATTTATTATAGAGAACTCGCAGACGTTGATGTAGAGTTATATCTACCATCAACGTCCCCTTCACAATTCCAACCAGATGCGATGATTGCTTCTAAAAATCACATTCAAAGCATGAATGTAGATACTATTTATTTCGGTCATTACGGCGCATCCTCTCATGTTACAGAAGTATACAATCAATTGGAACATTGGCTACCTATTTTCGTTCAGACTGGTAAGGAAGTCTTTGACAAGTATAATGATTTCGATGAAGCGACTAAAGCTTTACAAACTTTGTTAATGGATAAAATCTCTTCTCATCTTACAAAGTTAAACGTTCCATCAGATCATTCCGTTTATAATATTTTACATTTAGATATAGAAATTAGCGCAATGGGCATTATTGATTATTTCACGAAGCAAGAAAAAGCAAACTCCACTATTAACTAACAGTAAAAGAAGAGATATACAACAGTAGTTATTGTATATCTCTTCTTTTTTTGAATATATTTTGAGTAAAGGATGGTGGAATATAATGCAAAAATTGATGCTATACCTCTGCTTCACATTATTTATCGTCTTATTATTATTTGTAGGAGTAAAAATTCAATTTTATTTAGATACAGATGCACAAGTGAACTTTAACGTTTATCCAAGATTATTCTACTTTACACTCTTCCCTCTTATAGTTGGCATTTTATTACGATTCCTTCAATCTATTAATCGCGAAACGAGTAAACAAAACTGGAGCTTTCAACCGGATAAATTTATTGCTATTACAGTGCCTACACTATTCATTTCCTTTTCCCCAGCACTACTCTTTTCACCACTTGCCAAATACCTACCTTATTTAGTTAATATTATTCTAATAAATACAACTTTTGTTACGATTATTAGTTTAATAGCTGGTTATTCCCTTTTAGATTGTTTTATACAAAAGGACAATGCAACGATGAAAAAATATAATTGAATGCTCTATTTTCTTTTAATAAAGAAAGCTCAAAGCTAAAGCTTTGAGTTTTTTTACTTATCTCACCTTTTCATCTACATACTCCATAAACTGCTCCGCTTTAATAAATCTTTCTTTGTACGCCTCAGGTACTTCTTCTATTTTTATTGCACCAGTTGATTTTATCTTCACTCGTACTATTTCATGTGTCATTAAAGCTTCCATATAGCGATCAAACTCTTCTTGCGTTAATACTTCTTTACTAGATTTATGACCATTTAATTTATCAAAGTATGGTTGAAGGCCCATACTTACCTTTTTCATTTCTTCTCTTTTTGCTGGTGATAATCCATCATAATCTATATTACCGTTCGAATCTCCGTACGCAAGCTTTGCATTAGTTAATTTTTTCAGTTCTTTTGTAAACTCTTCATATTCCTTCGCACCCATTTCATCTTTCGCTTCTGATAATTTTGCATTAAAACGCATATACGTTTCTAATGTCATTGCTCCGGCATGTTTTTTTAAATTCTCAAAAGATCCATATATACCATCCGCCATAATAGATTGGTACGCAAAACCTGTCGTCGGGATTAAAAGAGCTGCTGCAAGTACTCCTGCGATAAGGCGTTTCTTCCTCTTACTCCCGCCGTGCTTCATTTTTATTTGCACGATTACTTTTTCTTTTAAATCCGGCGGGGCAACAATACCCTTTGCTTCTTCTTGTATAGATTCCCTAACTCTACAATCTAAACTCATTTCACATTCCCTACCTCTCCTAAAAAAATTTCTTCTACTTGCTCTTTTTGACGTAGTTTCTTTAATGCCGCATGAATTCTAGATTTCACTGTACCGATTGGAATATGTAATATTTGTGCTACTTCTTCTTGTGAATAATCGTGTAAGTATCTTAAGATAATAACTTGTTTCAATTTATACGGTAATTTATGAATGAGTTCGATTAGTTTTTGGTTTGATATTTTACTTACAACATCGTTAGAAAAATCAATTTGCACTGGCTTTCTTTGCTCTTCTGCTTTTTTTATAATTCGTAGTCGCATCCACCTCTTTCTTCTATAAGAATGAATTTGTTTAATCGCAAGCCCAATTAGCCAAGGGCGAAATGGCTTCTCGCTATCATATTTACGAAGCGATTCATATAGCTGTATGTATACTTCTTGAACGACATCATCTACATCCGTTTTATCTTCAATTAAAAAATGTGCTGTTTTATATACTTCTTGAATCGTTACATCATACAATTCGCTATACGCTTCTTTATTGCCTGATAAAGTTAATTGAATTAAATGTGCGTAATCTATTTCACCCTTCATATTCCAGCCCTCCTTTGTCTTACACTATATATTGGCAGGTAATTCATATTTCGTTCGATTTTTCCGAAAAAGTTTTTTATATAAATTAATATAATGATCCACTGAGTTCATAAGCTTCACTTATAACCACACATAACTATTATATAATTTTCCAATTTCTGATAAAGATTTAAAATAATTTATATAGTCAAATTTAGGAGGACATATAATGAAAGCTATCGTTGTAACGTCGTTCGGTGGTCCTGAAGTGATGAAATATACAGATTTTGATATACCGGCTATTTCAGAAGATCAAGTTTTAATTCGCGTAGTTGCTACTAGTGTAAATTTCGCTGATATTAAATCACGTTATGGCAAAAAAGGAAATAAAGCACTACCTTTTATTCCAGGTATAGATGCCACTGGTATTGTAGAACGTGTCGGTTCTCATGTGAAAAATATTCACCCTGGACAACGTGTCATTGCTTTTCCTCAAAATGGATCTTACGCAGAATACGTTGTTGCAAATGAAAATCTTACTTTCGTATTTCCCCATGAAGTTGACTTTCAAGCTGCAGCCGCTTGTCCAATCGTATCCTTTACAAGCTATAATTTACTCGCAAATGTTGCAAGAATTCAAAAGGGTGAATCTGTACTCATTCATGCAGCTGCTGGCGGGATTGGTACTACCGCAATTCAACTTGCAAAACTATTAGGGGCTAGAACAGTTATCGGTACTATCGGAAGTGAAACGAAAAGAAAAATCGCTTTAGATGCTGGAGCTGATTATGTAATTTGTCATCAAACTGAAGATTTTGTAGAGAAAGTCAATGAGCTGACAAACGGAGAAGGAGTGAATATTATTTTGGACTCTATTTCTGGAACTGTTTCTGAAAGAAGTTTAAACTGCCTTGCTTTTTACGGTCGCCTCGTTCATTTCGGTAATGCTAGCGGTGAAATTGGTAACTTTCAAACGAAAGATTTACATGCAAGTTGCCGCTCTATACTCGGTTTTAGCTTTGGAACCACACGAAAAAAGCGTCCTGAACTGCTCCAAGAAACTGCAAATGAAGTTTTCCGTTATTTGCGTGACGGACGTTTACAAATTAAGGCTACGAAATCTTTTCCACTTCAAGATGCAGGGAAAGCACATGAATGGGTCGAAAGTAGAAAAAGTACAGGGAAAGTAATACTAACTGTTCAGTCCTCTTCCTGAAATGAATACTGGAAACAGAGGTGGCATTCATGGGATCACGAATTATGCATGTTATTATCGCTAACGGTATTGCTGAGAAACTATCTATTCACGATAAGACTTCTTTCTTACTTGGAGCTGTAGCCCCTGATGCTGTTCATTCAAAAAAAGAAAAAGGAACCTCACATTTTTATGCCGGTACAACGAAGAACTATACGAGAAGAATAGATTATGATTCATTTTTTCATAAATATGAATCACATATAGATTCCCCATTTATTTTAGGCTATTATACCCATCTCATTGCCGATGATAATTGGCTAAGTGGATTTTTTCTATCTTGGCTAAAAAATAGAATAGAGAATGACGAAACTATCGCACCCCTGTACTATAACGATTTTAAATTGTTAAATGCAAAGTTGCTTCATCATTACGATCAAGAACAACAGCTTTTCTCTCTTCTCAATCAAGAGGCTCACATTGTGGATATTGAAGAGGTTTCTAAAGAAAACGTTTTAGCTTTTCGAAAGTATCTTTTTGAAGATATGTTGTATCCAAAGCAACATTTGCATGAAGACTTACAAGTATTTACGTTTGACCAAATCGTTGGCTATATTGAGACAGCGATTGAAAAAGGAGTATTTTTTATTAAACAACTCTCTAATGAAAAATCCACTTCAAAAATTTAATCCCCCTCAAATATATTTGAGGGGGATTTTCACATAGCAATATTATTATTGGTTCTTCTCCATAACCGCAAAATAATTCCCTTCGCTATCAGCAAAGTTAAACACTTTACCAGAAGGCATAGTTACCATTTCTCCAACAGTAACATTTTTGTTTGTTAAATCTGTATATAATTGATCAAGATTTTCTGAGAAGAACATTAAGGACGGTGTACCAAGATTCAATTCTGGGCTCATTTTAGAAATAACTTCTTTATTATGTAATATAATGCTCGTTTCTGCACCGTTAGTCGGAGCAATTTCAATCCATCTCATTCCTTGCTTGTTATCTTCCTCTGCTACTACATGAAACCCTACCTTTTCCGTCCAAAAATTTACTGCCTCATCTTGATTATTTACATATAACATAATTTGTCCTACTTTATGGATCATTACATTTCCCCCTAATGGTTTTTATATTCTATGTAGCTTTCTACAAATACTATCGTTATTCCTTTTGAGTTGGTATGTACTTCTTTGCAAAATTTATCGACTGACTCATCCCATCCAGTTCATCAAAATAATCATTTCTTTCAATCATGTTATATCCGTCGAATCCAATTTTATCTAATACTTTGAAGAATATATCGAAATCTACTTCACCATTCCCTGCTGCGACTTCAATATACTTACTTGAACTATCGCTTTTCACCTTTGTACAATCTTTAATATGAGTTTGTACTATATAATCTTTTAGTAGTAACAAACCTTCTCCCGGATTTTCATTTACATCACTTATTAAATTTGCTGGGTCAAAGTTAACAGCTAGTCCTTTCGAGTTTGCAGTTTCTAAAAATCGTTTTAATACTATTGCTTTTTCAGATCCCGTCTCAATGGCGAAGAAGCCTCCAAATCTGAACGCTAAGTCCCCTATTTCATTACAAACACGTAGCATTTTATCATAGTAGGCACTTTTTTCATCATCTGGAACTTTTCCAATATGAGCTGTTATGATCTTTGCCCCAAGCCCCAAACATCTGTCAGTAATATATTTAAACTGATCTATTGCACTCTCAGCTTCTATTCCCATAATTCCATTTTCTCCAAAACTAATTGCTAATGATGGAATCTTTATTCCATTAAAAGATAAGCTTTTCTTTAAAGCATTCCATTCTACCATTGAGATATTAGCTAAGTTAAAGTTTTTATTCATAGCATATAATTGAATATATTCTAAATCCCATTCCCTTGCTTTTTGTATTCCTTCGTTTACTTCAATATGTTTCGTATTTAAAAACATTCCTAATTTCCTATCCATATGTGTACCTTCTTTTTATTATTTCGTGTCAGTTTAATATTCGACTTTTTTTATATTATTTCCTCGTATAAACCAAATAAATAAACTACCCTTTTTTCGATACTCCCAGTAGAAGCATATATATGATAGGCACATTAAAAACACTAATACAATTCCCATTATCGCTTGTTTACAAACAAAAAAGACGTAACTACAAATAGTTACGCCTTCCCTATCATTTATCTAGGCTTTTTCTTCCCAGTAAATGCTGGTTTCTTTTTCTTTGGTGCTTTCGGTTTCGTTTCTACAAATGATCCCTTGAACATTTCTTGCTTCGTAAATACGATGCCTAGTTTTTTCGCAAATTGTAGTAATTTACGCTCTTCTTGTGGTGTTACAAGAGACACGACAGTTCCTTCTTTACCCATACGTCCAGTACGTCCTGAGCGGTGAATATATTGGTCTACTGTGTCTGGTAACTCTAAATGAATTACGTGTGTTAAATCGTCAATATCGATACCGCGTGCTGCAATATCAGTAGCAAGTAGAATTTCTAATTTCCCTCCGCGGAAAGCACGCATTGTCGCTTCACGCTCTTGTTTACTTGCTTCTGCATGAAGAGCTGCTGCTTTCATTTTACGGAATTTCAATTTCTCAGTAATTTCATCTAAACGGAATGGGTCGTTTAAGAACGCAACTGCTTTTACATCGCCCATATGCATAATTCTTCTTACGTAATCATTTTTTTCGCGTCGCTCACAAATGATATACGTATGCTCAACTAAGCTTTTTGATTCTGCACGTGTTACACGTACTAATTGTGGTTCCACTGCTAAATCACGTGCCGCATCTTCTGCCACTTTTGTCATTGTCGCCGAGAAGAATACTAATTGACGATCGCGCATCGTTGATTTAATTACATCTTGCACTGCGCCCATCATTTTTTGCTTTACAATTTGATCAAACTCATCAAATACAATTGTTTTTACTTCATGCATTTTTAGCTTTTTCATACGAATTAATTCTAAAATACGGCCTGGTGAACCGACAATTACTCTTGGGTGTTTCTTTAATTTTTCAACTTGGCGCTTAATATCTGCACCACCAATTAAAGATGCACCTGAAATTTCAGTTCCTGCTGTAAACTTTTGAACCTCTTCATGAATTTGCATTACAAGTTCACGTGTTGGCGCTAAAACAACAACTTGTGGCTGTTTTACTTCAGGATTAATTTTATGTAAAAGGGGTAATAAGTACGCTAATGTTTTTCCTGTTCCAGTTGGAGATTCAGCTATAACGTCTTGTCCTTCTAAAATAGTTGGAATCGCTTGTTTTTGAATTTCAGTTAACTCTTTAAAACCAGCCTTCTCCCAAGCTTGTTGTAAAAATGGTTGCATATCTTTTATCATTTGTTTTTCTCCTTTATCTCTATTTTTGAAGAAAATGCTGTATTGTTCGCACCGTTTCTATCATGTGTGAAATAACAGCTATTAAATCATCAACATGGTCTTCTGTAATCGCTTTTTGAAATAGAACCTCTACCTTATTATGATATGAAATCGCTTGCTTATTATATTCGTATGAAACTTTCTGCATAATCATTCTTTCTTTTCCCCATATAGAACGCATTAATGTTTCAATTTCTTCGCATTTTACTTCTGGTTGTTCTAACGGGAATGAAAATGCTAGCTTCATCTCACAACCTGGTGTAAACTGAGGCACTTCTAGTATTTCACCAGACAAGTTCTTTGCATCCACAGATAATGAAAATGTTGCTTCTACTAATGGTTCAAACGGTTCTGTTAATTGAAATGAGATATGATATATACGACTTAATGAAGCAAGATCCATCATATCTTTTCGATCTGTTACAAGAATATCTCCATGTAGATCAAAATCATACACAGCACCTTCTACGATTACTTTTAAATTGTCAAAAGCAGTTGGATCAAACATAATTTCCTCCAAAAAACAGGCGCCTTTCGATGGAAAGGCGCCACTTGATGTATATATAGTTTACAGATAAACGAGATGAATTACAACCTTTTAGAATAAACCTACTGCTTTTCCATCTTCATTTACATCCATTTGAAGTGCTGCTGGCTGTTTTGGAAGACCTGGCATTGTTAACATTGTACCTGTTAACGCAACGATAAAGCCTGCACCGATAGATGGTTTTAGCTCACGAATTGTAACGATAAAGTCAGATGGACGACCTAATTTTGTTGCATCGTCAGAAAGAGAGTATTGTGTTTTCGCCATACAAACTGGTAGATTACTCCAACCTTCTCCTTCATATTGAGCTAATTGCTTACGTGCTTTCGGAGCAAATTCAATATCTTTTGCGCCATATACTTTTTGAGCAATTGTACGAATTTTTTCTTCTAATGGTAATTCTAATTCATAAAGTGGTGCGTAGTTGTTTTCACCTTTTTCGATTTCTTTTAGTACTTTTTCAGCAAGATCAACTCCGCCTTGGCCACCTTTCTCCCAAACTTCTGTTAAGGATACTGCATAGCCACGCTCATTACACCACTCTTGTAAGTATGTAACTTCTGCATCTGTATCTGTAATGAATTTATTAATTGCAATTACGAAAGGCACACCGAAGCTTTGAATTGTTTCAACATGCTTCTGTAAGTTTTCCATACCTTTTGCTAATGCATCTACATTTTCTTCTTTTAATTGATCTTTTGCAACGCCGCCATGCATTTTAAGCGCACGAATCGTCGCAACAATAACAACTGCTTCTGGTTTAATGCCAGCTGCACGAGCTTTAATATCTAAAAACTTCTCAGCGCCTAAATCAGCACCGAATCCAGCCTCTGTAATAACATAATCACCTAATTTTGCTGCCATTGTCGTAGCGATAACACTGTTACAACCGTGAGCAATATTCGCAAATGGTCCGCCATGAATAATAGCTGGTGTATTTTCTAACGTTTGTACTAAGTTCGGTTTTAATGCGTCTTTTAATAATAGTGTCAAAGCACCTTCTACACCTAAGTCTTTAACCGTTACAGGTTGATTTGCAAAGTTATAAGCAACTACGATGCGAGATAGACGCGCTTTTAAGTCTTGAATATCTGTTGCAAGGCAGAACACGGCCATAATTTCAGATGCTACTGTAATGTCAAAACCGTCTTCACGTGGTACACCTTGTACAGGTCCACCAAGACCAATTACTACGTTACGAAGGGCACGATCATTTAAGTCAACACAGCGTTTCCAAACGATTTTACGTGTATCAATTCCAAGTGTGTTTCCTTGTTGGATATGATTATCAATAAACGCTGCTAATGCGTTATTGGCAGTTGTGATCGCATGGATATCTCCAGTAAAGTGAAGGTTAATGTCTTCCATTGGTACGACTTGTGAAAAACCGCCACCTGCTGCTCCGCCTTTTAATCCCATCGTTGGTCCAAGAGATGGTTCACGAAGTGCAATTACTGTTTTCTTACCAATTTTGTTAAAAGCTTGACCTAAACCAACTGTTACTGTTGATTTACCTTCTCCAGCTGGAGTTGGGTTAATCGCTGTTACTAAAACAACTTTACCGTCTTTCTCATCTTGTAAGCGCTTAAAAATATCAAGAGATAACTTACCTTTATAATGACCGTATGGCTCTAATTCATCTTCTAAAATATTTAAATCAGCTGCAATTTCTTGAATCTTCTTCATACTCGCTTCTTGTGCGATTTCAATATCGGATTTCACTGTTGTAGTAGTTGTCATATACCCTAGTCCCCCTTTAATTGGTTCTGATGATATTGTATCAGTTTTTTGTATTTTCTGCACTTATTTACCTCCTAAAAATTCTTTCATTTCTTTATACGTTTTTTAACATAAATACCCATAAGAATGTTAACGATTGTTGCAACTCTGTAGGTAGTTGACCTAACATCTTCTCATTTACTCCGCGCTTATATACGCCGATGCCATCTACAACTTCAAAACCTTGTTCTTTCGCTAACTGTTCAAATTCCCAAGGCATCATTGTATTACAAACAACGTCTTTTCCGTACAAGCGAGGATAACTGTTCTCTCGTGGCTTTGCTGTCGGTCCTAAAATTGCAATACATGCATATCCATCTTTCTTTAACACACGCTTTATTTCATTTAATGCTCGTAATGGCTCTTCCGTCCATTCTAAAGAATTAATTGCCATAATTGATTCAAATTGCTCATTTTCAAATGGTAATGCAGAAAGATCTCCTTTTATAAAAGATAAATTTGGTCCTTCTCCGCGCTCCTTACCTTTTTGAATCATCACTTCCGATAAATCTACTCCCACTGCTTTATAGCCTGCGCGACTTAATTTATATGTACCGTACCCATCACCGCATCCAACATCGAGCACTTGTGCGTCTTTCTTCACATACTGTTCAAAAAACGGAATAATTGTGCTCCTACTCCCGCTATCCCACATCTCTTGACTATTTTGATTCCAAAACTCCGCACTACTATCCCATTTCTTTTCTGCTGATTCATGCCAATTAAATTTCGTCATACATTCCCCTACCTTCACGCTTTATCACTCATTTCATTCTACATCATTTTCCAAAATTCCTGTTTTATCCCGCTTGCAGTAAGACACCTACCTCAAAATTCAATGGATGCGGATCAGTTAATGGGAGAGAACTGCTCATAAAAATCCAATTGTTGCTGGCTGATAATCAGTCCTAGTGGAAAAAATCCCACACTTTATCTTCAATAGGAGATGGATATGTTAACGATGGAATGCGTATTCTCCAATTTTTGCTTTACTTGGGTTTAACTCATACTCATGCTCTTCTCATTTTGAAAGATACTATAGATACACCCAATTGAAAGAGAGGGATGTACATGCGAAGAAAGAGAAATCATCATTTTAAAAGTGGTGAAAAAAACGAAGAGTATGCTGCTGAAATATCACCAGCTGGCATTCCAATTAGACATAAGCGTAAAGAAATTGCAAATGAGATAGAAGGTACAAATACCGGTGCAATGGTAGGCTATGTCGCTTTATTTCTTTCGTTATTCTCCATTGCTTTTTATCCAGTTACGCTCGGCTCCCTAGCAATTTTAGTTGGCCTATTAGCTGTCAATTTCGGAGCAAGAACACTTGGATATACAGCAATTGGTTTTGGTAGTTTTTCTGTTTTATTCACTTTATTTTATCCGCTTGCTTTGTCAGCGTTTTAAAAAAACACACCAAGTCATACTTGGTGTGTTCATTCATGATACAACATAATATGGCCGCATCCACAACAATGTTTCGCTGTAATTTCTTGAAACACTGGATAATTTTCTTCATCTCGATGCTCAATAAATACTTTTTCAAATCGATACATGTTTGGTGCATATGCCCAATCTTGTTTCGTACGTGCATATAACGTTGAGGAAAAAAAATCCTCACCGCCACAAACAATACATGTGTTCTTCATCAATACCCCTCCTATGCTTGTCTTACTTCATCTATATGAACATAAGCATAAAAAAAAGACCTTCTATTACTAGAAAGTCTTCTCTGAAACAAAAAGAAATGTACCAAGCATTCCTACTCCGCTATATTCTTTTGAAACACCAGCTTCTGTTTTAAATGTTTGCTTTACAGTCATAAAGAATACACCATTTCGTGCATCTGTACTTTCAAATTGTAGTTTTTCTTTTTTACCATCTACATTTTGCGTGCATTCAAAACTACTCTCATTACAATTCAACGCATACTTATCCTGTACATACACTTTAAAATCTGATTCTTTCGGACAAGTTATAAGTAATATTGCCACGAGAATAATACTTATAATACCCACAATTGTATAATATTTCTTCATTTGTACTCCTTTCAAATGACAAGAAAACTTGACTTCATACGCCAAGTTTTCTTAGTCAACAACCCATTGCCACTCTTGTTCTTTCTTATCAAAAATGAGCCAACCTGTTTCTGTTGCTTCCTCTTTCAATTCATCGATATTATCTAACACCTCATCCGTACTTTCATACGAACCAACTACATATACCGGAATTTCAAGACCTCTTCTTGACTCAATCTTCCCTGCTAGATCTATGTAAAGACCATCTTCCATTAGTGGAATAAGTCCCATAATCAATTCTTTTGAAATCGCTGGGAAAATTTTTGATTTTTGGAAGAAAGAAAAACGTTTCTTACCGAAAGCACCGAGTTTATACGGAATGACTTTACTTAACATTCCTACAAAATCAGCAATTCTACGATAATACACTTTGTTGTACCATCCGTCATCATGTGAAAAATAAACAAATCTATTTTTCAACAGCGGAAAGAATGTTCTTGCAAGTGGTTCTTTTTTGTGAGCCAAATATAATAATTCTGCAATTTCTTTCGGCTCTAATTCATCTAAATCGCTTGCATCATCAAAATCTACCCAACAAAATTCATCAAATTCATCAATCTCTGCTTGAATTAACTTATGTATATTTTCTTCCTCAACATATTCAAATAAAGTATGATAATGAAAATCCGTCCATTCAAAGTTGTGCTTTAAAAGCAACACTTGATGAAGCGGTGAAGGGATGTTACTCGCAAACTCTTTAAACGTAATTCCTGATGTAATAAAACAATGACCTCGACGATTACCATTAATATATATCATATTCTTTACTTGGTCAGATCCTCCAGACAAAGCACCTAGCCACCTTCGTTTTATATGTTTCAATTCTATAGCATATTTTAACATGAAAAATTTTAGAAACATAGAAAAAACTTCAAAAACTATTTACAATTTCATGTGTTTTATTACATAGTGATTACAAGAAAAAACGCCTGCTCATAAGCAGGCGTTTTTAAAGGATTTCATCAGGGTTTTGAGGATGATGATTTCCCTCTTTCTTTTCTTCTTTTTGGAACATCGATTGAATTTTATCAATTGTTTGTGGAGCTAATTCAATCATTTTTTCTGCTAAATGTGTCGCATTTTGTAGATGCAGAATATTTACTCCATCTTTATTCACCACAAGAAATGCTACTGGTGCAATTGAAACACCACCCGCGCTACCGCCACCAAATGCAGGGTTACCGTTCGCTCTTTGTCCATCATTCGTTTGGAAATCAGAACCTCCTGCTCCAAAACCGAACGCTACTTTAGAAACAGTTAACACCACACCACCGTCAGCCGTTTGAACAGGCTCTCCAACAATCGTATTTACATCGACCATTTCTTTTAAATTTTCCATTGCTGCTTTCATTAAACCTTGAATTGGATGATCCACCGTTCATAACCTCCTTTGTCATATCTTTCCTAGTTTTTCCGAAAGTTTGTGAACTAAACATAAAATTTTATATTGATTTCAAAAAACTTAAGTTGTAATATTTAGAAAAATAAAAAAAGAGGTCGATTCGTTATGATGCGAAAATTAACAAAGAAAGATCATGAACAAGTATTCGCTTACCTAAAAGAAGAAGCAGCCCTTAACTTGTTTATTATTGGAGATATTGAAGCTTTCGGTTATGACACAGATTTTCAAGAATTATGGGGAGTATTTAAAGAGAATGGAACATTAAAATCAATTCTACTCCGATTCCACGATTCATTTATACCCTATAGTAAAGAAGAATTTATTACCACTGATTATGAGGCACTTCTTTCCACATATAAGCCGCTTAAACTCTCTGGTAAGTCAACCATTGTAGAAAAGTTTGAAACTGCTCCAAGTCTACAATTAGGCGTCAAAAATGAAATGTATTTTTGTGAATGTCTAAATGACAACAACTTACCTAGCACACCAATTCATGAAACAATTAAACTTGCCTCACTAGATGATGTAGAGCGAATTATGCAATTGCGAGGTAACATTGCTGAATTTCCAGTTGTTAATGAATCAGAGAAAATATTAAGACAAGCTCTCAAAACAAATACAGGACGCACATATTATATTGAAAAAGACGGTGCTATCATCGCATCCGCCTCTACTTCCGCTGAAAATTCATTATCCGCTATGGTAGTTGGTGTATGTACACACCCGAATTATCGCGGAAATGGTTACGCTTCACTCATATTACAAAAAATGATCCAAGACTTTACGAAAGAAGGCCGAACACTTTGTTTATTTTATAACAATCCAGCTGCTGGACGAATTTATAAACGACTAGGATTTAAAGACATTGGAATGTGGACGATGTATCGATAATAAGAAGTACTCTATAAGAGGAAATAGTTGTAACTTAGCAATAAAAGCAGATTACACAAAAACTTCAAACCGTTGTTATGAAGAAACTACTTGAGGAGCAAGGACTCTAACTAAAAAACGGTATGCATTCAAACTAAATTTAGACACATAAAAGCCCCAATTGTTGCATCTACTCCAGCAATTGGGGCTACCTGTTTATTCTCAAATTCTTTCCGCTACAAATAGAAATATTTATGAAAGATTTATCACACTTATATCACTATTATCTTTACGTGCAAATGCCCTTCTTAATATTACTGCTTCTTATTATACTTTGCTTTAAAATCAATATATTCCTGTCTCGCATCCTGATTATTACCTTGGTGACTATCAAAAGATGTATGTATTTGTGATATATATTCTACTAACTTACCTTCATCATTTCGCTTCTTATAATTTATTACAATACTTACTTCCAATATCTGCTTTGAACCATTTTTAGAATCAATATGCAATGCGATTGATCCACCATCATATTCATCATATTGTATTTTCAACTTATCATTAATGATACTCTGAAACTCTGATTCATTTAGTTTATATCCAACTGTACTAGGTTGATCAAACTTTTTTATATCACCTCCTGGCTTCATCTTTAGTTTCCCTATCCCTTTTAAACGATCTACAATTAAGTTCACATATGAAACATCCAGATTCGATTCCGGACTTTGTACCTCTCCATTTTTATACATAATATTGGTACGATAAACAACTTCTTCTTTATTATCTTTGCTGTCTACTGCTGAAGTAACCTCTTGTGTTATATTTCCATATAAACTTTTATCTTTCGTATTATATATCCCTTCCGAAGTTTGATAGATTGTTTTTCTATGCTCTCCATCTTCTTTTTGCTCATATGTACTATATATACCTCTTTGTTTCACATACGCATATCCATCATCACTAGCGGACATAACCTTTTTCATGTCACCTTCATCCAAAGCTTTGACAAATGGCTCATACTCTATCTTCGTCTCCCCAAAACCACATCCACTTAATAAACTTGATACTATTAACAGAACTATCATCATCCTAGCTTTCTTCTTTAACTTCATACTGACCCCCGTTGATTTCTCTAGGCATTTTTAGGTTCATTACATTCCCATTTTGATAGTAATATAGTTCACCTTTACTTACCGGTATTTATTAACTCATACAGATTATATTGAAGATACTTTAATTTTTAATAGCATTAATTTATATACAATCCTTAATTGTTTATATATTCTATTCGAATTTTCAGAAACCAAAACTTATTTTATTTCTTTAGTTTTCTTTTTTCCTTCTCTTCATAAAGCTTTAGTCTTTTCTGACGTTCCCTTTCATGTTCCTCCCACGAAATATAAAATGATGGAAATTTAAATCTACAATAGGCTAATAATTGGAACTCTGCTGCACCTATGGCTACCGCGTACATTACAAGGGTTCCTGCCATATACCCCACTAAAACCCCTGTTTCATAATTATTATGAACATAAATTAAGATAAGAAGGGTTAGTACATATATCGTAACACCAATCATTGCATTGCCTTTTGTTTTACTAAAAAATGAAGTTGCTCTTTCATCCATACTAAATGCCCCACTCTCTGCTTGTTTAAAGGTATCAATCGTTGTCACCAGATGAACAAAAACTGCTCCTAGAAACAATAAACCCACATACAATAATGTAATTTGATCAATTGAATAATTCGAAATTGCTGGAAGTATAAACAATGTGAATCCTATAGTTCCTAGCTGAAATGCAAATAATAATATCACAAGTGCTTGCAACTTTTGATATTTGAAACGAGCTTTTGGAATTAGATATAGAATGAAAAAGATTACTTGCAAACCATATAACACTAATTCAATACTAACAATTATTTTGTCAAAGAGAGTCGGATAGTATCCCCAGCCAATCTTAATTAATGCTACCAAAATAAAAATCATGAATAATGAACTATAAACTATTCCTCCAAACATAAATCCCACAGAGTCTTCTGGGCTTAAGCGATTTCTACATGTTATTTTAAATTCATCTAAATCTTTTTCTTTTATATTCCACATATAATTACACCATCTTTTCTAAAATCATGTAATAACTCTATTTTTGTAGACAAACTGAGAGTAAATAAATGTTTTTGGTATTTCATATTAAACTAGCCTTTTTTACTTTTTCTAATAAACATAACATATAACAATAGCATCGATATTAACCCTATCCCACCGCCCAACACCCCTCCATATTCTTCTAGATATATGCAAAGAAATATACTACCAATAAAAAATATTATTCCGAAGATAACAATCCACTTCCCCAGAAACTCTGCTACTTTATATAGAATTAAAGAGATAAACATAATCCCAACAATAATAGGTGCTATTACACTTTCAAATAAACCTTTTTCTTTTTTTGCAGCTTTAGAATCTTTATTCAAGATATTACATTCCTCCCTTTACTAGTTAATTTATGAATAATGTATTCATTCTATCTTCAATGTAAGTTTACGAGTATCATTTATAACTTTCATTTCAGTTTTTGTTTCGCTTTTGTTCTTTCTCTCTTATTCTTTTTCTATTTGCTATAAATTCGTGGCGTTCCTTTTCATGTTGTTCCCACGTAATACTAGATATTTAGATTCTTATTCAATCAAAAATAGACTTTCCTCTTTCCATGTTGGAAGAGGAAAGTCTATTTATTTCTAAATATATTATAGCCCTTGTTTTATTAATAATTGTTACTTATTATTTTCAGCCTTGTTCTTTATCGTTTTTACAAATTCATTTCGCCATATTTTAAAATTATGAGCAAATTTTCCTTCAATAGAATTTTTATACCCTTCAAATTTCACTTCTAAAATATCAAAGTCATTGAATAATTTATATGTCTCTGCCGTCAAACCTACTGGGTGTAATACCCCACCATAATCATAGAAAGTGTCTTCATCGAGAAGTATTCCTCTTGTAGTAATTACATACTCTACATCTTTTTCTTCCTCAGTACTCAACCTCACTACACTTCCTAAAGGCAAAACTTTCTCCATATAATCTTTCATATTAATTCACCGATCCTTTTAATACGATAATTTTCTCTTCTATTTTTTGTCGCCTTTTTTCTAATTGGCGAATACGATCAATAAAAGCATCACGTGTTTTACCTTGCAAACTATTATCAATACTACTTTCTAATCTTCTAATATCTCCTGTCAAAGATACAGCTGCTTTTTCAAGTTGCATAACAACGTTAATAATTTGATCTCGCCCACCACTGTCCGGAAATGTACTATGAACCCTCGACATTATCATATGTAAATCCATCCTCATACCCCCTTCCTTAACATTTATCAATAATAGGAAACCGAAGCTAACTCTTCATCTTTTGCTATCATAGAAATTACCGCATCTGTTACATCTTGACTTAACTCTTTTAAATCATTTGAAAGTTCGTTCACATCTCTGGAAATCTCTACTAATAATGAACGATTTAATCCTCTACTACCATCATTCATAAAATAGTTTAATAATGATTGGCGATGGCTTCTTACATAATCTCCAGCAATTGAAGCAATATTTGTATCAATTTCAAAGTCACCTTTAAATACATCTAAAATATCTTGAACAAGAGAAGATGCTACTTCTTTTGCAATTGCTATAATTTCATCACGGGATAAATAAAGAATAATGCATCCTACTAAAAAATCTACAGCTGCGTTAAATACTGATTCTAACACTTCAAGTACCTTTTCCTTACATTTTGCTAATTTATTCTCTATCCAATCCACAGCCGCATTCACCTGATTTCTAACTTCTTGTATAACTTCCTTACTAAATTTCAAAGCTTTTTTTCCTGTTTCTACACCTATACTTGCTATTTTTGTTGCTAGAGCACTAGTATCTCCCACTACTGTTATTGCAACTAGAATTGCACTGACTGGGGTTCCATTTACCACTAAATCCACTACAACTTCTTCTGTTGTACTTAATGTTTTTTTTCCAGTGATTCCTTTATATAGGTCCCCAGCAGATTCTGATATTTCTAAAAAACCAAATTTCCAATCAAATCCTGTTTCGCTAACCTTTTTCAATTTATCTATTGCTACATTCCCATTCCTAGAATAAAACTTTGGATCATATAAAAAAGAATGCCCTTCCCCATTTTCCATTTTATAAACCTGTCCAGGTATTACAAAATCTGCGGCCTTAATGGCGCCATACAAAGGATCATATTCATTTATAAGACTGCGGCAATTTTTCATATTGGTCCCGTATCCGTACTTAACCACATCTTTATTTAAAACAGGCGCAGGATTTAAAGCTAATACGTTTATATTATCTTCTTGATGTCTTAATGCAACTGTATTCGCTGCTCCGCCACCTAAGGAGTGCCCTAGTAAAGTTATCTTCTTTCCTTTATTCCCCGCCTTGACTTTTTCATAAAATTTTTCTGCTTGACTATACTGAAATTCTGCTAATGACCCCAATATAGGTGAATTAGTTAAATTATGCAGTCCAATTGCTCCATCGGTTGCTAAATCACCTATTTGGCTCGGTTGGGTTCCAACGTATACAATGAAAATTTCATGCGTGTTTCTATCCTCTAAAGCATACGCCCCAAATCCAGTTACTGAATGAATATCATCAGAAGCTATAATATTAGCATTAAAGTTGTCTTGTAACTTCTGTTTATTTATTATTGGATCAGAATTATTATATTTTTTTTCTTGTGCATTATAATCATAAATATCTTTTGCCGATAATCTTAATTTTCCTACATCACTACTTAATTTATAATCTTCCTCATTCACCATATTCTCCCCTTTATATATTAATGGCTTTCTTTAAATTTCTTTTCATATTGTAAGTAATCTTTTTTTGATTTCCGATTATTTTCTTCTTTATTATGTAAATATGTTGTTATTTCTTGATCATGCCTAATCATATTATTTTCTTCATTTCTTTGTTTATAGCCTATCGAAATTGTTATCTCTGTTATTTCCATCGGATTTTCCTTTGTATCCTTAGCAGAATTAAATTCAATTAGTAGTGTTGCATAACTAAACTTCTCATACTCTAATCCTAAATTCCCATTAAATAGCTCTTTAAATTGAGTTTCTGATAAATTATAGCTTATCGTAGCTGGTTGGCTGAAGCTTTTTTTATTCACATTTGGTTTCAATTCTTTTATTCCTTGCACTCTATTGAGCATTAATTTTATATTAGACATATCTCCCCCTCGATTTGAAGCTTCTAGCTGTCCATTTTCGTATCTTATATCTGACTTGAATACAACTTCTTCTTTATATTGTGGGTTGTCACTATGTTTTTCATCCTCAACTGGAGTATTGACTTTCTTTTGTGCCTCACCAAAAAGAATATTATCTTTAATACTATAAATACCTTGCGTTGTTTGATAAACTACTCCTATTTGCTTATTATTATCCTCAATAAAAGTGCTATCCCTAACCTCTTCTTTCACATACGCATACCCATCATCACTCGCAGACATAACTGTCTTCATGTCCCCTTCATCCAATGCCTCTACTAATCTCTCATACTCTATCTTTGTCTCCCCAAAACCACATCCACTTAATAAACTTGCCATTATTGACACGACTATCATCACCTTAGCTTTCTTCTTTAATTTCATACTGTCACCTCGTTAGTTACTCTAGGCATTTTTAGTTTCATTATGTTCCCTTTTTGATAGTAATACACTTCATCTTTACCTAATGGTGCTTCGTTGCTTATATATTTTATATTGAAGATACTTTGATCATTTAATGGCATTGCGATAATTGCTGCTGTTAGTTTACTTCTCATTTTCATAGGTAGAGCTTCACGATTTCGGTCCATGTAGTCGTGGTGACCTGCTAATACAAAGTAAATACCTACTGTACGAGATAAATCAATTAAAGTCGCTGCATCCTCCATTTCTAAATAAACAAATTTACTAAACTCTTCAACATTTGTCATGATAATGAGTTGTTTTGTGAATGCAGGAATTTCTCTACCTTCTTGTCTTGCTTGTGCTAATTCAAAAGCTCGTTCACGAATTACTTCCATCCAATACTTCGCATGCATATTGATTTCATTTTCGTCTACAATGTAGTGCGTCACATCGTCTTTATATTGAACGAAACTATACTCTGCTGTATCCACCAACGTCACACTTTCAAAATAATCTTTATTCAATTGAGATAGGATGCTAGATACAATTTGTTTTCTCATACTATCATCTACACTATAAATCATTAAATGATCATTCACTGCAATATCATGAGCTACAACTTCTACGTTTGCAAAATCAAGCCCCATTGGAATTCTTGCTGCTTGTAGAGCTTTTGTAACGTCTTTATTTTTACGATAAGTAGCAATATCAATCACTTCTGGCATCATTGGAATTGCCTTCGGACGTTCTCCATCCCATTCTCGATCCATATCATTTGCTTCTTGTTGTAATAATTGAATTTGCTGTAATTCATCTTCTGCTTTCGTAGGTAATGCAACCTGGAATAATGTAGGAGATTCTAGTTTTATTAACGCTCTTCCTGCTGTTTCTTCCACTTTTATATCAGATCTCCCTACAATACTAGCTACTTCACTTTGATCAATCATATATAGGCAAGTTTGGATTTTAATATTATTGTACAATTGAATTCTAAGTGCATTTTGTCGCCCTGCACTAATTAAGGTATGAATTCCTAAACTTGCACCATCTCGGACAATTTGCATAATTAGCATTTCAAAGCTTTCATAGAACTTCGCTTCTTTTACTGCATCATAATTGTCGATTGCAATAATAATATGTGGTATTTCTTTCCCGCTTGCCTTTTCATACATTTCAATATTTGCAACGTCATATTCACTTAATAATCGTTTACGATTTTTCATTTCTTGAGTTAATCTTTCAACAAACTTTAAACATTTTTCAGATTCATCAATCGTAATCGTATCCGCTACATGAGGTAATCCTTTCAAAGGTAGAAGACCATTTGTTCCAAGGTCCACTAAATACACATGCAAATGCTCCGGACTATGCTGACGAGCTACATCCATAATGACTGATTGTAAGAATGTTGATTTTCCGTAGCCTGGACTTGAGAAGACCGCTACGTGTCCGTCTTTACTAATATCTAGTGTTAATGGTGTTTGTGATTGTAATTCAGGCTGATCTAGTAGACCAATTGTTGCTTGTAATGGTTTCTTTTCTTTCGTCCATGCTTCTTTGAACTGAATTGCATGTAAGTCTTGTAAATATACGCTTTCTGGAAGTGGTGGTAACCACGGTCTAGCTAACGCTTCAATTTCATTTATTTCTGCATAATCGTGAATGTAGTCAATAACAGCATCCAGTTCAGATGGTACGCTTATTACTTCTTTACTGCTACCAAGGCCACTTAAATCTTCACTTAATATTTCATATTGTCCTAGATCATTTATTGCATAGATTGTTGCGTCTAAATGTTCTTTATCCTCTTTGTTTTCTACATAGTCTGCTCCGCTCCAGGCTGATTGGAATAGTTCATAAATTTCATTATTCCCAACTTGTAAGTAAGCACGTCCTGGTAATGTAATTTCAGCAGCATCTGGCGTTTTTAAAATTTCATTACTATCTGACGTATTTTGAACTTTTAATGCTAGTTTGAATTTCGAGTTACTCCAAATTTGATCATCTACAACACCACTCGGTTTTTGCGTAGCTAATATTAAATGGATTCCGAGCGAACGACCGATACGTGCTGTTGAAACTAACTCTTTCATAAACTCTGGTTGTTCTGACTTCAATTCCGCGAATTCATCACTAATTAAAAATAGATGCGGCATCGGCTCACTTACTAAGCCTTCTTTATACAGTTTTTGATACTGATTAATATGGTTTACATCATTTTCACCAAATAATCGTTGTCTTTTCTGTAATTCAGCTTTAATTGATGCGAGCGCTCTCATACTTTGCGCTCCATCTAAGTTCGTAATTGTTCCTAATAAATGCGGTAAGTTTTTGAATAAATTCGCCATTCCGCCGCCTTTATAGTCAATTAGTAAAAAGGCTACTTCGTACGGGTGGAAATTGACTGCTAGAGATAATATATACGATTGTATAATTTCCGATTTACCTGAACCTGTTGTACCTGCTATTAATCCGTGTGGTCCGTGTGCTTTTTCGTGTAAGTTTAAGTTTACGATATCTTCTTTACCACGTAATCCAAGTGGTACAGCTAAAGATTTATGCGCTGCATTTTTCTCCCAACGACTTGTGATATTCAGTTCTTTTACTTTTTCAACGCCGTACATTTCTAAAAATGTTACGCTTTCTGGAATACTATTTTTTAAGTTTTGCAAATGATTTAATGGTGCTAATGCCCGTGAAATATCTTCTAAATTGAATCCTTTTGGCACATGATTTAGTTTAAATTGACGGTTAACAAGTTCTCCTTGCTCTAAGATGATGTTCCCTTGTTTTGCATCTCTTATATCTATTACCGTTTTCACATGCTCCGGTAAACTTTGCATAACATCTTGTACAAATACAAGTGATACACCTAATTGACTCGGATCATCATTAAAGAATTCCATAACAACATGGTCTAATATTAGTTTTTCATCTGTAATGAGAACGACATAGTGCGGTGCAAAGTACATTTTTTCATTAGTAGAACTTTTTTCATCTAGTTTTAATTTTCGTTCTTTCAATATTTGATACAAACTATTTAACACTTGATCACGGCTACGATCATGGTATACAAATCCACGTACATTTATATCGCGAACACTTCCATGAGGTAACCAGCGCATCCAATCCCATTTTTCTTTTTCTTCTTCCGGAAAAATAGTAATAAACTGCAAGTCATAATAACTATGGAATAAAGCCGTTTGTGCAACTAATAATTGTAATTGCTCTAACACTAAAGAGCGTTGACCAATATAACCGACTGGTCCATTCATTAAATCTGTTACAACTGGTACATCTTCCAACGATAGATAACGCTGTCTTAGTTCACGTGCTATATCAATTAATTCATCTTTCGTTTGACTAAATTCTTCTTCATTAAATTGAATTTCAAAACTCGTATTAGCTTGTCCTGTTCCAACGCTAAATGTTAAGAAATCATGATGTAACATTGTTTTTTCATAAATTCGAGGATTTACTTGAACTGCCATATTACGTATTACTTCTACATTTGGATTGTGATAATGTAATGCGTGACGCTGTTTTTCACTTTCTGCATGTAAATCTTTCGTTTTTTGTTTTATATACTCTCTATAGCTTTTATCTCGTTCAACAATATCGACTTTATATTGCTTCAAATTTTTAATATACGATGTGACAGAAACAATGATTGTTACTAATGTCATCGCAATCGATGCGATAATAAACATTCCATATTTCATGAAAATAGCAAGTAATACAGTTACGACAATCATGACAAGTGAAGGTGCAATGATTCTTGCTAAATGCTCCGTTGGTTTTGATGGCATACTTGAAGGCTTTGCAATTGTCATTTTCTCTTCTGGTTCACGGTAAATAATACGTGGTGAACGATGATAGTCTGGATAACCACTTTGATAATTTGTTTCTGATTCTACTAAAATAGGTAACGCAGATTTCACTTTATCTTCTGAAGAAAGTACTTGAATGTCTTCACTACCAATCTCCAATAAAATACCATCAAAATATAATACGTCTCCTGATTCCAACATAACGCTATCTTTTAACTTCGTATAATTATGAAATACATCCCCGCCATACACGTTCACTTTAAAAGAATCGTACAACGTTTCGCGAGATAGCATTAAATCTACACTAGTCCCGGTAATAGAAATATCATCGTAATCGTTTTGACTCACTGTAAGAGAATGTTTCGTTCCGATATCAAACACTTTAGTTGTGCCAACAATAGATATAAAGATTTTCAAGCTCACATCTCTTGTTTTCCCAATCTCAATTTCCTTATTGAATTCTATTAATTGATCCTGTACCATCCAAGCATTTACTTCATTATTCCACTTTAACTCTACTTCTTGTTCTAAACTTGGATTCGTAATATCGTTTGTCCACTCTTTTCCAATCGACACTATTGATTGCTCATTTGGATGTAATGTGCACTTATATATTTTGTCTCCATAAGTCAATACTAATAGTTGCTCCATCCGTGTTCACTGCTCCTTTTCAACTGTCTCATCAAGTGCTTACTCTTTTTTCTCTGTGTCCGACAAATTTTTATCGTTTGATGAATTGCCATATTTCTTTTTATATTCATCTAATTGTTGCTCATATGTTTTTAACTTTTGATCACGTTCTTCCCCTGATAAATCTGGATTATTTTTCAGTGATTCAATTTGTTTAACAAGGCCGTACATAATAAGCTGAGGATCATCAAGTGTCTTAGCTAAATCTAATGATTTATCAAAATTACCTTTTCCGTTATACATCCAATACAGCAAATACTTTTCATCACTTTTCAAACTAATGTTTTTCATAATCGATTTCTTTTGAGCTTCACCTAGTTTTTCAGCTGTAATATATGCAAATGCTAACTCATATTTAGATGCAATCGGTAATGATTCAAACTCCTCTTCATTCAATTGCGTAATGACTTTGTCATAATCAGTTGCTATGAAACTTGCATTTGCTTCTAACAATTTATTTTGATAAGGAAATTTTATAAAAGTGAAATATATTAAAGGAGCAGCTAAAATAACTGTCGCCGCTATGAAGGAAAAAGCTAAGTATTTAAATGATTTATAGCTTTTTTTAGGTACTAACTGCATATTTTTTTCTGTTTTTGTTTGTTCCTTCTCAAAGCTGTCATCAAGAAACTGCAGTAATGCATCTAAGCTTTCCATTTGAGCAACGGTCTGTTCAAATGTTGTTTCTTTTGCATCTTTTAGTAACCCAGCATACAAATCATCAAAGTTATGTTTTTGGGAGAATAAAGCAATAATTAGACACTTATATTGTGTTAAAAATTGCTCTTCTAATAACGGGGTTGGCGGAACAATATCTCGAATTCCTCTATGTATAATACTTGGTATTAAATTAGCATTAAAAACTATATTGTCTGGATGTAAAAAGAACGTGATTCGTTTATTTAAATATTTACGAAACTGCGCAACATTCCGAAGTAGTCTTAATTTCTCATTTCTTCCAAAACGGCTAAGATCGTCCCACTTATATAATTTTTTATCTACTTGATATAGAAACGTAAACATATCATCCGTTTCTTCTATTGTTAATGGTACAAATTCAGATGATTCGCCCGTAATTATATCGAATTGACGGAAGTCTTTTATACGTGTTTGAGATTTGGTCATCTCCAATTTCCAATTTTCTTTTTCTATTTGAAATTGATAGTTCATTGCATCAATTTGAATTATTTTTTCCGTCATGTTTATCCTCTTCTCCTTTTCTTTATAACCCGTAATAACTTATTTTCAAATAACTAAAAGTAAAAAATATTCTTTATAAAACTTGCAAAATATCTCCATCTGTTATTTGGTGATCAATTAAACGATCATTATCTGTTAAAACAATTGACTTATTTTTCACTTTAATTACAAAATGTGAACCTTCATGATTATCAATCTTTAGCGTATCTAATAAGTTTTTTAATAAATATTTAATAGATTGATGATTCGGAATACGCAAATCATATGTATTTCCATTCCATTTACTAAAATCTACTGTCACATTGATATGTGTTTGTATTGCCATCGCTTTACCTCCAACTTTTACGAAGAACTGTATAAATACCGATGCAAATAAGTAGAATGCCGCCGCCAAATAATAATATTATTGTTATACTAATTGGCTCTTCATTCATTGTTTCATTACTCGCTACTTCATCTGCACTTTTTCTGACAATGTATTCACTGCTAAACAAACTATTTTTCGTATCTTTAACACTATTATTCTCTTTTGGTTTTGTAAAAAGAGAATCTCGCAAAGCTTCCATATCTTTTTGTTCTTTCTTTTTCTTTTTCTCAATTTCTTCTTCTATATCTTTGTTAAATAACTCAATCGATGCTTTATCTAATTCTGTTTCCTTATGTTCCTTTTTATTTTTTTCTTGGTCGCTTTCTTCAAGTCGATCCACTTTAAACTTAATCTTCCCATCATCACCAAGATAACTGTCAGCCGCGCTCCTTATCGGTAGCGCGACAAACAGTAAAAGGATAGAGAGAAATGATAACTTAGCCACTATGCTCCATTGTTTGATCATTTACTTCTTTTTCCTCCCATTTCTTATGCCATACAAATAGATTACTAACCAATCCAATAATGGCAATTACAAACAATACGACAAAAATAACTTTCCCAGTATCTTTACCACTAATAAAATCATTTAGAAAACTTTCTATATACTGAAGCGGTGAGAATTGACGTATCTTTCCGACAGACGACATTTGATCTACTTTACTTCCAACTGCCTCAGTTAAAAATAGGTACATGCTTAAAAATACTAATAGTATAAACATACCTACCATTTTTATTTGTCGTAATAAGTAGGTTGAGACCAATACAAACGCCATCATAATAAATGTGATGAACGCAATCCATAGTAAACTTTGATCCTGACCGAACTTTAAAAGACGCCCAGAAATGATACCTATACTAATCCCTTCCACAATTGATATACCGAAAGCTACTACTGTAGTTGGTACATTCATATCAATTAATGAGAATTTCTCTTCAAAATGATCTGATTGCATTCGTTTCTTTTCTTGATTCGCAATTGCGTATGCTGTAAATAATGCAACAATGAAACAAGTTAATACAATTAAATACGGTGTAAAAGCATTACCTGCTACAATTACTCCATCATTTTGCTTTTGAACTGGACTAGCTAAAAAGTCATATAGCATCTCATTTTGACGATCTCCAATACGGCTATTCGCTAAAATTTTCGTAAAGTTTTTGGAGAATGATTTATCATCTTCCATTTTCTTCGTAAAGTCATTTAATAATAAATCAGCTTTTGAAACAATTGTCGTTCCGCTGTCTTGAATTTCTTTTGCTTGTCCATTGATTTGATCAAATGTTTTATATACATCGTCTGAAGTTGCTAAACTATGTTTCGAACTTTCGACCAATGACTGACTTTGCATCATTAATGATTTAATACCAGAATCTAACGATAAAACAGCTGTTTGCTCACCAGCATGATTTGTTGTTAATACTTGCTGCTCTTCAACTAGTTTTAAGCTATTCTCACGCCATTTCGCTAAACCTTTTACATACTCTCCTAAATTTTCATTCATACTAGTTGCTTGTTGCGTCGTTCCATTTAATTTCTCCGCTAGTAGCATAGAATTTTGATCCGCACTAGTAATAGATTGTTGATAAGAGTTTATTTTTTGTTTTAAACCTGACATATCTTGCTTTATTTCTGTAGTAATACTTGATGAAACAAGATTTGAAATTAAATCAATTAAGCTTTGTTTATTTAATACGTAGTACAAAGATTGATCCGTCGCAATTGCATCTAAACTTCCCTCTTCTAACTTAGGACCTACATCTTTCGTTCTTAAATCAATCCCATAATACATTTCGTAAAGGCTCATTAAACCTTGATAACTTTCGACTGTATCTACTGCTTCTTTAATTAATAAACTAGATATATTTTTTGTTAATACTTCTGCTTTTTGATGTACAACTTGATTCGTTGTACTTTCAATAGTTTTTGAATTGCTACCGTTATCTGTCCCAGTGTCTGGATTCTCTCCTGTGTCAGGTTTTCCTCCCGTGTCTGGATTTCCTCCTGTATCAGGTTTCCCTCCTGTGTCTGGATTTCCTCCTGTGTCTGGATTTCCTCCTGTGTCTGGATTTCCTCCTGTATCAGGTTTTCCTCCTGTATCAGGTTTTCCTCCTGTGTCTGGATTTCCTCCTGTATCAGGTTTTCCTCCTGTATCAGGTTTTCCTCCTGTATCAGGTTTTCCTCCTGTATCAGGTTTTCCTCCCGTATCAGGTTTTCCTCCTGTATCAGGTTTTCCTCCCGTATCAGGTTTTCCTCCTGTATCAGGTTTTTCTCCTGTATCAGGTTTTCCTCCCGTATCAGGTTTTCCTCCTGTGTCTGGATTCCCTCCCGTATCAGGTTTTCCTCCTGCATCAGGATTTACACTGTCACCATTATTACTCTGTTCTGTTTTTTGAATAATAGGCGTTTTAGCATTGTGTACTAACGGCATTATGCCATACTGTGATTTATGAACCACATTTTCCACCTTGCTATTTTCCGTTTGTGTTCCTTTATCTTCTTTGTTAGGTTTTTCTTTTTCAGGACTAGTTTCTTTTTTATGAGTCCCACTCAATTCCCACTGCCACATTACAGGAGAGAAAACATCTATATTGATGTTTGGATCTTTTAACTTCACATTCAGATTAATTTTTATATCCCCTTCATTACGAGGAGGTATAGTGATTTCTCCGTTTTTCTCCAGAAACATACTTGTGTAATCCACATCATCAATCTTCAAAGCTTCTGTACTTCCATATAGTTCAAACTCTTCCGGAATACTTATCTTCAAAGTTTGTGCAGATTCCATTTTAATTACTTTCGCAGTATCACTAAATGTAATTCCCTCTGTATAAAGTCTATCCTTTACTTCTTTAATTGCGTTTCCTAAAGATATTTTATTTACAGGATCATAATAAAAATTATTTTCTTTATTATATTTTTTTGTAAATTGAATTACATTTTGCAGTTGTAATTTCGTTGTATCTGGCAAATCACTTTGACCGATTTCTTCCATGTTTAAACTAGGTAATTTCGCAATTAAATTCTCGATTTGTTTCTTTATTCGAGCATCTGGTTGTTTCATTAATGTATTTATGAAGATTTCTTGCTTTCCATCATTCGACATAGATTGCTTTAACTTCTTAATTACCGTCTCTTGAATATCACTTTCTAACTTTCCTGCAAGTTCTGTATCATATTCAGACACTTGTTTTTTTACATCTGCTAAATATTTTTGAATCGCTGCAGCATCAGTTAAAATATTCGGTTCTTTCTCTGAAAACGTAAATTGATTTGAAATAATTTTATTAGCGGATTCCAATGCACTTAATTGCTTTAAAGCATCGCCTGTATTCATATCATTCATATATTGATTGAATTGATTTGTGAAATTATTCGCTAACAAATTGTTATCATTTTGCATTTTTTGAAAGTTATTAAAACCATCTAAATACGTACTGTTAGATTTATTCCCTTCATCTAACGCTTGACCGAAACCTTTTAAAACATCCTGAAATCCTTTGAAACTATTAACAGAAACACCTGTATAATCTTGTACTGTTTTAAATTGATTTGTGTAATTTGCTAACGGACTATGTATATCTTTTTTATACATAGTTGTTTGAACGTTTCCTTTTTCAATTATTTTACCTATATTATCTTGTGCACCTTGTAGCTTACCGATAATACTCGCAAAATAAACGTCGATTATTTGCTTATTGAAATCTTCTAAAATAACAGAAGCTGTATTTTCTGCCTCAGCTTTCAAATCCTTATTCCCAGTTGCATTTACTTTGTAGTTTAACGTTAATTTCTCTGGAATCTCTGAATCAATCGCAACTGCCTTCCTAGAAAAATCATTTGGAATAACAATCATCATATTGTAATTATTATTTTTCAATCCATTTTCCGCTACCCCGCGACTAACTACGTACCATTCTTGTTTCGTATTTTTATTTACATTTTTAACAAATTGATCTCCAAACGCTATTTTATTGCCCTCAAATACAGTGCCCTGATCTTCATTTACCAAAGCAACTGTCATTTTTGGTGTAGTATTCTCATTAGCTTTCTTAACATTTTGATTTAATGCTAAATAGGAGACCCCTGTCGATAGTACAAGAGCTAAAATAATAAACAACAAGATGCTCCATTTGAACTTTTTCACTACTTATCACTCCTGCGACTGCGAGTCTATCTGATGAAAGACTTCGTATCTTACTCTAGTTTTAAAGTAATTTAGCCATACAACGTATGGTTGCATGGCTAAATTATATATTTCTTTTTATCTGTCTTATTGTAGACCGAAATTACGAGAAAGATCTTCGTCATGTCTAGCAACAGCTTCTGCAGTTTTATTAAGCTGCATATTAATTTCTTGTAATAGCTGTGCGAAGTTTTGTACTTTTGGCTTTAATTGATTGAACTGTTGGTCAAAACCTTCGAAAGCACGACCTTCCCATTCTCCTCTTAATTCATTTTGTAAGTTTTGTAGTTGACGTAAAATGTCCTCAATTTGATTTGCACCTTGTCCATATCGAGTCGCTTTCGATTTAAGCTCCTCTGGTGACATACGAATTTGTCCTGCCATTATTAAATCCCCCTTAAAATTAAAAAATAGTAAAATTAACCAATAATCAATTCTACAAATTGATTATATCAATAATTTAAAAATTTCTAAACAAAAAAATGATATTTTTCCAAAATTTCTCTTTTACTATAATAACGATATATTGTATAATACTAATTTGTTTTTTTAAGCACACTCTATAAATCTACTATAAAATAAAGGCAAACCATCTATTTTATATATTTATAGGGACTTATTCACTTTAAATCCCAGCGAGAAAGTAGCCACTAAATCATTATTTTCTCCCATTCAGACTATAATACTCACTTCAAAGTCATAATTACCTGCCTTTCAACAAACCCAAACTCTTCGTACATCTCTTTTGCAAAATTCCCAGCAAATACATTCAACCGAATTTCTGAATACTTCTCCTGTAATTCCTTAATACCAGCTTCCATCAGTTCTCGCGATAATCCTCTCCCGCGATATTTTGGGAAAACGTACAATTCATATATAAATCCAAGTTTTTCACGAGAAAAATAGTCTGTATTTTCCCCTATTAATATCCATCCCATTACTTTATTTTCTTCTTTAATAATTAAATAGTATGCTCCTTTTTCTACAATCGGCTTTGTAATCTCAATTGCTTTCTCGGTACTTAATTGACAATTCCCTCTCGTCCCTTCAAAAAGCGATTGAGCCGCATATTTTAATATTTCATTGGTATCTTCTTGATTCGCCTTAATTATCATTTTTCACAACTCCCCTTGAATAATAGGCATTACTATCGCTTGTTCAAGATTCTCCGCTTCCATAACAATTGCCGTTAATCCGTGTTCTGTACTTGTTTCATGGAGCTCTCCCTTTTCCCAAAACACAGCTTGTCCCGCCTCTATCTTTATCTTTTCTTTATTTACTCCACATACATATCCTGTCCCGTCCACAATAAGAAGCAGTTGAGATACAACTGCTTCATGATTACCGATGATTCCATTCTCGTGTAAATGCATAGCACCGATATGTATATTTCCTTGATGGTTTAATATTTTTGACATGATGAAATTAGATTGAAATACTGATAGGTGCTTTCCTACTTTTTCACTAAAATCAAAAATTTTCATTACTAGTCCTCCTTATACGTATAAAACCATCCTTACTGTCTGCATCATATGTCCTTCAAAGTCTTCTTCAAATTGCTCTAATTCAGCAAAACCTTTCGCTTCATAAAAGCGTTTTCCTTTTTCATTTGCTGCTTCTACATGTATGTACAATTTCCGTATCCCATTTAATGCTTTAATCCCTCTTTGTAATAAAGCACTTCCGATCCCTTTTCCTTGCTGATCTGGTAACAAATAAATCGCACCTAATTCTGCTTCGTTTTGTAGTCTAACAGGTGAAAAGTTTGCAAACCCTATTACTTTACCCTCTTCTTCCGCAACGAATAAATGTGTATTTTTAAGACGATATTTCATTTTTTCATCAGAGTATGCCTCATCTAAAAAACTATCTTGAATTTCTCTTGGAATAATGCCTTCGTATGTATCATGCCAAGCTATTTTTGCTACTGATTGTACAGCATGAATATCTTCTTGCTTCATTTCTCTAATTATATATGTCATCTCGATGTCTCCATTCTCTTTAAATTATATTCTGCTAATATACTAGAAGAAATGGCAGAACCATTTTCATAATTCACCTTAATTAATTTTAATTTCTCAATTGAAGCTGTTGCAAAATCAAATTTCCCATAAATATATTCCATTACACTTAAAAACTGCTTTGTCTGTAATCTATTTGCAATTGTACAATGCGGAACCCATTTTCCCGGTACGTAATATGAATTTGGGTTGTCATGAAAAGTTTTAAAATAATCATGATAAGAATGATGAAGTTTTAACAATTCATCGGTAACAGTCGGCGCTAGAAAGACCGTTCCATTAGTAGGAAAAATTCCAATAGAAGGAAAATTCACTGCATCCATATTTTCTTGAATAGCTACAAACTCCCCTAGTTTCTCCATATACAAATGGACATCTAACTCATTATAATCAGCTAACGTAATATGAGGTTCTACTCCAGCTAGTTGATTTGTTCCAATTACATTTGTTAATTCATTTTGCAGTTCTGTAATTTTATGAGTAAACACACGATCAAATGTAGCAATAATAGCGTACAATCTTTCTCACCCCTTCGTTACACATAGCGCTTCCCATTCTTCACGAATCATGCCCATTCGAATAGAATCATAGTATGTTCCGTTATAATAACGACACTTTCGCATTCTACCTTCTAAGCTCATTCCTATTTTCTCCGCTACTTTCATCATTCGTTCATTGCCAGACCAAGTCGTGATTCCTACTCTACCAATCTCCATTTTTTCAAATAGCAAATCTCTATATAATGTCAATGCTTCTGTACCGTATCCACCATTCCAGTATGTTGAGTCATAAATCACAAGCCCCATCTCTAACCAACGCGTCGGTTTATATTCCCAATAAAACCCGACTGTCCCAATGATTTGACCGTTATTTTCTATAATTAAATTTGACAGTGGTTCTTCTTTCAAACGAGTTTGCATCTTCTCTTTATAGGAAGAGTATTCTTGCATTGAGAACGGGAAATATGGCGCATCCCATTTCTTCCATTCTGGACTTTCTTCTTTAAATATGATATTCCATAATGTTTTTATATCTGATTCTTCTATTGTACGAATTGTAACTTTCTTCCCCTTTAATACAATGTTTTGCATAATTCCCTCCTGCATTCCTCTTTATTTCATATATAATTATAATATTTTTTCAGAAAAATCAAAACTAATATCATATATTATATTGTATAATTTTGTTATTAGATACCAATTATTGATTTAGAAAGCTGGTGATTCAGTGAATAATCGATTTAGTATTGCTTTATTTCTTACTATTATTATGACAAATATTATTCTCTATTTCTTCTTACCATTAAGTATTGTTACGAAATGGGACTTTAATGGAACGCCTACATCAACAATGGATAAAAGCACTTTTGTAATCGTAAATATAATTATATGTTCCTTCTTATTCTTTGTATTTTTAGCTTTATCTAAAGCAGCGAGTAACCAGAAATTTCTCCATTGGATCGGTAACACAATGTTACTATTCTTATTTTTTGTCGATATTGTCATCGCCCTCATCGCTCTTGGCTTTTCACTTCCTCTTGATCATTTCATATTTTTAGCATTAGGGCTTTTATTTATATTAATAGGTTATTTCAGTTCCAAAATTGATACGACTAAATCAACCGTTTCATTAGAATGGAATGATAAGCACCTTGAAAAAAGAGCTTCAAATATTAGTAGTATTTCAATGATGATAGCAGGTATTTTTTTAGCGATACTTCCTTTTATCGTTTCTGCTCTCTATAGAGGTTATGCTATACTAGCAATTCTTTTAGGAATGACGTTTATCATTCTGCCGAGTACGATTTATTTACTTATTAAAGACAGCAAGCAATCTACTCCTTTAAAAAAATAGGGGGTTATACCCCTCCTATTTCAGCTTAATGTTTTATTTTTCACTTTTTCTATCTCAACTAAAATCCCTTTCCCTATCCAACCCTCTACGCCATCTTTTTTAATTAAATCATATCCTGAACAGCTATCATCAATGAGAGAAACGATATCTCCCTTCCTAACGCTTATTTGCGCACAAGAAATATCGGTTTTCACTGTATATTCACCTGACTCAAGTTGTTTCATATATTCATTTTTTACAGTGAGTAAATTATTCGTTTCCTTTTGTTTACATACGGTGTAATCTTGCATCTTCTCGATAGGCTCTATGTAATAATACGGATATGTCACTCCGCCCTGCATTTCTGAATTCGCATTAAAATCCGCTATTACTTCGTACTCTGGAAAATAGTCTACATATGTATAAGAAAACGTATCGCCGGTTTGTTTCCTCTGAATAATAAATACGTTTAATTGCCCTGCTTCTTTAATTGCATTTCCTCCATCAATTGCAATAATTTTTTTCTCCTTATCAATAACTGGATTGTTAGACGGTGCTTCTTCAGAATAGTTCACGACAGGCCAATGACCAACTATTACATACTTATTTGCTTTATGTGATTTATTAAAAAACTGTGGCATTGCTATCGCATTTTTGCGCTCTGTTTCTTTCCAATCTACTCTATCTTCTAGACCGGCATGTACAAAAATATAATCTTCTGTTTCAATCGCTGTTGGCAACTCTGTTAGCCAATATAGTTCTTGTGAAAATTCACTTAACAATGCTTCTTTCACTTCACGAATTGAAGTGCCCTCATGAACTGAAAAACCTAATTGCTCTAGCCATTCATTAAAAATCGAGTGCTTTCTCATACATAAATAATTAATAAGATCAGGATTTTCATTTAGAAGAGCATCAACTAAAACTTCACAATTCCCTTCAACAACGTGAACCTTTGAATTGTTCTTTACAAGATTCATAACGTAGTTTACTACGCCTACGCTATCTCGTCCTTTCTCGCAAAGATCTCCATTAATAATTAAATAATCTTCATCTTTAAAGTTAACTTTATGTAGTGCTTCTTTTAAAAGATTTAATTCTCCATGAATATCAGATATGACGATAACTCTAGTATCATTAGGGATTGATAGTTTCTTTATTTTTTTCAAGTATAAGCGCTCCAATCATTCTCTTTATTAAATTAAAACAATTCGACAAAATACACTATATAACCTTTTCAAATACATATACCATAACTTACAACCTATTTACGGTTTAATAATAACTTAAAAAATAAGAAGAAGCTGTTCCCAATTTTTGCGGGACAACTTCTTCTTATTTTTTATAATTCTTTATGAAAAGAATAACTCACCTTATCATACCCTTCTCTTTCATAAAAACGATGAGCATCAATTCTTGAAAATGCTGACGTGAGGACGATAGACTCACATTCGTTTTCCTTTCCCCAGTTCTCTATATACGAAAGTAATACTTTCCCATGTCTTTTTGAACGATGTGCTTCTGCTGTTACAAGGTCATATACGAAAACGTGTTTCTTATTATAAAAGTTCGTACAAATTGCTACACCTGCAAGGCTAACAACTTCATCATCCTCATTACGCAACGAAAATAGTTTATAATTTTCTTCTTTCATATTTCGAAATAAAGAGCTTGTTTCCTCTTTTGAAAGTTTCGTTCTTAATTGCTGTAAAACAGGTAATACTTCATGTAATTGCTCTTCTGTTACTACTTCTTTAACATTCATTTTTAACTCTCCTCTAACTATTTATTTAATTTTCTAAATGTTATATCATTATTATAGAAAGTAACTGCCCTTCACTTAAGTGACAGTTTAAGTGTTTTTTATAAGGCCAGTTTTAAAGGAGAGTTTTATATGGATTTTACTATCCCATTGCAATTACAAAGTAACACACCTATTTACTTGCAAATTTACGAATATATAAAAGCTGAAATTATACAAGGGACTATTTCTGTCGGCACACGTCTACCCTCACACAGAAATTTAGCATCACAACTTAATATTAGCCGCATTACTATTGAATCAGCTTATCAACAATTATTAGCTGAAGGTTATGTAGAAAGTAAACCGAAACGTGGTATTTTTGTAGCAAATTTCGATATTGACGTTATCCCAAATAAAAAGCGAAATGCAGCAAAGAAGACGAGCAATTTGATAGACGAAAAATTTGAATATGATTGTAGCCAGGGACTTATTGATCAAAATACATTTCCGATTACAAATTGGAAACGAGCATTACAAGAATCCATACTTACATACGAAAATGCACTATTTGCCAAAGAAGACCCTCAAGGTGAATTCGCTCTTCGAGAGCATATATCAACATATTTATATCATTCTCGCGGTGTCCATTCTTCACCTAATCAAATTGTGATCGGCGCCGGAACGCAGCCACTTCTCTGGCTACTACTTCAACTGCTTGGCCCTACAAAAGAATACGGCATTGAAAACCCTGGATTTCACCGTATACACGCAATCATTAAAAGCTGTGATAGACAAATTCATCCCATACCATTGGATGAAAAAGGGATTGATATTTCTAGTTTATACAATACAAATTCCAATGTCGCATACGTTACACCATCACATCAATTTCCGCTCGGGATTATTATGCCTTTATCTAGAAGATTAGAATTGTTAAAGTGGGCTAATGATTGCAATGGATACATTATTGAAGATGACTATGACGGAGAGTTTCGCTACGCTGGTAAGCCGATTCCTTCTTTACAAAGTCTTGATTCAAATGAACGCGTTATTTATATGGGAACTTTCTCAAAATCTTTTTTACCTTCTTTACGAATGGGATATGTTGTTTTACCACCACACCTTTTAAAAACATATCAAGAACTGCATGGAATTTTCAAACAAACAGTCGCTACAATACAACAACTTGCTTTTGCTAACTTTATACAAAGCGGGAATTGGGAACGTCACCTTAATCGGAGTCGTACACTATATAAAAGAAAACATCATGCGTTAGTAAAATCCATTATGAAAGAAATGGGGGCTAATGTTCAAATTCTTGGCGAACAGTCCGGACTTCATATTGTTTTATGTGTCCATAACAGTATGAATGAAAATGAACTGATTGAATCCGCTAAAAAACAAAGCGTTAAATTATACCCACTTTCTCCATATGATTTCGTGAATGATTTACGTAAGGAATCATACGTATTACTCGGCTTTGGTAGTATTCCGGAAAATAAAATTGAAACGTTGGCTATATTATTGAAAGACGCTTGGTTTCCTAGTTGCAAGGAAACTTGTTAACATTGGGTTTAACTTGTAACATGTTAACAATTCAACAAAATAAAAAAGAAGGCTGTTCCAAAATAACTTTTTGGACAGCCTTCTTCTAGTTATTCACCTGACCTAACTTTCCTTCCCGGACGTTTCACACCAGTCGTTTCTGTTGAATAGGAAGCTTCAATTATAGCGGTTGGATCTACAGAGAGAACGAGATCTTTCATTTTCGGATAAATGAATCGGTTTGTAATGCAATAAATGATTCTCTTATGCTCCCCTAAAAAACCACCTTCTCCATGTAGATACGTAACAGATAGTTGCAATTCTTTCATAAGTAAATCGCCTATTTCTTTATTCTTACCAGAAATAATCATAACGCTCTTACCTTGATTAATACCATCTAGTATAAAATCAATCATCTTCGTAACAATATAGAAAATTGCTAACGAGAACATCGCTTGTTCGATTGAAAATAAAATGGCAACAAAGATAAAAATAACTGCATTTACTGCAAGTAAAAATGTACTAATCGGTACATTAAAGTGTTTATTCATCCAAACTGCTAACATTTCTGAACCGTCAATTGCTCCACCCATTTTAACAACAATCCCAACACCAATTCCGAACAGCACTCCACCATAAAGTACAATTAATAACTCAGAAGTCGTAATTGCTGGAAATGGTTTTAAATAAATTAATCCGAGTGTTGTAACTACATTCGCATAAGATGTACGGATAAAAAACTTCTTTCCCATTACTTTTGCAGTAAATAATAAAATTGGGATATTAATTCCTAAGAACACACCATAAAGCGGCAATCCTGCGACTTTATTTGCCATAATAGCAATAGCCGTTACCCCGCCATCTACTAATCCATTAGGTGCTAAAATAAGCTCTAATGAACCTGCTACTATAATTGAGCCAATTGTTAATAATACGTATTCAAATACTTTCTTCATTCATTACCCCCAAAACTTATATATTTTCTTAGTATTATTTTAACGTAATTTTACTACTAATTCAAAGGTATCGATTTATATACAGAAAAGTTTCACCTTTATCGCTATTTTTATGTAATACATGTAACGCGTAATACTAAAAACACACTTACAAATTAAAAGTAAGTGTGTTTTTAACATCTATTTAATCTTTACGTACGGCTTCATTTTTAATTTGAATATTTCCTCAACTGCCCTTTGATATCCACCAGCATTTCTAAGCGACTCTCCCACTTTACGACTATTCTCCTTAAACGTCACATCATCCATTACTTTCTTTACAGTCTCACGTAATAATTCAGAAGTTAACTCGTTGCGATTAAGTCTTATTCCTGCCCCTACTTCAGTCAATCGTTTTGCAACGAATGGCTGATCTCCTGTTACCGGAATTACAACTAATGGAACACCGTAATATAACGCTTCACTCGAACTATTCATACCACCATGTGTCACGAATACATCAGCATGCTGTAAAACTTCTAATTGCGGGACATAATTATACAACTTAAAATTTTTCGGGATATTTTCAAATTGACTTATATTTATCTTCTTACCAACGACTAATACGACTGTCGCATCAACATCTTTAAACGCTTCAAAACATTTTTCATACAAAGCAGGTTGTTCATTAAAAACTGTTCCCATAGAAATGAAAATCACTTTTTCATTTTTTAAATCTTTGGTAGGAAAACTCCCCACTTCTTTTCGAGTAGCAATTGATGGACCTACAAATTTATACGATTCATCAAATACCTCTGAACGCGGCTGATATTCTTTTGAAGTATATACAATCGTAATATCACCAGGATGGTTCATAATATCATACATACTATTACATTTCATTCCATACTGCTTATTCCATCTTTCCATTCCCGCTAAACAAGATTGATATAATGGATCCATTTCATCTACTTGTCTCGATTCTTGCTCATCATGAAAATTAATGTACTGATTAACAGCAAACGTTGTACAGGATGAAACGCTTGGTAATTGTAAAATATTCGCTATAATACGTCCTACTGGAAAATGATTATCATATATTAAATAATCATATTTTTCCTCTTTTGTTTCTTCTACAATTTGAGTAACAATACGCTCTGATGCTTCAATCATATGAGATAGCATCGTCAAAGGACTCCCACCTTCATTTACTCGTTCCATAATATTAATTTGAGAGAGAAAATTCTCAAACACTCGGAATTCCGCACCTGTTGCTTCAACCTTCTTTCTATAATCTTCAATACAATAAGAAACAACTGTTTCCCCTCGCTGAATTAACTCACTTACAATAGCTAAAGTCGGATTAATATGACCTTCCCCAGGAAAATTTATTACGAGTACATTTGCCATAACATTCTCTCCTATCCAATTAATATAATAAAATTAACAATTAATTATATTAATTAATTTAAGTCTATTATAAATGAATGCATTCTACTTCTTCATGCTTTTCTCTTCATTTTATTATTGAGAAATATTTTCTATAGTCTACATTATTGTGATTCACAATCTTATAAATGAATGCTTAATTTTACTTTTACTCTTCATAGATTTAAAGATACGAGTCTTACATTCAAGTATTACCACCATTATTTTTAGACAATTCATACAAAAATAGAGAAATATAATATTTTTAATGAGTTTTCACTATAAATGTAAGTATGCTGTCTATCTTTTTATCTTTATCCTCATAACACATCATCTGTTATATAATGAATTTATGGAATTTACAGAAAAAGGAGTCTTTTCATGTTACAACAACTATTCAATTCACCTATTCTATCCGTTCAAGCCTTGCACCCAGGTTATGAAGATCATGCAAGTGATGTTTTTCTCGTTCAAACAGAAGATACAGAAGTTATCGTTCGTGCTTCTAAAATGAATGAAGAACCAAATAATGATTTTTGGTGGGGATGTAAAAATCTATTTGGAATTGATCCAAGGAACGTCCATCATTTAGAAACTGTACATACATTGCTGCAAGAACATACGAATCTTCCTATCCCAAAAATATTAGAAAAACATGTTTTAAATGGCCGTGAATTTGTGGTGGTCGAAAAGTTAGTAGGTAACACAGTTCAATCTTTTATCGAGCAACCAGATTCTATTTTATTCAGCCTAGGAAAAGGACTTGCAGAAATACATAAGTTTAAAGCCGATTTCATAGGAAATCCGTCAGGCACGTTCCAAATTCCACTAGATGAATTCCAATCACATATTTTAAACGTGAGTAAAGAGCTTGTGAATATGTTTTATTCCGATGATGAAAGCATACAAAATGCATTCCCTACTTTTGAATCACAACTTTCTTCCCTGTCCGTACCAAAGGAATCTACACTCGTCTTAATTGATATGGATCCTACTCAATTTTTATCTGACGGTACAACTATTACGGGTTTAGTAGATACTGAAGCTTACGCTGTTGCTCCGCGAGAGCTTGATTTTATCGGACTAGAATATGTACTTACCGAAAAAGAAGCACATGCCTTTAAAAGTGGTTACGAAACAATTATGTCTATTCCTCACTTAGAAGAATATAGACAGCCTTATCGTTATTTATACCGACTGTTATCTGTGCAAGGTAATGTGGAATTTAAAAAATGGTTAAGTCACCCATCCTATTTTTAAATACGAATGAGAGGGAGTATACAATGGATATTCAGAAAAAGCGTTCTGTAACAGAAAGTGAAATACAGCAAATGAAGGATTTGGCTTATATTTGTGGGCAACAAGACAATCTTGATTACTCTTCAGATTTACATATCAACTTTTTAAAAAATCGAAATGAAGATTATATAAACGATTTTCTTCTTTATAACGGTACTCAATTAATTGGCGCTTTAAATATGTATGATTTCGAAAGACCAACAAAGCTTGAACTAATAGGCTTTGTACATCCTCATTTTAGAAAACAACGTTTCGGAACTATCCTTTTACAAACTGCAATGAAAGAAATACAAAATAGAGAGACAGATGAAGCTCTTCTTATTATTAATGGGGATTCTATTTCTGGGAATGAATTTGTAAAACATATGAAGTTACCATATTTATATAGTGAATATAGTATGGAGTGCAAAACAAACGAAATTCAAAAAACAACAGATAATAATATACAGCTTACTCTTGCAACTTCAGAATCACTTCTTGATCTTATTAAAATTTCTAGTAAAGCTTTTGGTGATTCAGTAGAAAATACGACTACATGGTTACAAAAAATGATGAATTCATCTTCCCATCAAGTTTACAGTGCCCTTATTGCTGAAAAAGTGATAGGAACAATTACAGTTTCTAAACAAGAGCAATCTACTACACTATCAGGATTCGCCGTTCATCCTTCTTATCAAGGTAAAGGATACGGAAAAGATATTCTTTGTAATATAGTACATACCCTTATTACAGAAGGAGTTTCAACAATTGAATTAGACGTCGAAACAAAAAATATCCACGCTTTAAAACTATATACACAATGTGGTTTTGAAATTAAAACGAGGCATGACTATTATAATTTAATGAATTTTTAGGTGAATACATATGTTAAAAAAACAATTTATTCTAATTATGATATTTTAGCAAACATCTATAATAAACATTGGAGACATTTTGTTTAATACTCCTACCCAGCCTCGTTTTACAAGATGCTCTTCCCTACTCTCGTATATTAGATCTTTGTTGCGGGACTGGTCATCTCTGCCGGTGATAGTTTAATTTAGATGAACTAAAAAGTGTGTTTCACAAAGTTTACTCCGTATTACATAAAGAGGGTATATTCGCATTTGATATGAATAAAAAAACTGAATCGAAATGATTCAGTTTTTTCTTAATATATTTACAACTGCAGTTGTTTCGTCATTTTCTTTATAGACACGCGGAATTCTTCTATCTAGCATACATGTAACTTCATAGTTTATTGTACCTAACATATCCGCTATTTCTTCTACTGCGATATTTTCTTCACCTTGTTTACCGTAGAATACTACTTCGTCTCCTACTTGTACTGGCATCGCTTTTGAAACATCCAACATTAACTGGTCCATACAAACACGGCCAATAACAGGTACTCGAACCCCGTTAATTAACGCATAGCCTTTATTAGATAATTGACGATTATAACCATCAGCATAACCAATTGGTACAGTCGCAATCCATTCTTCACCAGTTGTTACATACGTATTCCCATAACTTACACCACGATTCTTCTTCGCATGTTTAATATGAGCTACTTTTGATTTTAACGACAACGCAGGCTGTAAAGAAACGACTGAATGATCCACTTCTTTTGACGGATACATACCGTACACTCCTATTCCAACGCGTACCATATTTTGAAATGTGTTACTTAATTCCATTGATCCCGCACTATTTGAACTATGAATATATGGTATTTGAATTCCTAATTCTTTCGCTGTATTAACAGCTTTTTCAAATAAACTTGTTTGCATATTCGTATATGATTTATCGATTTCATCTGCCGTAGAGTAATGCGTAAATATCCCTACTACCTCTACATACTCCATACGGTTTAATTCTTCTAAAAATGGTTTAACTTCTTCTTCTTGTAAACCGATACGACTCATTCCTGTATCAATTTTCACTTGAATTTGTACTTTCTTTTGAAGACGGTTTGCAATTTCATTTATACCATGTAAATCTTCTACTCTATAAACAGTCATCATAACGTCATATTGAATTACATCTTCTACAGCCGCTACTGGTGTGTATCCTAAAATTAAAATCGGCACAGTAATTCCTGCTTCTCTTAATTCTATTGCTTCATCTACAAATGCAACTGCAAGTTGATGTATTCCTGCTTCAATTGCAGCTTTGGCAACTTCAACTGCCCCATGGCCATACCCATTCGCTTTTACAGCAGCCATCATCTTAATTTCTTCATCATTTACATGTTTTTTAAATTCTTTTACATTATGTTTTACAGCATCTAAGTCAATTTCTACAATTGTATCTCTTCCATATTTCAAACTCATTGGTCTAACTCCTAACTCAATAATTGCATTCCATTCTATTTCACGTTTCATATAACCTTTTACAATATAATACTTTTCATTATGCTAGTCAAACTACTAGAATTTTCGGAATTTTGAGTATGATATAATATCCTCAAGAAACTATTATATACGGAGACGAGGAGAATTACAATGTTTGTTCAATCTGCATTGCATCAACTAAAAGTTGCTATTGATACTTCTATTGATATGCTTAACCAATATAGTGAAAACGATTTAAAAATACAACCGATTCACTCAAAACGATCATTATTTGAAATGTGTGCACATCTTTCTCTTATTTGTCATGCTGATTTACTCATTTTAAATGGTATTCCAGAAAAAGAATTACATACCTTTTATATAGAACGTACCCCCGTAACAGTTGCTCACATGCAACAAACGATGATTGAAGGTTACAACCTTCTCTCTAAAACATTTCTTTCCTACTCCCAAATAGAATTAGCAGAAGTTATGACTGCCTATTGGGGTATTTCTTATTCGCGCTTTGAATGGTTACTTGAAATCGTTGCACACTTTTATCATCATCGTGGACAAATTCATATTTTATTATGCGAGCATATGAACGATCCTCGCATTCCTTTATTTGAGTGATTTTCCACTCATTCATTAATTATAAATAGAGAAGCTACAAAACCAATAAAAAGTATCATTCCTAATTTTCCCTCCTAATTGACCTACAAGAGAAACTAAAGACGGAACGGATATAGCAATACCTATTACAAAACAGACACTCATCATTACAAGTAGAGATAGATACGAAACAAAGCCTATTGAACTTAGACTAAAAATAACAATCAACAATCCTCCTTGAAGAACTTTCCTTACTTCAAACCTCTTTGTTAAACGACCTGCAAGTGGTGAGAGCAACATACCAAACAGCCCTGCTAAGCGAAAATAAAGGATTTGTTCTGCAGTTAAATTGTAAGTAGGAGAGCTCAAATAATTCCCTAAAACAGTATACATATTAACAAAAGCCATTAATAAAACAGGATTTTTCACACTGACTAACTATTAGTTTTAAATAATGCGCAACTTCTTTAAGGCATAAGAAATTCCGCCTTCACTCGCCTTCGTTGTAACGAAATCAGCCCTTCTCTTCAACTCCTCTCCACCATTTCCCATCGCAACTCCTAATCCTACATACTGCAACATCTCAATATCATTTCCACCATCGCCAAAAGCAATGGCTTCTAATTTACTAATGTTTAAATGTTCCAATACTTTTTGAATTGCAGTTAGCTTCGATACTTTACTATCTTCCAATACATTTATAACGTAACCATGAAAACGCTCAAACGTAAGTGCTGGATATCTTTCAATGAATTTTTGAGCTTCTGTATCATCAGCATACAGACATATGCAATACATCTCATCTGATAAGTTTCTAACTTTGTCAGGATACTGCTCTAAATTTAAGGTTTCATTTAACGCTCGCATGACACGTTCATCTTTGGAAGCAATATTATTCATTGCAAATTCTTCTGTAAAGTAAGAAACACTGTGACCATGTAATTCAGCAAAATTTGAAATATCATGAACGATTTCGCTTGAAAGTACTGATTTATGTATAACTTCTTTCCCACATTTTATATGTGCACCATTTGCTGAAATAAACGTATTTATACCTAGTTCCTTAAATTGTGAGCATAAACTATATGGTCTTCCAGTTGTAACAACTACGTGAATTCCTTTATCTATTAATCTTTGTACCGCTTCTTTTGTACTTTCGTGCATGCTTCTATCAATCTCACTTAATAACGTACCGTCAACATCGAAAAATACAACTTTGTACATAAGTCTTTACATCCCGTCCAAATGATTCGTATCATTAATGAAATGCACCGTTTTTTGTTCACCCTCAATTTCAATTAAACTTATTCCCGTATCTCCCATTTTGAAATAGTAGTCCATTGAAACTGGCATTTTGAAAAATGCACGTAATAGACTATTAATTACGCCCCCATGGGCAACAATTGCAATTCGGTCATATGTATTCTCTGTCAAGATTTTAGAAAAGATTCCTTCTATTCTCATTCGAAACTCAATAAACGATTCCCCGTTTTCAAAACGATCATGAAGAAACTTTGGCTCTGGATATTTCTTTGCTTCTTCAAATGATAAGCCTGCTTGCACTCCATTATTAAACTCCATTAATTCCTCTTCTAATTGAATTGGACAACCAATTGCTTCTGCTAATGTTTCACCCGTTTCACGAGCGCGTTTTAATGTGCTTGCCCAAATGAAATCTGGTGCAAAATCTTTTTTCACTTTCTGTACAAGTCTTTGTACTTGTTGTCTCCCTTTGTCAGTTAACTCAAAATCAGCTCGACCTTCATGCACATGTAAAATATCAGCTTCTGATTCTCCGTGGCGTATTAGTAGTATTTGCATGTTTCTCTCTCCCTTTATTTAACATTCATAAAATTCCATTATATCACATTTTAAGATTCCAAAATAAAAAAGGAACGGTCTCCCATCCCTCATCCATTCACTTTTTCCGCATCATTCCAATAATATTTACTAAACGCTTCTGTTAACACATCAATTGTGTTATATAATTCATCTAACGTATTATCAACACCACCAACTTCAATTAACATCGCATTTTTCGATAAATCTTGGTTATAAACGCCATTTCCATCTTTTTTATACTTTGGAAAAATCCCTCTACTTAATCCGTAATAGTTTTCATCTAAATAACTATTGATCGCTCTTGCAATTTTTTCATTTTCAGCACGGCCTTCATTTTCCATCCCAATTATAAAATATAATCTTGCATACGATTTTCCGTTAATTACTTTTGTTGTTACTTTCTTACGCTGATCGTCACGGTGTATATCAATCGGAAACGCAATTTTATTATTTTGTGCTAATGCTTCTTTTACATATTCATGAGACGCTTTATATGACTGATACCATACCCACTTTTTACTCGCTAATAAATCACCCATATTCGTTTTATCATGAACTACCGGAATTCCTTGTCCTTCAAGTTGCTCTTTCATACGTTTCCCTAGTAAAGACACATTTACATCTGGGCTAGATGGATCAGTTGCCCCTGGTAATAATGGAAAGAAGGATTCCCAGCTATGTGTATGATAAATATATACTGCACTTTCACCTTTTTTCGCTCCGTTCTTTTTCTGAACCGGATTATTCTTTTCCGCTTCTGTAACTTTATCTTTTGCTATTTCCCGTTCTTTCGTTACTTCTTCAATCGGTACACTAGATTCATTTGGGATATTTGTCAAGTTTGTCCCTTCCCCAGCTACGATAATATTAGAATAATACTTTGACATACCAGGTACTTCTTTACCGACGAATGTTCTTAAATCTTTAATTTTCAAATCTGTCGCGATAGAGAACATTAAATTCCCAACTGACTCTCTTTTATTCTTCTTAAAATAATCAAATCCGTAATAGCGATTCTCACTTTCTATCATTTGAACAAAACCTTGCATCGATACTTTTCCAAACCATTGATTTGCATAATTCGATTTCATTGTATGTAAAAATGACGTCAAAATCGACGCTATCATAATTACTATTAGCGCATATAAAAGGAGTAACGAAATCAGCTTCTTCCCATGTATTCGAGTTGCATACTTTTTCACTGCATCACCTTCTTTATACATGGATATGTACAAGCTTTTCAGAATATACGCACAAAAAAAGAGAAATGGTATACCATTTCTCTTCCTCACTTTTATTGTTCTTTTCCTGTATCATTTGAAGGTAGTTTCTTCGCTTGTTTTTCTTTAAATATTTCTCCAATTGCCCCAAGAGTACCAAGTGTTTCAATTGCATTAGACGGAATAAAGACTTTATTTGCTGGTCCTTTTGCAACTTCAGCTAATGATTCAAATGATTTGTAAGCAAGTATACGCTCATCCAAATTCGCTTCACGAAGCAATTCAATACGATTTTGTTCTGCTTTTGCAATTTCTTCAATTGCTCGTGCTTCCCCTTGTGCTTCTAATTCTTTTGCTTCTTTTATACCTTCAGCTTCGCGAATACGCGCTTCTTTATCCCCTTCAGCCATCAAGATTTTACTTTGCTTTTCCCCTTCAGCGCGAAGGACTTTATCTTGTTTTGCTGCTTCAGCTTCTAAAATAATCGCACGTTTATTACGCTCAGCCTTCATTTGTTTTTCCATTGATGCTTGCACATCTTTTGGCGGGTTAATATCAACAACTTCGACACGTTCAATACGTACGCCCCATTTTTCTGTTGCTTCATCAAGCGCTAAGCGGATTTCTGTTGAAATTTTTTCACGACCAGATAACGTTTCATCCAGTTCCATTTTACCGATGATTTGACGCATCGTTGCTGACGTAATATTACGAACACCATATTCATAGTTTGAAATACCATATGTCGCAAGTTCTGGTTCAACAATTTGATAGAAAATAATTGTATCAATTTCTACTTGAACATTATCTTTCGTAATTACCTTTTGCGGTGGTACATTCGTTTGTTGAATGCGTAAGTCATGATATACACGAACACGATCTACAATTGGTATTAAAATATTTAACCCTGGGTGCATTATACGTTGAAACTTACCAAATCTTTCAACAACCCCAACTTTTTGCTGAGGAATAATTTTAATTGTTAATGCGATAAATGTAACTACAATTAGTGCGAATATAATCGTTAACGTTAATGCTACCATATTTATTCACTCTCCTTTTTCACTTGTAATATAGTACTATGCCTCTTTATAACAACGACTTTTTCTCCAGCATCAATTGAAGAATCTGCAATAGCTGTCCAAGTATCTCCATCCACCTTCACAATACCATTCGCTTCATTTGTAATCGCTTGCATAACAATCCCTCTTTTACCAACAAGCATATCTACTGTATCAGTAAAACCTTTTGCTTCTCGAAAGTTTTTTGAAATTCTTTTCGTAAAGAATGTCAAAGTTAAACTTACAATTGCACCAACAGTAACTTGTAACAGTAGTGCATCAGGAGCAAACAAAGCAATAAGACCTCCGACAACAGCTCCAATTCCAAGCCAAAGCATGTAAAATGTAATCGACAACATTTCCGCGATAAATAAAATACCAGCTATTATAAACCAAATTACCCAAGCAGCCATATGCAACCCTCACTTTCTTTCTCATTTTCTATATGTATATGAAGAAAAGAATGGTTTATCCGCCCTTTCTTACACTTGGGCGTTTGCTACAAGCTATTGTACATATTCACTGTTACAATGATCATTAATATAATACTATATCAATATATTCTTCATTATACATGAAAATCCCTTTCAAAAAGTGACAAAAAATTAAATTCTTTAAAAATTTTAATTTTTAAATTACAATTACTAAATACTATTTTTTATAGAGGTGATATTCTTATTGAGAAACCTGTCACTAATCTACTATTTAGGTTCCAAAATATGCATTACTCTCGCTGACATCGTATATGTAATGATTATTACAACTCATATTTATATAGCAACTAAATCAGCTACTATTACTGCTCTTTTTCCATTATTACAAGTTATCACAAATCTAATTGCTAACATCTCTGCACCACTTATGATAAATCGTTTTCCATCTTATACGCTGTTATATACGCTCCAATGGTTGAAAACAGTCTTTTTACTATTATTAATGATTTTGTTCCCGGTCTTATCCACAAACATTATAGCTCTATTAACTTTTATTTTTGTCATTTCATTATGTAGCGGGTGGAGTGCTCCATTATTATACGGTATTCTTCCGCGCCTTACACCGAAAGAAAAATTAGTAAAAGTAAATAGTATCTTTTCCTTTTCAACACAAATTGTGCAAGCCGTTGCTTATTCATTTACGAGTATTGTCGTTCTTCTCATTGGCGCTACTTCTACACTCATGATTAATAACATTTTAATGATTTTCGGATGCATTGCATTACATTTTTCATTACGTTCCATACATACTGAAAGAATAGCAGATTCTCCCTCTTCCAAAAGTACTGTTTTATTGGAAGGTTGGAAACTCCTATTTCAAAATCCTTCTCTCCGTACCGTTACATATATGGATTTAATCGAAACTTTCGCAGGGACAATATGGATTGGTGCTATTACGATGGCATACGTTACGACTATCCTTCATAAGGGCGAAGAATGGTGGGGATATATTAATACAAGTTATTATGTTGGCACGTTAATCGGTGGTCTATTAGCGTGGAAAATGAGTTCCTATATTCAAAACAATTTAATACGATCTATGTCGATTAGCTCTCTTATATTTAGCATTCTTACATTTTTATATGGTATGACGAGCAGTGGATTTATTGCGCTTTTTCTATGTGTTCTAATGGGACCATGTTATCAAATTAGAGATATTTCTCAAACGACTGTTTTACAATCAAGTGTTACCCCCGCTTTATTATCCAAAATGTATACAGCACATGGTGCACTTCTTTCAACAGCCTCTGGACTATCTATGCTTAGCATTGGCATTATTACTGATATGTTCGGTGTTCGTACAATTTATATCATCGCTTCTATTCTTATTTTATGTTCCGCTTGTTTATCCTTTAGTTTATTAAAATATCATAAGACAGAGCAGAACGATATTTCACTTTAATCACTAAAACAAAGAGGACAGGGATTCCTGTCCTCTTTGTTTATTCTATTCATGATAAGTTGGGGATTTTTCTATGCTTTGTCGCTTGTTCAAAAGCATAAGCTAATTTAATTAATATCCCTTCACTAAAGGCAGTGCTTGCAATGGTAATTCCAAAAGGCCTCCCGCTTTCCATATACCCTGCCGGTATTGCTATAGACGGATAACCCGCTTTCGCACATATAGTAGAACCTATATAGGAAGGAAACAGTATCGCATCAAGATTATATTTTTCCAATGCAAAATCAATGCCTTGTTCTTGAGAAAAATATATATCTTCTAATCTCGCATTTAAATATTCTGGATTTCGTAACGTATTAGGAAAATCTTTTCTTCCCTCTAACTTAGTTTGTCCATATTTTAAAGCTCTTTCTGCTATGTTTTTATTAAACTCCATTAACTCCGAAATAGAATGTACCGGGATAGTAGAAGGTAATTTAGAAAGATAGTTATCTAAACTATGCTTCAGCTCATAAAGCGGAACTCCCCAGCTCCATTCTCTATGAAAAGAAGGAATATCAATATTTTCTACTACTGTCGCTCCTTCATTACGTAATACTTGGATCGTTTCCTTAAACAAGATTTCATCATACTCACCATTTTCGTAATAATCTTTTGGTGCATCGTTAAACACACCAATCTTCGCTCCATTTAAACCATTTGCATCAAGGTAAGATGTATAATCCCGATATGCCCTACCGTCACTTTTGTGAGTAACTACATCTTTCTCATCCACTCCAGTTAAACTCCCTAACAAAATAGTAGCATCGGTTACCGTTCTAGCAAATGGTCCAGCTGTATCTTGCGAATAAGTAAATGGAATAATTCCTCTACGACTAATTAAACCGACAGTCGGTTTAATACCTACTACAGAATTTTGAACAGCGGGGCTCAAAATAGAAGCATCGGTTTCTGTCCCAACAGATACTACTGTAAAGTTAGCAGCAACTGCTATTGCAGATCCTGTACTAGATCCGCCAACAAACATATGATCCTTGCCCGTTCCATATGGATTGATTGTTTGACCACCTCTTGCACTATATCCAGCCCACATTTCAAAAGACATTGCATTTGCTAATTCTGTCATATTCGTTTTTCCTATTATCACTGCCCCTGCTTCTCGCAGTTTAGTAACGAGAAATGCATCTTCACTGCTTATATTTTGTTCTAGAGCTATTGTACCTGCACTTGTATGCATGAAGTCATTCGTTTCAATATTATCCTTAAGCAAAACAGGTATTCCATGCAATGGTCCCCTTACGCCGTTTGTCTTTCTTTCATAATCTAACGCTTCTGCAATAAAAATAGCATCTGGATTAATTTCTAAAATTGAATTGATTTTCGGCCCGTCTTGATCATACTTTGCGATTCTATAGAGATAATACATCACTAGCTCTTTTGAAGTTAGCTTTCCAGATTCCATTTCATTTTGAATATCTTGAATTGTTAATTCCTTTTTTAAGATTGGATTAAACTGAATTTCCATTTATATTCTCCCTTATATGAACTTTTTTAGCATATACCCCTTACTTTTTCAATTTTTCATCTCAACACATCCTAAATTAATATCCCTTTAAAGAAATTCAATATCCTTATTTAAACACCTTTAATTTCCCGAAAAATAAAAAAAGTCTGAAACGGATTAACCTTCGCTTCAGACTCTTACATTACTGTGCGTATACTTCATCTAATAAATGTAAAAACTCACCTTGTTTCCCAGCTAATTCAGGGCATTTTGCAATATCAACCCATTCATAGCAAAATACTAATCCTTTATCTTCCTCACCAGCACTTACAATATGTTCCCAAGTATCCTTTACATCTGTTAGTAAAGTTACATGGAAAAAGTGGCGTTTTTCATACTCCTGTTTTTCTTTCATATGTATAATGTAATCTGCTAAAAACCGCTCTATGCATAAATGACGCAATCCGGATTCTTCCTGTACTTCACGCAATATAGCAGCTTCTAACGTTTCACCTTCATCAACCGTTCCCCCTGGCACTTGAATACCAGCTTCATGTATATCACGATGTTTAAAAACAAGTAATTGCATAACCCCCTCTTGTTCTCTTGTAATATATGCATGTACTTTTTTCTTATATAACATCGTCATTGTACATCTCTCCCCTCAATTGTTCACTCTGTTACTTCTTCAAGCGTCAGTTGATTATCATACAAATATGTAGCTTGTGGATTTCCCACATACCTTACGTGCCATGGTTCATACCGATAGCCCGTAATCGTTTCTTTCGCTTTTGTGTATCGAACCACAAAACCAAATTTATGGGCATTTTCAGAAAGCCACTGACCTTCTTTCGTTTCCCCAAAAACTGTCTCTAACTGAAATTTAGCAGATTGAGACGTAATATCCATAGCTAGTCCAGTTTGATGCTCACTTGTGCCAGGAACCGCGCTAGACATTGCTGTTTTTGCTTCCCCGTCTTGTTTTTTATACATCGTATTTAATGCTTTTTGTCGATCAAAAGATCTAAATCCAGAAACTGCAAAAAGAAAAATACGCTCGTTGTCAGCCTGCTGAAACATATCCTCAAGCGCCCTCGCTGCCTCTTTTCTCATCTTTTTCTTTTCTTGATCACCTTCACTAGAGTAGCGCACTTTCGGAATAACTAAATCTGGCGGTCTATACCCATCTGGTAAACGCCTACTTTTATTTACAAGTACAAGCATTGAATTCGGATTATTAATTACCGCAATATCCCCATCCATATTAGCAATCGTTTCTTTCGCTTTCGGAAATATGCTATTTACACTTACTTCCCGCGCCTGCTTATCCTTATACATTTTATAATTGATTCCTGCTACTCCAACAATAATTATTGCAGCTACAATACCAAGTAGTGCCCATCTTTTTTTCATATAACGACCTCTTATTTTAATAATTTGGCCATTTCATACTCATCGATGCACTTTCCATCGATAATAAGAGCAGCTTTTTTGACACCTTCTTTCTCAAATCCAGCTTTTTTATATAGTGTCTGAGCTCTTGTATTGTGGGCCATTACTGTTAATTCTAAACGCCATACATCATGTAATTTTGCCCACTTCTCAACCTCTTTAAACAATCTCGTCCCAATACCTCGCCCGTTATACTCTTGCAAAATACCAATTACAATGGTTGCCACATGTCTCTTTCTTTGAATGTTATTTCCATTCACTAATATAAAACCTACTATCCTCTCATCTTCAACTGCTACAAATATTGTTGCATATTCATTTTCTATAAATCGATCGATTATTTTTTCTTGTTGCTCAGCTGTAGTTTTTCTTTCTCCTGGTTCATATAACATAAACTTCGTTTCTTCATCTAATTGCTTACTTAATTGTAAAAATGATGCTGCATCTTCTATTTCGATCTCTCTAATCACTTCAATCACCCTACCAGTTTCATAATAAAAAGTTTTCCTTATAAAAAGATTTTCTCTACTTTCTCGAAAATCCCTTTGTAAATCTCCTACTATAAATTGACAAATTTCGATATTACTATAACAACGACAAATTATGTCTATTCTGTGACATCTCACCATTACAAAGAAAAAACGCAAGCATTACACTTACGTTTTTCCAAGATTGAAGTGAGCTAATAATTATCGATAGATGTCCTGGCTAATTCACGTTTCACTTTATCCATTCACTTTATCCATTCACTTTTTCTGCCTGCCAAAAATATTCACCAAATGCTTTAGCAAGTGCATCAATTGATCGATTCAATTCTTCCTCTGTATTATCTACACCGCCAACTTCTATTAATATCGCTTGTCCTGATAGGTCTTGATTATAGATCCCATTTCCTGTCTGGAACCCTTTTTGAATGACCCCACGGCTCACTCCTGGATATTTCTTATTAATCGCCTCATGTAAAGCTGTCGCTAATTGTAAGTTTTTTTCATAGTTTTTATTTCCTTTCCCTACTACAAATGCAAGCTTTGCATATGATTTATCTCCAATTGTTTTTGTCGTTACATTCTTTCGGGCACTATCACGATGCAAATCAAAAAAGTATTGAAGATCTTTATTTCCAGCCATAGCTTGCTGCACAATTTCTCGTGACATTTTATACGAACTATTACTGTTTAAACCTTTACTTATTAACTTTTGACCAACATCACTCTTATCGTTAGTAGCTCCAATCCCTTCACCTTCTAGTTGTTCACGGAAACGATCTCCTAATATAGAAATATTCGACACAGAACTCGTTGCTTTATTCGGATTCGGGTCATTCGTTAAGTTAAGTAAAGGTAAATAAGATTCCCAGCTATGTGTATGATAAATAAACGCAACTTGTCTCTTCCCAGTCGTTTGGGACGGCTGTTTTTTCTCTTTATTCGTATCTTGTTTAGGTGCTTGTCCAGTTCCACTAGTCCGTTCCTTCACTACTTCTTCAAGAGGAACACTCGACTCTATCGGTAAGTTAGAATAATTTGTACCCTCACCCGCAATAACAATTTCTGTATCGTACTTACCAAATCCCGGGAGCTCTTTCCCGACAAAACTGCGTACATCATTAAAGCGAATATTTGTAGCCATAGAAAAGAGAAAAGAAGAAATTGAAAAATCTTGATTCAAATTTCGATACTCCTGTGTAAAATAATGATTCTCTTTTCCAAGTACATACATGTAACCATTCATCGATAACTCATTTAACCAATTATATAAATACGTTGACTTTGTCTCTTTCATAGAGGTTACCATCAGACTAATAAGAAAAAAAGTCGCTAGCACTGTAGTAATAACAAATAAAACTAACTTACGCATATTTGTAAACTTCATAAAAAAAAAGCCCCGATTCATACTATCACCTCTCTATTTCAAGTTATGTACAAGCCCTAGAGAATAGACCGTTAAAATTTCGGCTATATTGTTAATGAGGTGAAATGAATTGAAGCTATTAATAGGAATATTACCAATCGCTCTATCATTCATTTTTTATTTGTCCGCTAAGCAACCAAAAATCTCTATTGTGCTACATATTTCTGCGTACTTGGCACTATATGTACTTGGTACAATTATTTCCATTAATATATACGATGTTTTAATACAAGATTTAGTTTTCATGACGAGCATTCATGGAATTTTACTGAATCCATTTTTCCTTATTGCAGGAGCGTATATAGGAACATACACTTTGTACCTACTTTTGTCTCACATTATTATGAAAATAAAAAATGGAGCGTAATGAAATGCAACCACCATTTATCTGTCATACATGCAAAAAAAGAATTGTGAGAAAGAAAGACCTTATTACAGCCACATGGTACTTCCGCTTTTATTTATTTCACAGTGATTGTTTTAAACGACAGCAAGTGTTTATCTCACGATTTCTCCCTGTGAATACACTTTTCAATTTCTTTCTTATTATATATGGACTTATTTTTGGCAGTATTCTTATGATTACAGAACCATCTATTATTTGGCTGACTTTCTTTTTTCCTATTTTTTATCGGTTGCTTTCTTATTATTATGTTGAACGTTTTTTCTCTACATAACGCGCAGACTGACCTCTCGGAATACTTAAACATTCCCACTCATTTTCTTTTAACATCTTCCCAATGTAAATAATCTGACCAATATGCAATGCATAATGAGAAATTTGCCTTTCAATTGCTTGCATGACAGTATGTGCTTCACCGCGAATGTATACCGTCTTCAATAAGTGTTGCGGCGTTAAAGTATTCATCGTATTAAAAACATATTTCCATCCTTCTTGCCAAGCTATAAGGGTTTCTTCTTTTGAATGATAGCATCCTTCAAATTCACCATCTCGATTACGATCTGTTTTTTCACCATCAGACGTTAAAAAATCCGTCCATCTAGAACGCATATTACCGTGCAGATGCTTAATAATAATCGCTATACTATTTGTTTCTTCATGAGAAGACCATTGTATTTGTTCATATGATAATTGAGAAAGAGCCCGTTCCCCTTGTTTCTTTGTTGCTTTAAAGTTCGAAATCGCACATTGCAAATATTCTCGTCCGATATCCATATTAGCCCCTACCTTCACCCTAGCTAATTTTTGTTCCATTTGGCAATTCCATATTAGGCTGAAGTAACACAACATCATCAGCTTCAGGAACACCACCAAGCACAAGCACTTCTGATTTGAATCCAGCTACACGCTTTGGTGGAAAGTTTACAACAGCAACGATTTGTTGACCGATTAAATCTTCTGGAATATACCTTTTCGTAATTTGAGCACTTGACTGCTTTATCCCGATTTCTCCAAAATCTATTGCTAGTTTAATCGCTGGTACTCTCGCTTCTTTAAATTCCTCTGCATGTATTACAGTTCCAATTCTCAAATCCAAATTTAAAAAATCTTCAAAATTAGCCATTTATCATTCCCCCCAATTATTACTTAGACAAAATACAAAAATCCCCTTCAAAAAAAGAAAGGTGCCTAAGCACCTTTCTTTTGTAATTCACTTGATTCATTTGATTTATAGAAGAAGAAACCAAGAATCCCGCCAATACACGATGGAATTAACCATCCGATTCCTTCGTTATATAACGGTAACATTTGTAGTACATTAGAAATCGCGTCAATTTTAATTTTCGCACTTTCTAAACCGTTAAAGAAACTAATTAACAATGCACCTAAAATAGCTCCAATATAAATTGTATTACGCTTCCCAATCCACTTATGGAAATACGAAAGTACGATTAATACAATTGCAACTGGATAAATGATCATTAACACAGGTAATGTTACTGCGATTAATTGTGTTAAACCTAGGTTAGATACAATTAAACTAAATACACATACCATTGTTACAATCGTTTTATGCGAAAGTTTTGGGAATAAGTTTGTAAAGAAACCTGCACACGCAGATGTTAACCCAACAGAAGTTGTTAAACAAGCGAGTATAATAACAAGCCCTAATAAAATTTTACCACTCGTCCCATATAGCTCATTTACAACATTCGTTAAAATAAGGCCACCGTTTTCTGAGATACCAAGTGATGTACTTGTTGAACCAAGATAAGCAAGTGATAAATAAATTAACGTTAAACCAAGTACAGCAATAATACCTGATACTACTGTTATTTTTGCAATTTGACTACTCTCTTTTATCCCTTTAGAGCGGATAACTTGTACAACGACAATTCCGAATACGAGCGCGCTAATTGCATCCATCGTTAAATATCCTTGAATAAATCCACCAAAGAAAGCATTTTCTTTGTAAGCAGCTAACGGCGCAGCTGGCTCTCCAATTGGATCAATAATTGCCTTTCCGACAATAACAGCGACAATTAATACTAATAATGGTGTAAGAAACTTTCCGAACCAATCCACTAATTTAGATGGATTTAATGATAAATACCACGTTATTCCGAAGAAAACTATCGTGAAAAGAAATAGCATGTACCACTCTGAAACCATTGCCTCTGATAAAAACGGCTTCATACCCATTTCAAACGAAACAGCTCCAGTACGAGGAATCGCGAAAAATGGTCCAATTGCTAAATAACTAATCAATGGGAAAATAAACGCAAATATAGGGTGGACTCTAGAAGATAGCGCTTTCAAGTCCCCCTCTACAAACGCGACAGCTGTTACAGCTAGTAGGGGTAATCCGACTCCCGTTACAAGGAATCCTATTGTAGCAATCCAAACATTCTCTCCTGCTTGTTGACCTAAAACTGGCGGAAAAATTAAATTTCCTGCTCCTAAAAATAATGCAAATAGCATTAAACCAATTGCTACCGTATCACCTGGCCTTAAACGTCCCTTCATGCTCTTCATTTGCATAGCACTTTTTCATTGTTTATCTCTATATTTTACAATATGCTATGCATCCTCCTCTCTGCTCAAGATGATAAAATATGCCCCTTACAAAGCAGTGTCTTTCTCCATAATTTCTCCATTCCCCTTATTTTTACTCTAATCATTAATACAATTATTATTTTGAATTTTGATTTTTTTGAATTTTTAAATCATTAGAGTGTTATTACGTGGAGTGTAGATGTCAGACCTCTTTGTTTTTATCACACATATAGTAACATATTTAGTTGCAAAATAAAAACATATTTTCAAATTGATTTTTTTGAAAATCGAAATTATCTACATTTTTTATTCTCTTACACAAATATTGTTACAATCTCACCTATTATTCAATTGTTATTTTCAAATAACTTTATACACGTAACATACAAAAGCCATCTAATATATAATTAGATGGCTTTTGTTATGTTACTCTATCGTTTCAACTTCACGTGGATTTTTCATCTCTTCCACATACACAACTCTAAATCCGTGATCTTCTAAATCTTTCAATAATGTCTCTAATTCACCGTCGTTAAACTCTTCTCCTAATGTAAACATAATTCTACGAACTAATAAGGCATCATTATCAAAAGTCATCAAACTTTGAATACCAGTGTATTTCTTTAAAACTGTCGATAATTTTTGGATTGCTCCATTATAGTCTTGCGTTCCAATCATGACAGAGTATTTACTAGAGTGAACGCCCCATGCATCCTCTAATAACTCAAAAACTTTTTTATGCGTTAAAATTCCAAGGAAAACCCCTTTTTCATCAACTACTGATAAATAAGGCAATTTTTTTATTGTAAAAAATACTTTAAAGAAAGATGAATCTTCTCTCACAAATCCTTCTTTATCGTTTAATAATTGTATTACACTCTCATCAAGTGATCCTTTATATTCTAAAATATCTACTTTATATATATTCCCTAAAAATTTCTCTTTTTTTTCATCTAAAACTGGTACACAACGATACCCCGTTTTATTTAAATGCTCTAACGCTTCCCCAATCGTAATCGAACTTGAGCACAGTAAAACTTCCCTTTTCGGCACGTAATTCCCTTTAATCCTCATAAAAAGCCTCCTTATGTTAAAATACTTTCTGTGCCATAACTATATTATATTTTCAGAAAAAAATAAATGATTTATTTTATTTTTCTGAAAATTATTCATTTTCTTGTCATAATTTATTCATGAATCCTTCACTTGTATATTTTTGCTATCAAATCTTCTCTCTGAATTACTAAATGAAAAATATATTGTAACTTCTTTCAAAAAAAGCTAAAATAAGAATAAGAATTTTCTGAATATTCTAAGAGTAGGTGGTTATATGTCCTTATTACGCTCACATATATGTAAATTTATAATTGGTGTTATTGTTATTTTTGCCATAAGTCCTATTCCAGCTCTTTTTATTACACACAATTACTCTTATCAAAATGGATTTATTAGCATTTTTCAAAACTTCGCACAGCTTTCTTCTATATCAATTCCAAAGGTTGATTGGATGCATGAATCTATCTTTTTCTCAGCAAACCAAATGATACATACTTCTAATCATTCAACACCATTATTCCCTTACATATGGGAAATATATTTTATATCGATTGTTCGTTTTACTTTTACCCTTGCGATCGGATTTTTCATAAGTTTGGGTATCGGCCATTTATTTTTCAAAGTACCTAACTCGTTTAAAAAGTTTACTACTGTATTGAAATGGATACCTTACTCTTTTTGCACTGTAGTATTACAATGTTCAGTCTTATTACTACTTCTATACATCGCACAATTTATAAACCTTCCTTACTACTCATCATTTATCATCGTATGTAGTACTTCCATGATTATCGTTATGCAAGCAGTAAAAAAATGGATTCCTTTCTTAAAAAACACAAATGAATATGAAATAAAACATGATTCTTTTCTTGTAGACACATTGTTTTTAGCGCTTACTTCAAATCATAAATCAATTTTAGGTTCCATTATTCTTTCATTCGTTTTTATGGAATGCGTTTTTCATGCAAATGGACTGTTACAATTTATCGTTCAATTTGGCGGAAATTCACCTATAATTGTTACAATCGGCTTATTACTACTCTATATCCCATATAGCATACTTTCTTTCCTTCAAACACTATGGACCACAAACTACTCCAAGCAACAGTCATACACTTTAACGAGAAGTGTTCCAAAACCTTAATTTAAAATAACCCTCTATAATCTAAAAGTAGGGGGTTATTCCTTTTGTATAGCGGACAAAATAACAGCAAATTCAAAAACTATTACAGAAACATACCAATATTTACCCTTTTCCTTTGACTATTCTTTTCATTTGGATTTATTATAAAAGTATAACATAATTGCAGGAGGTGACATCTTTATTCCAGACCTTGGAATGGAGAACACGCTTGGACATATTAAATATTTTTCTCATCTTTGTACTTATTCTTATTTCTGGCTTTTTCGTTGCATCAGAATTCGCTGTTGTAAAAGTACGAAAAAGTCGAATTGACCAACTTGCAAATGAAGGTAATAAACAAGCTTTAGCTGCAAGAAGCGTCCTATCTAATTTAGATGTTTATTTATCAGCTTGTCAGCTCGGAATTACAATCACTTCTTTAGGGCTTGGTTGGCTTGGTGAACCGACTGTGGAACATATACTACGACCGCTCTTTGAAAAAATTAATATTACTGGAACAATGGCTAACACTTTATCTTTTGTTATTGCTTTTAGTGTTATTACATTTTTCCACGTTGTATTAGGTGAATTAGTTCCAAAGTCTTTCGCAATTCAAAAAGCAGAAGCAATCACACTCAAATTTGCAAGACCGCTTATTTTATTTGATAAAATTATGTATCCATTCATTTGGCTACTCAATAGTACAGCTATATTTTTCACAAAACTACTCGGATTAGAACCTGCGAAGGAAAGTGAACTTGCTCATTCTGAAGAGGAATTGCGACTCATTTTAGGTGAAAGTTTTAAAAGCGGTGAAATAAACCAAACCGAATATAAATATGTAAATAACATTTTTGAATTTGATGATCGAGTTGCGAAAGAAATTATGGTTCCTCGTACCGAAATGATTTGCTTGTCTACTGAAAATACGTTAGAAGAAAATATGGATATCGTCGCTACTGAAAAATATACACGCTATCCAATCATTGAAAAAGATAAAGATGATATCATTGGGATGATCAATACGAAAGAAGTATTCCATGATCAAACGAAAGGTATTTATAAACCACTTGAATCTTATATACATCCTGTTCTAACTGTATTTGAAACAGTTCCAATTCGTAAAACGTTAGTCCACCTTCAAAAAAATCGCGTTCAGATGGCAATCGTTATGGATGAATATGGTGGTACTGCCGGACTTTTAACGATGGAAGATATTCTTGAAGAAATCATTGGAGAAATTCAAGATGAATTCGATGCTGATGAATCACCTATGATTGAAAAGCGTACACCTAAGCTTACTGTTTTAGATGGAAAGGTGCTTATTTCTGAAGTAAATGATATGTTTGGCCTACATATTGATGATAGTGATTTAGATACAATCGGAGGATGGCTTCTCTCTCAAGCAGTTGACTTAAATATTGAAGCTGGCTATTCCATTGAATATGCTGGTTTTCAATTTAAAGTATTAGAACTTGATGGACATCAAGTCAAAAAAGTTGCTGTACATAAACTAGATATTAAAAAGGAGCTATAAAGTGACTGTTTTATTAACAATTTGTATCATTGCCTGTTTCGTTGTTTCATTTCTCGCCTTTATTTATCCAATTATCCCTGGCATACTAGCTGTCTGGGCTGGATATTTGATTTACCATCTCGGTATAAATGGAGGCGAATTAACAACTTCTTTTTGGATTATTCAAGTCATTTTCACTCTTTTCATTTTCGTTGCTGATTTTATTGCAAATGGATATTTCTTAAAAAAATACGGTAGTTCTAAATGGGGCGAACGTGTCGGAATGATTTCTATCATTGTCGGCTCGTTCTTCTTCCCACCATTCGGACTTATTATCATACCGTTCTTATCAGTATTTATAACAGAACTAGTACATAAAAAATCGCCAAAAGATGCTTTTCTAGTTGGAGTCGCTACTGTAGTTGGTTTTTTAAGCAGTACAGTAGCGAAAGCAATTCTCCAAATCATTATGATTATCATCTTCTTGTGTTATATCATCTTTTAACCATCCCGACTTCGGGATGGTTTTTTAATATGCAATACCTACTCGACTATTTTCATATATATTTTTCTTACATAGATCCCATGCAAAGTGTGCTGTATCACCCACTGTAATTTTTGATCCACCCTCTGGCAATATATCTTTTTCAGTTCGATATACCTCTGTCGCCTCACCATCTATTAAATGTGTCGGACAAACAACTGTCCAACATAAATTATTACTATTACTTAGTACCTTATATGCAGCCAAATGATCTTCCGCTGCCGTTGTCGTTTTCCTTTTTGATTCCGTTGATTGAAAACGATATAAATTTAGATCTGTTCTTGCTTGTAAAATACCAGCTGTTCCTATTGTTATGATCCTACGAACCCCATATTCTTCCATTTTCTTTATAATTTGTGGCATACTCTTCGCTAATGTTCCATTTTGATCCGTTCCAAGTGCACTAATTACTATATCACTTCCTTCTATCGCTTTCTTTATATCATTTTCGTTCAATACATTCCCTTCTATCACTCTTAACCTTTCATGTTGTATTTCTATTCTATTTAAATCACGCGCTAATGCAGTCACTTCAGCTGAATCCTTTAATGCTAAATTAATTATGTTTGAACCTACTCGTCCTGTTGCTCCCAATATACATACTTTCATTTGTTTTCCCCCTCTTTCATTCTCTTTCTATTTTTCAATAATCTCAGTCAATTTACAACAAAAAAACTTCCTTATATATAAGAGGAAGCTTTATTATTACTTTATTTCTTTTCTTTAGAATCAGTAGACTTCTCGGTTCCGCTTGTTTCTTTATCCTTTTTGTCCTCTTGTTGTGTTGTTGTGTCGTCTTCTTTCTTCTTGTCCTCACCTTTACTACAACCTACCATTAATAAAGAACTTGCAAGTGCCATAGCAGTTAATGATTTAACCCATTTGTTCATTTGCGTTTCCTCCTTGTGATAGAATATGTACAACCTCATATTACTCTCTATTTTTAAAGGAGAGATTGAAAAACAGTAAATATACGGTAAATTTTTGTAAATTTTCCGATAACAAAACCTAATTTTAATTTATATATTTCATTTCCAATCGATACACAATAAAACTAGTTTTTTCTCTCAATGGACGTAAAAAAACTAAGGCGCATACCATTTCGCCTTAGTTTCTCATGCAAATTTTTCATTTTCATATAGATGTGTAATCTTATATTCCTTCTTCATAACATATTGCCACACACTATAAGCGTAACGGTTCATTTTCAGGAAACAATTTTCCAAAAATGAGCGAAACTCTGGGTTAGCAACTTCCACTGCAACTTGAGCAAACTTTAAAGCTAATCGTTTCAAATGCGCAATATAACTGGTTGCAATATGAATATCCCCTGTATATTTACTAACTGTTTCCTTTCCCATTTCATGCAAATCAAACTCCATTGTTTCACAGGTTATATGCTGCACATTCTCTCCTTCTTGAAAATTTACTTGTTCATTATATGCTTGTAACATATATGGTAAATGGTGCTGTAATAGATTTTTTAATTCTTCGTCTCTGACCTTTCCAGCATACTCTCCAACCTTGTATATTAGCATATAACTATATTTCATTAATTCTTTCATACAGTCCATTAAAGCGCCTCCCTTCTCTTTTGTCCATATACTATAAATATGATGCTAAAACATTCGCTATTCTCGCTAAAAACCAATCCCATCTACTAATTTTCTCAAAATCTTCTTCAGAAAATCGTTTTGATTTATCAAAGTCTACCTGTAATCGACTCCATACTTCATCAACAACTGTTTTATCATATATGATACAGTTAGACTCACAATTTAAATAAAAACTTCTATTATCAAAATTCGCTGTCCCAATATCAACAATTTCTCCATCAATAATTGTTACTTTCCCATGAAAAAATCCATTTCGATATTGATAAATCTCCGCTCCAGCATGTAACATATCTTTCAAATATGGATAGGCAGCTTGTTTTAACAATATGGCATCACTTTTAAATGGCACGAGAATTTTCACATTAACACCACGATTTAATGCAGCTTTTAACTCTTTCACCATTTCTTTACTTGGTACAAAATATGGTGTAGCGATAATTAAAGACTTTTTAGCCTTTTTTAAAAGTGCCCCATACTTTTCCCATAAGCCTTTTCCATTTGAAAATAAATATTGATATTTCACATTCCCTAATGTAGGTATACTTTCATGTATAGGCATTTTTTCTCCTGTATCTTCTTTCCAATCTTCGGCGAACTTTCTTTCCATATCCGCTGCACCCTCACCATGGATGCGCACGTGATAATCACGCCATGGCCCAAACTTTGGATTTTGTCCAAGGTACTCCTTTCCGATATTAAAACCACCGACGTATGATACCTTTCCATCTATCGTAACAATACGTCTATGATTCCGTTGATGCAAAGAATAGAACACATTTTTCAGTTTCGGTTTTTTACTAAATGTAAACTTCACACCGTTTTCCTTTAATCGGCTAATTACCTTTTTCTTCAGCTTATATCCACCTATCCGATCGACTGACAATTTCACTTCTACTCCGCTAGATGCTTTTTTCTCTAATAACTGTAAAAACTCTTGGCTTATTTCATCTTTTCCTACAATATAAAAATGGATATATATATACTTTTCTGCATCGTTTATATCCTCAAATAATTTTCTATATAACTCTTCACCGTTCGTATATAATTGACATTCACCTAATTGAACTTGTCCTAATTCATATTCACTAGCCATTTCCTTCCCCATTTCCACATCGATGTTCATCCAAATGAATACACCTATTAAACAAAGGATTATAGCGAAAAAGTGCTTCATGGATAAATTCCTTTCTCCACTTACTGTTATTTCTATATCTTCCCTTTTTTATTACATTATCATTCAAGAAAATATGTCATTGCATGATATATGTCCATATCAAACAATAGCTCATTTGCATATTGTATGTTGTATCTTAAAATAAAAGGAGGAAATAACAATGGGCTTCGCACATGGTAATGGATTTGCGCTATTAGTCGTATTATTTATCCTCTTAATCATCGTCGGTGCTGCTTGCTTCTGCTAAGTAGCTACTGTCATATGATATGTGGATGAAAAAACTATAAAAGCGGACACCTATTTTTAGGTGTCCGCTTTTCATTTTAAAACCATTTCCGACTGCTATAGTAACTTAAATGGCTAAATATTCATCTCAAAAGGTTAACAATGTGGCTACTTTCTTACTCTCTGCCTTACGTATATGACGCTGTTCTGCACGTAACACAGCAATACGATGTAATTCTTTCTCTTCTTCTGTTTCAGGGATAACACGCGGTACTGGAACTGGATTATTTTCCTTACTAAGTGCCACAAAAGTAACGAATGACGTTGCCGCTATACGCTTCTCACCTGAAATTAAATCTTCAGCTACTACCTTCACAAACACTTCCATCGAAGTTCTTCCCGTCCAAATTACGAAAGATTCATAACTAACACAATCTGAAGAACGAACAGGATGTAAGAAATCGACCCAGTCCATAGATGCTGTGACACATTCCTTTCTCGAATGTCTGGATGCTGAAATAGAAGCAACCATATCCATCTCCGCTAATATCTTCCCACCAAATAGCGTGTTATGATCATTTAAATCTGTTGGGAATACTCGGCTCGTTTTGAACACCCTTGACTCATTGGCTGTTTTCCCCTTTACTTCTGTCATTGTTATCACCCCTTTAATGATTTATCCCTAATATTTCAATAATCACTATACTAAATGAACTACACGTTTAATATTAACAACATTCAGAACTTTTAGTCCACAAAAAAGAACCGATTTTATCAATCGGCTCCTCTAAATACATATTGTTCTTTCGGCTGTTCAACTTTATTCCATTTTGTTACTTCTAATACAGGAATATTCGCATGAAACGGCTGATAAAACTCAGTAGTTATCTCTCCTTCTACTTGAATCCAGTCATCATTATTCCACTCTACGCCTTCTGGCTTTTTCACTAACATACCATACACACCAGAATCTGCTACGCAATGTATAATACCGAAACGGAATAAGAAGTATTGTTCTTTTTTAGAAGAATCATCCCTAAAAACAAACCCTTTAAAAGATAATTTTTTCCCAGTAAACTCGCCAGGATAATTATAAATTGTTTCCATACCCTTTAGGAAGTCTTCATCTTTCAAATTAATATTGTCTTTCGTAACAAACTCTTTCTTCCCTTTTTCCATTACACCACGGTATCCTTCTTTCCCGTAATAAATGCTCGTATCAGGTCTTAGAAATTGTCTTGTCATAAATGGATCCTTACTTTCTGCTTGTGCAACAGGAAAGTGAAATCCTTTCGCTTTAACAATATCCGAATCTAACGTCGCAATTGGGAAAAATAACCCTGAGATAATTGGAAAACAAAACAAGGAGTACGAAAATGCTTTTTTCCACCATGTATTCTCATCTTTTGAATGATCATGCCCGCAATGGCTATGGTCACAACTGCAATCATTTTTCTCTTTTTCCTTTTGGTGCTCTTTTTGGAAAACGACGATAATTTGTATAATCGTTAAGAAACCTAAAATAATTGCTGCTGTTGTTGATAAATAGGCATACTTCATATTGATATACTTCGTAATGTTACCGGAAATATGAAGCTGCGCAATTAATATTGTAAAACCTAATAATATATATGCTCGAAACATAACCTACCACCCCATCGCATAAATGAGTAGTGAGCTTGCATAAACAACAAGAGTAACTGTAACTATAACAACAATTACAAATTTAGTTTTAAATGTCGCAAGCATCATAAACATATTTTTAATATCCACCATCGGTCCGTAAACGAGGAACGCGACAAGTGAAGCTGTTGAAAACGTACTTTGGAACGAAGAAGCGATAAATGCATCTGCCTCTGAACAAAGTGATAATATATAAGCAAGTCCCATCATAACAGCTGATGAAGAAAACGGACCTTGTCCAATAGCAAGAAGTGTTGAAGTTTGTACAAACGTTTGTACCGCTGCTGCAATTAATGCACCTAGTACTAAATATTTTCCCATTGAGAAGAATTCCTCAACAGCGTGTGTACATACATCCCACATTTTTTTACGCAGTGGACGCTTATTATTCACTTCTGGGAAGTGATCATCTCTTAATTGATGTTCTTTAAACATAAAGGATAATATAATTCCAACGATAATGGCTACGATAATCGCTACAATAGAACGATACCATACCATGTGCATACTACTCCCAAAGGCGACATAAGTAGCAAATAATACAACTGGATTAATAATAGGTCCAGTTAACATAAATGCAATCCCTGCGTATGGTGGAACGCCTTTTCCAATTAATCGTCTTACAATCGGAACAATTCCACATTCACAACCTGGAAACAACATACCTAAAAAAGTAGCTAATAAAACAGACAGAAATCGGTTCTTCGGCATCCATTTTGCCACCATATCTTCTGTCACGAACATTTGAATGAATCCTGAAATAAATACACCAATGAGCACGAAAGGAAGTGCTTCGATCAATATGGAGATAAAAATTGTATTCATTTGCAGGAATGCTTTCGGTAATTGAAACAATTCCATGATGTATTTCCTCCAACTTTTCATTAACAATATGTAATTTTAACCCCATTTCATTAATTGAACAAGGTTTATATGGCATACATACCCTTTATATACATTACATTGTACAAGTTATATTCTATTCAAAATTTGAGATTTCATAGCAAAAAAGCTGCTCTAGCGTAGTTATATAACTATGCTAGAGCAGCTTTCTTATCGTTAAAAGTAACGTTTCTTCCAAAAAACAAAAGCTAACGTGAAAGATAGTGTTACACATATGATGAGTACAATTACAAAACCGTGGGCTTCCCCTTCAAACGGAACCTTTACGTTCATTCCAAAGAAACTAGAAACCATCGTCGGTAAAGATAAAATGATCGTAATTGACGTTAACAGTTTCATAACACTATTTAAATTATTTGATATAACGGAGCTAAAAGTATTCATCATTCCACTTAAAATGTGACTATATATTTCCGCCATTTCAATAGCCTGTTTATTTTCAATTAATACATCTTCTAATAAATCTTGATCGTCTTCATACATTTTTAAAAATGTACTATTACGCATTAACTTTTGAATTACAATTTTATTAGCCTTTAATGACGTTGTAAAGTATACTAAACTTTTCTCAAGGCCTAACAATGTGAAAATCTCTTTATTTTTCATTGACTGATTTAATTGATGCTCTAAATCAATTGTTTTTCGATTTATTTGCTTTAAGTATCTTAAATAATAAGTAGAAATCGTATATAAGAGCTGAAGTGCAAAGCGCGTCTTCTTAAACGTATAAAATTCTTTAATACGTTGATTAATAAAACGTTCAAAAATTGGATTCTCTTCTAAGCAGATTGTAACAAAACAATCCGGCATCACAATCATACCTATTGGAATCGTGTCATAAATCGAATTTCCTTCTTCGTCATGTCTAACTGTCGGAATATCCACGATAATTAAAGTATTATTGTCTTCCTTTTCAATACGAGAGCGTTCTTCATCATCCAAAGGGTCTTTAATGAAATCTAAGTCTACATTTAAAGTTTGTACTAGATATTGAATTTCTTCTTCTGTTGGATGAAGTACATTAATCCAGCACCCCTTTTGCATTTCCTCAATCTCTTGTAGTTTTCCGTTTCGGTCTGTTAAATATATATTTAACATACTATCACCCCGATTCTTTTTACATGTAGGAATCTACCTCTCTTAAATCACAGTTTTTAAACCGCCATTCTCAGCATATGAAACATACGTTTAAATTTCAATAGAAAAATTATTTTGAAAACGTTTTTATAAGAAAAATATTATAAAGTGAAACTTTAATCAGTGGGGGGCTTCATCCTCACCAATTATTAGCCCTTACAAATCGGGCTTTTACGGGTTATCCGCCCCCAACCAAACTTCTTTTTTTCGCTGAATTTTGAGGTGAGGGTCTCACTGCCCGTTAAAGCGGGATAAACATAGAAAAAGACAGAGTGCTCTCTGCCTTAAAAGCTTATGTTGCCTTTATAACATATTTAGAAAGCATCCACAAGTTAAACCCGACTGAAATCGTATAGCCCGCGTATGTTGAAATGATAAAACTTACATAATCGAAATACGGAAGCAATACAATATTTAAAACTATCTTCACAATAATTCCAATCACTAGTCCTAGCACCGTCTTCTGCTGTTGATTGATTCCTTGTAGCATAGCAGCCGTTACTGTAAAAAGAGAAAATAGTATGCAAGCAGGAGCATAATACTGTAAAATGATTCTCCCCATCTCTGGATCATTTCCAGCACCGAATAAAAGAGTATATACAGGTTTGGCTAACACCATCATTCCAATTGCCGCCGGTACCGTAATTGCTACTACTAATACATTTGTTCTCGTAAAATGTTTGTACAATAGCTTCGTATTTCCTGCTGTGTAAGCTTTCGTCATCTCTGGTACGAGAGACATACTAAAAGCTGTCGCAACGGATACCGGGATAAGCACAACCATTTGAACAAGACCAATTATCGCATTAATTTTTTCCGCTTCTCCTTGCATATACCCTATTTGTATAAGTAGTTTATTAATTGTAAATGTATCAATCGTCTGATACAACGGAATTGCTAAGCCCACCACAACAAAAGGAATAGAATATGTAAAGAGCTCCTTATACAATGAGAAAAAAGATTTCGTTGTTTGTGGTATACTTTCCATCTCTTTTTTCTTTAAGTGCCTTCTCCTTCTTATATAATACGCACTTAAAACAGTTAATCCACCTACAGCTCCCATAAATGCACCGAACGTTGAAATACCAACCGCTAGCGAAACAGAAGCTTTTAAAACATATAAAACGACAAAGCTTCCTATTAAAATGGTTAAAACCCGAAAAAATTGCTCTACAACTACACTTAATGCAGAAGGCCCCATCGATTGGAATCCTTGAAAGAAGCCCCTTAATAAACTCATTACTGGCACAAGTATTAACGCAAAACTTACAATTCGAATATTAGTAGTAACCGCTCCTACACTATTCCCCGTTTGATCATTCCCATCGATGACAAGTTTAGCTAAATGCGGAGCTAGCATATATAACGTAAAACACGAAATGACTCCCATTATAAACATAAACACGATTCCACTTTTCAACACTCTCTTAACCGTATGATAATCATTCAGTTGATCATATTTTGATACCATCTTTGAAACAGCTAGCGGTAATCCCATTGTTGCTATACTGAGCATGATGGTATAAGGACGATATGCATATGTGTATAGAACGTAACCACTCGTACCGACCATCGCTGTAAATGGTATAACATATATAAACCCTAACATTTTTGATATCATCGTTGCCATCGTTAAAAATATCGTTCCACGTATAAACGGTGACCCTTTCATCACATTCCTCCGCTACGCTTTATTATTACACATTATGGACAACTCCTTTTCTTTAGAACCGAAACAAACAAAAAAAGCCAATGAAAAATCATTGACTTTAACGCGCTGCTTTTTTCTTTTTGAAATACTTTAAACCAAAGTATAGAGCAATAAAAAGAACAGCTCCTATAATTATGTAATGTGTGTAATCAGATGCATACTCTTTAATTTGTCGCCAATTCCCACCAAGTTTTTCACCTAAGTATATAAATAGAATTGACCATGGAATGATCGCTACAACCGTATAAAGTGTAAATAGTTTTAATGGCATCTTAGCTAGCCCTGCTGGAATAGAGATCGCATGACGTACTACTGGGATAAAGCGCGCAGAAAATATTACGCCTGCTCCATAACGCTTAAACCAACCTTCCGCTATGTCTAAATGATGTTTATTAATAAGTAGATATTTCCCATATTTCTCTACAACCGGACGCCCTCCGTAGTATCCAAGCCAGTATAAAAAGATTTGCGCTAAAGTACCACCAATCGTTCCGGCGATAATTGCACCCACAAAACTAATTTTACCATTCGCTACTAAAAAGCCAGCATACGAAAGTACAATTTCACTCGGGATTACTTCAATCATTAAAGCAAGAGCTACTCCAAAGTAACCTAAGCTTGCAAAAAATTGCAATAACTGATCTATTATGTTTGCTAACATGTTCTTTTTTATCTCCTTTTTTCTTCACATACCATCCCATTATTACATAAAGGCTGCAATCTGCCAATATCTTCATTTTAACAATATGTACAATTCAAGCAGGATTAATCTATTAATTTCTCTTTCTGCGGGTCTTTCATGTAGGCAAACATCTCTTTAATTTGGTCTTCTGTATTTCTAGCAATTGATAAATTAGGCAATTCATTTTCACCAAAAAACTCCACCTCTTCTGTTTCAATACTAGTTTTCTTTTCTCCACCAATAATCTCGCATCCAATGAAAATCTTATATACATGCGTCGCCGATGGAGATGGTTGATGTTTTTCTTTATCAAATATAGCTAGTAACTTAAAATGATCTACCTCATAACCAGTCTCTTCGAAAACTTCTTTTGCTGCAACTTCAGTTGGCGTGTAACCGACATCAGCCCATCCACCTGGCAATGCCCATTTCCCATCGCTTTTTTCTTTCACAAATAATAACTTTTCATTTTGAAAAACAACCGCTCTTATATCAACTTTAGGTGTTTGATAGCCTGTCTCACTTGCAAATAATTTCTCTACGACTTCCCAATCTGTTTTCGTGTAATGTGACATCATTGAAATAGAAATATCTCGTAATTGCTGGAAACGCTCAATATCATACACATCCTTAGAATACGTTAAACCCGCTTGAGCTATAGATTGTATTTGTTTTACCCAATCAATCCATTTAATCGTCATATATCCGCATCCCCATTCTCTATCAAATATATTACTTCATTTTTATTGATACATCTTTATTATACAAAAAAAAGAGATTGATAACGTTTCAATCTCTTTCAAAATTAATCTAATTCATGTAAGTGGTCTTGTATATACTTTCTTCTTTTATTTATATATTCATAAATCATATCAGCCTCTTGATCAAATGTTTCTAATTTTTCTTTCATGTATGGATCTTGTAGTAAATATGGGCGAATCAATTCACACAACCCTTCTACTTTCGGCCTCATAAACGAAACTGTGAATTGATTTTCTAATATTTCTTCCAAAATACTTCGATACTGCTTTCTAAATACAGGTATGTCTAGCAATCTTGCACTTAACGTATTATACCCTTGAATGCGAATATATTCATGATTAAGTGGTCTCCCTTGTACATCTCGCCCCCAAGTCGCATCATAATCCCACGGTATAACTTCAAATAAATTTGTTTCATCGTTATGATATAGTGCATAGTTATGAACGAAACCATCAAAGTTTTGCGTAAAAATAACTCCTGCTAACCATCGTAAATATTTATCTACATGTAGAAACTTCCCAATTTCTTTTTCATAGGCTTCCCTCGTCAAAGTATTCGCTTGAAATACAAATTCACTCAGTTGTTCTTCACTATTTTTATTCGAATATTTAAATTCATAACCCGCAAAGAGCTCTGTCTTAACATCTTTATCTCGTTCACTCATTAATGAAAAATTCGCATCATCATCTATCGCATAATAAATAGAACCACTCGGTAATCCTCTATTTTTCAAAAAATTTTCATCAACCGATTCTAACTGTAAGTACACACCTTGAATTTGACCATTAATTTTTATAAATACATGTTGTGATTTTGGCGAAAGTACACCAATATCATGAAAAAAATCTAAAGATAATTTATTTCGTATGAGAGACGGATCCATAAACTCCGAATTCAAATGAAACTCTTTCGCACCTTGAAATTTTTTAGGCTTATAAAACATAACATGATAAGACTTTTTCTCAAATTCGCGAATATGAGCTCCTCGGTATACGATATCAATATCATACTTCTTTTTTCCATAAGTTAATTTTGCTGGCACTGGACTATCTGACCAAATGTCCTTTTTCAATTCCACTAAGTACATTGGATGAACAAAAAAATCATATGAAGGCAGCATGTTTTCTCATCCCTTCTCAGTTCTCTTCCTTCAATGTATGCGCCTTTTCTTGTCCATACATCCGCAATCATCTATTTATATAAAATTACACTCTTGTCCTGTTCAGAAAGATGCCTACATACATATCATGTTAAGGAAAAAGAATACCTTTTCACTTTAATACATGATAAGGAGGATTTCTATGAAACGTGATATTAGAAAAGCTGTCGAAGAAATCAAAAGTGCTGGGATGGAGGATTTCTTACACCAAGATCCAAGTACTTTTGAATGCGATGATGATAAATTCACTCATCATCATTGTACAACTGGATGTAAATGTACAACTGGGGGTAAATGTCCAAGAACAAGATGTACTCGCGTGAAACATTGTACGTTCGTTACAAAATGTACGCACGTAAAAAAATGGACATTTGTTACGAAATGTACACGTGTACGTGTTCAAAAATGGACGTTCGTTACGAAAGTAACGCGTAGAAAAGAATGCGTATTAGTTACAAAACGTACTCGCAGAAAACATTGTACATTCATTACAAAATGCATACGCTTTGAAAAGAAATTTTTCTGGACAAAACGAAGTTTCTGTAAAAAATGCGAATTCTTCCCTAACAGACACGGTCACTCTTGCGATGATTCATGTGATCATGGTAAAGACTGTCACGATAGCGGACACAAATGGAATGATTGCAAAGGCGGACATAAATTCCCATCTTGCAAAAATAAGAAATTCGATCACTTCTGGTATAAAAAACGTAACTGCTAGTTTTTATACCACCCAAAAAAGGCCGTTTTGCGGCCTTTTTTACATTTATTGAAAGTGACTTATATCTGCAAATTGTTTCACTTTACCAATACCCTCTTCAAATTCTATTATGCTCAAACTGGCACTATGCATAAATGGATCATCCCACACATTTTCTATTTCCATTCCCGCGAAATACCCTATAAGTAATTTTGCTGCTGCCGCATGAGAAACAATCAATATGTTTTGTCCTTTATGCTTCTCTAAAAGAAGCTGCATCCCTTCAATTACTCTTTCATAAACGGCCTCAAAATTTTCGCCTGATGTTGACTGAAAAAGATGTGGCTCATTCCAAAACAGATGTACTTCTTCTGGAAATTGCTTTTCTATATCCGCGATTGTTTGTCCTTCCCATATACCCATGTTAATTTCATAGAAATGCTCATCCGCTATAATGGGTATATCACGTTCCCCTTTTATTAACTCTGCCGTATGAAGTGTTCTTTCGCTCGGACTACTATAGATCGCATGGATTGGTAAATCTTTCATTCGATTCCCTAATTGTTTCGCCTGAACTATACCATTTTCAGTTAAAGCAGAATTTTTCCGTCCCTGCATTCGCTTCGCTACATTCCACTCTGTTTCACCATGCCTTGTTACATATATAGTTGTTTTCATTTCTTACTCCCCCTCACCATGTTGGTCGTAATTCCCACGGTTCAACTCTCCCTACAATCCACTCCGCTCGTTTACTTTCAATCCCTTTTATAACTCCATCAGCTATCTCTTCATGAGTAAGCCATCTTCCATATGTATCTTCTAAAATAAAACCTAAAATAATTCTATGATAAATACATCGCGTACTCCCTATTTTTTGTGCAGGCATACGTGATGCTTTACTACCTAAAATATGAAATAAACTATATGTTTTAGACGACAAATCTAGTTCTTTACAAATATTTGATAGTGCATGCTTTGCACTTGTGTGTACCCATGCAACAACTAATGTGATTGGGCCATTTTTCTCAATTGTACTTTTAATAGCTAGCTTTACATCTTCATCATTATGATAATCTAACGAAAGGCATGTAATATTTTCTGGTGCAGAACTCATTCGCTTAACATTTTCTAATTTCACTTCATCTCGCCGATAATAGAAACATAAAATCCTTTCTCACAAAGCCACATAGAAACTTTCTTTAGCATTCCTGTTCCACCAATTACAAGTGCATGCAAATGCTATCCCTCCCTAATAAAATGTCATATGAGGTTTCTCATCTCTATAATAATTTAAACGGTCTTGCAGTGTCCCTGAGTGAAATTCAAATTTATGACCGTCAGGATCAACAAAGTATATAGATTCGCAATCTCTTACATCACGTTCTCTTCCTTGTAAAATATGAACATCATTTTCTTCTAATCGCTGTATTAGACATTTAAAGTCTTCTTGTTCAACAGAAAATGCAATGTGCGTATAAGATTGATGAATCTCATTTCTCGGAATATGCGTCTCTTCATTAAGCGCTATCCATACTCCACATATGTTAAAATAAGCCAATTCCCTTCCTTTAACTAATAATTCTCCTTCTAATACTTTTTCATAAAACATAATAGAGTTTTCTAAATTAGATACCGAAAAACAAATATGATTGATTCCCCTTAACAACTATAATTCCTCCTTATACAAATAAAAGATGAGCGAAAATTCACTCATCTTTTATTATACTATTTTTTTGTAATATATGCCCATTTATAACTGAAGTCCCCGCCAAACGTATGGTTAGCAATGCCTTTTACAAACGGCTTCTCTAAATAAGCTGTACTTTGTTGGTACGTAGGAGAAATTGCTGCGTCTTGACCAATTAAGATTTTTTCAGCTTCCGCAAGTGCATTCCAGCGTGCTTTATCATCTTTTAATAGCTCTCCTTTTGATTTCGCTACTAAATCATCATACTTCGGATTAGAATAATCCATTTCATTAAATGAGCTTCCAGTAACAAACATATCAATATAAGTCATTGGATCCGGATAATCAGGACTCCATGCAGATAATGAGAATTCATATTGGAATTTCTTTTCTAAATCTAGCTTCTGCTTGTATGGTTGCTGTTTCAAATTCACTTTAATACCAGGCAAGTTTTTCTCTAGTTCTTCCTTAATAAAGTCGCCCACTTTTTTACGGCTACCGTTATCATCGTTTAGTAATTCAACCGTAATTGTATCTTGACCAAGCTCTTTCTTCGCTTCTTCCCATAATTTTTTTGCTTTCTCTGCATTATCTTTACTATCACGGAAGTTTTTATTTACAGAGCGGAAATCTTTTCCATCCGGACCTGTCGTGAATTTTTCAGGTACTAAGAAATATGCTGGCAATGAACCGTCATTTAGAATGACATCAGCAATTCCTTTTTTATCGTATGCTAAATCAATCGCTTCACGTACTTTTTGGTTTTTAAATGTTGCATTTTTTTGGTTAAAACGTAAGAAATATATGCGTGGATCTAACTTCGTTTTAAATTCATCTGGCTTATTCTTTTTATATTTATCAACAAATTCAGAAGTTAAAATAACTCGATCTGCTTGATCACTATCATATAAATTTACTCCCGTGCTTGTTTCCTTCACAATACTTACATTAATTTCGTCTAATTTTACAGTATCTTTATCCCAATAATTAGGATTTTTCTTCAACTGATAATTTTGTTCATGTTTCCATTGACTCATTGTAAATGGTCCATTATATAATAATTTATCTGCTTCTAATCCGTATTTATCTCCTTGCTCTTTCACATATTTTTCATTTAATGGGAAAAATGTAGGGAACGACGTAAGCTCAAGAAAATAAGGTGCTGGTTGCTCTAATTCTACTACCAACGTTTTATCATCCTTCGCTTTAACACCCAATTGATCTGCTGGTAATTCACCTTTATTTACTTTCTGTGCATTTTTCACATCAAATAAAATGAATGCATATTCTGCCGCTAATGCTTTATCTAATGTACGTTGCCATGCATATACAAAATCTTGTGCTCGAACTGGATCACCATTTGACCATTTCGCATCACGTAATTCAAATGTATATGTCTTTTTATCTTCACTAATCTTCACATCTTTTGCCATACCTGGTGTTGGTTTATTATCTTTATCTAGACGATATAAACCTTCCATTGCATTTACAAATACACGGAAAGATACAGAATCTGTTGATTTAGATGTATCCATTGAAGGAATTTCAGCTGTTTCTAGCAAATTTAAAACTTGTTTATCGGCCATTCCCTTATTCGATTCTTTCTTCGTTGTCGAAGCCTTCTCACCATTCCCACATCCTGCAACCAATACACTCGTCGTTAACGCAAGTGCAGCAATTGTTGTTGTCTTTCTCTTCATTCTTCCTTCCCCCAATCTATATGTATAAGTTAAATCCTATATAATATATTTCATTATACAAAAGATTCTGATTATTTTAAATATTTATTTTAACAAACATAGAAAAAAGCGATCGGAAATTTCTTTCCAGCCGCTTTCTTGAATAGCATTTACTTGTAATCCATCCTCTATATCAAATGGATTTTGAACTTTAAATATTTCTTCCATCAGCTTCAAAAACTCTTCTTCAGTTTTAGATTCACCATTAACCATAAGTGAGTATGGTTCCACTTCACCTAATTTATAATCGACAACAAATTGAATCTTCACCTTTTGTCTTGGCGTTCCGGTGTTATACCCTTGGAATTCTACTAATTCTAACCCTTCCGTTCCACGATAATATATCCAACCTGAATTTTGAAAATAATTTTCGAAAGATTCACCTATTGAAAAGAAAGGATATTCATAAAGCGAGCTTGTACGAACCTTTTGAATAACGTCTCGATCAGTCGGAAAAAAGAAATGGCTAAAAAATATGCTAGCAACTGCTAAAATAGTAACAATTGTCGCTCCCATTTTGCTCGTTCCGCCGCTATCATTGATTAGATAGTTTTCAACTGATTTATCTTTTATTTCTCTTGCTTTTATTCGGTATATACGTCTTTCCACAAATTGATAGTATAATCCATTTGCAAAAATCCCCATTCCAAACAGAATAAAAATGAGTAATAAAAACGTAAGAGGCACCATATTAATGATTGGCAACGCTACATTAAATCCCATATAATACGAAAATGCATCACACGCTACTAATAACAACATAAATAAAGCAGCTGGTACATAATACTTACGATATCCTAGCCAGCCTATATTGAAAATAGCAGCCCAACCATTCCAGCTCCACCTAGCAATCCGCTTATTCTCAAGATCCCATTTCCTTTTGTAATACGGATATTGTCTCCCTACATATACTTCCAGTTCTTTATCTATTAACGAGCTACCTTCCTCTTGTTCATTATCCAAGTTTCGCTGACAACTTGCACAATTTAACTGTTCCTCCTCGCAAGGTTGCCCACAATTTATACATTTCAAAACAATCCCTCTTCCCATCCATACGTCATTTCAAAATACCTTCGTGTTTTAATAACCACTCTTTCCTCCATAAACCACCAGCATATCCAACAAGCTTTCCACTCTTTCCTATTACACGGTGACATGGAACAATTATTGAAATTGGATTCCGACTATTTGCCCCTCCTATTGCCCGTACAGCTTTTATATTTCCAACTTTCTCTGCAATATCTAAATATGAAGCACTTACGCCGTATGGAATAGTATAAAGTGCATCCCATACATTTTTTTGAAATGCTGTTCCCTCCGCAGACAGCGGGACCGTAAACTCTTTTCTTTTCCCTTTAAAATATTCATCTAACTCATTTATACATTGTTCTATCATTTCATTTTTATTTTCTTCTTGTCGTTCATCAACAAATATAACAGACGTAATTCCTTCTTGATTCGCTGTAATTTCAAGCAAACCTACTTCGCTTTCATAATAAGCCTGGTACATATGCCATCCTCCAATTCAGTTCATATTAGTCATTGTAACACGAATATACAAAATTTTTCGTATAAGCGTTTTATTAGAGAAACAAAAAAGAGAATGGTAAAATATAAGAAAATTCAATCAAGGAGGCTATTTGATGAATTCCAAGCTTTTTTCACCTTATACAATTAAGAACGTTACACTAAAAAATCGTATCGTTATGTCGCCTATGTGTATGTATTCATCGGGGAATGAGGATGGCAGCGTTACGAATTTTCATCTCATTCATTATGGAACTCGCGCTGCTGGCCAAGTAGGTTTAGTTATGGTTGAAGCAACTGCGGTGTTAGCTGAAGGACGAATTTCTAACAAAGACTTAGGTATTTGGGATGACAACCTAATTGAAGGCTTACATAAAACGACTACTTTTATACATGATAACGGCGCAAAAGCTGCCATTCAACTCGCTCACGCCGGAAGAAAAGCTGAATTAGATACGAATGCTTTCGCTCCTTCTGCAATTCCTTTTAATGATAAGATGAAGATACCAGTAGAAATGAATATACAGCAAATCAAAGAGACTATATTAGCTTTTCAGAGGGCCGCGTTACGTTCAAAACAAGCCGGATTTGATGTTATCGAATTACATGGCGCTCACGGTTACCTTATCAATGAATTCCTATCACCACTTACTAATAAACGAACGGATAAATACGGCGGCTCACCTGAAAACCGCTATCGTTTCTTACGCGAAATTATCGACTCTGTAAATGAAGTTTGGGACGGACCAATATTCGTTCGTATTTCAGCAAATGATTATCACCCTGACGGGCTAACGGTTCAAGATTATGTTCAGTATACAAAGTGGATGAAAGAACAGGGAATAGATTTAATAGATTGTAGTTCTGGCGCAGTTGTACCAGCACTTATTGATGTGTATCCCGGTTATCAAGTACAATACGCCAAACATATTAAAGAGCATACTAAGATTGCAACTGGTGCAGTTGGATTGATTACGACTGGGTCACAAGCAGAACAAATTTTAAATAATAACGAAGCTGATTTAATTTTCATCGGACGTGAGTTACTTCGCAATCCGTACTTCCCGAGAATAGCGGCCAATGAACTTGGCTTTGAATTGCAAGAACCATATCAATACAAGCGAGCGCCAGGGAAAATTCATACGAATAAATAAAACCGAGAAGTCATTCTTCTCGGTTTTATTTATTCTATCGTTGTAATTTCATTTGAATTATAAGTATGGATACCCGATTCTTCTCGCAGCGCGGTTATATACATCCCTTTCGCCACATCTTTAGCTGAAATTGGTTTATACTTTTTGAAAGACCCTTTAAATATAAAAGGGATAATACGAGATAACTTTTCAGCCATTTGTTCGCCGAAACGAAATTCTTGTCGATTTCCTACTAATAATGATGGTCTAAAAATGTGAATACCACCGATTACTAACTTTTGCAATTCTTCTTCCATTTTCCCTTTCACTTGTGAATAAAAGAAAAATGATTTAGGATTCGCTCCCATAGAAGACACGACAAGGAAATTTTGTACCCCTTGTTTTTCAGCTAAACAAGCAGCTCGTAACGTATATTCATAATCTACTTTTTTAAAATTTGCTTTTGTTTTTGCTTTTTTTATTGTTGTTCCTAAGCAACTAAAAACATCATCCACAGCAAAGAACTCTTTATATTCCTCTAATACCGAAAAATCAACTTGTTTCTGCTGTAACTTCTCATGTTGCAATTGCATTGGCTCTCTTACAAAAATAGTAACCGAATCGTAGTAATCTGATTCAAGTAATAGACGCGTTATCTCTTGTCCAACTAAACCACTTGCACCAAGTATTAACGCTGTTCGCTTATTCATATATGCATATACCTCTTATTTTACTTTCTCTCCTTCAGTAAAATACAACCTTTAGGAGTTTCCTGCTCTTATTTTACCACAAGTAAAACACTATGCGTACGCATAGTGCTTTACTCACTCTTTTTTCTCATCTCTCTCTTGTAATTTCGTTATTGTTGTAGCGTCCCCTAAATTACTTATTAATCTTCTTAAAAAAATTAATACGAAAGATAATGGCAATACTACCGCTAATATTAATAAAATAGCTTCCATTAAGTAACCCAAGCGCTCATCCCCCTCTTTACCTCCTTTTCAATATATGAAAACAGCGTTGTCACATATGCATGCATTTGCAAAAATAATACACCTATATTTGACAACTTTATAACAAAAACAAATCGGAATGATTATTATTTATTGCAACTTTATTAAAGATGTATTATACTAAGTTCGCAAACTAAAACGTAATTATTCCGTTTTGTATTAAAATGATATTTTTCTTCTATAATTGGGGAAAATATATCCGTAAAAAAGAAAAGAGGAGAACTTCATGCCTAAAAGATTGACTATATTTTCATTCTTACTTATTTTTACCTTAATTTTCGCTGGCTGCTCAAATAAAAAAGAAAGTAATGCCAAGAAAGATGGAAAGCTAACAGTTTATACAACGATTTTCCCACTCGCTGATTTCGCAAAGAAAATTGGTGGCGACTATGTAAATGTTGAAGCAATTTACCCACCTGGTGCAGATTCACATACATTTGAACCAAGTCAAAAACAAACAGTACAAGTTGCAAAAGCCGATTTATTTGTTTATAACGGCGCTGAATTAGAACCATTTGCTGAAAAAATGGAAAAAACATTACAAAAAGAAAATGTTAAAATTGTAAATGCATCTAAAGGTATTGAGCTTCGTGCTTCTACTGAAGAAGAGCATCATGATCATGGAGATGGCCATAAAGAAGATGAACATCATCACGATAAAGACCCACATGTTTGGTTAGATCCTACTCTAGCAATGAAACAAGCAGAAAAAATTAAAAATGCACTTGTAGAATTACAACCTGAACATAAAAAAGAATTCGAAAAAAACTTTGCAGCACTTCAAACTAAATTTACTGATTTAGACGATGGATTTAAGGCAGCTGTAGCGAACGCAAAAACGAAAGAAATTTTAGTTTCTCATGCTGCCTATGGTTACTGGGAACAACGATACGGCCTAAAACAAATTCCTATCGCTGGAATTTCAGCTTCTGATGAACCATCTCAAAAGCAGCTTGCTGACATTACAAAAACAGTAAAAGAACATAATCTAAAATATATTTTATTCGAAACGTTCTCTACTCCAAAAGTAGCATCCGTAATTCAAAAAGAAACTGGTACAAAAGTTTTACGCTTAAATCACTTAGCTACTATTTCTGAAGATGATGCAAAAAATAATAAAGATTACTTCACTTTAATGGAAGAAAACGTAAATACATTGAAAGAAGCAACAAACTAATCCATTATATTTTCTAGGCAGCTGAATCTGTTATTCAGCTGCCTTTTTATGTATTTATCCTTGACTTGACCAAAATAACAAGTAAAATTATCCATATTAGCTTGAAAGCTATATTAATTTAGAAGGTGAGTTGGAATTATGAATCTTCACATTTGTGAAGTAACAGCAAAAAATTGGCGTTCAGTAGTTGCTTTAGACGTCGCAAAAGATCAGCAACAATTTATTGAAAGTAACGCGTTTTCTTTAGCAGAATCATTATATGAAGGAAACGGAACGTCAGTAGGTTTATATGATAGCGAAACACTTGTAGGATACGCAATGTATGGATGGTATTCAGTAAAACATAAAAGTGTATGGCTCGATCGCTTTATGATTGACCAACAATATCAAGGAAAAGGATACGCAAAACGTTTCCTTCGCTTACTTATTCAATTCTTACAAGAAAAATTTGAATGTAAAATAATTTACTTAAGTTTACATCCAGACAACAAACTTGCAATGGGACTGTATGAATCATTTGGTTTCCGCTTAAATGGGGATATTGATGATGAAGGTCCAGTTGTAGGTGTTGTAATGGAGTTACTAATAGACGAAAATACAAGCCTGTGAAAACAGGCTTTTTATTATACAGTCATCAATTTTTAGTTTCTTTCCCTTATTTAATTCTGTTTTGCAATCTAATAGAATACTCATAAAAAATAAGCCTACAATTTACGCAGACTTATTTCACACACTCCTCGAAATGTTCTTGGAACCACTCTTTATTAATATCTCTTCCGATAAAAACTACTTCACTTACTCGCTCTTCGCCCTCTTGCCACTCTCTATCGTACGAAGCAGCAAATAACGTATGTACACCTTGGAAAACGATACGTTTATCTACTCCGTCTATCGATAAAATTCCTTTGTAACGATATAAATATTCCCCTAGCTCTTGCACGACAGCTGACATCCACTCATTAAGCTTTTGTAAATCCAGCGGACGTTCTTCACGTAATACAAATGATTTCACACCTTCTAAGTGGTTATGTTCTTTATGAGGGTAAATTTGCAACGTATCTTTCGTTTTAAACGTTTGGATTTGTAATAAAGATGGTATATCTACCTCACAGTTAGTCGCCTCAATTAACTTTGCAGTCGGGTTAATTCCTTGAATTTCATGCAAGAGATTTTCTTTCTCATTCTCTTCAATTAAATCTAATTTATTTACTAAAACAACATCAGCAAACGCAATTTGCTCTTTTGCTTCTAATCCTTTTTCAAAATGTTTATGTATATGATAACTATCTACCACCGTTACAACACCGTTAATTTGGTAAGCAGATTGGATGACTGGATCTAAAAAGAATGTTTGAATAATCGGGCCTGGATTTGCAAGGCCAGTCGTTTCAATTACTAAACCATCAAAATCCATTTTCCCTTCTGCTTTTACGTCCAATAACTGTTTTAAAGCAACAAGTAAGTCTTCACGTACAGTACAGCATAAACAGCCATTTGTCATTTCCATAATTTCTTCTTCCACATTCATAATCAACTGATTATCAATGCCAATTTGCCCTATTTCATTTACAATCACCGCTAATTTCTTACCGTGATTTTCTGATAAAATACGATTTAATAATGTCGTTTTCCCCGATCCAAGAAAACCAGTTAATATTGTTACTGGAATCATTTCGTACATCTCCTTATAGCTATATGTTTCTACATTATAACATATAGAGAAAATCGTTTTTGTAGCAAAACATATTTATTGTCTGTACACCTAATTAACTATATAATAACATGTAGTAAGAAAGCCTTTTCAAAACATTATTATTCATCAAGGGGGTACTTATAATGGAGCGAGTTCAAATGGCTGAAACGCTAGAATTTTCTCGTATTATTCAAGGATTTTGGCGTTTAGCAGAATGGAATATGACAAAACAAGAATTACTTTCTTTCATTGAAGATTGTATGGATATGGGAATTACTACTTTTGATCACGCTGATATTTACGGCGCATATACGTGTGAAGGGTTATTTGGCGAAGCTTTACAATTAAAGCCTTCCTTACGAGAAAACATGCAAATTATTACAAAGTGTGGAATCGCTCCCCCATCACCGAAATTTCCAGAACGATATGTTGCTCACTACAATACTAGTACAGAGCATATTATGCAAAGTGTAGAAGCATCACTTAAAAATTTACATACAGATTATATTGACGTATTACTTATTCATCGTCCCGATCCTTTTATGGATCCAAATGAAGTGGCAAAAGCCTTTTCACAATTAAAACAAGAAGGAAAAGTTCGTCACTTCGGTGTATCTAACTTCTTACCTTCACAATTTAATATGTTAAATTCGTACTTAGATTTTCCACTTATTACGAACCAAATTGAAGTTTCTGCATTGCAGCTTGAGCATTTTGAAAAAGGAACAATTGACTTATGCCAAGAAAAACGAATCAATCCAATGATTTGGTCACCTCTTGCTGGTGGTGAGATCTTTACTGGTCAATCAGAACGTGCTGTACGTGTACGCGAAACTGTGCAAAAAGTTGCTACTGAGCTAGGTGTTTCTAATATCGATACGGTTATGTATGCTTGGTTACTTGCTCATCCAGCTAATATGATGCCAATCGTTGGCTCTGGTAAATTAGATCGCGTAAAAACTGCCGCTCTTGCTACAAAAGTTAACTTAGACCGTCAACAATGGTTTACAATTTTCGAAAGCTCTAATGGACATCCTGTACCATAATGCATAAAAAGAAGAGCTATTTTCTTACAGCTCTTCTTTTTCATATGTATTTCTAGTCATGGCAAATACACACATATCCCTTAATCCGTTTCCATCTACCGCAACACTCGCACTTTCTAACGTACCTTCTAACTTAAAACCTAATTTCTCAGGTATCGCTCTACTCTTCTTATTTAAAGAATCACAACGAATTTCTACACGGTTTGCTTTCAATTCAGAAAAAGCGTAATCCGTTATACCTTTCGCAGCCTCTACCATATAGCCTTTTCCGCTAAACCTTGTATCAATCCAATATCCGATTTCAAATTGAGGTATATCCCAATTAATACGATGCAATCCAGCTGAAGCAATAAATTCACCTGTTTCTTTCGAAAATACTAGTAATCTTAAATCCTCACGTTGCAAAAATTGAATATGTGATTTTCTAATACTTTCTTCTACTTCTTGCTCTGTTTGCTCTTTTTGTGCAAACACCATCCAAGGTTTTAGTTCTTCTATTGAAGCCTGAATTGCATCATATACAACTTTACCATCTCCTGGTTTCGGCATTCGAATAAAAAGCCTGTCAGTATAAAATTCAGAAGGAAAATCGAATAATAACGGATTCACTGTAAACACTCCCTATATTTCTTTTATATATAATAATATCCATCTCAAGTTATATAGTAAAGAATTTTCCGAATTGAAAACCTTTTACTCATTCACTTCCACCGCTACACGAATTCCAGATTCAATCGCACCTTGAATCCATCCGTGATATAGCGTTGTATGATCTCCAGCGAAGAATATTCTCCCCTCTGGTTTGACAATCGCTGGTTGCAACTCAGATTCTTGACCTGCTTGAAAAAGTGCAAATCCTCCAAGCGCATACGGATCCAATGTCCAGCTTTTTGATATTCCAGATATGAACTCATCATACACTTGACCACCTAATATTGTTGCTAAGTTGTGTAATGCGTAATAAATACGATCACCTTTTGATAAACCATCCCATAACAACGCGTCATAAGACCATGTATAGCTACCTAACATCATAGCCGGTCCTTTCTGCCCAATCCCATAACTTGGATAATAGGCATAACGAATTGGCAAATCTGTTATAATTCTGCCGCCTAATTGTCCTTGTTCTTCCCAAAATCGGCTTTTAAATTGAATTCCTATTTTCGTCGCAGGCATATAATGTAATTCACGAATTGCTTTCCATTTTTCATGAGATATAGAATCAAACGGATCTACTTCTACAAAACGCATTGTCGAAAACGGAATGGTAACAATAACTAAATCTCCTGTAATACTACTATATTCAAAAGTTTCCTCGTTCCGATAGAAAGCTGTCACACCATTATCGTGTTGATGTAGCTTCATTAATTTTTGATTATATATAATATTCTCTTCTAATTGCGGTAAAAATGACTTTGGCAATCTATCGTTCCCGCCCACAATTTCACAAAATCCGCTCTCCTCTTGCATAATGTATAGAAAGCGTAAAGTCTCTACAAACGATCGTTCCAAAAAACCTTCTAAATCTAATAGAACACCAATCATCTCAATTGTTACTGGCGAAAAGTAAGTATTATACTGATAAGGATGATACTTTAAAAATTGCCCAGTAGAGTATCTTCCAAAATCCTTTACTACAACGTCCCAATTTTTTTCTGGGTTCTTTTTTATAAAATTTATAATGGGCTGTACCGCTAACAATAATAATTCCTCTGACGTTTTTCCAACTTCATTCATTTCCACAGGATATCTTAGAATACTTGGATCTTTTTCATATTGTTTTAACGTCGTTTTCCGTCCATTTACGTATATAATATCCGTCTCATTCCTATTAATAAAAGGTCTCACCTGTAGCCCAAATTTTCTTATATATGTCATCGTTAATGTATGCGAATATGGAATCCTCATTGCTCCAACATCTAAATATAATCCGGTATCTTCCATTCTAACCGTTTCTATACGGCCACCTACCCGGTTATTTGCTTCAAAAATTTTCACATCATGTCCTGCAGCCTTTAATAAAGAGGCTGAAACTAACCCAGCCATACCAGCTCCCACTACAATAATCTGTTTTGGGCTTGTCGTCTTATTCAATCCTTTATCTATAACTTTTAACGCTTCATCCATTTCAGTGTTATACATTATATCTTTCTGCACAATTCCACCCCTTACTTCATCAAATGGACGTTAGTGGTTTAGTGCATTTTATTCATAAATCCCCATAAACATAACACCATTCCAATTTGAATATTCACTAAAAGTACATAAGAGACAGATCTCACTTTTCTTTATACTTCGTATAATATAGCAACTACAAAGAAGGAGTGGTTAAAAATGAAACATACCTATGACTATGATGCTACAAAAAAACATTTAGAATTAAAGAAACAAAACTTATGTAAAAAACTTAGCAATATGACACTATCTGAAAAAGAACGTGAACAACTAAAACGTGAAATTGACAACTATGAATATATTTTAAATCTAGTCGAAATGAATCATTATGAACGCGGATTTTCTCGTTAAAAGCGGAAATAAGATTATCCGCTTTTCATTTTGAGCATTTCACTACGCATTTTTCATAAGTAAATATATAATAGGATATGTACATTAAGATTGAGAGGTATATTCTATGATCAAGTTAAGTGTATTAGACCAATCACCTATTTCAGATGGTAGCACAGCAGCCCAAGCTTTTTCACATACAGTTACGCTTGCACAAGAAGTTGAAAAACTCGGATTCACACGTTTTTGGGTATCCGAACATCATAATTCCGTAAGCTTAGCTGGTTCAAGTCCAGAAATACTTATTTCTCATATTGCCGCTAAAACGGACCGTATTAGAGTCGGTTCAGGTGGTGTTATGTTACCGCATTATAGCCCATATAAAGTTGCTGAGAATTTCCGTGTTCTAGAAGCATTGTATCCGAACCGCATCGATCTCGGTGTTGGTAGAGCTCCTGGTGGTATGCCAATAGCAACTCGCGCACTTCAAGAAGGGAAAATGGTCTCACTTGATCAATATCCAGAACAAATTGCAGACGTTGCAATGTACTTACATGATCAAGTACCAGAAAACCATCACTATGCAAACTTAAAAGCCACTCCAGTTATCCCAACGTCTCCTGAAATGTGGATGCTCGGTTCTAGCGGAGAGAGCGCTAAAATTGCTGCAAACAACGGAGCTTCTTTCGCATTTGCACAATTTATTAACGGCTTCGGAGGCCCTGAAGTTATGAGGGCTTACCAAGAACAATATCAGCCTTCATTTTTAGGAGATAAGCCTAATTCAATCGTTGCGATCTTTGTTATATGCGGAGAAACAAATGAAGAAGCGGAAAAAATTGCTTCTAGTTTAGATTTATCAATCTTATTATTAGAGCAAGGAAAACGAACTACTGGTACACCTTCTATTGAAACTGCTCAAAATTATTCATACAGCGCTTATGATTTATTCCGTATAAAAGAAAATCGTCAACGTATGATTGTTGGTGATCCGTCTTCTGTAAAAGAAAAAATAATAAACTTAAGCAAAGCATACAATACTGACGAATTTATGATTGTCACGATTACTCATCAATTTGAACATAAATTAAAGTCTTATCGCTTATTAGCAAATGCTTTTAATTTATAATTCTAAAAAGAGATGCATCACATGTGATGCATCTCTTTTTCTTACTACTTATTGTTTTCATTTCCTATATATTCAATAGCTTCTTTTAATAGCTCTTCAAAGTTAATAGGATAATCATGATCTAAGTCAGGCACAACTTTATACTTATGTTCTATATTCTTCTCTCTTAATAGTTGTACAAATTGCTGCGTGGATTCGAAACAATCTTCATCTTGATCCCCGCATACTATATATCCTTTTATATGTTTATCCTGCAGCACTCTTAACAACTCATCCCATTCTTCAATCTCGGGAAGCCATGGTGCCATAAAAACAAAACCATCTACATTTATATCTTGTTGTAAAATCGTATATAAAGCTACTCTCGCCCCTGCAGAAAAACCACCAATGATTACACTTTCTACTGTATGATTTTCTATAAACTTATTGTAATGCTCTTTTAATTCCTCTTTCCCTCTCTCTATATCATCCCAAACAAATCCATCTGAAAACTCAATTTGTGAAGACTGTGGTAAAGCTAACATATAATCTTGTGTCAACACAGATTTCCAATATGGTTCTACTATTTGTATATTTTCTTGGTCACCGTGCAATGTAAGTAGTAGATTTCCCTCTTTCTTGCTGTATATATATTTCACATCTGGTCTTTCCTTTTTATGTGCTAATTCTTCTCTTTCTTTACATAATTGCACCATTGTATGAAATTCTTCAAATTTATGTAGTGATTTTAAATCTTCGTCGGAAATTAAATACTCATTTCCATACCAGAATCCCTTTTCTATAATGGCCTCTCTCATTAAATGTAATGCTTCTTTTTCAAGTCCCGATGCACTTGCGAGTGCATACTTAAAATTATATATTTGCGCCTCATTCCCTATTACACCTGTAGCGTTTTCCATTATATAATTGTACGCTTCAAAACTTCCTTTATTTGCATAACAACGTAACGTTTCATTTAATAATTGAATGTAAGTCATGCTATTTTTCATGTACCAATTCCCCCGAAACCTTTTATAATATTTTTTGCGAATCTTTATACCACTTTGTATAACCCACGCTAACAATACCTTATTCTCAAAATGATGCTTAATAGTTACTCTTCCCTGTCCAATACATTTAGTATAAATAATAATAGACTGAAAAATCAATATTTTAACAAACAAAAAAAGACAACAATATATGTATTGTTGCTTTCATTACATCTACCCGCTCTTTTGTTTTTTTCTATCTGGTTTACTTGAAACTAAATAATGTTTTTCTGAAATATATAAGTCTCTTTTTAAGCTACGATTTAAGTAAGGTCCTAGCTTCATTCCGCATATGAGGCGATCTTCGCTACCTTCAACAATTGGGAACATTTCTTTTTCTGTTACGTATTGGTCTACTGCTTTTTGTACGACATCAATTTCTTTCACTAGGCTTAAATTTTCTGCTGTATGTTCAAATACCTCAAGCGTTTCCTTCGTTATGAGAAAATCATTTGTTGGAAATGCAGGTAAATACGGTTTTAACAAATCATAATTTACTGTATAATCTTCATTTACTAATACTGTATAAACGATATTAGCATTCGTTTCTAAAAACTGAGCCATCGCTTGTTCTAATTCATCTTTCGTAATTTCCCGCTCTTCTTTTCCAGTTCTGAAAAAGCGAAACATCGCATCGCCTCCTTTTTACTATATTATAGCATAAAAGAAAACTGAAAAATCATAAAAAACCCATTGAAATAATTTTTCAATGGGTTTCTATTATATTTATCGTTATTTTAAGAATGCACTTAGCATCCATACATGCTGTTCTAATGTTGTATGAATTGCTAACAGCATGTCAGCTGATGTTTCATCGCCAGCTTCACCTGCAACTTCCATACCTTCTTTTAATTCTTGAATAAGTGCAGAATAATCATTCACTAATGTTTGCACCATTTCTTCTGCAGATTCTTTGCTTGTCCCTTCGCTGACACTAGATGTTGCGAGATATTCTTTCATTGTCGCTAATGGTTTACCTTCTAAAGCTAAAATACGTTCTGCTAACTCATCAATATACGTTCCAGCCTCATTATAAAACTCTTCAAATTTCTCATGTAATGTAAAGAAGTGTGGCCCTGTCACATACCAGTGATAATTATGTAGTTTCACATATAACACATTCCAGTTTGCTACCTGCTTGTTTAATACTTCAACAACATTTGTTTTCGTACTCATACAATCACTCCTCTTATCATTTTGTAATGTTTATCTTTTAATAACCTAATTACATTTTACCATACATTCCCTTTCCTTTCGAACAATTGGCTTATATGTAACAAAGTTTTAACACCTTTAATGCTTCCCTAATATCATTAAATTCATGTATTTTTTCAAACACTTCATACGTCTAATTGTCCAAGCTCATACATATGCATAATAGTACATCAAGCTCATCATAGTAGAAAGAGGGATAACATGGACAATCAACAATGGCAAGTAGCAAAGAAAGTAGCCGCTACTTATATCGGAACTGTCGTTGGAGCTGGATTTGCTACTGGACGAGAAATTGTTGAATTTTTCACAGTGAATGGATTATACGGGACAATTGGCATATGTGTAAGTGGATTTTTTTTTATTTGGCTTGGCACAAAGATGATGTTACTTTCATCACAAATCGGGGCATTTTCAGCGCAAGAATTTAACAAATATTTATTTGGGGATGTATTTGGGAATGTTGTAAACACATTATTATTACTCGTTTTATTCGGCGTAACGAGCGTTATGTTATCAGGGGCTGGTGCAGTATTTGAAGAGCAACTTCGCTTACCAAGACAACTCGGTATTCTTATTACAGTTATCGCTTGTCTCATTATAAGTAGCCGCGGATTACAAGGTGTTTTTGAAGTAAATACACTTGTCGTACCTATTATGATGATTTTTATTATCGGACTTGCTATTACAACCTTTTTTCACGGTACAACTCCTATTAACAACACTATTCCTGCAGAGAGCTGGAATATGAAATGGATTACTAGCCCTATTACATATGTCGCCTTAAATCTTTCTCTCGCCCAAAGTGTTCTCGTCCCATTAGCCAGTGAAGTAAAGGATCGAAAAGCTATTTTTTGGGGTGGGATTTTAGGTGGTGCTGGACTTTCTTTAATTTTATTATGCAGCCATTTAGCAATCTTATCAGTCGATCAATTTTACCAATATAACATCCCAATGGCTGAAGTCATAAGAAGATTTAATGCAACTTTTCACTTCTTTTTCGTTCTCATTATTTTCGGTGAAGTTTTCACAACTTTAGTTGGTAATGTGTTCGGAATGACAAAACAGATGCAATCTATTACTGGGTGGAAAAATAACAATATTATTTTCTTCATTTTACTAATTAGTTATTGCTTTAGCTACATCGGTTACAGTGACTTACTTCACATTCTATATCCTATCATCGGATGGGTAAGTATTGTTATACTGCCAATCATTGCGTTTAAACAACTTCAAAAAACATAAAAAAGCATCCATGTTATTGGATGCTTTTTTATGCTCATTCACAATCATCACATACTTCCCAATACGGTCCCATTTCTAATGCTAAATATGGCTTTAACTGCAACCGAATCATTCGACTAGGCATGCGCTCTAAAACAAATTGAATACCTTCTTCATCTTCGTCTAATTCAACTTTTGAAATCGCAATTCTTTGCATAGTCGTAATGGGAATTCCATCTTTATATAAAGTGATTTTCACCTCATCGTATTCATTAAAATATAATTCGACACTCATTTGATTTTTCAGTATTTCATCAACAATTTTAAATGTATTATTTTGTTCTTGGATTATATATTTCCATCCGCCTCTATCTTCTTTCGGAGCTGTTTGAAATAATGTCTCCAAATCCTCGTATAGCATAAGATAACCCCTCTCTTACTAAAAAACGATGAGTATTTTATATACCCTTTATCTCTATCACTATCCATAGCTATTGTACCATATATCAACGTTCTTACCGTATTCATTTGCTTCATACATACTTATAAAATAACTAATTCTATCTCCATTATTATGTATATTACCTCATTACTCCATACACTCTTACAAGTTCAAATAACGACAGACTTTAATCCATGCAAATATTGTCTACTCTCTGCTTTTATTAGCTTACAGCATTCACATTTTTACATATAGTAAGACTACCACAAATAAAAAAGGAGAGTGACTTATACCACTCCCCTCAAAAGACCTTCCCTATAGCTGCTAAAACTAATACGATTATTAAAATTGCAAATAATAATGAGACAATGAAACTAAAAATAGGTAACGCTTTCTTTTCATTCTTCTTAAATAGTAACTTTAAACTAAGAAAAATATTTACTGGTACAAATATAAAATAAAAATATTTAACAATTTGCACCGAGCTATTCGAAAGTGTTTTTAATATAAACACTTCAATTAGAAAAACAATAAAAAATGAAATACTTAGCCAAAATGAGACGTAACTAAGCCAAGAATGTCTTTTTGTCCCCCAATACACTCCCATAATACTCTCCTTTTATTTGTATTCTATACGTTAATAATTATACACAAAGCTAACAAATACCTCTATTTTTCGACAAACATTATGCAAAATACCATTTTAAACGTCATAAAGGAAGTTTACATCTCCATTTGATTTTACACAATAAAACAGACTACCCTCTATTGGCATAATGCTACTAGGGGATAGTCTGTTCTCTATTAAACTTTAAATCTCTCAATTAGTCCTTGCAACTCTTCAGCCATTTGAGATAACGTGCCTGCTGCAGATCCAATTTCCTCCATCGAAGCTAGCTGTTCTTCAGCTGAAGCCGCAACATTTTGTGTGCTTGTCGCATTATTTTGTGCTGTCATTGCAATTTGTCCTACCGAAATAGATACTTCATTTGCCCCTTTTGACATTCCATTAGCCGTTTCAACCATCGTCTTAATTTGATTAGCTATTTCATTTGTAGATTGTAAGATTTCAGCAAAGTTTTGCTTCGTTTCATTTGCGATAACAAGTCCAGATTGAACTTCCTCATTTACATGATTCATAGATTTGACTGTCTTACCCATATCATCTTGTATTTCACATATTAATTTACTAATTTCACTAGAAGATACGCTAGACTGCTCTGCCAATTTACGCACTTCATCTGCAACAATTGCGAAACCTCTTCCATGCTCACCGGCTCTTGCGGCTTCAATCGCCGCATTTAGAGCTAGAAGGTTTGTTTGATCTGCAATATTTTGAATTACTTCTAAAATATCACCAATTTGTTTTGATTTATTATTTAGTAATTGTATAACTGCATCTGATTGTGAAACCGATTCTGCAATAGACTGCATCTGGTTTACTGTTCTTCCTACTAGTTTCCCACCATCTTCTGCTTTTTCACGAGTATGTGCAGAAGCCGTATTAATAGATGATGAACTATTTGCTACATGTTGAATTCCTTCCGTTACATCAAACAGTAACATAGCGCCATTTTCTACGCTTGTTGTTTGCGTCGTTGCCCCACTTGATATTTCATCCATTGCGATTGTGATTTGCTCAGTCGCTTCACTCGCTTGCCTTACACTTGCAGTTAGCTCTTCTGATGCCGCTGCAACATGCCCAGCTGAATCGTTAATTCTTCCAATTAACGTCCGTAACGAATTCGTCATCTCATTAAAGCCTTTAGCAAGTTGGCCGATTTCATCATTAGAATGAATTTCAATTGTTTGCGTTAAATCCCCTTCGCTTATTTCTTTAGAGGTAACAACTAATCTCTTTAAAGGCTTCGTAATTGAAAGTGTTACAAAATAAATAAGTGCCCCGCCTACTACTAATGAGATAAGCATAACAATTAACATATTATAAAATACAGGTTGAGCAGCTTCAATTACTTCACTTGAGTACATCGTCCCACCAATTTTCCAACCTGTTTTTACATTTGTAGCAAATACCATATTCTTTTCACTACCGCCATAAGAATATGAAAAAGCACCGTGATTATCTTCATAAATTTTCTTTGCCCAAGAATCAGCCGCTTTTTCCCCTGATTTTTCTTGTGGATGAGCAATTATTTTTTGCTTTCCATCTAAAATGAAGGCATATCCTTTTTTACCAATATTAATTAACTTTGATGTTTTTAATAAATTATCTAAACTTAAATCTAGCGCAACAACTCCATTTTTATCTTCTGTTTGTTTTGCGATTGTTACGACAATATGTCCATTTCCTTTTGCCTTATATGGCTCAGTAACAACAATACCACCTTGTTTTGCAACCGCATCTTTATACCAAGAACGCTCTGTTGGATCATAGTCTGCTGCCATTTGTATATTTGGTTCTTGTACAAATTTTTTATCATTTCCGGCAACATATACTTGTTCAATATCTTTATTTAAATTTATATATTGAGATAACATTTTTCTTAATTCATCCTGATTATCTCCTTGATACATATTCCCCTGAATCACCCGTGCAAAATTATTCACATCATTAAATTTTGCATCAATCATTTGATTGATTAAATTATCCAGTATTTTTATATTGTCGTTGGCACTACTCTTAATTTGCGATTCAAAATTCTTTTTGGCTGTTTGATAAGACATGCCTCCGATAATAGACACAGCCGCAATTAAAATTACAAAGAATGAAATTAATAGCTTTTTTGCTACTTTCATATCACGAAACAAATTTAATAGTTTACCCATTATGAACCTCCTAATTTTCAAATTTAAAAGTTAAATTGAGTTAATTATGAATATTTCCCAATCCCTAATTATTATTTTCATAACCTATTATGATGAATACTTTGTAAAGTTTAAACAATTAACTTCCCTTTGTCTATATATATAAATAATATTATTATAAAATTTACAAATAGAAAAAACCAAAGGGTGCCCCTTTGGTTTTTACATTTTTTTATGTTGTTTAGAAAGCTTTTTCCACTTATCACGCTCTGCTCTGGCAAGGATTGCATCTTGTTTTCTTATAAAATACGCCAGTTCTCTTTGTAATTTTTTATAGCTTTTTAAACGATCTATCGTAATAAGTCCGTTTTCAATTGCACTATACACCGCGCACCCTGGTTCATTCTCATGCTTACAATCACGGAAACGGCATGTTGTCGCAAGTTCTTCAATATCAGAGAATGTTGTTTGAATCGCTTCGCTTCCTTCCCAAAGTTGCAATTCCCTCATACCGGGAGTATCAATTACGAGAGCGCCACTTGGCAATTGGAATAACTCTCGATGCGTTGTCGTATGCCTTCCCCTACTATCCTCCTCACGTATATCTCCCGTTTTTGCTACCTCAATTCCTATTAGCGCATTTAACAAAGTTGACTTTCCTACCCCTGATGACCCCACTAAAGCAATTGTTTTCCCTGAAGAAACGAATTGTTTCAACGAATCAATACCTGTATGCTCTAAACTATCAACAACAAAAATAGGAACACCAATTGCTATAGCTTCCGTTTCTACAATTTTTTGTTCTATATCATTACATATACTACTCTTTGTTAAAACAATAACTGGCATAGCGCCACTTTCATACGCTAATAATAAATAACGTTCCATCCTTCTAACATTAAAATCATGATTAAGTGCATTCACTAAAAATAAATAATCTACATTTGCTGCTATAATCTGTTCTTCTGTTCTTGTTCCAGCCTCTTGTCTTGAGAAAGAGCTTCTTCGCTGGAAAATACGATGAATAATCGCTTTCTTTTCATCTTCTATTTTCTTTATATACACCCAATCACCAACTGCTGGATAATCGCCTTTCGTAACTGCTTCATGCCGAAACTTCCCAGACAGTTCTGCCATATACTCACCATCATTACAAATAATTCGATATATATGCTTATGCTCGAGTAAAATTCGTCCTATTTCAAAGTTCTCAACAGCTTGTTCCTCAAAAAAAGAATCCCAGCCGAACGATTCTAAAATATTTTGATTCAAATTGATATCCTCCCTAGTGTAAGCTAAGCGGAAGGATCGTGCGCTCACTTATATAGTCTCGCCCTTTCCATCCACCTTTGTATTTGGTTTATTATTCATATAAGTTATTTTCGCCATAATACATCACCCCGTTCTTCTTTTAATTACTCTCATTATATGGAATTCTCCTATAAAAAGCTACATTATTTAACGTAATTTTCAAACAACTTTCTTTTGAGCATTCTAATTTGTCCTCGGTGACTAATTTCATCTTCTAGCACATGATACCAAAGATAGTGCTGGTTATATATTACACCGTTAGGCCACTTTCTTTCTGACATGAGCCACTCATCACTTTGTTCACTTAAATACTTCAGAGATTCTTCTCGAACACTTTGTAGAAGTTGTACATAATACTGTATTTCATGACCACGGATCGCTCTACCTGCTTCCCCTAAATACAGTGCATCTTCCCATATTTCTAATTCTTCTTTTGTAAAGTCACGATTTTGAAATGAAATAAGCTGATGAACTTTTTCAATAGCTGCTATATGCTTTAATAAGGCGCCAATTGAATTTCCGCTGCTCTGCATAATTAAATCTAATTGCTCAACTGATAAATTTTTTACTTCGCCTAATGTTACAGCCCTCGTATGCTCCAGCATGCTTACTAATTCCCCTATAGTTTTTGTATAACCATCTACACTTCTTATTCGATAATCTATCTTCATATCATGCACCCCTTTCTGCATTCATATTATTGTAAAAATGATTCATATAATAGACTGAAACCTTTCGAAATTTTCTGTTATAATTAAATTGAATACAAAATATACCCAAACAAACTTTCTCAATATGCTTATATGAAATATTAAAAGGAATCAATATAAAATAATCGAATCTTATTCACTAAAAGGAGTGGATTCGATGGAAATGTATCAATGGCTAACCGCTGTTCTCGTTGGTGGCATTACCGGCTTCGTTTCCCATCTAATCAATAACCAAGGTAAGTTATTGCTTCCACGCCGTTTGAAAACATTTTTTCATTTTGGATTTTTAACTGATATTTTTACTGGTAGCCTAGCCGCACTTCTTGGGCTCGTTTTATTCGATGTCACCGCGATAAAAGAAATTATAAAAGTATCCATTGTAACTGCTATTTCCGGTCAAACTTTTTTACTACATCAAGCTCTTGGTGGCGAACAGGCTAAAAATACGCAAATTGGGAAAGCTGATGAGAAGATTCAAGAAATTGACAAATTATTGCGACGTTAGTGTATACTTTCTTTTAAAATTATTGTTATAATGAGAAATAAATATTTTCTATTGCGTCGTTTGTCAGGAGAAAGGGTGTTTCGTATGACAAAAAAGAAAATAGAAGATTTCTTAACAAACTCCGAAAAAGAGGAACTGCTAGAAAACTATAAATGTTTACGAGAAGCCCGCACAAAAAGCGAAGCTAACTATTTTGGTGAAGCAGTAAATCACCTATTAAATAAAGCAAAACAACGAATTATTAAAGATGCAGGTATACATGATGAAAATGCTGCAACTGTTCAATCAAAGAGAAAAGCACTGTTTTAGCTACATTAGCTAAAACAGTGCTTTTTATTTAGAATTTTTTTCTTTCCATGCTATATTCTCTCTGCCTTTATCTTTCCATTTTTACAGTTTCAAAAGTCATCTAGACCTAAAGATCAACCTAATAATATTAGCCCACGCAAACCATTTTAATAATAGATAAAATAATTGAACTAGTAATGCTACAAACTAAATAAGTTTATTAAATCGCTTCTTTTAAATCTGAATGCGGATTTGGTCCGTATTGATTGTCATTTTCTTCACTTTCAATGATAAAAAATACAAGTAAAACAACGCTACCAAACGGTACAAAATTTAATAGTTGCCACCATCCCGTTTTCCCAATATCATGTAATCGTCGTGCACCAACCGAAAAACTTGGTATAATCATTACTAACATAAATAGCAACGCAATAATAGCAACTAACACCTCTGAAAATGATGATAAAAATAAAAGTAGCCAAAAAATTACGATATTGGATAAACTAAAAATCCAGTACTCTTTTCGCGTAGCTCTACCACTAAAATTCCCATAATTCTTTAGAGCTTTCAAATACCATTGCATTTAAACCTCTCCCTTTTATCCCCAATAAAATTAAAATATGTAATTATTAACAGATAAGTAGAAATATAACACAATATTTATGTAAAATCCATATCCCCATCTAAATTGCCCTCTATTTAAATAGTTTTTTCCTTCGGCATTTTTCACATTACTTTCACATCTATTTCACAAATATAAGTAGTCCGATATGCTAAACTAAGTATATCCTTTTCCAAGGAACTATATGCCGATATATAAATCCCTATCTTTATAGGGATTTTTATTTTTTGATTCCTCATAACTTTGTTACAATACATTTCTTCTACTATTTCTATACTTTTAGTAACCACTTTAATTAAAAACACATTCATGTATTCACACTCTTATTAATTCTGATTTGCGAAATATTTATACAAGCTTTATGATGCAATTCCTGTTTCGCTATTTTCAGTAAGTTTTTCACTTTTTCTAAACAAAAATAAAGCTCCTATATATAGTAACGCAGTAAAACTACCTATAAGTATAAAATTGTAAGATACTGCAAATAACATTCCTGCTATTGCCGCACCAATCATTTGACCAATATACATAGAAGCATTTGCAAGCGCGGCTCCTGTTCCTCTTGCTACACTAGATATGTTTTGTAAGTGCCTCATCATTAATACAAACAAAATTCCTGTCACAAAAAATAAAACAAAGAAAAAGTATTCAACAAAAATAAGACTCTTTAAATAGGGAAGTATTATATACGACAGAACCATACTAAAAAAACATCTCATATGAATATGAGATGTTTTTTTAGTATTTACTATTCTTTTAATAAATCTAATAATCCATTCCCTTCGGATGTACGTTCATACCCTAAAGGTACAGTTCTTTTAATAAGTTGTGCATATATTTCCGGCTCTGATAACTTTCGACCGTATTCTTGCTCACACTGTTTAATGAGCAAGGCAAGCGCTCCAGCAACATGCGGCGTCGCCATGGAAGTTCCACTTAACACTGCATATTTCCCATCTGGATACGTAGATAATATTTCATCACCTGGCGCTACTAGATCAATTTCTTGATTTGAATTACTAAAACATGTGATTTTCCGTTCTAAATTGACAGCGCCGACTTCAATTACTTCCGAGTAAGCACCTGGGTAATCTAGTTCCTCTGTATTATCATTACAATCTCCATTATTCCCAGCAGCACATACGACGAGAACATCCTGCTTTACCGCCTTTTGAATTGCTTCATGTAATTCTGGAACATCTTGCGGACCACCAAGTGACATTGAAATAATTCTCACTTTCTCTTGATTCGGCCCTCTCCAATTTACAGCATAATGAATTGCCTCAATAATTTGCTCGTAACTTCCAGAACCATCTCCCGCTAAAACTTTTAATACTAACATTTTAGCAAGTGGTGCAACTCCTAATACACCGACACCATTTTCAGTTGCTGCAATCGTCCCCGCGACATGAGTACCATGTCCGTTATTATCAAGATACACATTTGGATCAGCTTCATAATCTTTTGTGAAATTTCTTCCGCCGATAATACGATCTTTTAAATCTATATGATTAGTATCACACCCTGTATCTAATACGGCAACGACTACATCTTGCCCCTTCACACTCTTTCCCCATACTTGCGGAGCGTGAATCAGTTGTACACCTGGTGGAATTTCATTTACTTGTTCTACAACCTTATTTACGGTAAATGGAATCAATTGTATACCTTTTTGTTTATTCACTGTACTACTCATCGTAATCCCTCCTGAAAATGTATTATTTTCATTTCAGACCACTTTTGAATACGTGTAAATGTAACATTCGTTTTATTCTTTTTGTTTTCCTTCTTTTCAAATATTTCTCAACATCATTTACTAACTCTATACTACTTTTGTATTTCCCCTATGATTTATAGGAAATAACAGCCTGGGTCATTCAACTAATAACCAAAATAAAAGGACCAATTAATGGTCCTCTTACATTCTTTTAAAAGAATGATATGTAATTTGAAAAATAATATAAATTAAGACTAAACCTCACTCTTGTTTAAAAACTTTTCTATTTCTTTTACTAAATATTCCGCTCCCTCTATCCCAACAGTAATATTTCCATTTGCTAATGATATGTTCTGCTCTGAAACATCACCTGTGATTTGGCAAGCATTGTAAGGTTGATATTTTTGTAAAATGATTTTATCTGCTTCTACAAAAATTTCAAGCGGTGATTTGATTTGTATTCCCAATACATCGCGTAATTCTTTAGGGATAACAATTCGTCCTAATTCGTCTACTTTTCGAATAACTCCTGTTGCTTTCATATTTCTCCCCCTTTCTCTCTATTAATTTTTTTCACCTCGCTTTTTCCATTTTATCACTTTTTGGCAATACTTGCCTCTTTTTAGAAAATTTTGTACTCGAGTTAAAAAAACACATTTAATGCATACGTAATCTCTCTTTCAATTGTTTTACATAACGGGATCTTATAAGTAAGAAGTATACAACTTGAATACCTATGAAAATACTTAATACAACTGTATTTTCTTTAAACAATGAGTACTCAAACATTTGCCCTAACGCCGTTAAGGCTACTGCCCCATGTAATGTTGCAACACCAATTGGAACGAAGAATAAAAGCGCCAATCGAATTGTAACTACCTTCGATAATTCCCTACTCGTCAATCCAACTTTTCGAATCATTTCGAACAAGCGAACATCATCCTCCAAATCGGAGAATAAACGGAAGTAAAGGAAACTTCCTGCGCAAACGAAAAATACTATACCAATAAAGAAACCTACAAATAAAATCGGTCCTGCAATTTGTAAACTTTGGTTTTGTTCGTACTCTTCCGCACTAAACGTTGACTGTTCTTGATACGGTTTAATTTGATGAGTAAGCTCTTTACCAATTTCAATCTCATCTTTCGTTCTTTCAGTTTTATACATATAATCTTTTGTCTCTATAAATCCATCTTGTAATGAATCATATTGATTATTAGAGATTACATAAACATTTCCTCTTAATATTTTCCCCAATGAAGATGAAGTAACTTTTTTCACCTTTAAACTTTCATTCATATTGGGTAAAGTAATTTCTTTTCTTTCTTTCATCGCTGGCCCTGGTATATCAGCTGACAAAAATACAACCTCTTTATTTGCTACAGTATTAAATGGTTCTCCTGTTAACTTTGCATATTCCTTATAATCTGATTCTTTTATAAAAGTGGCGCTTCTTAACGACTGTTCCTCCGTTTTCTTTGTCGAAATATTAGTTTTTGAAGCTGCTATATTATATTTCTTTAATCCTTTGTCAATCATTTGTATATGTTGTGATTCGTTACTATTCCCTTGCTTAGAATGGTAATGAAACGCAATTGGTCTCTCCATTATCCCTTTCGTCATGGATGCGAAGCCGACTAATGTCCCTATTGCGGAAAATGCTACAGTAGAAATAATGGTTACAATAAAGAACATTCTTGCGTTATCTCTCATGCGATACGCTAAATCTGATAACGTAATAATATTAGTCTGTGTCCAATAGAAACGTTTACTTTTTTTACATAATCGAATAATAAAGACACTCAGCTGCTTGTACAACAAATACGTCCCAATAATAACTACCGTTGTAACAGGAATCATCATAATAAATACCATTGCGCCATGCGATAGAAGAGCTCCTACATAGCCAGCACTAAGCAATACTACTGCTAATATTGAAGAAATGATTGATGCTTTCGGTTCCGGTTTTGCCTCTGCTGACCCTCTAAACAACTTCATAATTTTATTTTTACGAATCATTCCTGCACTAAACAATGATATGATCATAAATAATATGAAAAACATAATACTTGTTACAACAATTGCTTTCATCGGTATGTAATAGTATAAGGAGATATCTAGTTTCAATATCATCGGAGCGACAAATAGTAATACCCCTGAAAATAACATACCTGAAAGAATACCAAAAATAATTGCCCCTATTCCAATCATAATATTTTCAAAAAAGATCAGACGCTTTAATTGATATTTCGTCATACCTAGCATCATTAAAATTCCTAGTTCACGCTTTCTCGTTTTTAAAAACATTCCCATCGAATATAAAATAAAGAAGAATGTAAATAAGTAAATAATAGACTGTGCAAAAGACATACTTACGAATACGTACTGACCTAATTCTCCTGCACTTAATGCCGGATGAAACGCAAAAAATGAATACACAAAAAAGGCCATAATTGCAAATGCACTACTCAAAAAATAGGCTGAGTATGTCCGTCTATTTCGGGTTACATTCCGATATGCTAGTTCTCTAATGTTCATATTACTTCTCCGCCCTTCTACTATCTATGTTTTTATATTAGTAAAGTGCGGAAATACCTTCCATCGATTCAAATGACAAAAACCTTACATTTTTGAAAGGTTTAAAAAAATTGCTTATACGTAGTACTTTATTTATAATGACTACATTCATATTCATACACACATCCTATTGTATATTCGTTAGTTTTGCGAAATAATAAAGGATAGAAGTATGTACCATTATACATATAAACTTATTTACCGCTTTAATATGAATAGGAGGAAAACATAATGACATTACAAGAACAGATTATGAAAGCATTACATGTTCAGCCTGTAATTGATCCAAAAGTTGAAATTCGTAAACGAGTTGATTTCTTAAAGGATTATGTAAAAAAAACAGGCGCAAAAGGATTTGTACTTGGTATTAGCGGCGGCCAAGACTCTACATTAGCAGGACGCTTAGCACAACTTGCAGTTGAAGAAATTCGTAACGAAGGTGGTAATGTAACGTTTATCGCCGTGCGTCTTCCTTATAAAGTACAAAAAGATGAAGATGATGCACAATTAGCATTACAATTCATTCAAGCAGATCAATCTGTTGCATTTGATATTGCTTCAACTGTTGATGCTTTTTCAAATCAATATGAAAACTTATTGGGTGAGTCATTAACAGATTTCAATAAAGGTAACGTGAAAGCACGTATCCGTATGGTTACTCAATATGCAATTGGTGGACAAAAAGGGTTACTTGTTATCGGAACAGATCACGCTGCAGAAGCTGTAACAGGGTTCTTTACAAAATTCGGAGATGGTGGTGCAGATTTATTACCATTAACGGGATTAACGAAGCGCCAAGGACGTGCATTATTACAAGAGTTAGGTGCAGACGAGCGACTTTACTTAAAAATGCCAACAGCTGATTTATTAGATGAAAAACCAGGTCAAGCTGACGAAACAGAGTTAGGTATTACTTATGATCAATTAGATGATTATTTAGAAGGTAAAGCAGTTCCAGCTGACGTTGCAGAGAAAATTGAAAAACGTTACACAGTGAGTGAGCATAAAAGACAAGTACCAGCGTCAATGTTTGATGATTGGTGGAAATAAATAAAACATAAAAAAGAAGCTAATCTTCATTTAGCTTCTTTTTTATATGTTAACGATATACCCCTACTCTTTTCTCCAATAAATCTTGCAAGCAATCTTCATGTTGTTTACAAAATAACGGTGGCATGTCGTCTAACGGGAAAAACTTCAAATCCAACGTTTCATCACCATCTACTTTTTTGTCACCTCCAACTATTGAGAATGAAAAGAACATCACAATTGACTGGGCCTTGTCTCCATTTGGATATGATTGAAAATATTTTGTATACACTCCAATAAGCTCATTTATTTCTACATCATACCCGGTTTCTTCTTTTATTTCCCGGATTGCAGTTTCCGCAGCTGATTCTCCTATCTCCATTGCACCACCTGGAAATCCCCAAGCGTTAAAGTCTCCTCTTTTTTGCAGTAATACTTCTCCATCTTTATTAAATACACAACCACCGGCAAAGTTTAAGAAAACATAATCATGTCCTACTTTTTCACGTAATTCTTTTATATAATTCGCCATTCTCTTTCCCCTTTTCATACTTCTTCTATCGCTATTTTTTATCTTTTTCAAGCAATTCAATGATTCGATCTAGCTTCTGGTTCATATTAATCACGTGGTGTTTTTTTGCAACGCTGCTTTGTAATACTCTTCTAATAAACAAAGTAAATGATATGAAAAACAAAACGATAAGTCCGATTACTAAACAAATATATATCAATGTAAATATATTGCTTTCGAACAAGTTCATTCCACATTCACATCCTTATCACTTTATTTTATCACATAATTCTTAATATTTTAAAGTAATCAATAAATAAAAAAGCATCTGTTACAGATGCTTTTTCCCATTGCTTAATACGTAAATGTAATTGTCGCTAATGAATAACCCGCCAATGCACTATAAGGCGCTACTTGATAAGACACACGCTTTGCACCTTTTGGCCAATTTATTTCATTTAATACTTTCTTTATATCTTGCATCGTCCCATCCATGGACTGCTTATATCGTACTTCTACTTTTTCTGGTTTGGCTGCAAACTGTTGCTGCAACTTTTGCTTAAATTCATTATAATTTTCTGCTCCGTATTCTGCAGATAAGTATTGTAAATTTGTTTCTTTTAACATCTGCTCATATACGACAGTTTTTGAGCTACCAGCTTTTATTTTATTTGTTAATTCACCAAAATAACTTGTAGTTGCCGCTGGATATTTGCTACGATCCCATTCATGATCTTTACTTAACTGTTCGTCAGACATATTAAAATATGAGTAAGTTACACGCCCTGCTTTATCTGGTACTGGATCATCAAATGTAGTATCTAGGTGATACCATTTGTTTTCAATGTTCACTAAATTCCACGCGTGAGCTTGTCCATTTCCTGTGCCTGTTACAATATGATTTTGAATACCTGCCTCTTTTAACAACTCATACGTTAATAATGTATATCCTTGGCAAACGGCAGAACGATTCGCTAATGCTTCATATGCTGTATACGCTTGATAAGACGTATCATAAGACACATGCTTAACAACGTAATCGTGAATAGCTTTTACTTTCTCATGCTCATCCATCCCTGGTTTTACAATTGATCCAACAATTGATTTCGCCTGAGCTTTTACATATTGAGTTTGTTCTTTTGATTCACGGTATTTTACTTGCAGTGTAAACGTATAGTCCCCTGGCATTCCTTTAATAGAATATCTAGTAGACGCTACATTATATTTTACATACTCATCAGCATCTACAATTTTATTAAACTCACCATACAATTGATCCATAATATTTCTAGCATTTCTATCTTTTGTTTTATATGTGATTGTAATATTTTCTTCTCGATTATCAATCTGTTTTTTTAATTCTTTTCTGAAATCATCTAATAACTTTACATCTGATTGTGCTGTCACTGTAGTCGGATTTGTAGCTGCATAAGATACAGATGATGCTTGTAAGCCTCCCATTACTATAGTTGAACAAAGTGCGGCAGCTGTCACATACTTACTTGTCTTTCCCATCTTGTCACTCCTTATATTCTATAACTATACGAAAAGGTATCGTATAGTTTCAGAGTATACAATACTTTTTCGTATAGGTCATATGAGATTATGCATATTAACTAATTCACATAAAAAGGTTGTTCTTTTTAAAAGAACAACCTTTTTTCATTAGCATGTTTGTAATACACAGCATGTATTTTCAAAACGTTGATTTTTCAAATCTTCATTACTAATACAGAAATATAGCATCCCTAATTCTCCCCAAACCATATTACAATTTTTATGATCTGAATCAATTTGGAATAAAAGAGTCATTTGCTGCGGGTCTACTCCCATATATTCTCCTGTCTCATATAACACTTCTTCTTGTACAGAGAATGGCTCACCAAACATTTGATGGTTATCGTAGTTATCTGGAATTAGCTCTTCAAGTAATTGCAAGAAACGATCTGAATCAGCCTCATCTTCAATGAAAAGTTCTGGTAATTTGTATGTCAGTTCAAAAGTAATTGCACACTGGTTATATTTCGCTTGTATTTCATTTTCTCTTCGTAATTGCTCTACAGGAACATCATAATAAAGTACACGCCCAGCTTCTGTTAGATTCACATTTTCTTCAAAATAATTTTCAATGCAAAAGAAATACAGCATCCCCGTCTTAGGAAGATTGTGATCCATACCAACGTTTTGTAAATCACTTAAGTTAAATTGCGCGATAAATTGTAGTGGATTTCCTTTATGCTTTGGATATTCAAATAAAGCTGGTAAATCAGGAACTCCTCCCATTTTCGAACTACCTATCGCAACAGTTCCCTGCTGCTTTGGCACAACTTTTATACAAGGAAATACAGTATTAATAAGTTCTTCTTTCAAGTGTGTTAGTTCATATTTATCAATTAATACTTCAATTTTTTTATTCATAAATTCTCCTTACATTTACATACTTATTTATATCATAGTACAAAGATTATACTTCATTCTTTACAAAATCAACAAGCCTCCCAAAAACGGGCTTATCCTTCGTACGCGAACAAGTTTAAAAAAGCATACTATACATTGTTCCTACAAACATGATAATTCTTTAGTTCTTCCAGTACATTTTCCCCTCGTTCATTTTTAAATATAAGGAGGAATTCCACATGGGTTACGGATATAGTTGCTGTGGTTACGGATACGGTGGCGGCGGTTGTGGTTACGGAGGTTTCGCTTTATTAATCGTTTTATTTATCCTTCTAATCATCATCGGAGCTAGCTGTTGGGGCGGCTTTGTAGGCTGCTAGTAAACTAAAAAACTATTGTAAAAAAGCACGTACAATACGTGCTTTTTTGCCATTTCTAAATCTTTCATTCGAAAGGAAGTATGTTTAATGAAGATTGATGGTGTTTTTGAAGGAGGCGGTGTGCGCGGTATTGCGCATGTCGGGGCAATTTGCGCGTTAGCCGAAAAAGGTTATGAATGGGAACGTGTAGCTGGTACATCGGCTGGTTCGATTATTGCAGCGCTCCTAGCGGCAGGATATTCTTGTTCAGAGTTAAAAACGATTATAACTGATATTGATTATAATAAATTTACGAAAAGAACTTTTATTGATAGAATTCCTTTTATCGGCAAGGGACTCAGTGCATGGACTACTCTAGGTATATATTCTAATGTATTTATAGAAGAATGGATTGAAGAATTACTTCGAAAAAAAGGTGTTCATTTATTTACTGATTTACCGGATCTAAACAAACTCAAAATCATCGCCTCTGATATTAGTAATGGTAAAATGGTTGTCTTTCCTGACGACTTACCAAACTACGGATTTTTAAATTATCGCTTCTCTATCGCTAAAGCGGTAAGAATGAGTAGTACAATCCCCTTCTTCTTTGAACCGGTAAAATGGAGAACTCCAAAATGGAAGCAGCCTTGTTATATGGTTGATGGAGGAATTCTAAGTAATTATCCAATTTGGATCTTCGATTCACCTACCGCTCCTCGCTGGCCGACTTTCGGATTTCATTTTGTAAAAGATGAGATTCAAGCTGATCCTGCTCACTATAACGAGCCTATTTCCATGTTCAAAGGACTATTTAAAACAATGATGCAAGCTCATGATTTACGTCATTTAGATAAGGAATCAAAAGCAAGAACGATTACAATTCCAACAGGAACGATTACAAGTACTAATTTTGAACTGACAAAGGAAGAAAAAGAATGGCTTTACAATTCTGGTTATAACTCTGCTAATAAATTTTTACAAGCTTGGAACTTTAGGCAATATATCGATGAATATAGAAAAGGAAATCAAGACCGAAAGACAAATCGATTTTTTCGTCAACTTGACTCATAATATTATTACTTTGCGTATAAATACGAGAACGTTTAACAACTTAATAATAAATAAGCCTAGTAATTTCTTATATTACTAGACTTATTTATTATTATATAATCTCGTACATTGTTTAAGGATACGTTAACCCTTCGGCTTCCTCTGCAGTAATAACTATGTAACGATTTCCCGTTCTTAATCCTAACAGTTCTGCTTTTTCAATCGCTTCTTGCTTCGTCTCTGCATAAGCAGCTAAATATTTTTCTCCATTGATCATTTGACAAATTACATATTGTTTCATTACTTTCTCCTCTTACTTTTTCATTAGTTGTGCAAGTTTTTTTATACCTATTTCAATTTCTTCTAACGTTGCGTATGAATACGATAGGCGCAAAAATTGATTTGCACTTCTATCATATAAAGTACCTGGGTTTAATAAAACCTTTTCTTGCAGAGCTTTATCAAATAAACTGCGATATGAAATGGGTACTTTTATATGTACCCATATATAAAATCCCCCTGTTGGTTCATGCCAAGTTGCTATTTCACGAAGATATTTATCTAACATTAGTAACATAAAATCTCTTCGTTTTTTCAATTCACTTCTTACAAAGCGCAAATGCTCATCATATAGACCATTTGTAAACCACTCTGCTGCAATTTGCTGGGATATAGTGCTTGAACCATAATCTGTTTGCATTTTTATGTCTGACAATCTTTGAATTACTGGCTCAGGTCCAACAATCCATCCAATTCTTAACCCTGGACTAATTACTTTGGACATGCTTCCAATATGTAGTACGATTCCATTTTTATCATAGGCTTTTAAAGGTTTCGAACAAGGTGCATCAAACCATAAGTCTTGATACACTGCGTCCTCTATAATAGGTAATCCAATTTCATTACATATTTCCATCACTTCTATTCGTCTCTTCGCATTCATACTAAAGTTCGTTGGATTATGAAAAGACGGGATTGTATATAAAATAGATGCATTAAATTGCTTCTTATATTTTGTAATATATGATGTATTTAAACCGTTCTCATCCATTGGTATTCCAATGAAACGCATTCCTGCGGATTGAAAAACATTAAGCGAGTATAAATAGGATGGTTTCTCTAATAAGATGGATGCCCCTTTTGGAAGAAGCCCCATAGAGATAAGTTGCAGCGCTTGAATTGCTCCTGAAACAATTAATATAGAGTCAGGAGATACACATATACCATGCCCCTTTAAGTATTCGGAAATCTTTTCCCTTAAATAAAAATTCCCTTTCGGCTCTTCATACCCAAGCGTCACATTTGACTTTAAAAGCTTATTCATAATTTCTTTCATCTTTTTCTCAGGTAAGAGACTCGGCGCGAGCTCACCTGTTCCTAATCGAATTACATGTGGATAAAATTCAGCTTGATTAATCTCCTGAATAGCTGGGAGATTCGGATAATGAAGTCCTGTTTCTACATAAGACTGCCAATTAGGCGGGGGTGCGTAAGTTGAAGCATTCTCATTATTATTTACAACAATTGTTCCTTTCCTGCCATTCCCTTCTATGTATCCCTTTGCAACTAGTTCACCGAAAGCCATTACAATTGTGCTTCGATTCACACCAAATGTATGTGCCAAATCTCTTTGTGAAGGTAATTTCGTTCCAACGGTCCATTCTCCATTAACGATCCTTTCTTTTATATACGTTTCTATTTGTTTATACAGAGGAGTCGCTAGAGACATATTCGGTTTCCAAACGAATCTTTCCATTATATCACCTTATATTCTTTTTGGTTGGTAACCTCCCCAACCATATGGATGGATACAAATTTTCATTTCTTCTATACAATATACACTATCATAATGAATTAAAATAGGAGGTAATATGATGAGTGAAGCAATTATTCATGGTATCATTCTTGCATTTGGACTTATCATTCCATTAGGTGTACAAAATGTTTTTGTCTTTAACCAAGGTGCGAGCCAACCAAACATTTGGAGGGCAGCCCCTGTAGTATTAACTGCCTCTATATGTGATACGTTACTCATATTGATTGCAGTGCAAGGTGTCTCCCTTGTACTCCTTACTTTTTCTTGGCTAACTAACTCGTTATATATAATTGGATTTTTCTTTCTCCTATACATGGGCTTTGTTATTTGGAGAAGTAACCCTTCCAACGATGTAAAACAAGAAAAAAGTATGCCCTTAAAAAAGCAAATCCTTTTCGCAGCATCCGTTTCGTTATTAAATCCACATGCTATTTTAGACACAATCGGTGTAATTGGAACAAATTCTATTCAATACATAGGAAGTGAAAAATGGGCTTTCACACTTGCAACTATTATCGTTTCTTGGATTTGGTTTATAAGCTTAGCGTTAGCGGGGAAATTTCTAAAAAGACTAGACTCAACCGGAAAGACAATTTTATTATTAAATAAATTTTCTGGTCTCATCATATGGGGTGTCGCGCTTTATATGTTAAAACAAGTTATTTATTCTTAATGAACGAAAGAGAATTGCATGTTACTCAAAACATCATGCAATTCTCTTACAAATTATGAAGTAGGCTCTGGTTTCTGTTTTACCGTCTTTGCATCCTTTGCTGGTTTAATCCAAATGATTGCTATGACAGCACCAATGGCAGCGAAAATACTTGTCAAATAAAACACTTCATGGTCCGCCCCTTTCATGAAAAAAGAATATAAAGGTGGTCCAGCTGCTACACCGATAAATCGCATTGAACTATAAAATGACGTAACCGTTCCCCTTTGCTCCTTTTCAATTCCTTGTGTAATGAGGGCATCTAAACATGGGAGTGCCATACCAATCCCTATCCCCATAATAACGAGACAAAGAAGTAGTAAATAAATCCCTTTTATAAATAAAGGAATGATGACTGATGCAGCTGCCATTAAAAAACCAATATAAATACACTTCTTCATAACATTTTGATTATCTCCAATTTTTTTACCGGCCATATAGGAACTAAGTGACAGTACAAGTAACGGGATAGCAAGCACACACCCTTTCCATATACCATGAATGTCATACTTTGATTCCAGTATAGTCGACAAATAAAAGAGAATTCCGAATAAAATAAGCATAATAATTGCACCTAATGCAAAAATGGCAATTAACCATCTTCCTTTTTCTCGAAACGTAGACAGAATAGATTTTATAAACTCTTTAAGTGGTGGTACTTCTCCTTCTTGTTTCTTTGCCTTTACTAGAACAAGTAACAAAACAATTGATACGACACATAAAACTGGAATCGCCCAAAATGGTAAGAACCATACAATGGCAGCAAGAGCAGATCCTAAAATAGGGCTCAGCACTTTTCCAAATGTATTGGATGTCTCAATAATTCCCAGGCCTGTACTAACTTGTTTTTCATCTTTGTATAAATCACCAACACACGGTATAACAACCGGCATTGCACCAGCAGCACCAATACCTTGAATCGCTCTACCGATTAGTATCCAAATGTAGGGATTATCAACTTTCCATGATACCCAACCAGTTATCGCTCCTCCTATAGCCGCAATCAGCAAACTCGGAACCATTACCATCTTTCGTCCCCATCTATCTGATAAATAACCAGCAATCGGTATAAGTAAAATGGCTACGATAGAGTAAATTGTAATAATCATGGATACTTGAAACGATGAAATATGTAATTTCTTTTCAATTGTCGGCAAGATTGGAATGAGCATTGAATTCCCTAATGTCATGACAAGTGGAACTGATGCAAGCGCAATTAAACAACAGTTTTCTTTTTTTAACATGTTGATTTCGGAACCTTTCATCATATATTTCTTACCATATAATAGCCCTGCTGGAACATAATTTTCATTCCACCAGGGCTATTACATCTTTAATACTTCCCATTCACAACAAAAGAAATTGGGTAAAATATAGTATTACTTCTATTCTTTGAATTCTGTTCACTATATATCCATACCAATTAATTGAAAAAAAAAGAAAGGAAGAATCCTTCCTTTCTCCTATAACCTTATACAATTAGCGAGTATATCCGCCACCAAGCTGTTGTTCTGCCATCGCTACTAGGCGTTTTGTGATTTCACCGCCTACAGAACCGTTTGCACGTGAAGAAGTATCAGCTCCAAGTTGTACACCGAACTCTTGTGCAATTTCATACTTCATTTGATCTAAAGCTGCTTGTGCTCCATGTGATGCTAATTGATTAGAATTACGATTTCTAGCCATTACCAATCACCTCCTTATTTATATATAAATTGTGTTAAATTCAAATTAAAATACATGGAAATTTTTGGTTATTTTTTACCATAAAAAAAGAGCCTCTAAAACGAGACTCTCACATCATTTCACATTACGAACTTACTACTTCTAATTTTCTATTTATTAATACTTTCATTTCTTCTTTTAATATCTCTTTTGAATTATGTCCAAACCATTCTAAGGAAGCAAAAAGATCCGTACCTCTCACTTCCTGAATAATCTCATCATAATTTACAATACCTTCAAATAACGGAACCATACCAATACGACTTCCTGCTGCAGCATATACATTATTAGGTTCAAACACATGCAAATAATCCGCTGAAGATATATTCTTAAAATGGTAATGTAGTGTCCACGGCTTTAATCGATGGAAACTGTCTATTGGATCTGCGCCAGACTCCCATATATGAAGAAAATCAAGATTTATTTTTAAATTCGGATGGTTTACTTCTTCTAATAGTTCTATAGTAGAAGGCAATGTGTCCGTTAGTGTATTGGGATGTGTTTCTAACAGCACATACATATTGTGCTGAGCAAATACATCACAAATCTTACGTATTCGCTTTACATACTCTTTTCTCTCTTGTTCCGAGAAGTCCTTGCTCCCTTTTTGCCCAGCAAACGTGCGAATTTTATTCGTATTAAACCAATTAGCTAGTACTACAAGTTGTTCACTTTTCTCTATCGTTTTTTCAAAATCTGCTGATAATGATATATCTAAGTAATCACTTATCATCGTAATTTCTAAGTTTTTATCCTTTAGAAAATTCAATTCTCGTTCTGTCGTTTCACGTTCTTGCATGTACAAATTTTGTGCATGCGTCCCCCATAATTCAATTCCTTCAAAACCGTTTTCATATGCAAATTGAACAATATCAGTAAATGAAATTAATTGATGACGAAATGAAATGGTACATAGCGAATATTTCATAGCATTAAACTCCCCTATCTTAAATTCAGTTAGCTTATTAAAGAGTTGCGACAGATTGATTTGTTTTCATACCTTTCCATGATAGAAACTGTCTCTCTAATTCCTTCTTAATTTGCAGTTCAATTGCATTCATTTCATCCAGTTTTTCAATAATCGATACTAGCATACCTTTATTATTCGTCATTGCCATTTTAATTGCACGATACTGTACATTTGTAAATCCTTGTACAATATCCTCTACCCGATCACACCAATAATCAAATTCTTGCTCCGAATATTGCAACGTTTCACGGAAGTATGCAAAGGCATGCTCATAACTATATTTACGAATTGCAAGTACTGGTATTTGTTTTACTGCTGCTACAAGTCCAGAAAGCGCATATCCTTCTTCCTCATTTGCCATTTTTACAATTAAATTTTTCAGTTCCATAGTCAGTTCATTGTCGTTCTTTTTGAATGTTTCTGTGAAATAACTAGCTACTGTTTCTTGCGTTGGCTCCCCAATTCCTTCTATATCAATGAAATAACCTCCACCAAATGGGTTATCTTGAATAGAGTGAAGTACTTTTTCTCTTTCCATATTTCCTTCCCAACGAAAATCAGGATCTAGCATGAACCACTCTTCTTCTTTCTCTGTTTTTGATATCATTAAATAATGTGGAAACGGTTTTTGATGAAATTTATTTTCCCTCTCTGGTAATAGAGACATATCAACCATTACAATGACATAACGATTTTCCGGCTTGTTTTCTACTAATTCTAAAAACGTTTCTACATTGCTATCTTTATCTTTTGCATGATCATACCATTCGTTTACTTTAATACCGTACAATTTTTCAAACCAAAGTAAATAATGATCATGGTTAATGTTTTCAGAGTGATATGAAATAATTCCGCCTTCTGTTATATCAAAATCTCCATCCCATAGTCCAAAATAAAATGGACGAAAATCAATGTCGCTACGCCTTTTTATAATTTCACAAAAACAACTCACTAAACAGTGCACTTTAATTGAAGTCATACTCTCATCCACTTTCCTAAAGGTTAGTTATTCACATTTACTTCCTGTAACGGCTCTAACTCCTCCATAAAATCAAGCAAAGATCCTACAGTAAGAAATGCCTTTGGATCTACCTCATCCTCTGGAACGCATAGCTTTACATCCATTTCTATGTATACAATAAGCTGTAACATCATTACCGAATCTATATATAAATCTTGATTTAAGCGCATCGTTTCTTCTAAATGCGTTACATTTTTCAGTTCCATTTTTTCTATCATAATTTTTAACACGGCATTCTTTAACGCTTCCCGTCTCATGTTGTAACCTCTCCCATCTCTAGTAACTTTCTACTTACTTTTCCGGTTTTATTTTTAGGAATTTCATTTACACTTTCAATTTCATACGGAACTTTATAAGAAGGTAAGTGCTGAATACACCATTCTCTTATTTTCACTGGATCAACATGAGAGATCACTTTCGCTTTAACTATTTCGCCCATCACAGGATGTTTCCCTCGATATACAATTGCCTCTTGCACACCTTCCAATCGAAGCATCGTTTCTTCTACCTCTATAGGAAAGACTTTTAATCCTGAAACATTAATTACATCGTCCATACGCCCCATAAAATGAATGCCACGCTCAGATTTATAACCTAAATCTTTCGTGAAAATTTCCTTATCATTCATTTTCACGACGATTTCTTCCGGTGCATTTTCATCTGAACCTATGCTTATACTCGCATGAGGTAGAGGGTTTCCTAAATCTAAATGGCTCTTCATATCATGACATATACTAATACAACCTGCTTCAGAACAACCGTATTGCTGCATCATATATGTTGTCATTTCTTTTAGTTTATAAAATAGTGCTTCTGGCAAAGGCGATCCTGATGTCATAATTTTATGAAACTGGAACGTTCCTAATGGAAAACTCCCCATAATGTGTAACATAAGTGGTACTGCATATATGATATGTTTTTCTGTATTGCGAACTATATTTAATGCGAATTTAGGATTTTTGTTCGTAATGATTACAGGTTTGCTCCCCCTCGTAATTGCTGATAACGTACCACATATTAGTCCGTATGAATGTGAAACAGGAGCCATAACGATTGGCACTTCATCTACTTCACAGTTTAAAGCTTCATTATAGGCAGTAATTTCTGTATCAACTTCCGTCCATGCTCTACGAATCAGTTTCGGTTCTCCCGTAGTTCCCGAACTATATTGCAATAAAGAAGGCTCTTCTAGTAAAAAGTTCCCTACTTCTAATTTTGTAAAATCGCCATATTCTCCATATAAAACTCCTACACAATTTGCACGCTTTGCCATTTCAATAGCCGTTTCTTTTGGCGTATCTTCATGTATAAGTAATACTGATGATTTCTTTTCTTTTAAGAAAAACACAAGCGTAATAATATCGAATGGATCTTTCAGACAAAGTGCAAATCTATTTCCTTCTGCTTCTTGAAATTGTTCCATTTCCTCATAAACTTGTAATCTCAAATTAAAATTACTTTTGCTATACTCTTGTTTATTAACGATTAGCATAATTTCCCCCTGTAACAATTGATTTTTGTTTCATAAGTTTTCTTACTCTATACAATGGATTTGGAACTTCATGAACAAGCGATTCCACATCCATATATAATCGACGTTTCGTTAATTGTTCAGCATAGAATGTAGGTGCATATAATTGAATATTTTCAAATCTACCTTTCAAATGTGGATATATTCTTAAATGATCTTCAATTTCTTCAACAACCATCATCCAAAAATGTTCTTCTTTCAATCCATATTCATCCGCAAGTACGAATGCTAATTCTCCTAAATTAAACAGGAATAGTGCATCTAACACCATCTCTTGCAAACATTCAATGCCATCCATTTCAAAGAAATCATTCATTTTTCCATTCGCATATGTTTTATGCATTTTAGTAAAGTCGGGACATTTGTCAACTTCTTTCAAATATGGACGATAAAACTCAAGCCCTTCATGAAAATCCTTTAACGCAATACGAACAGGCACCCCTTCTTTATGGACTAGAATCATATTTTGTCCATGTGATTCCAGTGCGATGCCATGCTCTACAACAAGATGTATAACTGGTATTATCGCTTTTTGAATAAGTAATTGTAGCCAATCCTTCATTCCATATTTATTCAACCACACATCAATAATTGGTGTACCATCTTTCTCTTTAGCGTATAAACCATTAAAAGGAATTGCATCCTCTTGTGCATCTAAATACTTATGAACGCTTTCGCGCCAAATACATCCTAATGAACCATATATAGCTTTCTTATTCGTGTCATACGTTACACTTGAAAACTCACTTAACAAGATTAAACGTGCTTCATCCATTAAATAGGCGTCATTACTTACAACATCATTTAACCAATTTGATATTACTGGTGCACTCACAACAGAGTATGGTTTCAGCGTACGAAGTGTTGAAGTGTTGAGTAAATTCATCGATAATTTAACGTACGGTTTCTTTGGACTCGTAATATTTCTTAACGTTCTCATTGACTGTTGCGCGCAATAATCGTCCTCTGATGTTCCTAAATAAATAATAAATTTACCCTGTATATGATCCGCATAATTTGAAATGATGAAATTCTCCCACTGCCATGGGTGAACAGGTATAAACACGTACTGTTTTGGATTACATCCCTTATTACGAATTCGTTCCATAAACTCTTCTAATTTACGATCGCCAATCTCCTCTTTTAAAAGGTTGTTATACATCACTTCATTCTCATAACCTACAGTCGCATAATTCTTATGTGCTGCAATCCATATGAGTTTTATTGGCTGCATAAATTCATAACCATATTGAAAATTGTCACGATATTGAAATCCAACACGTGCTTTATAACTAGGATGGTATGGATGGCCATCTATTAATTGGCTTTCAAACTCATCGTAAGATTTTTGAGTATATTCTCTCTTATTATTTCTTTCATATTGTGCAATCGTGTCTTTAAATATTGTTTGTTCTAATTCGTGCATAAAAGAATCTAATTTAGCTTGTTCTACACTAGTAACCCGAAAAACTTCTTCTAGAAATTGCGAGACAGACTGTATTTCTTGCTGTTCATCTTGAACTCTTACTATTAATGAGTCTAACGAAATACGTCCAAATGTCATCCGTTCCCTGCCATAGCATTTGTACGTGACACTTTTGTCTTCTTCATCAAGTCCTTGTATTAGAAAAAGAAGTTGTTCTTCTTTTTCTATGCGAACCGGTGTAATAATCCCCTCATAAATTAACGATTCTACTAATTGACGTAGCACTCTTCTTCGTACTGAAATGTAATCTTCTGATTCGAGCGCCTTCAATACTTTCGTATGATACATGTCCACTCTCATAAAACCCTCCACCTTATGACAAAATACCATTATTTGTATTACGTGAAATTTTAACGTTATTTATGAACGAACAGCCACTTCTCTAACGAGTGGATTATGTACTTGCACATAAATAGCTTGCTCCAATGGATTACTTAACTCATCGACATCGAAAAATCTCGTTAGTAAATTTGCTTTACACGCTAACTTATCTTCGTCCAATAATTCTCTTAAAAATGTAGAAGGTTCCCGGTTATATGGAAGAAATGATTCAAGTACAGACCTTAATTCCGAGAGAAGAATTTCCTCCTTAATTAATCCTGCTGTGCCAAAACCATTAATGAGGCCAAACATATGATTGAAAATTAAGTAGTAACGAAATCTCTCATCCACAATATAGTCGTCATATAAATTTCCAGTACGTTCTCCAATACCAGCTAATTCATTATTAAGCATCTCTTTCATTGAGTTACAGAAATAAAATCCTTGATTATCACGGAAATAATATTTGACCGGATAACCATCTTTTAGCTGAACAACGCTATTTTGCTGATGAGCTTCTAATGCAACACCATACTGTAAATACATCCATACCATTGGCTTTAAAGAAATATTCATATATCGTCTAAACCACTCTAAGCTTACTTCTTCACAGCTTTTACTTTCTAAATCTGCTAGGCGATGAATAATATTCGATAACCGCGTACGCTCCCCAGGTATAGCGTCTTGAACTAGCCCAGCAATTAATGTTGCGTCGTTTGCATGTTCACTATAAAAAGGATTCTCACGAATAATCACTTCAAATCCAGATTCTTGTGTTCCATAATTTAATGTAATAAAGGCTGGATCACAAATAAAATCAAATCCTGGAAATCTTTCTCGTACTTCACCAATAGCCGTATTTAACATTTCCTTCCCTTCAAGACCACTCTCAAGTTCTTTCAGTTTATTAATACGCATTGAATTCGTTACTTTCACCGGAAATGAAAACTTAAGCATATACTTCGAATTGGGATGATATAGCGTCCTTAGTGATGATGTTGCCATATAATACTTACCTACAGGACCAATATACTCAAGCAATTCTTGAACTATCCAATCTTGTACGTAAGCTTGATGCAAGAGCCATTCTGCCTGAAGCGGATGAATTGGAATTAATGCATATTGATCTTCCTTACAGTACTTCGCTATAAATTCCTTACTAACCATCTCATCATTACTTAATTCTTCTTTTATAATCATTGTTGTAGAATCTGATAATAATGATTTTTCATTTACTATACTTTTATGTGCCCGAAAATAATGAAGCTGACATTCTCCTTTTAATTCTGGAGAATACATTGCACTTTTCCAATCCAATATCCCCTGTCTACTCTTTGGTGTAGGATGAGTTAAATGCCCAAATAATAAAGACTGCTCCGCTTCTATAAAAGTTGTATGAAAACCGTATAATGCGGATGTATCTTCTATTCTCTCTTTTATAAATTCCTCAATATTTTGACAACTACGGATGACTCGAAGCATAAGTTCCGCAGGATTCGTTCCTTCTCCGTAGTTGATAGACATCTCTTTTATTAAAAATGTAATAACTGTAACATAATCTGCTGTAATAACAGAATGACTATCTCCAATTTGATAATAAAATTGTTCTCCAAACAAATGGCGATCTGTTGATGATTTATATATAACTTCTCCATACAAAGTAACGTTCTGTGCCGATAGCCGACAACATAAATATGTGGGGACTGTATCTCTATTCAACGTATTACTGAAGATACTCTTCATTCTTTCATCCTCTGTAATCCATTCTCCACTCCCTGTTTCTCTTAAATAACAGTTTAAAAAGCTTTGTAATGTTGCATGTTCTGCGATTTGTTTCGCATGCTGCATGTTGGTCCTCCTCTTTATATTAACGCTATGAGAATTTCATATTACAATTGATAATTGAATATCGTTATCAACTATGATTCTAATTGATAATGATATTCAATTCAATAGTATATTTCAGAATTTTTTTATCTGCTTTAATTTTTATTGTTTTCCCTCTTTTCTTTAATCTAGTTAAAAATACACAAAAAAATACTCAGTTTCAAACTACATACTTACTATTTTTCATTAGTAATCTATCCAAAATGTTTAAACAAAAGAGGTATACCTTAATTGGTATACCTCTTTCAAACATAAAATTTACATAATAATATTATTTATATCTCTCCAGCAATATGCTGTCTCTTCTACCTGTAATCGCTCTAAAAATTTTGTATCAATTTTTTCTGGGTTAAATTTTTCATAAAACTTTTTAGAAGGATTATTCGTAACAACCCAAACTAAAAGTGATTGCATATCATTCTTTACACATTCTGATAGTAACGCTTGAAATAACTTTTGTCCTATTTTCATTCCTTGATACTCTTGTAAAAGGTAGATTGCATATAATTCTCCATCACAATTATATGTATCAGTTCTTTCTATCCCCCCCATCGATGAATCCAACTATTTCTCCATTTAAATTCTCTGCTACAAATCTAAATTGATGATTACCTTCTTTTTGAAAAATATCTTCCCATTGTTTTTCTCGTTTCTCATATGCTATATTATCTAGAATTTCGTCAGCAAATATCCCTTTATACGTTGCTTTCCAACTATCGACATGCACCTTTGCTATACCTTGTATATCATCCTTTATTGCTCTTCTAATATGTATTCCCATCATTTCTCCCCCTTTATTACTCATCATTATATCAATTTCATTCCTTAAAAATCCAAATAAAAAAGAGTGAATTCACTTCACTCTTTTTTATCACAATTATCTACTTTCCACTTCAACTGAAACTACTCGATCAATCTCTTTCAGGGAACTATATAATTCTGTTGTATATAAATCTTCTGGAGCTAAAATAACCATCTCTAGTTGCTGAAATGCTCCACTATCTATATCTTTAATTTTCACGCGTTTCACATGCATGCCTAAATTTTTAATTTGCTTAAATATACCATCTAACTCATGATGCTCTTTAACAGTAATTTTTATAGATAAATCCTTTTGTCTTAATGAATACGGTCCTGCAATTTTCACAAGTTGCGGAAGTACATTAATCGCTAAAATAATTAAAACCATAGCAACTGTCGCTTGTAAATAAAATCCCGCACCAATTGCGATTCCTAAAGCTGAAGCAGCCCACACCATAGAAGCTGTTGTTAATCCAGAAATAACGTCATTACTTCTTCGTAAAATGACACCTGCGCCAAGAAAACCAATTCCACTAACAATTTGAGCGGCCAGTCGCATCGGATCCATATTTGTATGTCCTGGAACAGAATATACATGCACAGATTCAATTGAAACCATCGTAATTAAACAACTTGCTACAGAAATAACCATACTTGTTTTCACACCAAGTGGTTTATTCTTTAGCTGCCTATCTATCCCGATGAATAATCCTAAAAAGAGTGCTAAACCTAATTTGAGTAAAAATTCATATGACATATTCCTATTCTCCTTACTTTACAATGTTTCCCTTAGAATAACTCACTATAACTCTTTTATGATATCAATTCCAGTCTTTTCTATTCATTTAACGTAAAAAACCGAAAAAACATTTATAACGATGTTTCTCCGGCTTTTTATTACACTTTAGATTCTTCTTTATTTCTGATCTTTAATCTTAATTTCTGCACCTTTGTAGAATGCTAATTTACTGTCATTATACTCTTTTGTAAATTTGTTAAACTGCTCTTTCGACTTTTGTGCTTCCACATTTAATTCATTAACAGTTTTAACTTTTTCACCGATTTCTTTTAATTTCGTTTCTTTTACTTTTAATTTTTCATACAGTTCTTTTTCAGTCGCTAACACTTTCGTGTAATTTTCATTCATCTTTTGGAATGCATCATAACGATTCTTATACGACTCTTCTACTGCTTTTGCTTGTTTTTGTAACTTCTTATCTTCAATCTTCTCTATATTACTTTGAACAGATTTCGTTTCCTTCTGTGCTTTTTCTAGCATTTCTTTCTCACTTTTCAATACTTTTTCACGATCATCTACATTTGCAGTAGATTGCTCTATTTTCTTCACAACTGCTTCATTATGATCTTTACCTTCTTGCAAAATTTGAGCATATAATTCTTGCCCTTGTTTCTCTAACTGCTCTAATTTTTTTGCTTCATCCACTAAAGATTTTTCTTGTGTTGCTGCTGTTTCAAAAGCTGTATATAGATTTTCTTCTGGCTTTTCACCGAAACAACCTGTTAAAAGTCCTACTGATAATGCTCCAACTACTGCTACTTTTCCATACTTCAACGTTCATTCCTCCATTACATACGGTTATCATGCCAGAAGTTCACTGGGAAGTGACTCTCTTCATGATAAGCTTCAAACTCATAACCTTTTTCTTTTAGCCCCTTTAAAATTGCTGGCACAGCAGCAACTGATTGCGGGTGAATATCATGCATTAAAATTACTTCTTGTGGTTTTGTTGCGTTTGTTAATACGTTTTGAGCAATTTGTGCTGCAGCTGCATCAACTGGCATTTTATTGTATCTCCAATCTAATGAATCAATTGTCCAATCCCATACTTTAAATCCGCCTTCTACCACTTTATTTCGGAGACCTTCATTCAATCCAGGCATCGAACCATATGGAGGACGTGTTAATTTAGGTGATTTCCCAATAATATTAGCGATTAAACCTTGATCTTCTTTCATCTCATTTACATACTCGCCATTTTTATATAACTTTGCGAAATTATGTGTCATACTATGCATGCCTACATAATGACCCTCAGCATTTTCACGTTTCACTAAATCAGGAAATTCTTTTACATTCGCTCCAATTAAAAAGAACGTCGCCTTCGCATCATGTTGTTTTAGCGTATTTAATAATTCAGCCGTATATTTCCCTGGCCCATCGTCAAATGTAAGATAAGCAACTTTTCTTTCTTTTCCATTAAAACGACTTGGTGCCGTTTTATTCATTTCAACTTTCGGCTGTTCACTTGCAAGCTGCACTACATTTTCTTGTTTCGCAACAGCTTTTGCTGGTGAAGTAATTGATTGAAACATGTAATACCCAATAGCTACTGCGGCAATCGCTATTAAAACGACTACTATTTGTTTAATTTTTAAAGCTTTTTCCATTCTATCGAATTCCTCTCCCTATTAATCTTATATATAAATCGCCCAATATAATTATACATCTATTTATTTTTATTTCACCATATAAATAGATTTTATTTGTATTATAATGGGAGTTTTATCAAAATTGTTGTTCCTATTCCTTCTTTGCTTGTAACACTAAGCACACCGCCATGAAGCTCTACCATTTTTTTAACGATAGCTAAACCAATACCTGCACCTGCAGCATGATTATTAATTTGGTAAAATGATTGCTCAATATATGGTAAATGTTCTTTAGCAATTCCAATCCCTTCGTCTCTTACCTTAATCACTGCTTGTCCTTCTATTTTAGTCGCTTCAATGTGTATTGTACTTTTTTTATGTGAATACTTAATTGCATTTTGAACAATATTCAAGAAAACTTGCTTTAACCTATTTCGATCTCCCATCAATTCAATTCGGTCTATAGTAGTAATAAATTGAATTTCCTTCTCTTCCGATTTAGGAGTTAATTGCCAAATCGTCTCCTCTAGTATATCGTACAACTGCACCTTTTGTTTATATAAATTAAAATGATTTGATTGTAATCTTGAAAAATCTAGCAATTCTTCTACTAAATGAATCAATCTATCTGTCTCACCTGAAATAATGCCCATACCTTGCTTTATTTCTTCTTCTGTTAAATGATCTACTGTTTTTAACGTCTCACTCCAACCTTTAATTCCTGTTAAAGGCGTTCGTATTTCGTGCGAAATAGAAGCAATGAATTCATTTTTCATCTGCTCAGCCTTATCTATTTTATAAGCCATATAATTTAAACTATGTGCCAATTCACCTAATTCTCCAGGATAATCTTCTTTAATTTTTTGCTTTAATGTGCCTTCTGCAATTTGTGAAGAGGCTTGAATAATGGATTCAATTGGCTCAACAAATGAATTTGCCAAACGTCTACTAATTAAGAAGGCGACTCCCGAAATAACAATACCTACAGAAATAGTAAACGTAATAATTTCAATAATCTTTTTATTTACATTTGTTAAAACAGTCGTATATTTTAAAACACCAATAGTTTGTCCTTGATGTATAAGTGGGCTTAGCACCTCTAGTTGTTTTTTATTACCTTTCGTAGTAACTTGATTATACATTTCACCTTCTAATAATGATTGTGGAATATTCACTTTACCTTTTACCTTTTCACCACTTGAAGATTGTATAACCGAGCCGTGACGATCAATTAACTGTAATTCTGTTCCTTCTAATTGAAAGCTACTAATTATGTCACCACTATATTCTTGTAATCGAATAAAGTATAGTGAATTGTATTCTGAAAAAAAACGTGTACTCGTTTTCGCATGAGACTCTATATATTGCACAATACCATTATAATAGTATCGATAAATTGAGACTGAAAATACAACTTCAAATAATACAAGCATAAGTGTAATGACCGTCATAAAATATAAAGTCACTTTCCGTTTCATCTCATACTTTCCTTCCACACATATCCTTTTCCCCACACCGTAAGAATAAATTCAGGTTCTGATGGATTACATTCTATCTTTTGACGTAACCGTCTCATATTTACATCTACTACTTTCGTCTCACCTACGTAATTGGTTCCCCAAATCATATTTAAAATTTCATCACGCGAAACTGGCTTTGAAGCCTGATTCATTAAATACTGTAATATCATATACTCTGTAGGTGTTAAATCGACTAATTGTCCATCTTTATACAATCTTTCTTCTATAATATTTAACGAAAATGGACCTGACGTAACAATATTCGTTTTTTCTTCATGTACTTCTATTCTTCTTAATAAAGACTGTATACGTGCAGTTAATACTACTGGACTAAACGGTTTTGCAATATAATCATCTGCACCTATTCCTAGTCCTTGCACCTTATCTTCATCTTGTACACGTGCGGTTAACATAATAATACCCATTTTTTTATTTTCTTTCCTGATAGCCTTACAAACTTCTAAACCATCAATCCCCGGTAACATTACATCCAGCAGTGCTATATCAACAGTTTGTTCACTCAAAATCTGTAACGCTTCTTCTCCAGTAGTAGCTTCTATTACATAAAATCCAGCACGTTTTAAATTTAAAACAATAAAGCTACGGATCGTTAATTCATCTTCTAAAACTAAAATTTTTGACATAATTCCCACCTCCTACTCTTGTTGATAATCCGCTAGCGGTTTTATATATGCTTTCACTTTTTCAAATTCCGATTGCTTCGGTACTGCATATACGTGAGAAGCCGTTTTAATTGCTGCGCTGTAGCCTTTTATATTGAACCATTCTTTCCGCTTAAAAATATGAACTTCAAGCCATATTTTATTTGTTCTTGTATCCAAAAACTTTTGAGAATTTGATTCTTTTTGCTGATCTGGTATTGTAATTTTCCCTATTAACTCTTTAGGAATTTTCACATAATACCCTTTTTCTATATCTATATATCGTTCTTCAATTGGTTTAATTCCAGATTCACTCCACTGTATGTAACGTTCAAAAAGCGGACTATCACCATGTGATTTATCCTCCCAACCTTTTGGACGTACAGTACGAACAAATTCAATAATGCCGTCTTCATTAACATCTTTACTTTCTACAACATATTCATTAAATAAATCTTCTTTCCCACCTATAGGTAATACTTCATAATGATCCTGATCAAATTTTGCTACATAAGTTATACCTGAATGAGCGCCAACTCCTGCATCAATTACTACCGCCTTTAGTGATTTAGATATACGACCCATTTGTATTCTTTGAATACTATTTATAAATGGATCGTATGACACTTCAGATAAAGTCTTAAATTGTTCCATGAACTCAACTGTCAGCTTCTCATCTTTTTCAAATGTAACAAGGCTTATATCTTTCAGTCCATTTTCATTTAGATCCTCTATGAATAACTTCGTATAACTTCGATTATATATTTCCTTCATCTCTTCATTTTCTTCCGAAAAAACATACATAACATGTTCTAACGATTCACGATTTACAGAGATTCCGATTAACAACTCTCTCTTCCCGTTCCCTGTAAAATCACCGACTTCAACGATATCTACATCTCCACCATCAAATTTATGTGTGGACTTTATTCTCCAGCCATTTCCGATTTCTTCATATACGGCTAAATATACGCTATGATCTTCATTCGGCAATTTATAAAATAAGATGGCTTCTTTCTTATTATCTTGTTTAAAATTCATTGACCAAATCATCTGTTTATCTTTGTTAGACATTGGAGTAAGTAAGCGATAATTAACAGGTAAATCTTTATCAATTTGTTCCTTTAATTCATTAATCCATTTTTCATTTGTAGGAGCTTCCATTAGACTTGTTGGAGCTTCAGACATTTTACATCCAGTCAATATAAAGATAATTCCCATCATGCTTAACCATTTCTGCATATGATATCTTTCCTTACCACAAATTTTGAATATGTCCTTTTACTTTTTTACCTATCCATTATACTCATACATATGAGTATAATTTTTCTAAACTAAAAAATCGTTACAGAAAAGTTACAAATACATTCCAAAAAAAAAGATTGGCAAAAGCCAATCTTTTTTTATTATTCATTTCGGACTGATTTTGGCGTTACACCTAAATGATCATTTAATTTTTTTGAAATATCTTTTACATTTTTTTCATTTGGAATGTAATAATAAATACCACCGATACGTTTATCTGTGCCTTCTATTTGCAATTTTTCCATTTCCAAATTAGATCCTGCCATATTTTTTGTAATGGCAAGCATATCGTCAAATGTTAAGTTCGTTTTCATATTTTTATCAACCGCATCTAGTAAAGAGCCCATTTTGCTAATTGATTGAACAGACATCGCTTTTTTAGCAATTGCTTCTATTACAAGTTGCTGTCTCTGTCCACGCATTGCGTCACTATCAATTTTACGCGTTCTTGCAAGTGCAAGTGCTTGTTCTCCATTTAAATGTTGGTAACCTTTTTCTAAATGGATCATACCAGCTTGGTCTTTACTATCTTGTTCAGTGAAAGTAACTGGTACATCAATATCAATACCACCAATTGAATCGACAATTTGTACGAATGATTCAAAGTTAAACTTCACATAATAATCAACAGGGACATTTAAGAATCTTTCCACTGTATCGCGTGTGCTTTCTACGCCACCAAATACGTGAGCATGAGTAATTTTATCTAATTTTTTTCTAGTTGGAATATAAACACGTGAATCACGTGGAATACTTACTAGCTTAACAGACTTATCATCTTTATTAATTGTTGCTAATAAAAGTGCATCTGTTCGAACTGCTTCGCCATATTGGCTTTTTCTCATTTCACTTCCATCTACACCCATGATTAATATTGAAATATTATCCTTTAAAGGTTCAACTTCTTTATCACGCTTTGATGACTTTTCAATTTTCGCATACGCATCATTTACAACAGCTTTTGCTTTATTATATATAAACGAACCATATCCTACTCCTCCAAAAATAAGTAGGAAAAATGGAATTAATATGAACCATTTTATTGACTTTCTTTTAGAACGCTTTTTATTACTTCTCGTATTTTGTTCTAATTCAGAGCTCATACCCATTCGCCTCTCTTTCTCTTTACCAAGTATAATGTAAGTCTATTTATCTTCATATTGAATTTCCTTTCATTAACCTTACAATTTTGTAAGGTTACTACTAAAACCCAATATGTATTCCATTTCACATTATACTCTCGTACTTATTTTTGGCAAGTCACTATTTACCAATTTCAAAAATTTAGCACTTCGCAACATGCAAATTTATAAATTCATTAACTCTTTCATTTTAAATTAGGATATCTTTTTCCAGATAAACGATATGAATAAAGAGTCCAGCTAATGATAAAACCTCTATGAATACAGTATATTTCACGTTATTATTTCTCAAACGGCGTATACATGCTTTTCTTCCCCTGATTATCAATAAAAGCCGACTTTGCTTTTATTTTCGTTTTTTCTACTTCCATGTCTTCATTTGAGAAGTTCACAATGATTTTAATATTTTTTCCATAAGAAACAGATTGTACTAGCTTATCTTCTGACAAATACGCAAAATTCGTCATCTCTTCTTTTACTGCTTTTTCATGAACTTCATTCCAAACTTTTAGATGCTCTGTAATTTCTTTTTTATGTTTATTCCACTCTACTTCATCTAAATGGTACAACGGAGGAACATTATACAATAATTCAGACAGCATTCGATTTCCAACTTCATCTTTTACCTTTAAACTTCCCCATTCCCAATGGTGCGTTGTAATAACGGAATCATTGTATACTAATTTATATAATGGTACCGAATATACTGGTTTTAAATACACTTGTTTATATTCTTCTTTCAATGGTACTTGTTTTGCATATTTTTCGGGAACATTTTGATTTGGTGACCAATATCCACCGACATAATACGGACTTGTTTTATTTTTCCGCATATCTTCATCGTCCCATTTAATAACAGGTGTTTCAATTCCGTGTGCAAATGCAATCGTACTACTAGCAAAATCATTTCCACCTTCAGAACCAACGACCATACCCTTTTCTTGCGCAATGTAGTCCATTCGTTTTAAACGTGCTTTTAAATCTTGCTCTTGTGTCGTTATATGTTTCGCTGAATAGTCATCGTAAATTTCACCTGTCGCATCACAATCAATAAACCATGAATTATATTTAGGACCATTTTGTAATATATCATTCATGCGTTCCTTTACACTAGGCAGCGATAAAGTCGGGTTTAACTTGCGACCTCTGCCTAAAAAGCCTTGCACCTTTTCTCCGTTTTTCTTCGTTACAGTAGCCTCTTCATATAATGATGGGTCATTAAAGGATGCTGTGTTCCAATTTTTATCACTTTTTTCGTGAATGGAATGATATGAATCATACGGACCAACTAAATACCCCATTTCCTTCGCTTTTGTCACGAAATTAGGTTGCATAAATCCTTGTTCCCAGTTCGGCAGACCAATCCACGCTTTTTCTATTCCTACCTCTTTCATTTCCTTTAGTATGTCCGTTCCATCTGCATTACCCCATTTACTTACCTCTTCAACCGCATCACCAAGTAGCGACTTTAATAAATACTTATTTAAGCTATACAATTCTGTGTTCGTTAAGTGACCTACACCTTTCTTTAATAGCACACTAGCTTCCTGATCAACGTTTTGAAAAATATCCTCTTTATAAAATTCCTTCATGGATAATACTTCGTTTATATAACGTAAAATAACATTTTTTTGATACTTATCAATGAAATCTTGTTTACTTACTTGATCTAATACATTCAGTTCCCCAGGCTCTGAACTATTCTTTTGAATAAGTTCTTTTATATGACTAAACAGCGGGCTATTTATTTGCTCCCTTAGTTTTGGCCAATTTATATTATTTTCTGATAGACCATTTTGATTCCAAAAATAAAAATGCGCCGCTCCATATAACTTTTCGATTTCTTTATTTTTTCTAGCCTTTTCTTGTAATGTTTTAAATTCACCTTTTCGAACAATATCATCCTTATACAGTTTAGCAATGCTTACCGCATCATTATTTGTCACATATAATTGAAATCCATATGTTTTATTTTTATTTATGCTCGGAAATTCATGTGTAAAATCAAATCCTATTTTCGGATCCGAATGAAACTTCAATTCATTATTAAACATATTGTTTGCAATATATACAATTGAATATTTCGAACCATTTAATGCGAAAAACTTCATAGAAAATGATTCAGCAAATGAATATGCATCATCCTTTAAAAACTTCTTCCAATTCTCATCATTGCTCGGAATTTGCTTACCCTCCCATAACGGAAGTGTATAATTTTCAGCTTCTACTTTCGGCCATGTAAAGCTTTCTGCACCAGTCGATTCCACTTCAATGTTTAAGTGGTCTTTTTTCTTTTCTAATTTTATTTTTACTTTTTGATCTGGATATTCCCACGATGTACGATCCTTTTCTTTTTTTACATTCGATACCTTCATTTTCGGTAGGGGTCGTGATGCCTGTTCCTTTACCCCCTCATGTTCTACAGTTAATGTGAATGTTTCTGGATTTACATCATAAGTAAAATCTTTATACGTCGATTTCTTTATTTTAGACTCTTGTACAGCATTACTACCTTTTACGTCACAACCGACTAAAGTCGAAAATGGCATAGTTGTTAGAAGACATATCGCTATCATTTTTTTCATCCTCTGCACCTCCACCAATGAATATACAGGTGGTTTGTTACAGGAATGTGGCAAAAAATAATAGAGCTAGCATTTTGCTAGCTCTATTTGGATTATTAAAAGTTGATATGAACAACTATAACTTGCTTAGAAGATATGTAATACAGTAACTGCATTTTTTCTCAACAATTATGAAACTAAACAAATCAAAATTTTAACAAGCATTCTTTAACTGAAAAAATAAGTGTATACAATGTATCCTAAAAGTAGTACTAAAATGATTATCCCTGTACCTTTCCAATTCATACCACCTGCTATATCAACTGGACTACCTGTTTCCGCTCTATTGAGTCCGTCATGTAAAGAACCCGTAGGATTACTTTTTAATTCACTTTGTCTCATACGCTCTCTTTTTTCTTCTGGTGACTCTTTATTCATTTAATCACCTCCAAAATGAATGCACTCTTTACTTACATTATTCAAAATCAACATTTGTTTTATATTTTTTTCCGAAAAAACCTAATTTAAAATAGGTTCGCAACGTAAAGAAAGCTAGCCATGCCAGCTTTCTTTACGATCCAATATGCTCTTCCTTATTTACAATAATACCTTTATGGTCGATTTCAAGCTCACATACTTTCATATCTGTAAATACTCTCGCTAATTGCTCAGCGATTTCTTGACGTTTCTCATATGGCGTTAATATAAAAATAGATGGTCCCGCACCGCTAAGTGCTGTACCGTACGCACCAAATTCTTTTGCGCATTTACGAATAGATGGTAATAACGGTACGAGTTCTAAACGATATGGCTCGTGAAAATGGTCTCTCTCCATCATTTCACCTACAACTTCCCACCGCTTTTGACATAATGCAGCTACTAATACGTTACTTATCGCACTAGCTTTAACTGCCTCATGAAACGGAAACATCTTTGGTAATACAGATCGACTTTCATCTGTATTTAATTCTTCATTCGGAATAAGAGAAATTACCCCTAACTCCTTGCTCTCAATTCTTACGACGGAAATATCCTTTCCATCAAGTGCTCCGATTACAGTTCCACCTAATATAGAAGCAGCAACATTATCAGGATGTCCTTCAAAATTTGTAGCAATTTGAACTTTTTGATCAGCAGTTAAGTTCAAATTGCCTAGTTGATTCGCAAGTTCTATCCCAGCTACAATCGCTGATGCACTACTTCCTAGCCCTCTTGTTAATGGGATATTACTAGTAACTTCTATTATATGGGGTGATATAGAAGGACAGACTTTACATGCCGTGCTAACGATTAAATTTTTATCGTCTGTCGGAATTGATTCTTCAAAGGAATGGATTACTTGCCATTTATCAGCTTTTTCTTTAACCACCACATCTAAATACAATGACAAAGCTATTCCAACTGAATCAAATCCAGGACCAACATTTGCCGTACTAGCAGGGACACGAACACTTAATGGTATCACGACATAATCACCCCTTTAATATGATCTTTAATTTGTTCTATATCATTTGACAAACTTGCGATGTCTAGTTGATTTGAAGAAATAGCGATATCAGGATCCTTCAAACCATTTCCAGTTAATACTGCAACAACTGTTTCTCCCTTTTTGATTTTTCCAGATTTAACATGTTTAATTACGCCAGCTAATGAAGCATTTGATCCCGGTTCAGCGAAAACTCCTTCAGTTTTTGCCAATAACCTATACGCATGTAAAATTTCTTCATCTGATACCATATCTATTTCACCACAAGACTGCTCGGCAGCCTCTACTGCATACGACCAACTTGCTGGGTTACCAATGCGAATTGCTGTTGCAATTGTTTCAGGCTCTTCAATTACATGCCCTTTTACAATTGCCGCTGCTCCTTCTGCTTCAAAGCCATGAATTCTTGGCTTCTTATAACCTTTTTCTTTCTCATATTCACAGAAGCCTTTCCAATATGCTGTAATATTCCCTGCGTTCCCAACAGGGATAGCTAGAACATCTGGTGCATTTTGCAATTGGTCACAAATTTCAAATGCTGCCGTTTTTTGTCCTTCAATTCGATAAGGATTCACTGAATTTACTAATGTAATCGGCTCTTCTGCAGCAATATTTCTTACAGCCTTAAGTGCATCATCGAAATTCCCTTCTATTGAAATAATTTCAGCTCCATAAGCGACCGCTTGCGCTAATTTTCCATGCGCAATCTTTCCTTCAGGGATTACGATTATACATTTCATCCCAAGACGTGCCGCATATGCTGCAGCTGATGCTGATGTATTACCTGTTGATGCACAAATGATTGCTTCTGAACCTTCTTCTTTCGCCTTAGCAACTGCCATCACCATACCACGATCTTTAAAAGAACCTGTCGGATTCGCTCCTTCGTACTTACCATATAGCTGAATCCCTAATTGCTTTGATATATTTAATAACGGAATAAGAGGTGTATTTCCTTCCATTAAACTGACATCAGGTGTGTTTTCATTCACCGGTAAATAAGAAGCATATTGTTTCAATAGTCCTTTATACATATTGTTTTTCCTCCTCAATAATGTAGTAACTGTTTATTTCACTTGCGACAGCTTCTATCGCTCCTAAAACTCGTTCGAATTGATACTTGGAAGTTCGATGTGTCACAACAACAACTTCTGCCAGTTCACGGTTTAAAGGTAATTGAATAACTTCTTTTAAACTTACAGAGTAATTAACGAAACATTCTGTTATTTTTCGTAACATCCCAGGCTCATCTCGTAATGAAATACGCAAGAAATATTTCGAAACTACTTCTTCATCACCTTGTAATTCATAAGGAACTGGTTCTTTTAACGCACTTTTATTTTTCGGCACTTGATTCATATTTTTAACGATGGAAATAATATCACTTACTACAGCAGAACCAGTTGGCAACTTTCCAGCTCCAGGTCCGTAAAACATTACTTCTCCTACCGCTTGACCGTGAACATATACTGCATTAAATTCATTATTCACATTTGATAATGGATGCTGGCTCGGTAAAAGCGTCGGTTCTACACTTAAATGAATGGCTGATCCTTGTTTTTCTGCTTTCCCAATTAACTTCATAGTAAATCCTAACTTTTCAGCCATTTGTAAATCTTCTTTTTCGACCTTTCGAATCCCTCTTACTTGCACATCATCTAATGAAACATTCATCGAAAAACCTAAGTTTGCAAGAATTGCTACCTTTCTCGCCGCATCTAGTCCATCTACATCTGCTGTCGGATCCGATTCTGCAAAACCTAATTTTTGCGCTTCCTGTAAAGCCTCTTCATAAGACCACCCATTTTGACTCATTTTTGTTAACATATAATTTGTTGTACCATTTACAATTCCCATTATTTTTTCAATTTGATCTGATGCTAGCCCGTCAGTTAGTCCTCTTAACACTGGAATACCGCCTGCTACGCTCGCTTCATAACATAAATCACAATCATTATCGTTCGCCAGTTGAAGAAGCTCTGCACCGTATACAGCCATTAAATCTTTATTTGCTGTCACGACATGTTTCTTATTTCGTAAAGCCTTAACAATATGCTGCTTCGCTTCTTCAATTCCGCCCATTACCTCTACTACAATATCAATATTCGAATCATTTAGAACTTCATCTGCATGACTTGTGACTGCAATCCCGTCAATACAAACATCGCGTTCTTTTTCCAAATCACGTACAACGACTGTTTTCACTTTCACTTCGTATCCTGTATCAAGAGCGATTTTTTTATAATGTTCTTTCAAAATATGAACAACACCACTTCCGACCGTACCTAAACCTAATACTCCAACATTTATAACGTTATTCATCTTCTAATCTCCTCCTAAAAGTTTAATTGTTACACCTATAAATCACCTTACTCTGCTTTTTTGTCATGCAGGTGGTGGTTATTTCCGTACTTATAAATCGTTTCATGTTACCGCACCTCCCTTCAAAGTAATAAAAAAAACACACCCATCCCTAGGAAAGGGACGAATGTGTTTTCGTGGTTCCACCCTTGTTCCAATCTAGACGTATTTCTCCCTAGATTGCTCAAGTTCAGATAACGGCTGATACCGTCAATAATTACTAGATTACTCGTTCACTATTGAAGTTCAAAGGTGGTAAAATCATTTCTCGTGTTAGGAAGCTCACACCCTTGGCTTCCCTCTCTGTAAACCGTAAAAATGATTTCTTGTCCTTATCGTTACTTTTTCGTTCATGTTTATTTGTTAACTCATTATACTCGCCTAAAAAACAAAATCAATACTATTTTTTAATTATTTTAAATTTTCAATCTCTAAATCCGTAAAAAAACACACTCATCCCTAGGAAAGGGACGAATGTGTTTTCGTGGTTCCACCCTTGTTCCAATCTAGACGTATTTCTCCCTAGATTGCTCAAGTTCAGATAACGGCTGATACCGTCAATAATTACTAGATTACTCGTTCACTATTGAAGTTCAAAGGTGGTAAAATCATTTCTCGTGTTAGGAAGCTCACACCCTTGGCTTCCCTCTCTGTAAACCGTAAAAATGATTTCTTGTCCTTATCGTTACTTTTTCGTTCATGTCTATTTGTTAACTTATTATAGTTATCAACTTTTTAAAAAGCAAGCCTATTTTTACTAACTATTTTCAAAATAACTTTTTATTATATTTCACAATAGCATTATGCAACTGCCACTCAATTTACCTATTTTGTCATTTCTCCAGTTTATAAATCAACGGTTCATATATAAAGTGAAGGCTTTTACGGGCAGTTGATCCCCACCTAACTTCTTTGTTTTCGCTGAATTTTGAGGTAGGAATCTTACTGCCCGTTAATGCGGGATAAATTCCCCATTCTAAAACCCGTACATACCCACCTTACAAAACTATATCAATAAAATTTTCAATACAATCTTTTTGTATAACTTTCTTCTAAAGAACGTGCAACATCTTCTTCTGAAGTATTCACTTTCGCATGCTCCAGCAACATTTTTGCTGCTGAAGGTAACTCTTTTTTATTTAACCAAGATTCTGATTCCCACATCTTAGAACGAATAAACGCTTTTGCACAATGAATGTAACACTCTTCTATTTCAACAACAATTCCAAGTAACGGATTGCGTCCATTCGCCTGCATTTCTTTCAAAATTTCTTCGTCGTTTGTAATATATGCTCGGCCATTTATTCTGAGTGTCTCCCCAAGACCTGGAATAAAAAAGATTAGTCCTACACGTGGATTTGAAATAATATTCAAAATGGAGTCTATACGACGATTTCCTGGTCTTTCTGGAATGATAATTTTATTATTATTGAGTACGTATACAAATCCAGGTGCGTCTCCTCTCGGCGAGGCGTCACACTCCCCCAACTTATTTGCAGTAGATAATACTAGAAAAGGAGATTTAGAAAGGAAATCTACACAATGGTGGTCTAATGATGAAATAACTTTTTTCAATGCTCGCTCACTTGGTTGCCCCAATATTTTTCGTAACTCTTCCTCTGTTGAAATAATCGATTTTATTTCCATACGCTCTATCTCCACTTATAATCGCCCCTTTTTCTTTATTTTCCCAAAATTCAATACGAATATTGTATAATAAAATTTGCAGAAAGGGGAATTAAAATGACAGAGTGGTTAACAATATTTGATTCTGAAAGAAATACACTTGGGAAGAAATTACGCGATGAAGTGCATCGTGACGGTGATTGGCACGAAACATTTCACTGTTGGTTTGTAGAAAAAGATGCTAAAGATATATTCTTATATTTCCAGTTACGCTCTAAAAATAAAAAAGAAGCTCCATGTATATGGGATATTACTTCAGCTGGACATATTATGCATGATGAAGATGTACAAATTGGTGGTCTTCGTGAAATCGAAGAAGAATTGGGGCTTTCCTTTCAAACTACTGATTTAGTATACAAAGGAATCTTTAAAATAGACTATGAAATTTCGAATCTTACTGATCGTGAATTTTGTCATATGTATTTTCACAATGTCATCAATCCACTTCCATTCGCACCAGGTGAAGAAGTAGACGATGTGATGAAAGTACATGCAACTTCTTTTCTACAACTATTAAATGGAGAGATTTCATCTTTAAAAACGATTTCAGTCTTAAACAATAAACCGATTACGATAACATTTGAAGATATTTATCCGTATGATCTTGCATACTATGAATTTGTTGTTGCACAAGGAAAAGAACTACTAAAAAATAATAGTTTGTAAATATAATAGGACTCCTATCTATCATTGACTGAGAGTCCTATTTTCCTTATCATCATTGTTCAATTGTCTTTAATCTGTTCTCTACTCGTATAAATAAGCGAATGATTAACAATACCATAACCACCATAATCACTATTATTGTATATGGATATCTAAACAGTATACTAATAACACTTCCAATTAACATCATGATAAATCCGTTTTGCTTCATCACTTCTGCACTATACCTGTTACCCGCATCCCATAATTCCTTATTTTTCATAGATCGTTTCGTACGATAACCATATGCCGCATTAATATCGGTCGGTGGATTTTTTTGAAGAATAATTGCCGCAAGTATAAAAATAATACCAATCAATATGCTTATTCCTATGTTTACTAGTGCATCAATCAATTATATCCCCCCTAACTTACACTTTCATCATACGACACAACCCTTATTTTTCCAATTTATAAAACATTCACTTTCTTTCTTTCGATGTCTGGAACATACTTGGAAGTGTTACAAAACGTGCCCCTTTCGTTTTTAACTGCGGAATGATTTTGTCTAGTGCATCAACAGATCCTTGTAAATGCCCACCTGGAGTAGAATGCTGCAGTATGACACTACCTGGAAATGAATTCCCTAACACATTATTTGTAATCGTATCGGCACTTACACCTTTCCAATCAACTGTATCAACACTCCACTGTACAATCATAAAATTTTGCTCAGTTGCCCAATTCAATTGATTTTCAAGTATTTCACCATACGGTGGACGTATAAATTTAGGAGCATAGCCGGCTAAACGTTTTAATATTTCTTCCGTTTTTATAATTTGATTACGGTACTCAGCGTCATTTACTTTCGCTAAATTCGGATGACTGTACGTATGATTACCAATTACATGCCCTTCATTTGCAATACGCTTTACTACATTCGGAAATTTTTCTGCGTTTTCACCAAGTAAGAAAAAAGTAGCTTTTACATTATGTTGTTTTAACTTATCTAATATTTTTGGCGTGAATTCTGAATCTGGTCCATCATCAAATGTAAGAGCTACTTCCGCTTTATTATACGGTCCTGAAAATGCGTACGCATATTTTTCAACCCATGTAAATGGTGTCCACGATCCACGATCATCTGCTTTCATTTGTAATTCATAGCTTTGAGGGATATATGCGTATGGCAATGCGCTTATATAGCCTCCGTAATAAAATGAGTTATATGGCATATAAGCATACGAAACATCTCGTTCTAGTCCCCATTGATATGGAGCAAACATTTCTGGCGAATAAAAATAATACATGATAAAAAACCTCCCTAAATTTTCATATGTGATTCATCTGCACTTTGTTAGATAAATTGTTATTCATAAACAAAAATAAGACTGTCCTTAATTAGGACAGTCTTACTGCTTACTATTATTAATAAATCGATGTACTATCTTTTGGCAAAGCTTTCACATGTTTTAAATAGTTCGTCACTTTATCATCATCATCTTGCGGATATTGATATTCATATTTGTTAGCGATTTCGTTCGCCACTTCCCTAAATAAATTACCCATGACAAAGAATGACTCCCATATGTTTTCATATTCTGCATTAGAAAATGTTCTTTTAAATTGCACCCACATATCTTTTTCAATATATTGCTCGAAATGCTTTCCAAACTTCCCTGTATTAACTGTAAAGTCTGTTTTCATACCAATATGCCATTCTAGCATTACGATGAACATATCTCGCACTGGTCCTTCAAGCATTCCTTTTGCATAAGAAAGTTCCTCTCTCCATAACCCTTTTGCCGCATTTGTACTACACCACCAAAACTCATTACAACAATCTAAAAACTCTTTTTCTGTAGGCTTTTTTACTAAGTAATCCTTCTCACTTGCTGGCGGGAATTCTTCCAGACAATTATCTTTATCAAGAAGCAGTTTACTTAAACTATCTTGTCCAACGAACTTTTTTATTAACTCAACTGGAACTAGCGTTAAATCAATCCGATTCCCATCCATGAACTGCATTAAATATGGAAACTTCCCGTCTTCATCTGGTGGAACTAACGACATTTCTTCTGGCATTTGTACAATCATTATTTCTCCAAATCTATGAATCCAATTATGATTAGACGTAAAAGATTGTATATCATTTACAACATACATAATATCATAGTCTTGAAAACAATCTCTTTTCACATTTGGATTTACACGCGATCCATTCATGATGACAGCTCGAATTCTTTCATCCTCTATTGCTGTATTTATAATTAAATCTAACATTTCTTTTTCAGTTCTCATCTACTTATAGCCTCCAATTTTTTAATATACAATATAGTGTTATGTATATTGGAGGTCCACGAGCTAGTCTCGTTATACACGATACACGTTATAATTTTTGAAACTTCTTTTTCATTCCTTTTCCCTCCTTACATCACTCTTTTACAACTGCCATTCCTTTCAATTTACCAATGCTTTCTACCATTCACTTTTAATTATACCGAAAATTCTGTCTTGAATACAAAAAATAAAGAAGGGACATCTACCCCTTATAGAATAGATATCCCTTCTTTTAAAGTTAAATTTAATTCCTATGGATTAGTAGACCAAAGCCCAGCAGATTTAATAAATGTACGTTTATTTAATTTCAGCTGCGCTACGATAAATTCTGCAATATCTTCTGCTTGCATTACTTTATCAGGGTTTCCATCAGTTAATCCTAAATCTACAGCCATATCAGTTGCTACTGTACTTGGAGTTAAAGCTGTTACACGAATGTTATGTTTGCGAACTTCCATCGCTAACGATTCTGTTAAGCCAAGGACACCAAATTTAGAAGCACTATATGCACTTGTTACAGGTGCGCCTTTTTGTCCTGCTGTAGATGAAATGTTAATGATATCACCAGATTGTTGTTCAATCATGCTCGGTAAAGCTGCACGAGTTGCATAGTATACACCCATTAAGTTTACTTGAATGATTTTTTCCCAATCAGCAACGTCTAGTTCTAAAAACTTACCGAATTTAGAAATACCAGCGTTATTAATTAAAATATCGATAGATCCTAAACCATTTTTTAACGTTTCAATCGCAGTTGTTACTTCTTCGTATGAAGAAACATCAGCAGTTGCAATAACGGCTTTTACACCTTCTGCTTCTACTTCTTTCGCTACAGCTTTTAAGTTTTCTTCTGAACGAGCTAATAAGCCTACATTTACGCCTTCTTTCGCTAATGCGATTGCTACAGCGCGACCAATCCCTCTACCTGCTCCTGTAATTAAAGCATTTTTACCTTGTAATAATTCTGCCAAGTATAACACTCCTTAATCATCTCAGTTATGTATTATATTAAAATTGTATCTATGTTTATGTAAAAAGGCAATGATGCACTTTCATGTGCGTAGGTTACTTGTAGGTAACTATAGAAAGGTTTTATTTATAAGTTTCATTTTTTTACCATTATTCATGTAAAATAAAAACAAATCCAGCATAGGGGAGTGTATGAGTATGAAAAGAAAAAAATGGTTCTTGTTACTAACTGCAGTCGGACTATGTATCATATTGTTTGCACTGTACTTTATATTTGGTAACCCACTAAATTATAAAGTAATAGAAAAAGATACTAGCCATTATCTCCATATTAAAAAAGGTTATAAGCAAGAAGAAATACAAAACATAACCGGAAAATATACTCCCCTTTATAATATTGGCTATTATGCAACAGTAGTATATAAAGACGAACCATATTTCACCTACTCTTATACATACGATGATAATAAAAAAATAATACAAGACAACGGTATTTTAGGAAGACACACTGAGTCATTTGAACATCTTAATTTAAACTGGTCGTTGTTTGACCAGTTAGTAGATGGTATTCATACAAACTTGCAAGGAAGAGGTTTAAGAGAAAAGAAAGATTATTCTATACGACACGTTCAATTCATTGATATAGATGACGATAAAAACGGTGTGGAAGCATACGTTGACTTTAAGAAAGATAAAGAATCCGATTACTCATATCGTATGAATAGCGAAGGAAAAGCTTATCAATATAATTGCAGTAACGGTAAATGCATTTTTAAAGAGAAATAGTGTTAGAAGGTTCTCCTTCTAACACTATTTCTCTTCATGATTTGGCATACGCACAATAAATTCAGTACCTTTTCCTTCCTCACTCTCCACTTTTATCTCTCCTTGATGAAGGTCGAGTACTTTCTTTACAATAGCTAAACCTAAGCCACTTCCCCCATAGGCACGATTTCGTGAAGAATCCGCTTTATAAAAACGCTCAAAAATATGTTGTTTCTGTTCTTCTGATATACCAATTCCTGAATCACGGATACGCACTTCCACTACTGTCTCATGTTCCTTTAACTGAATAGTAATCGTACCACCGCTTGGAGTAAATTTAATACTATTATGAATTAAATTAATCCACACTTGACTCATACTTTCTTGGTCAGCAATAACATATACTTTTTCTAAATCTAATTCTAACTCAATTTCTTTTTCAGCCCAGAGTGGTTCACTATTTAACACAATTTGCTTTAATTGTTGATCTAATCGATAGCTCACTCTTTCTGGTGTATACTCTTCTGATTCTAAAAGAGTTAGCTTTAGCAAATTTTGACTTAGTTTAGATAATCTCGTTGTTTCAGTTTCAATAATGGTAAGATAATGCTTTCTTTTTTCCTCAGAAAGATTATCGTCTTGTAGTGCTCTAGCAAATCCTTTTATAGAAGTTAATGGTGACTGTATTTCATGAGAAACATTTGATACAAACTCTTGTCTCATTTTCTCCATCGCATTCAGTTCATCTGTCATATCATTTATACTTTTTACGAGCACGCCAATTTCGCCATCATACTTTTCTTCATTTCGTATTTTTACGGAGAAGTCTCCTTTTGCAATTTTTTGTATCGGTTCAATAATAGTCCAAATCATTGCCTCTCGTTTTGGCCTCATTAATATTCCAATCAATGTCCAAATAAGAATAATAAATACAAAACCGACCATATCACTAATTAGAAAGGCAACAAACGGCGATACGTTTACGTCAAAAGCATTCAATATACTAGTTGCTACATAAAATGCGATAGACCAAATTATAGTAAGAAAAGAAAAGAGCGCTAATACCGCTCCAAATACTTTCAGCATCTTCAACTTACTCATTCGTTTTCTTTTTCTCATTTACTTACCTCTAAGCGATACCCTAATCCTCTTATTGTTTTAATACTAAATTTCGACTGCTCTTCTTGAAACTTCTCACGTAACCGATTAATATGAACGTCTAGTGTACGTTCATTCCCTTCAAAATCATATCCCCATATTTCTTCAATTAATTGCTCTCTCGAACAAGTTCTTCCCGATTTAGCCCCTAAAGTAAAGAGCAGCTCAAATTCTTTTAACGGTAACGTAACCGTTTGTTCTCCACATGTAACTTCGAATGTTTTACGATTTAATAATACATTTCCAACTTGAATCGATTGCGAAACTGTAATTTGGTAACGTTTTAATAATGCCTTTACTCTCACTACTAGTTCTATAGGATCAAATGGTTTTACAAGATAATCATCTGTCCCAAGGTGAAATCCTTTTACTTTTTGTGATGTTTCCCCTTTGGCAGTTAGCATCAGAACCGGGATATCATAGTATTTTCTTAATTCAAAACATACATCAAATCCATCCATATTTGGCATCATGATATCAAGAATAACCATATCGACTTTTACGTCATCCATTTTCTGAAGTGCATCTACTCCATCAATTGCCTCATATGTTTGAAAACCTTCTCGTTCTAAAAATACAGAAACGAGTTCTCTAATGTGTGGATCGTCGTCTACTATTAAAATTTTAGGTATCAAAGGAACCATTTCCTTTCTACTTAGCATCTAATATATTTTTTTAAAATGAATCATCAGTGGAGTAAAATCCCACTGATGATTCATTTTATAATGCACCCTCTTTAATTTTCAATTGCTGCGTTGCAAACTCACGATACATGTCATGCGTCTGTAATAATTCATCATGCGTACCACTACCTGTAAGATTCCCTTTTTCAATAAAGATAATTTTATCTGCATCTACAACAGTAGAAAGTCTATGTGCAATCACTAATGTTGTTCTGCCTTTCATTAAGTTATTTAACGCTTTTTGAACGACAGACTCAGATTTACTATCTAAACTTGAAGTCGCCTCATCTAACATAAGAATTTGCGGATTTCGCAGTAACGCTCGAGCAATGGCAATTCGCTGTCTTTGTCCCCCAGAAAGTTTCACACCGCGTTCTCCAACTTCTGTTGCATAACCGTTTGGTAAGTCATGAATAAATGCATCAACATATGCCATTGCTGCTACTTTTTCAATTTCTTCATCCGTTACTTCGCCCTCAACACCGTAACAAATATTATCACGAATTGTTCCATCAATTAACGGACTATCTTGTGATACGTAACCGATTTGACGTCGCCATGACTCTAATGAATAACTCGTAATTGATTCTTCCCCTAATTTAATGGCGCCACTAGTTGGCTCATAAAAACGTTCCAATAATGAGAATAACGTTGTTTTCCCACTACCACTTGGTCCTACAATCGCTGTCACTTTTCCAGATTCAATTGTGAAATCAATATTTTTCAAAACTTGCTCTTCTTCGTTATACTCAAAATGTACATTTTCAAGAACAATCGGTTGCTTAGCATTTGTCACTTTCACACCAGTTTCATGATCTTCTACTTCATATTCTAAAATCGTACTAATTCTTTCCGTTGCACCAATTGCCTTTTGGAATTGTGTAAAGAACATAGATAATTGACTCATCGGCATTACAATTTGAACTAAATACAAAATAAACGCTACAAGTTCACCGGTTGTTAATGCACCGCTAGAAACTCGCATCCCGCCATATCCTACGATAATAACAAGTAGTGCCATTAAAACAAACGACATAACTGGCGAAATTAATGCTTGCACTTTCCCTTCTTTCAAACCAAATTGTAATAACTTTTGTATACCTGTGTTACCCGTTTCATATTCTCTTTTTTCTGTATTTGAAGATTTCACTAAACGAATTTCTGATAACACTTGCGTTAACACACTTGTAAAAGATGCCGTTTCATCTTGAAGCGCTTTTGAAATCTTATACATTTTTCGTCCAAGTGGAACTAAAATTAATACAGACAACGGAATAACCGTTAAAAGTAACGCAGTCATTTTCCAATCTAAAACAAATAATACAATTAACGATCCAACAATTGAAATACCACCTGTTAATAAGTTTGACAAATGCTCAGAAATTAACGTTTTCACTACACCTGTATCATTCGTCATACGGCTAATTGTATCACCTGTTCTATTTTGATCGTAATAAGATACCGGCAAGATAAGTACCTTTTTCCACAAACGTTCTCTTAGTCCCGCTACAATCTTCTGCCCAATATAATTTAGTAAATATATAGACAACCCTGCCGCAATAGTTTGCATTACAAAGAAAGCAACTAATCCAACAATTTGTCCTGCACTAATTGAAGAAAGCGAAAAATTATCTACTAATCCTTTTGTAAGCATAGGAATAAATAAACTCGCTCCCGTAGAAAGCAAACTCATTAATAACGCAAAAACTAAAATTCCTTTCGGAGGATTTGTATCTTGAATAAGGCGTAAAAACTGCCTCCAACTCCCTTTTTTCTTCATTTCATTTCTAACTTCCATTCCTGTTCATCTCCTCGTGTTAAACCAAACTGTTCTTTCTAAAATTAGAATACGATACAAATGTAAACTGAATGTAAACACACTTTTTCTATTTTTACAAAATATACATAAAAACTCATCTTTACAACAGATATAAATATCTGATATTATTACCTGGTACTTAATATTATTCTATGTAAATTATAGATAAATAATTTACAACACGATATAAATCTCCAGTTAGTGAAAGGAGTATCCTTTTTGCAAACAAATATACATTCTGAAAAGGAAACAATTATTTTTATTCATGGATTAGTTGGCAATCGTCGCGCCTTCAAAAAGGAGCAAAAACGTTTTTCTTCCTCCTACAACATTATAACTTATGACTTATTAGGTCACGGTGATGATAAAGGAGAAGCAATCGACTTTTCATTACAGCGCCTCGTAGATCAATTATTAAACTTATATGAGCATGAAGGTATTAAAAAAGCACATATTTGTGCGCTAAGTTACGGCTGTTACATCTCTACAATTTTTGCACAAATGCATCCAGAAAAAGTATTAAGTATTTGTCATATTGGAGGACATTACAATAACCCTTCTCGTTTATATAATGTATTTCAAAATTTTTGGGAGAAGCGAGGAGATGAATACTCTAAATGGCTCTCTCAATACGCAAATACTATTTTTCCAAGTGGTATACTAAAAGCAAATCCGTTCGCAGTCATTTCAAGAAATATTTACTACCGTTTCGGATTACAATTACATTCATCCATAATTGCCCAGTCATTACGACATAGGTTAGAATTCGATTTAAAATCTAAATTAAAATCACTTCCTCACCCTATACTATGGGTAATGGGAGAGCATGATCATCTCTATAAATCTTGTCTATTTGATTTGAAATCTATTTTGCCTAACGTTCTATATAGGGAAATACCTTTAGCAGGACATGCAGCGAACTTATTTCGTCCTAACTATTTCCATGACTTATATGATCGATTTTTAAATGGAAAGTTAAAATAAAAACTATTAAACTTCCAATTTATTCAACTATAAAAAGGCTTCCCAAGTTTCCTTGGAAAGCCTTTTCTCTATACGAAAAGTATATAAAACTACTTTTTCTTAGTATGCTTTTGTGTAACCTAATAGGTGCTTGCTCCAGTAAGAGTTACTTACAGAACTAATACGTACACCAGTTGCATCTGTTTCTGCACTAATGAACTGACCGTTTCCTAAGTAAACACCCATGTGAGAAGGACCTGATTTATAAGTATTTTGGAAGTATACTAAATCACCTGGTTGTGGATTGCTAGTTTTTGTTTTAGAGCTCCAGTATCCAGCAACTGTTTGACGAGCGCCTTTATGACCAGTTTGATTTAATACGTAGTGAATGAATCCACTGCAGTCAAAACCAGCAGGTGTTGTACCAGCAGTTCTGTATGGTGAACCATTTAAAGATCTAGCGAATCCAGCGATTGAAGATGTATCTCCACCTGTTGTTGGTTTTTGTACGTCTTTACCTGGTTGTTGAACGTTATTTGTAACATTATTGTTATTTGTAACGTTGTTTACTCCGCCTTTTACAAACTTAACGAAGTCTGCACTTACGTAACCTGTGCGGCCGTTATGGTTAATTTTGTACCAACCATTTTCAGCACCAGTAACGTTTAATACTTTACCATTTGTTACTCCACCGATTACAGCGTTGTATGTAGCTGGGCCTGTACGTACTTTTAAAGCACCAGTGTTAACAACATAAGAACCACCAGTTTGAACTGTTGTAGTATTGTTGTTTGTAGTTGGTTGTTTTGTTTCGTTAGATACAGCAGAACCACCTTTTGTTACGAAGTCTTTGCTTACGTATCCAGTTCCACCATTGAAGTTGATTTTAAACCAATCTTGTACTTCACCTACAACTTGTACTGTTTTACCTTTGTTTACAGAACCTAATACTGTATGAGATGTACTTGGGCCTGTACGTACGTTAAGTGAAGAAACGTTTACTGTGTAAGTACCTGTTCCTTGTTGAACAGTCGTTCCTGTTTTGCCACCAGTCGTTACGAAGTCACCACTTACATAACCTGTTTGACCATTTACGTTTACTTTGAACCAACCATTTTCTTGTCCAACTACTTGTAGCACTTGGCCTGATTTTACTTTAGAAATAACGTTATGTCCTGTACCAGCACCTGAACGAACATTTAATACATCAGCAGTTACTGTGTATTTTAATTCAGAAGTTGTTTCTACAGTTTTTGTTTCAGTTACAGTCGTTTGAGTTTGAGTTTGTCCATTAATTTCTTTTAGCGCTTCATTTGAAACTTGTGCATGAGCAGAATCCATTCCTGGAACTGCAACGCCAGCTACAGAAGCTGCTGCTAAACCTGCAATTACTTTTTTCATAAGTTGTCTTTACTTCCTTTCCCTACTATCCTCTTAAAAAAACTTAAAACTTTAATACTTTACAATATTATCAAAGTAAAATATTCATCCAGTTCCATTTTTTAGCAAGAGTTTTATTTTTCACACGTAGTTCATTTTAAATGAACAAAGTGAAATCCGTGTGAACTTCATGTGAACTTTATCATTAAACATAGTGTTTTTGCAATGGTTTTTTCAAATTTCTTATATATCGCATAAAAATTCGACATTCTATTTAATATTTTAATATAAAATATCCCTTTTCTATCTATTATAAAAAATTCTATTAACCTAATACAAACTCAAGTATGTATTTCCTTATAAAGATCCTTACATAAAGTATACTTTCATCATGACAAAAATCACTCTATTTATCAATAGTATAATATTTTTAGAAAACTAAATTTCTATACTATCTACAATTTTGAAATAATTTGACGAATTGTAAGATTTATTTCACAAAAGCCATTTCTCCTTTAAAGAAAACACACACTATACCAACTGTTCTCTTTTTCCGATAATGGAATTTATAGGATATTTATAGTATTATATACATATCTTAATAAAAAAGAATTTTAGCGAACTGATTAAAGTTTCATTTTATAAAATGAAACTTTAATCAGTAAGGGTTTTATACATCCTCCGCTAATTTTTAATCCTCACCACTCGGGCTGCCCGTTAATGCGGATTTTTATTGGAATAAAAAGAGGAGGCATATTTGTGAGAAATATAATAGATGATCCAATACAAAAAAATATAGAGCTATACTATGCTTTTATTCAATTCGTTTCAATGATAACATTACAAAAAGTATCAGCTATTGAAACACGTAAAAATGAATTAAAAAATCAGATGAAAAATGCCGGACAAAAAAACCCTTATTACGTATAAAAAAAGGTGAACAGGTTATATTCCTGTTCACCTTTTATCAAATTATTTTATTTATAAATTTTCACACGGTTTTCTAACGGTTGGAATTCTTTTTCACCAGCATGTACTACCGGTTTACCAAATGGCATTTGCGCAGTGAGTTTCCAATTTGCTGGAACATCCCACTCTTTTCTCACTTTTTCATCAATTAGTGGATTGTAATGCTGTAACGTAGCACCAAACCCTTCAATTTCTAAAGCTGTCCAAATTGCAAATTGTAACATTCCTGATGATTGCTGAGACCAAGTTGGGAAATTATCTTTATATAATGCAAAGTTTGCTTGAAGGCTTTCCACTACTTCACTGTCTTCAAAATATAAAACCGTTCCATAACCACTTTTAAATGCATTCATTTTTTCTTCAGTAGGTGCAAAGTTATTTTCAGGTACAATTTTTCGTAACGTTTCTTTCGTAATATCCCATAATTTATCATGTTGTTCTCCTAATAAAACAACAACGCGAGCACTTTGAGAATTAAAAGCTGAAGGTGTATGTTTTACAGCATGATAAATCACTTCTTGAATTTTCTCATCAGAAACTACTTGCTCTTTACTAATTGCATAAATAGATCTTCTGTCTTCAATTGCTGAGTAAAAATCTTTTGCCATCATAATTCCCTCCAATTTTCAATTGAGGCTATTTCATATGTATATATCATATTACGCCCCTCAAACTTATTATTAATAAGCTTATAACTTTATAATATCACAGCAACAAATAAACTCAAATGATAACACTTGTATTTAGAAGCTTTTTCCTTTTTAAAATAAAAAGACTGTTTGTTGTTATCTAAAATTAGTAACAACAAACAGTCTTACTTATGTAGCGATCTAGATTCGTATTTTACTTACTTAATTAACTAATCCAAATGCATACGACATTAACTTATTTGTCTCTGTAAAACGTTTTGTTTTACTTGATGTCCCCATGACCACTGTAATAATTCGATTATCACCTTGCTTTGCAGTCCCAGTAAAACAGTATCCTGCACTATCTGTAAATCCAGTCTTTAGTCCGTCCATTCCTTCTATATATAAACTTTTATTATTTTTATTTAACATGTCGTTTGTGCTTATAACATTAATATTATTAAATGCTAGCTGACTTTGGCGTAAGTGAGTCACTTCTAATATTTCCGGATAATCTTTTATAAGATGATATGCCAATTGCGCTACATCAGCAGCCGTCATTTTTGTTTCACTTCCATCTGGCTCTTGTAATCCAGAAGCATTTGCAAATTTAGCATGTTCCGACATTTTTAACTGTTTCGCTTTTGCATCCATAAGCTGAACGAAATCTTTCTCCGATTTTGCCATATGTTCTGCTAAAGCCACAGCTGAATTATTAGCTGACTCAATCATTAATGCATGATATAAATCTTTAACAGTTAATGTATCATTAACTTGTACTGGGATTCTCGCTCCCTCTGTTTGTGCCGCCTTCGCACTCATTTTTACTGGATCTTCCCAGCGAACTTTCCCGTTATGTATACTCTCTAGTAAGAGATACGCTGTCATCATCTTAGACATACTAGCCGGTGCAAAAGCTTCATTTTCATTATATTGATAAATAATATCTCCATCACTCGCATCGATAATCATAGCTGCTTTTGCGTTAATTTCTGGTGGGATGTACTTTGGCGGGACTACTTTTTCAGTAAATCCTGCTTTAGGTAGTTCTGCCACTTGCAAAGGTTGTCCCTCTACATTCGCTATGCTCTTTTGATTTCCTTGGAATAAGAACCAACATATCCCTAAAATAATGACTAATAGGACTGTCATCCTTCCCCATTTTAACCGATTCATTTCAAAACTCCTTTAGCAAACCTTTTATACACTCACATTTAACCTTATCAACAATTCCTTTATACAGTCAAGGTAAAAGGTATATTTATTCATAGTACAGCAATGATTATTTTAATTTATTTATGTTAAACTTACAATATTGAAACGTAAGAATATTTAATAATAAAATCTCGTAAATAAAGCGAAACTTTAATCAGCCCCACCAATCAGGCTACCCGTCAAATAGCGAGATAAACTATTTAATAGAAGGGATTCATACAAATGCTACTTCCAAAATCATTAAAATACGGAGACACAGTTGGGATTTACTCCCCTTCTTCACCAGTAACCTACACTTCACCAAAGAGATTTGAACGAGCAAAATCTTACTTACAACAGAAAGGGTTTCATATATTAGAAGGTTCATTAACAGGTCGATATGATTTTTATCGTTCTGGTAGTATACAAGAGCGTGCTGAGGAGCTAAATGTCTTAATAAGAAATCCTAATATTTCTTGTATTATGTCAACAATTGGTGGGATGAATTCAAATTCAATATTACCTTATATTGATTATGATGCTTTTCTAAAGAACCCTAAAATAATGATTGGGTATTCAGATGCAACTGCTTTATTACTAGCAATTTACACCAAAACAGGAATCCCTACATTTTATGGACCAGCTCTCGTCCCTTCCTTTGGCGAATTTGAACCTTTTGTTGATTGCACATACAAATATTTCGCTGAAACTTTACTACATGATCATTCTCTTCCTTATCATATAAAACAACCATTATTTTGGTCAGATGAATTTATTAATTGGGAAGAAAAGACAAAGGAGAAAGAACTTCGACCAAACGATTGGATTTCAGTAATTGATGGAAAAGCTACTGGGCGTATTATTGGCGGGAATTTAAACACGATACAAGGAATTTGGGGTAGCCCCTATATGCCACATATTCAAGAAGGCGACATTCTCTTCATTGAGGACAGTTCAAAAGATGCAGCTACTATTGAAAGAAGCTTTTCATTACTTAAAATTAACGGTGTATTCGATAAAATTTCAGGTATCATTCTTGGAAAACATGAGCAATTTGATGATTGTGGTACAAATCGAAAACCTTTTGAAATACTACTAGAAGTACTTCAAAATCAAAGAATTCCTTTTCTAGCTGACTTCGATTGTTGTCATACACATCCAATGATTACCATGCCTATCGGTGTTCAAGTAGAGTTGGATGCAACAAATAAAACGATACATATTGTAGAACCTTGGAAAAAATGAATGCATAGCTTCTATTGTTTTACAATAAAAGCCATGATACTATATAATTTGGAATGTGAAAGATTAAACAAAATATGTTCCAATATCTAACACTAGAAAAATTAGGTATAAATATATATTTATATGCAAAAGAGAGTGAATAAATGAAACCAACTATTAAAAATTACGTATTTTTACATGTAGCTTTTTTGATATATTCTATCATTATGGTTTACATGAAATGGGCAGCTAAATTCCCCATTGCTTCCATCTCATTTTTTGTTGCTTATTTCGGATTAGTTATACTTTTATTCGGATATGCAATTTTATGGCAACAAGTAATTAAACATTTCGAAATTTCAAAAGCATATTCACATCGCGGGATTATTATACTGTGGTCAATGCTTTGGTCAGTATTTCTATTTGGAGATACGATTCAGTGGAATCATTTACTTGGTGCAGCTATTATTATCGTCGGAATTGTGGTGGTGACAAAAGATGAATAGTTATATGTTATTATTTATTTTCGGGATAATTTTAGCTAATTACTCACAAATATTATTAAAAAAAGCTACTTTGCAACAATACGATTCTAGAATAAAAGAATATGTGAATCCTTATGTTATTATCGGCTACTCTTTATTTGTAATTAACGCCGGATTAAATGTTATCGCCATGAAGGGCATGGCATTAAAACAAGCATCAGCATTAGAATCCTTAAGTTATATCATCATATTAATTTTTGGTTGGTATTTCCTAGGAGAAAAAATAACGAAACGTAAACTCATCGGCAACATGATTATTATCGTTGGTGTAATCGTTTATTGTATCCAATAGTAAAAAGCTCCGTTTATCACAAACGGAGCTTTTTACTATTGACCTAAATTTTGCACTTTATCTTTCAAATCTCGAACTTGATCTACCGTCTGCATAAGCTCAGAGTTTTTAAATTGCTCTACATCCACTTTTCCTTCTTCTATCTTTGTCATCGCCGTATCAATTAACGTATTTAACTTTTCGTTATATCCGACGATTTGTTGATGAATATCCTTTGCTACATCAGGTGGCGTTAATTCATTAAATGCGGGTATATCTTGTTTAATTTCACTAAGCTTCGTTTCTAATTCTTTTCGAGCCTCGCTATCATTAACGGCCTTTTCTGCTAATGCTGGTGCATCATTTGCAAATGCACTTATTTCATTTACATAGTCTGTCGCCTTTTGAGCATAATCTATGGAGTTCTTTCCTTCTTCCACTATTGAACATCCCATTAAACCAATTGAAACTATAAATACTAATAAAATTGTTTTTATTTTCATTTTAGACTCCCTTCGTCTTTATCATTGTCTGTAATTTTCTCTATACATAACTTCTAGCTAAATTGTTTATAACCTTTTTCAAATAGCTATTTATCCTCTTACATGCCCTATTATCGTTACAACATCTATTTCTATATGTACGCTTATAATATCTTCAATTATATCCATATAGCCTTGTCCTATAGCTGTTCCATAGTGTAATGTAAGCCCCTTCTTTTCATACACTGACTTTGGCACTGAAAAAATAAATCTCCTCAAGTTTCTTTCATCAGCTGGTTCCATAATTAAAACAATCCCATCTTCATCAAACATATACGCTCGCCCTCCAACTTTACATTCACTATGGCTCAGTATTGCCTTGGTCAGCAAAATTTAAAACACAATAAGTTAAGATACTCTCTGCTCTATCATAAAGTGAAAGTTTAATCAGTGAGGATTTTGTTCATCCCCCACTGGCTATCAGCCCGATCCCCACCTAACTTCTTTACTTCCGCTGAATTTTGAGGTAGGGTCTTACTGCCCGGCAAATAGCGAGATAAAAATAAAAAACATTCATTCTTTTTTGTTAAGAATGAATGCTTTTTAAAAAATCAATTTCTAACTCTAGCATCTTTTTTTGACGAGGTTTTACTTTTCTTACGGGAACTCCAGCGTAAATATACCAATCATCTAAACTCTCTTTTACCATACTCATCGCACCGACTGCCGTACCTTCTCCTACCGTTACATTTGGAAAAATAATAGAATTAGCACCAATAATCACATGTTTTTTTAAAATAACTTTTTCTGCTTTCACATTCCTATATTGATTCGGGACGGTTGGCCCCATTAATGTATTTCCACTGAAATCATCAAGTACTGCATATACGATTGTTTTAGCTGAGATGTTTGCAAAATCATGCATTTCAATCCCAACTTCCCCTCCATATAACGCTGTATACGCTGATATGTGCGAATAACTTCCAATTGTGATTTTACCACTTAAAATGCAAAAATCATCAATTCTTACATGATTGCCAACTGATATAGCACTCGGATTATATATACTTGCTTTTTTACTAACCAATACATTTTTCCCAACAGATAAAAATCCAATTTGCTTTAGTTCTTCTTGACTATAAAAACTATTCATCTACCGACACCACCTTCTGCTCTAAACAGATTACAATTTGCTCTACTAGTTCTTTCGTCATTCCTTCCCATAAAGGTAAACTTACGATTCGTTTTGCTATTTTATTCGTCTTTGTTAAATCTGTAGACTTATAGTTTTTAAAAAGAACTTGTTGGTGGCAAGATGGTGAAAAGTATAATCTAGCTTCTATTTTCTGTTTTTTCAGTTCTTCTATTACTTGTATATTGCGAACTTCTTCTGGACAAATGATAGGCATAAATTGGTGAATAACCGCTTCTGTCTTTTGGACTTTCCACCCTTTTTTCATTAACCCAGTATTTTGTAACAACTGTTTATACCATTCAGAAATACGGCTGCGTTCTTTTAATTTTTGATCCCACTTTTTTATAGTCGCTATCCCAATAGCTGCTGCGTATTCAGACATTTTACAATTAAACCCCATCATCGTACATTCACGATTTTTATCAAATCCGAAATTCCCCATTCTTTTAATACGTTGTATATCTTCTTCGTTTTTACTATATATGAGCCCTCCTTCACCAATTCCGAACGGCTTTGTTGCATGAAAGCTATATACAATCATTCCACTAAAATCTTGACCGTAATGCATCCCTCCATTCATTAATCCAAATCCCGGCGCCGCATCTACGACAACCGGAATCCCCTTCTTCTCTAGTTCTTCATATTCTTCTAAGTTCATCCATGATCCAAAAGTGGCGTACGGGATAACAATCGCAACCTCTTCTTTTAATTCTTCTATTTTATCCAAAAGTACGGTTTTATCCATATACCAATCATCTATTGAAATATCAATAAAGTACGGTTCCAATCCACACCAAATAGCGGCTAAGGCAGTCGCAGGGAATGTAAAGCTAGGCATGAGAGCATACTTTCCCTTTCTTCTTTTCTTTAGTTGAATAGCCGCCATTAACCCTAACGTTGCGTTTGCTACTGTTGTAACAGCTCCCCTGTTTTGAAAAAATGACGACATAATTGTTTCCTCAAAACGTTGATTTATAGGTCCATAATTCGTATATATGTGAGATGTATCAATTTCCTTCAATTCGTCCAAATACTCACTTACAGGTACAGTTGAAGCACGTAAAAAAGGAATATTCTCCATATCTATCTATTCCTTCCTATCATTTTCGGACAATATAGAGCATATCTGTTTCAGATAATCCAAACTTCCTAGCACTTTTCATTCCTTGTTTTTCCGCTATGTTATATAATTCTACCTTAAATCCTGCATTCATTAATCGTTGAATAAATCCCGATTGATTGTAAATTCTCACATGATCTTCTTGACCAAAAGCTAATTTCCTCAATTGTGGTGTTACAATTAATTCATTCTCTATAATAAAATCTACATTCATTACGATCGGTACTTGAATAATTCCCCATCCATTTGGCTTTAACACTCTATATAACTCTCGCATTGCTTTGTCATCATCAGGAACGTGTTCTAACACATGGCTACATAATATTACATCAAAAGTATTACTATCATATGTAATCCTTGTAACATCAATTTCCTTCATTAATGGATCCTTTGGTTCTAAGTCACCACATACATACGTAATATTTTTATACTCGTTAAACCAATCTCTTAACTTCGCTTCAGGTGCAATATGAAGCATTGTATAGTTTCTATTTAACAAGTCCGTTTCCGTTTCAATGTACGCACGATACAATCTTTCACGATCCATCGAATTGCAAACTGGACATATCCCTGTATCTTTATTCCACATCTCAAATTTATATTTCGGAAAATCATAATGCGCTGGCCAAGGTGAAAATTTTTCAAATTGTTGATTGCAATATTGACAATAACAAGATTCTTTCTCAAACATATGAGCAACTAACTTGTTTAACCCTTTTTTTATCTTTTCATTATAAATTTGATCTAGTTCGCCATTTCTTACTGCATCCTTAACTATAAATCCCGCATTTTCTAAACAATAAGATAAACTCTCTTTATACTCACTTTCGGAGCTTAAAAATCCACTATTATATGCATCTATAATTAATTCAATCCACTCTTCAATTGTCATTAAAATAAAATGCATTTGTTTTTGATTTTGTCCACTATGTTGTCTAAAATAACTAAGAGGTTCTTGCATATAAACTACTTTTCCTTTCCTCATCATATCTAGCCAAGTTGCAATGTCATTAATAGCAGAATAAGCCTTTCCTTTAAAATATCCAAACTTCCCGTCAAACAAATCCCGATTAAACAAAACAGTTGTCGGCTCACCAACTACATTTTTTAAGTTTTTTAACATATAATTTCCTAATTCTTTTCCTTCGAAAAGTGTAGTTTCTTTCGCGATTTTCATATTTAATGTTGAAGGTGGTAATATCTCTCCATTCTCATCAATTAGTTCACGATATGACGTCACAAATGAAATATTTTCTAACGTCAAAAAGTATTTCATCATTCTCTCGATCTTTTCATGATGAAATAAATCATCATCTAATAAAAAGTTTATATAGTCCCCATTCGCAAGTTCTACACACTTATTAAAGTTTTCGGCAACTAACGGCGTTTCATTTTTAACATATGTAATACACTCATATTCACGTAAGTACGGTTGAATCATAGCATTGACTTCATTATTTGTACTATCGTCAGAAATAATAATTTCAATATTTTCATATGTTTGATTCAAAGCGCTGTTGAGTGCTAATTCCAAGTAATAAGGTCTATTGTATGCAGGAATAAGTATACTTACTTTCGGTAATGAAGAATTATTATTTATATGTTGTTTTTTCTTTTCTATGTTTATTTTCTTCGCTCTAATTTTTTGGTAATAGTCTAATGTATATAATATTGATGATGGAACTATCCTTCTTGCATAATCTAGAAAATTAGTTATCGCTTTGTCTAACTCTTTTTCGGTGGATAAGAAACCATATTGTTCTCCTGCTATAATACTGTGTGAAAAATCTTCTAACCCATCCATCATTTTATTAGATTCATTTAACTGTTGATCTGGATGTAATCGAAAGTAACTCAGTGTCTCTGCTATATATACTGCTTTTCCTTTACTTAATAAAGATAACCATGAAGCTATATCTACGTTACATAAATACCGCCTCTTATCAAAAATCCCATATGGTTCTTGTAAATCATTTTTACGAAATAAAACTGTTGTCGGTTCTCCAATGTAATTTTTTTGATCCACAATTACCTTATTTCCTAATTCTGTTCCCTCTATAATGGTATCCTCTTCAAATAAACGGACAGTCGAATAAATATGTCGCAGTTCTTTCCCTTTATCATCAATTACTTGACGATGAGATGTTACAAGCTTAATTTCATTATCTAAATCATTGAAAAAATACTTCATCATTTTTTCAATTTTATTCACATGAAATACATCATCATCCATTAAAAAATTTATATACTCACCGTTCGCTTCATTAAATAACATTAACGCATTTTCAAATTGTCCGAGAGTTGACCTATTTTTTATATAAATAATATTTGAATGATCACATAAGTATTTTTGTAACAATTTTTCTGTTTCATCATTCGTGCTGTCATCTCCAACTATAATTTCTATATTAGGGTACGTTTGTTCTAACACACTACATAACGCCTTTTCAAAGTAACTAGGACGATTATATGTAGGAATTAATACACTTACCAACGGAAGTTGCTCTACCATTTCTTCAGTTCTTTCAATACGAGTTCTCATTTTAACTCTCTCACCTCTTCGCATATTATTTATATACGCGACACAAAAATCACATTACTTTAACTGTATGGAGCCTATATACTTTTATGCAAACAGGAAACAAAATATCATACTTTTCGTTCCTGAATAAACATATTTAATAATGCGGACATTTTATTTGCACCTTTTTTATTCATATGATCACTATCATAAAAATCATCGTCACAAAATAATGGCGAATCAAATAGATCTATAATTTGAAAAGAATATTGAGTTTGAAAATCATTTATAACTTTATAAAAATCTTCTTTTAATTTCTTACTACTACAATTGAAATAATGTGAAGTAACAGGGAACACAACAATTAATGGCTTTATATCGTTTTTTAACAGTAATTCTAAATATTTCTTAAAAATCATTTTATTTTCAACTAAAGTATGAGGATACGCCAATTTAGCATGTGAAGCTGCTCTTATTTTCCCGTGTTCTTCAAAAGGAATATGAAGAGAAGTAGTATTCCATTCAGCATTTATCCAAGGCAGCGTTAATGATTCATCTTTTAGTTCGTCTAATAAAATATATTCAAAATGCAAATTAAAAATAGAAAGAAGTGGTTTCGGAGTATTTAGATGTGAGAATCCATCAGTGGGTAGAGGAGAATGAACTACAGTATGATGACCATCTTGAAACAATGGATAATATACTTTGTGAATTCTATATGATTCAGATGATAACGACATATCAAAGTAAAACGAGAAATAGGCTATTCCTATTAAACAATATTGAAATGAATGATTGTTTGATAAAAGTTGTGACGCTATTAAATAATCATAGTATAGATCTTGCGATGGAAGTGTTAATTTTATTGACTTTTTTGAGAGAAGCTCCGTACTTATGCCACAATGTGGATAAGACAAACCGGTAGCAAACAATTCATACGTCGGATCACTCTTTGCTTTTTTCATAGAAATGTATAAAGACATAAGATCCGGATTTATTTGATAGATAGAAATTAATTTATCCTTCCATTCATACATGTATTTTGTTAAATTAATAATTTTTGAACTTTGCACGCCCCTATTTATCAAGTCATTTGTAAGTTTTTCTGCGTCCCCTCTCCAAATGACTATATATTGAAAAGAACTTTCTATACGAACAACATCTGAAACGTCTACAACATGAACTATTGTTTTACATTTATTTTTGTCTAACGTATTTCGAATCCTCTCCCCTGATAACTCATCACTTAAAACAATGATTTTATATTGCTCCTTCATGTACATCCCCTCCATTATATGTATAATATGAAATTCATTTTTAATTCGTAACAATCATATACACCTGCAATCTAACAAAAAAATAGCTCCACCATTAGGCGTAGCTATTTTTACAATTATTGCTTATTCAAATCATATTCCTTTATCTAACTCATAAAGTTTACGATACTTTTCATTTTCTTTCAGAAGTTGTTTATGACTACCTTGCATGACAATTTGGCCACGATCAAGGAATATAACTTCGTCTACATGTTCTATTCCTACAAGATGGTGCGTAATCCAAATAACCGTCTTTTCTTCCGTTGCAGAAAACATTGTTTCGATTAAAGACAATTCTGTTTTTGGATCTAAACCGATAGTCGGTTCATCAAGTACAATAATTGGTGTTTCTTGCATAAGAGTTCTAGCAAAAGCAACCCTTTGTCTTTCCCCACCAGAAAACCGCTTTCCCATTTCATGCATTTTTGTTTGTAATCCGTCTGGAAGAGAAGTAACATGTGAAGCTAATTGTGCTTTCTCTAAAGCTTTCCATATCTCTTCATCCGTCGCCTCCGGTTTGCCAATTCGTACATTATTTCCAATTGTCGTATCAAACAAATGCGGCTTTTGATTTAATACAGAAATATATTTAGATAAAAGATTCGTATGAGCTCGTTCACCATTCAATACAACTTGGCCATTTACTGGGCTTAACGCCCCTGTTAACAATTTTAGTAAAGTAGATTTCCCTGTCCCACTTCTCCCTAAAATAGCAATTTTCTTCCCTGCTTTTATTTGTAATGATACATCTTTTAATACAATCTCATTACTATCTGGATAACTATACGATACGTGATTCAGTTCAATATCTACATGTTTTGGTTCAATATAATCTTTCTCTCCATGCAAATCCGTTTCATCATGTAAAACACTATCACTTTCTACGCCATTAAGACGATGGGTAGATTCTACGTACGACGGTATTCGATCGATGGCATCTGCAATAGGAATAAGCGCGTTTGTTACAGATAAAGTCATTAATACGAAAGCTGCGATAACTGTAGGAGCAATTTGTTCACTTGCCGCTTCATTCCCAGTCCATATGATCATCGAAATAACTACAATACCTACTACTAATTGAATGATACTGTCCCGAATATGATACCAGCGTTTCACTCTCTTTTCGATTTTTAACAACTGATCATTTTGTTTTACATACTCATTAATAAATTCATCTTTACGACCACTTGCTTGCCAATCAGATAATCCAAAAACAGCATCTGTCAGTTGTTGATACAAACGGTTTCTTCCTTGCTTTAAAGTAACATGATGTTTCTTCATCAAAAGTAATGATACAAACGGAAGAAGAAAAACGATAATAGCTAACATACAACCTACAATAAGTGCAAAAACAAAATCAAATGCACCGATAACAAGTACGAAGATACTATAAACAACTAGCGCTAATATGCTAGGAAATATTGTACGTAAATATAGGTTTTGCAAATGCTCTATATCTTCGGATAACACTCCTAACATATCACCCGTTTGAAATCGAGAACGGAAAAATAACGCCTGTGGTTCTACTATTCTATATAGCCTCGTTCTCATTTTTTCTAATATACGTAGTACGACATCATGTCCGACTAGGCGCTCTATATAATGAAATACAGCTTGCCCTATACTAAACGCTCTTGTTGCAACAATAGGAACATATACAGCCATTACATTTTCTGGTCTAAGGGCAGATTTTGAGATCAAATAACCTGAAATAAAAAGTAACATCGCTCCTGAACTAACTCCAAGAAGACCAAGGAAAATAGTTAAAGTCATTCTACCTTTATTTTGTTTTATATAAGGTTTAACCCAGTTACTCATTTCTCTCCCCTCTCTTCCCTATGAAAATGTAATGTCTCATTCTCTAAAAGTTCTTCATACGTCCCACTTTCTTTCATTTCCCCTTTATTTAGAATAAGAATATGGTCCATTTGTTTCATCCAATGTAGACGGTGAGTTGCTAAAAATACTAACTTTCCATTAAATAGACGTAACATCGCTTGCTTTATTTCAAATTCGGTTTCAATATCAAGATGTGCCGTAGGCTCATCTAATAAAATGATTGGTTTTTTACTTAAAAGCGCACGCGCCATAGCAACACGCTGTTCTTGTCCGCCACTTAGCATACGTCCACCTTCTCCAATTCTTTCGTGTATCCCATTTGGAAGTGATGTAACGAGTGAACGAAGGCCGACTTCATTAATAACTCTTTCAACTTCTTCATCTGTTGCATTTGTTTCATAAAAACGAATGTTATCCTTTAATGAAAGCGGAAAAATATAAGGTTGCTGCGGAATATAAGCAATATTTTTTTGCCAATCTTCACGAGTAGATCCATCAACTTCTACACCATTTACTAACATCTTTCCACTCGAAGGAGATAAAAAACCTGCTAATACGTCGATTAACGTCGATTTCCCTGCACCACTTTCACCAATAACACCAATAGCACCGTTACCTTCCCAAGTAAAATTAATTCCTTCTAATATAGCCTTTTCAGATTCAGTATTATTAACTTTGATATCTTGTAATTTCAAGCTACTAGAGGCATTCCATACTATATCTTCATTTAAATCTTTCTTTTGTATTCCTTTTTGTTGTTGCAAAATCTCTTCTATTTGCTCCATCGCAATTTGTCCATCTAATGTCGCATGATAATTTGCTCCCACTTGTTTAATCGGCAGAAAATATTCCGGAGCTAAAATCAAAATTGTAAGGGCTGGTAATAGTATAATCGTTCCATCTATTAAACGTATCCCTAATCCAACTGCCACAAACGCAATTGATAAACTCGTAAAGAAATCTAATGCAAAAGAAGAAAGAAAAGCAACTCGCAAAGTACGCATCGTTGCTTTTCTATATCTTTTACTTACTTTTTCAATCTTTCCTTCGTGCTGTTCACTTTTCCCTAAATACTTTAATGTTTCTAAACCTTTTAACGTATCTACAAAATGATTCGAAAGTACACGATATATCTCATACTGACTATCTGCCATTTTTTGCGCTGCTAATCCGAGAAGAATCATAAATATGATCACGATAGGAATCGTTACAACTAAAATGATTCCAGACTCAATATCTAGCGTAAAAACATATAGTACAATTAGACCTGGAACGATACTACTTCTAATCATTTTAGGAATCGTTAATTCAATATATGTTTTAAATTTCTCAATCCCCTCAATTGATAAGGTAACCAGATGACCAGTTCCAACAGTTTGAACATACCTTGGACCTAATGTGAAATATGCCTCTATCAATTGTTTTCTTAGTAACGACCCTGTTTTTTCAGCAAAACGTTCCACTAATATTTGTGATGTTCGAACTACTATGTTACGCGCTGCAAACGCGATACCAAAATAAACAACTTCACTTAATATTGTTTGTACTGTCTCTCCATGAAATAAAAACGTAATAGCTCGTGCTAAAAAGATTGTTTGCGCAATAATACTAAAAGCTTCTAAAATACTAATAATCGTTAACGCTACATATAAAATACGGCTACCGGGATAAGACGGAAGTCCTCTTTTTCTTTTCATTAGTACTCCAAATCGTTGTCTGACTTAACAGGTTGTCTAAATACATAATAACTCCATATTTGACTTCCGATAACGAAAGGCAAAATAGCAATCGCAAAGTAAGTCATAAGTTTTAATGCATAAGCTCCTGATGCTGCGTTGTAAATTGTCAAATCATTCATTGCTCCTAAAGAGCTAATCATAACACGTGGGAACATACCGATAAATACACTCGCACTTAGTAAAATGATCGTTAAACTCGTCATAAAGAAAGCCCAACCATCTCTTCTTCTTTTATTTAATAAAGTGGACACTAATAGTGCTACAAAAGCTCCGATTGGTACCATAATCCATTCTGTTCCATGAGCAGTGAAAATGTCGGTTTTCCATAACCCCACACCAGCAAAAACAAGAAGTGTAAGTAATGAAAATGGTGCAATTTTTATTGCAGCAATTCGTGCACGTTCTCTCAATTTACCAGTTGTACGTATTGTAAGAAATTGTAATCCGTGAACAATACATAGTAGGAGAAACATTACTCCTCCAAGTAACGCAAATGGATGAAGTAATTGCAAGAATCCACCTACAACATTTTTACTCTCATCAATAGGTACACCTACCATAAAGTTTGCAATCGCAACTCCCCAAAGGATAGGAGGTAACATACTTCCAATAAACATCCCCCAATCCCATGCACTCTTCCATTTATGATTATCTATTTTCGCACGAAATTTAAAGGAAACACCTCTTAAAATTAAAGCAAGAAGCATAAATACAAATGGAATATAAAAACCACTAAATAAAGTTGCATACCAGTGCGGAAATGCCGCAAACATGGCTCCACCAGCACAAACAAGCCATACTTCATTCGCGTGCCAGAACGGTCCTATTGTATTTAAGTAAACTCGTTTTTCAAAATCATTCTTTCCTAAAAACCTCGAAACCATTCCTACACCAAAATCGAAACCTTCCAGTACGAAGAATCCAACAAACAAGATTGCAATAATTAAAAACCACAACTCATTAAGAGATAACATACTCTTCCTCCTTATCAAATGGATCATGGCTTTGATAATCCTTTTTCGTTTTCTTATTCGTGTGGCCCTTAATGGTACGAACGAATAAGTACACACAAATTCCACCCATAATTAAATACATTGATGTGAATGAAATAAGTGAGAATAATACTTCACCGAATGTTACATTTGGTGATACAGCATCTTCTGTTTTCATTACACCAAATACTACCCAAGGTTGACGACCCATTTCAGTCATAATCCACCCTACTGTATTACCGATGAATGGAAGAGAAATTGCATACACCATTAATTTTAAATACCACGTTTTTTCAGCTAAACGATCTTTTCTTGATAAGAACCATCCGTAAGCTCCTAGAAGAAGCATGAATGTTCCACTCATTACCATCGCTCTAAAACTCCAAAACATTGTATGCACTGGAGGAATATAATCTCCAGGTCCATATTTTTCCTCATATTGTTTTTGAATTTGATTCATCCCTTCAACTTGACCGCTAAACTTATCATACGATAATAGACTTAGCATATAAGGGATTTGAATTTCAAACGAATTTTCTTTCTTCTCTGTATCAATTTTCGAAAATACTGTAAATGGTGCTGGATCCTCACTTGTATTCCATAGCGCTTCAGCTGCCGCCATCTTCATTGGATGTGTCTTAATTAATTGTTGCGCTTGTGCATGACCAAAGAATAATACAAGCGCCGTTGTAATTGTTCCAACAATGATAGAAATTCGGAAAGATTTTTTAAATACTACAGTTTCTTGTCCTTTTGTAATTTTCCATGCACTTACACCAGCAATAAAGAATGCACCTGTTGCAATTGCCGCTGTAATTGTATGCGGGAATTGTACCCATAGTTGTGGGTTTTGAATAATGGCTAAGAAATCATTCATTTGCGCACGACCATCAGCTGCCATTTCATACCCGACAGGTGACTGCATAAATGCACTTGCAGTTAAAATCCAGAATGCTGATAACATCGTTCCAATTGAAAGGAGCCAAATACACATTAAGTGAATTCGCTTCGGTAATTTGTCCTCACCGAATACCCATAAACCTAGGAATGTAGACTCAATGAAAAATGCCAGTAATCCTTCAATTGCAAGCGAGGGACCAAATACATCACCTACAAAACGTGAATACGTTGACCAGTTCATACCAAACTGAAATTCTTGTAAAATACCTGTTACTACACCTACTGCAAAGTTAATAAGGAATAATTGCGTCCAAAACTTTGCCATCTTCTTATATACCTCTTGCCCTTTTACCACATACAACGTTTGCATGATTGCAATAATAAAAGCTAAACCAATTGACAGCGGAACAAAAAAGTAATGGAAAATCGTTGTTGATGCGAACTGTATTCGTGCCAATTCGAGCGTTTCCATACTAAAATCACTTCCTTCATAGTTTTTATAATAAAAGTTAATTGAGCAATCTTATCAAACTCAATTATTAAGAAATACGAAAAGACAAAAACATTTTGTATGTATTGTCGAAAAATATGAAGTTTCAGTTTTTCAAACTATTGTAATGCTATTTTTTACCTTTTCACTATTTCTGTAGTGTTTTATTCGTTAATCGAATTGTATAATATACCTGCATAGTAAATTCAGGTTATTTTTGACGTATTATTGACATCATTTTGTCTGAAATATGTCTTTTGTCATTTTTTTGAATCAGATTTTTCTCATTAGCAAAATGTGTTTTTTCAATATACTTCTTACTTTTATATCTATAAAACAATCGTTTTTTCTTCATACGCTTGACTTTTACTCGAAAAAATGTCCTCGAAAGCACCCACGATAAATGCTTATTTTTTGTCAAGAGAAAAATGTATTTTCAAAATTCAAACTCGAAATAATGTTATTCAAAAATAGAAAACAACTTCCCTCTTCCTCGACTAAAAGTTCATTTTTTTGTCATTTTTCCAGAACAAATAAAAAAACTGAGAGTCGATTAAACTCTCAGTTTTTTTATTTATTTTGCTGTATGTTTTCTAACGGCTGGTAAAATTTCAGTAGCAATTAATTCAATATTTTTCTCAATTTTATCAAATGGTACACCGCCAAAATCAATTTGTGCCATAAAGCGTTGTTGGCCAAACAATTCATATTGGTAAAGCATTTTCTCAATGATTTGTTGTGGGCTACCAACCATTAAAGCATCACGGTAATCTATTGCATTTGTAAATTGCTGTTTCGGATACCCATCACCGCGCAGTGTAAGCATACCAGCATTAATGTGAGGGTAATATTCACTAAGTGCATCTTGTGAATTTTTTGCCGTATAAAATAAACTCGTTGTCGCAACTGGTAAACTAGCTGGATCAAATCCGCTTTGCTGAGCAGCCTCGCGGTAAGCATCTACTGACACTTTAAAGTTAATTGCTGGACCACCAAGTGTTGTTATCATCATTGGCACACCTGCACGTCCTGCTTTAATTGCACTAGCTGGTGGACCTCCAACTGCACGCCAAATTGGTAAGTTATTATTTTTCGCTCTTGGAATAACCGATGCATGTGCGAGCGGTGCTCTGAACTGTCCATTCCATGTTACATGTTCCTCGTTATTAATTTTTAATAAAAGATCCATCTTCTCTTCAAATAATTCTTCATAATCATTCACGTCATAACCAAGTAAACTATATCCTCCAATACGAGATCCACGACCAGCCACAATTTCTGCACGTCCATTAGAAATCAAGTCAATGGTAGCGAAATCCTCATATACTCGAACTGGATCAGATGTACTTAATATCGTTGCGGAACTTGCAATTTTTATATTTTTCGTAGCTTGCGCGACCGCACCTAAAATAACTGTATGAGCTTGCGTTGTAAAATGTGTTTGGTGACTTTCGCCGACAGCAAACACATCAAGTCCTGCCTCATCTGCTAACTTAGCTGTTTCAATTAGTTCGTGAATTCTTTTTTCTGGCGTAATTTTGTCCCCATTATGTGGATTTAAAACATGATCACCAATTGAATATAATCCAAACTCAATTCCTTTTCTTGTATCTATACGGTATTTTTCCATAGTTACTCTCCCCTTTAATAAAGTAGTATTAGTTTTTTTCTAAAAACGTTGGTAAGTCAAGTTTATCTCCGTATTACCTACACCATCACTTGATTAGTCAATTGATGGTGTAAAAAAAATTACTCTTGCGGTAATTCTTTTTTTTCACTATGCTTATGAACTTTCGTCATCAGCTCATATAATATTTTCTGCTCTTCTTCATTTAATACATCATCAAAAAACGAAGATTGAAATGCAAGTTGCTCTGGCAATGCTCTCTCTAAAGCCGCTTCTCCTTGCTCTGTAAGACTAATTGTTTTCGTTTTCCAATCTTGTTTTCGTACAATATATCCTTCTTTTTCAAGACGAGTTAACATTCGAGAAATGCCACCTTGTGTAACAGTTACCTTTTCAGCTAACTCCATTTGTGTTAGTGGTTGATACGTACGTATTTGCAAAAGCACATCAAATTGAGCTGTCGTTAAATCAAAACGTTTTAAAAACTCATTTGACATTTGATTACTTTGGTTCGTAAATCGTATTAAACGTAACCATATTAATGATCCTATCGTATTATCACGCATGTTTGATCACTTCCTAGCGTTAATCTTACTATCACTTTACTACGCAAGTGATAAAAAAGCAAGAGAAAATGTAATAAATATAGCGATAAAGTATTGCATAAATAATGATAAGTAAGAATTCATATAAACATGAATTCTTACTTATCATTATTCTTAGCTTTTCATTTCATTCATTACTATATTTAAAGCTGACATAGCTTTTGGCCAACCAACGTAAAAAGCCATATGTGTTATTAATGCAACCAATTCATTCTCCTTAATCCCATTTTGTTTAGCTAGCTTCAGATGAAATTGTAATTGTTCTGTATTACCGAGACTGATTAGTGCTGACACAGTACACAAACTTCTTTCCCTTAATGTTAAAGTGGCATCCCGCCACACTTCCTCAAATAATATCTTTTCACTATAATGAGCAAATGCAGGTGCCATTTCTCTCATTTTCTTTTTAATATGTACTTCAATAAGTTCATTTTTCATTTTTTTCTCCCTTTATTTTCATCATTTGTGCTATTCCTTGACCAAATGACCAGTTTTCAGCAGCTGTCTCATTTAGTGTAATAAAAATATTCGAAGTTTTAACGTCGGAATATTCCGTAATTTTTAAAGATATCGATTGATACAAATCTTTTTTCTGTTGCACCGTTCTTCCCGGTCCACATGTAATAGAAACATATATCATATTCTCTGTTCTCTTTTCTCCTCTTTCCAACAAATAATATGGATTATATAAAAATTTATTTTGTTGGTAAGGTAAGAACATTTGAAAATAATCATTTTCAGGGATGTTAAAATGTTCAATTAACGAAAGATGGATACATTCCCCCATTTTTTCCAACTCTTCTTCATTTAATATGTTTTCAGGATAATAAATCTTCACAAAAGGCATAGACTTTCATTCCTTTTCTTATTTTTAATATACAACAAAATTTCATCGTGAAATGTGTAAAATCTCATATACTGTAGCACCTTTATTTACTATAATATCAGGCTTCTCTTCATAAAACTCAAACCTACTATATCCCCATTTATCCGGATTATAAACGATTACATTCCCTAAACACTTTTCATTGTTTTGTACATTTTCATTCATCATGTTTAATTGAGTCCCAATCAGCGTTTTACTTTGAGCAATACTTCCTGCATATTCAACAACATATCTACTTTTCTTAAATCCATCACTTAGATTAACAACTAATGGAACACCTATATGTATTTGTTGCCAACCAAACGATTGTAAAATATTATCGTAATACCCTTCAAAGATAAATTTATTCATCCCTTCATGCCCATTCCAAATATATAAAGGTGCATAGCAGTTATAAAAATTCCCGTCTTTCTCCGTTTCCGTAATTAAATAAGCTTTAAAATTTAGTGCTTGGAAACCATCAGTTTTATAACCATTATCCTTTACCCTTTTCTTAATAATTTCCATGTCATAATCCTTTGGCAAAATGACCTTATATTGCATTCCAATCATGTTTATCACTCGCTTTCAATCTTATATACATTATGATAAATCGATAAGTAGCTAACGTAAAATAGGTATAAATTATGTTTGGTATCATTTATAATGATAGTGCATAAGGGGCTGAGATATATGGAAATAAATGATCTTATTATATTCAAAACTGTAGCCAGTGAGGGTTCTATTAGTAAAGCTGCTAAAGAGTTAGGTTATGTTCAACCGAACGTAACTGAAAGAATCAAAAAATTAGAACAAGAATTAGAAACACCCTTACTACATAGAGATAACAAAGGCGTTTCCTTATTACCTTCTGGTGACATTTTATTAGATTACACGAATCAAATATTAACTCTATTAGAAGAAGCGAAAGATAAAATTAAAACAAGTGGGTCTTCTTATATAATCGCGACGTCACAATCGATTTTGACTAATTATTTAAGTAAGCGTATTAAAGAAAATTTCATGAATTATCAAATATATGTAGAAAATAGTAGTCATTTGCCAAAATTACTGCAGCAACAAAAAGTTGATATGGTCATCACTTATGAGGATGATTCTGGTGCAGGTTTTAAAAAAGTATTTACTACTTCAATTTCTATAGGCTTACTAAAAGATCAAGAAAAATGTATCATTGACTATTCAAAGGAACTCTTCTTCGTTAGCAATGACAAAAAGTGCCCTTTTAGAAATAAGACGATACAATTTCTAAAAGAAAATAATTTATCTCAGCGTCAACTTCAACAATTAGATTCTTATTCGCTTATGGAAGAGTTTATTCAGGACGGAAAAGGGATAGCCTTTTTGCCGATTAAAAATGATAAATTGGTACCAATTGAAGATGTTCCAGTTGAAAAATTAGCTGTTCATTTTTTTACAAATCAAAACTCTTTCAAACAAATCCCTGATGAACTATTCGGTTAATAAAAAATCCCTCCGTTATGAATCTAAAAGAGGGATTTTCATATTCTATACAATTGATTTTTCACACATTTTGCTCCACTTCTGCACTTTTCTCCTTCTTATTCCGCTTCATATTCTTCAGTCCCTTAACCGTGCCAACTAATCCTTTCGGGAAAACTAGCAATACGATAATGTACAATAAACCAAGAATAATCGTCCATCGTTCAAAGATCGGATACTCTGTAGCTAGTTCTGATAAATAATATTTTAGAGATTCAATAATTCCAGCTCCTGCAATTGCTCCAATTAACGTTCCAACCCCACCAATCATCGTCATCAATAATGCATTTAATGTCATTTCAATTGAAAATACAGTCGTATTAACAAAACGCAATGTGATAACAAATAAACCACCGCTAATCGCAGCTACTACTCCTGCAACAATGCTAGCAATAATTTTATAATGAAGCACTTTATATCCTAGTGCTTCAACACGTTGCTCATTTTGGGAAATTGCCTTTAATACTTTTCCAATAGAAGATTTGGTGAAAAGACGTAACAGAACAAAAATGATAAGTAAACATATAAGTGTTACATAATAAAACGTAAAACGATCACGGAATACGTCTGGTACACCAAATGTAAAACCATCTCCTCCGTGAGTAAGCCCACGCCATTTTTCAGCAAGTACAAAAAATAACTGTGAAATAGCAAGTGTTAACATTGCATAAAAATGACTTTTCAATCGTAAAGAAAGCAAACCAATTATATAACTAACGATTGCTGAAACGATAATTGCAGCTACTATTCCAATTAAAAAGTTCGTTATTGATACGCCTTGTCGATCAAATAAAAGCGCTACCCCATATGCTCCTATCCCAAAGAACATACAATGACCGAACGATACAATTCCTGTATACCCAAGTAATACATCAAAACTCATTGCAAAAATAGCAAAGATGAAGATTTGAGTGAACAAAATTAACAGGCTCCGTGAATCATTTACGAACGGAAATACACTTAAAAAAATGAGCATACATACTCCGAAGTATACTTTAATTCGGTCCGATGTGTTGTTCACCATTTCACCCCTTTTCACCAACAAGTCCAGTTGGCTTCACTATTAAGAAAAATAGTAACATTAACATATTAATTGCAAGTGATAAATCTGGTATAAAATACGCTGTAAAAGCACCAGCTAATCCGACAATTAAAGAAGCAATAGCTGAACCTTGAACGCTTCCTAATCCACCGATAATTACTACTATAAAAGCTAAAATTGCATACTGCATGCCCATCTCGGCGAAAATAACGCCCGAATACGGTGCTAATAAGAATCCTCCCAAAGCTGCCATCCCTGCCCCTAATAAAAAGACGAAAGAAAATATCGCTTTTACATTAATACCAAGCGCTTGAACCATTTCTTTATCCATTACACCTGCACGGATCATAAGACCTATCTTCGTCTTTTTGAGTAATAGTAGTAGTGCAATGTAAATAATTATCCCAATCAAAATAACAAATAGACGATATTTAATTAATATAATACCTCCGAATGTAAAACTTCCTTGTAACCATAACGGTAATTTTGCACTAATAGGGTTTGGCCCCCAAAATATTTTAATACACTCACTAAGAACGAGCATTCCTCCAAGCGTAACGAGCAGCTGTCGAACATGATTTCCATATACCGGCCTAATAAGAAACCTTTCTAAAATAAATCCTAGGAACATTCCCATGGCTACTGCTCCAACTAAAGCTAATATATAACTTCCTGTCACATTAAATAACCAAACACCTGTAAATGCTCCCCATGCAAATAAACCACCGTGTGCAAAGTTTAAAACGCTCATTAAACCGAAAATAAGTGAAAGACCTGATGCTAACAAAAAAATGAGCATCCCTGTTGAAATCCCATTTACAAATAAATTGATTAACACATCCATCCTTTTCACCTCGGATTCATGTTAAGAGATTCCTAAATATTTATGACACATTTCCTTATCCTTTTTTAATTCATTCATAAAACCGTTATGAACAATTCGTCCGTTATCCATAATGTAAAAATAATCGCCAATTTGACTGGCCATCATAAAATTTTGCTCAACAAGTAAAACTGTTGTTTTCTCTTTCATCTTCAAAATAGCTACCATTAATTTCTCCACCATTATCGGGGATAGCCCTTTGCTCGGTTCATCAATAAGTAATAATCCATCACTATTAATAAACGCTCTTGAAATAGCCAACATTTGCTTTTGCCCTCCGCTCAAGAGCCCACTTTTCTTATTCCAAAACTGCTTTAAATCCGGAAATAGTTCCAGCATCCACTCTATTTTCCCTTCTACTTCCTCACCTTTTCCCCTAGCAAGAGCGAAAGTTTCTTCTACTGTCAAATCATGAAAAATACCTTGATTTTCTGGTACATACCCTATTCCTTTCCTTGAAATTAAATGTGTAGGTAATCCACTCACTTTTGCACTATCATAATAAATTTCACCATCTGCAATGCGGTGAAACCCCATCACTGAACGTAATGTCGTTGTTTTCCCTGCCCCATTTCTACCAAACAGTACAGTAATCGTCCCTTTCTCAACAGCAAGAGATACTCCTTGCAAAATATGAAACTGATCTAAATACGTTTCTATATTATTCACTTGTAATAGTGCCACTATATAATCCCCCTAAATAAGCACTTTGTACACGCTCATCTTTCATAATTTCTTCTGGCAATCCTTCAGCCAATAACTCTCCATGAAATAAAACGATAAGATGATCTGACAAACCTAGTATCATATCCATTTTGTGTTCGATAAGTACAATTGTGCTCTCTGGATGTTTCTTAATATTTTCAATCACTTGTAATATAGCAGGGACTTCCTCAACCGAAATACCTGCCGTCGGCTCATCAAGTAATAACACATCCGTTTTTAAAGCTAATAACATCGCAAGTTCTAGCTTCCTTTTCTCTCCATGTGCCAAATCTTTCGCTAATACGTTCTCTTTTTCATGAAGTAATACTGTTTTTAAGAAACGTCTCGCCTCTCCAACTTGTTGCTTTAATTTTGCTGAACTCGGGAAAAAACTATAGTAATCTTGTACGAATGATTGAACACTTAAACGGACATTTTCAAGTACCGTTAATTCTGGGAATATGTTTGTAAGCTGAAAAGAGCGACCGATTCCTAAGCGTGTTCGATCTGAAATCGATAGTTTTGTAATATCTTGCCCTTTAAAATACACTTCACCTGTTGTGGGTGAAATCTGTCCACTTAGTAAATTAAATAACGTTGTCTTCCCCGCACCATTTGGCCCAATAATAGAAATGAGCTTTCCTTTTTGGACAGTTAAATTTACATCTTTAATAACTTGATGTTCACCAAAAGATACACTAAGATTTTTCGTCTCTAGCAAATGTGTCACGAAATCCCTCCCTTTAAAGCCGTGAGTATGAAAGAAATATGTATAAAGAGGGTCCCCCCTCTTTATATAAAAAACAACAGAAAATTCAGTCTATTTATTTTGAACTGGTGGTTCTGTTTCTTTCATCGTTAATTCTCGCTCTAACACTGGCACCGGATAATCAACACCGTCTTGCTTTTTCAATGTGATAGAATACAGTGTTTGCATCGCTTGGTGGTCCTTCTCTCTAAACTTCATCTTTCCTTTCGGTGTATCAAATTCCATTCCTTCCATTTTCTTAATCAAGGTATCTACATCTGTATCACCTTTTGTTTTCTTTAAGGCTTCTACAATAGAAATTGCTGCTGACATTCCTCCTGCTGTAAACAAATCTGGCACTGCACCATTAAAACGTTTTTTATGCTCTTCAACTAGCCAATCATTCACTTTATTTTTTGGAAGTGTGTGATAATATACAGAAAAACCTTGCATACCTACTAATGCATCCATTGTTTTTAATGCTGGTATATCTGGCGCACCTGTAGAAATTTTAATACCTTGCGCTTCCACATTCATATCTTTCAACTGTTTCCAAGGTGAATTTGCCCCTGCCCAAACGATAAATAAATAATCTGGTTTTGAACTAATGATATTTTGAATATTCGCTGTAAAATCTGTTGAATTTGTATCCGCGTATTGCTCATTCACAATGTTCGCACCTAATTTTTTCGCACCCGCTTTAAATGCAGCAATCCCTTCACGACCAAAAGCGTTATCTGGGGCAAATGTTGCAATCTTTACATCTTTTTTCGCAATTGCTGCTGCTCCTGCAATCGCATCTTGTGAGGAACTTCTTCCAGTTCTAAAAATATATTTATTCCAGTTCTTCCCGGTAATACTATCCGCAACTGCCGGTTCTACAACCATAATCTTTTCATATTCTTCAGCCAGTGGTAAAACCGCTAACGTATCACTTGAACTAGACGATCCAACTAAAAAATCAACTTTCTCTTCTTCTAATAACTTCGTAGCTTTTTTAACTGCTACATCCGCTTTCGTTTCTGTATCTTCTACAACAAACTTAATCTTTTTCCCATCTACTTTCCCAGTTCCACCAGTTGCATAATCTAACCCTAATTCAAATCCGTTCACTGTTTGTTTTCCATACGATTCTAGCGGTCCTGTTAAAGAAGCAAGGACTCCTACCTTAATCGTTTTTTCATCCTCTGTACTTGTTTTCTTTCCTGAACAAGCTGCCGTTATTAATAACGAACCTAAAACACAACCAGTAAACATTGTTTTTAGCCACTTACGTTTTTTCATCGACATTGTGATCCTCCCCATACTTTACTTTCTGATAGAATCAAACACGCCAAAATCCCCTGTCCGTAATCATGACTAACTAATTCGATAGATAATGGAAAACTCTTGTAGTACCCTCTACATTCGGCACAAATATATAATCACCTTCCTATGTAATGGAAACGGACATACAATCAATATATATTCTGCAATCCAATTGAAAATACTGTTTCATTTCAGTAATGACCATACAAAAAGACTAACTTATTTTTAAGTTAGTCTTTTCCCCTTAATTAGAGTTAAGTTCTACTTTCTCTAACCCTTCAGCCAATTGTTTCTTATCTAGTCCTTCTCCTATTACTACTAAGTTTGTCGGGAAACCGAAGTCTTGTTCTAATAAAGTTGGTACTCCGAACGAATATTGGAATAGGTGAGGGTATTTATCTCCATGGAATTTCACAAAACCTTTCACTCGATAAATACTATCTGGTAAATTCGAAAGCCATTCATATAATTTGTCTTGATCAATCGGTTTCGTAAATTGATATGTCATTGTTTGTATATGTAAATGCTGTTTGACATGTAGTGTCTCGTGTTCCTCATCATTTGGAAATTCTGCTTCTTCTATATCTTTTAAAGATATATTACAATACTTTGTCTCATACATTTTCGCATGATCATTTATTGCCTTTACTTCTTCAAATACTGTATTCTTATCTTCATCTGTTAGTAAATCTGCTTTATTAACAAGAATGTGACTACCAAATTTCAGTTGCTCATGCAATAGCTGTTGTACATTTGCACTTAATATACTTCGATTTAACCACCTTACTGCATCTAAAACGACTACAATTGATTTCACTTCCAGAAAAGGAGCTAAAATTGGCGAGACACACGCGTCTAACACTTCAATTGGATGCGCAACACCTGTCGTTTCTATATAAATTACATCTGGTCTTTCTTGTTGGTATAACGAATGTAATTGTATTTCAAGCTCTTCTTTTAACGTACAACAAATACATCCTTTAAGAAGTTCTCTTAAAACATTCTCTTTTCCAATAATATCTGTATCTACTGAGTATTCACCAATTTCATTCATTAATACTGCAACTTTTCTATTCTTCTTTTTCTCTGCTAACAATAAATTTTGTAATAATGTTGATTTTCCACTACCTAAAAAACCACCTAATATATGAATCTCCACTTTATTCATTCAACCGACCATCCATTTCTTTACTTCAAATGTATTCAAAGCGTAATAATTACGATTTATATTTATCATTTTATTAAAAGAATGACCATTTGTAAATATAAGAGATTCACTGTTCATTTACTTCATATGCAACTCTAACTCCAGACTCAATTGCCCCTTGCATCCATCCATGTGTTAATGTCGTATGCTCTCCTGCAAAATGTACTTTTCCAGATGGTGGTGTAATATACGGAAATAACTCGAGCTCTTGGCCTGGTTCGAAAGCTGTAAATGCACCGCAAGAATACGGATTTTTACTCCAGCTAAAAGATGTTCCAGTGACAAACTCACTATAGACGATGTCACCGTATATTTCCGCTAAATTTTTTAATGCGTACCGAATACGATCTCTTTGCGGGAGACTATCCCATGTTAACGCCTCATCTGCCCACGTATAACTTGCTATAACGATAGCTGGTCCTGGAGTATGAATGCCATAACTCGGATAGTATGTAAACCGTATCGGTAAATCAGTAATAGATTTACCGCCACACTGTCCCGCTTTCTCCCAAAATCTACTTTTAAACTCTATTGCAATTTTAGTTGCAGCAATATAATTTAATTCACGAATTGCTCTTTTTTTAAAATAAGAGAATAAATAGTATGGCTGAACTTCTACAAATCTTAACGCTGAAAATGGAATTGTAATAATAGCAAAATCACTTGTTATTGTAAATTGCTCTAACGTTTGTTCATGATTTCCTTGTAACATTACTTTATTATCTTCTTGTATAATTTTATCAACCTTATACGGCATTAAAATATGTTCCCTTAATTGTGGTAAGAATGCATTCGATAACTTATCCATTCCACCAGTTATTTCATAATATTTCGTTGTTGAAGTAAAGAAAATCATTTCACGTAATACTTCAATTAAGGACATTCCCATATAAGCTTCCATATCAAGAAGTACCCCAATCATATCTATCGCACCATCTGAATAATACTCCATTAAAAATGAACCAAGCGAATACGTTTTATACTTTTTTTCAACGATAAGCCAGTTTTTATCAGGATCCTTCTTAATGTAATTTAGTATTGGTTCTAATACTTCAATCATTAGCTCTTCTGCCGTTTTTCCTCTTTCTTTATCCAAAACCGGATATTCAAGTACACTTGGATCATTTTCAAACACATTCAATCTCGTTTGAATGTTATTCGTATAAATGATATCTGCAAAAGTTTTATTTATAAAAAGGTTTAAAGGTAGTTTAAATTTATGAATATACGCTAAGGTTAACTTATGGGTGTCAGGGATTCTCATCGGTCCCGCATTAAAATATAAACCCACACTAAATGGTTCCCGAATCGTATACACTCTGCCACCTATTCTGTTATTTGCTTCTATAATCGTTACTTCGTGCCCAGCCTCTTTTAATAAAGAACCTGCAACTAATCCAGAAATCCCTGCACCTGCAATCGTAATCCGTTTTGGGTTATTCTTTTTAACAAGCCCTGCATGAATAATATGAAGCATTTCTTCCATTGCTAATGGATTCCCCATGCCATTTCCCCTTTTACAAAGGATTTTACTGAATTATATTCGGTTCACTGAATTCCTATGTTTTGTTCGCGGATTTGCACGGATACATTTTCAAATACTTGAATATCTTTTATAAAATGTAATAAACTAGATATGACTCTATAGAAGTAAGACGTATTATCTTACATAATAAAATCAATGAAATTGCGAGGAATTTTGAAATGAAAAAAGGTATTAACCGTGTTGTATTAGTAGGAACAGGAGCAGTTGGATGTAGTTATGCTTACTGCATGATTAACCAGGCTGTAGCTGAAGAATTTGTTTTAGTCGATGTAAATGAGGCAAAAGCTGAAGGGGAAGCAATGGACTTAAGTCATGCTGTTCCATTCGCACCAGCTCCAACTAGAGTATGGAAAGGCAGCTACGAAGATTGTAAAGATGCTGACCTTGTAGTTATTACAGCTGGATTACCACAAAAACCAGGCGAAACACGTTTAGATTTAGTTGAGAAAAACGCTAAAATCTTCAAACAAATCGTTCGCAGTATTATGGATAGCGGATTTGATGGCATCTTCTTAATCGCAACAAACCCTGTAGATATTTTAACTTACGTAACTTGGAAAGAATCTGGTTTACCGAAAGAACGTGTAATCGGTTCTGGTACAACGCTTGATTCTGCTCGTTTCCGCTATATGTTAGGTGAGTACTTCGATATTGGTCCACACAACATTCACGCTTATATTATCGGAGAACACGGCGATACTGAACTTCCAGTTTGGAGCCATGTTTCCGTTGGTATCCAAAAACTACAAACACTGCTTGAAAAAGACAACACGTATAATCAAGAAGATTTAGACAAAATTTTCATAAACGTCCGTGATGCAGCTTACCATATTATTGAGCGTAAAGGCGCAACTTATTATGGTATCGGTATGTCACTTCTACGTGTTACAAAAGCAATTTTAAACGACGAAAATAGTGTATTAACTGTATCAGCTTACTTAGAAGGTCAATACGGTCAAAAAGATGTTTATATCGGGGTACCTGCTGTTTTAAATCGCGGCGGTGTTCGTGAAATTTTAGAGGTTGAATTAAGTGAAGATGAAGAATTAAAATTCGACCACTCTGTTCAAGTATTGAAAGAAACAATGGCTCCGGTTCTTTAATTAAGATAAAAAGCAATCCAATTTATTTTGGATTGCTTTTTATTTTCATTATCTCCTATGACTTTTTAGTGATTTTCTATCATTTCTTATTTTTTAGTCGCATCCTCATTATTTATATCAAGTACATCTAATAAAAAGATAAAGATTGGTATCCCGATAATAAGCCCCCATATTCCAAGGAAATGCTCTGAGAAGATAAGAATCATAAATGTGTAGAATATTGGTAAATTTGTTTTTGCAGACATAAACTTCGGATTTAAAAAATAACTTTCAAGAGCATGGATTACTGTTATGAATACGAGTATGTATACTACGTACATAACTCCACCTACGTTGTAAGCAATGATACAAAGTGGAAACAAAGAAATAATCACACCTGCAACAGGAATCAACCCTAGTAAGAAAATCATAACAGCTAATACAAGTAGCTGTGGAAATCCTAAAACGATTAATGCAATGACAGTAAGAATACAATTTACAACGGCAATTAAAAACTGAGCCTCAATTACTTTGCCGAACGATCTTGCAAATCTTTCACCAAAATATGCAATTTCTTCATAAAAGATTTTTAACTTACTATCTTTAAACTTTGATGTAAATGTAATAATACGCTCTTTTTCTAATAAGAAAAATAAGCTTAAAATTAGAGATAATAATATTTGTAAACTTACCTTCCCTATATTTGCTATTGATTGATATATGACGTCTACACCTTGTTCTATATATTTTGATACTTCCATCCCATTAATTGTCGAAAGTGCATATTTAACGATTTCATTATCAGGTGGATTTTGAAAAAACAGTTTAAATTGATAAATTAATTGTGAAATTTGTATCGTCAGCACAGGTAAATATTTATATAATGTTGTGCCTATAAAGGAAACTAGTATTATATATAAACATGCAATAACAATTTTCCGGTTTACTTTCAATTTTCTTGAAATAAAACGTTGAAATCGATCCATTAAAAACGTCAGTATAAACGTAATTAATATTAAATTAATCATACTTTTTAATGCGTATAATACAAGCGCTACTATTATTAAAACGAGAAACCGTTGAAACCCTCTACTTCGAAAAAAACTCTTTACTTCATTCATTAAGAATTAACCTCCCCCTTCAATGGATGGAAATTGAATATATTACATTTTATGAACTCCTATAGACAATCTTTCTTACTAATTGAGAAGAATCCTTTTTTTCTTTTCATATTGTTAGATTCGTTTAACTGGAATCCACCAACATAATTTCGGTGGCAGTTATTTTTCATATAATCTTTTATAAACTAGGTGATTTTCTATTTTGGGACTGCTGTTCATACGCATATCCAATATTGAAAAGCTCTTTTTCACCAAACTGTTTCCCTACAAACACTACACCGATTGGTTCTCCATTTTTATCATATCCAGCAGGAACCGCTAATTCCGGATAACCAGCTACAGCTGATAGAAGGACTTCATCGTTATTAATCATAACTAGAGCATCCAAACCTTTTTCTACTAAATACCTATCTAGCTCTTTTCTTGCATTTTCTTGACTCGTTTGCACTACGTTTTCAAACTCTTCTTTCGTTATAGCAGATTTTTCAGACCCTTCAATTAATGTTTGTCCGTATTTTATTCGTCTTTTACTATCCTTTTTATTAAACGCTATAATCTCTTCTAACGATTTTACCGGTACATTCTTTTGCTGTGAAAGATAGTCGTTTACATTATGCTTGAACTCATATTCTAATGTTTGCAAATTATCTACACCCTCAGCACTTAACTGGATATTATCAGTTAATATCGCACCTGCATCTTGAAGGTCTTTTCTAATTTTTTCTACTACTACTTTTCTATTTTCATCTTGTTGGTCTACAGAAAAAAGAAGCCCTATCTTTTTCCCTTTTAATCCATCTATTGATAAATCCTTTGTATAATCAATTCTTTCTTTATCTTTCATTTTTTCTGTCATAACATCTTTTTCGTCATAACCTATCATTGCATTAAATAACGTTGCTACATCTTTTACTGTTCTTGCCATAGGTCCTGCTGTATCAAGAGTTTCAGCTAATGGAATAATTCCTGTTCTACTTACCATACCTAAAGATGGACGTAACCCAACTACTGATTGCTGCGCCGCTGGTGCAACAATCGATCCCGTCGTTTCTGTTCCAATTGCAAGCGGCGCAAAATCTGCTGCAACTACTGTAGCAGATCCTGAACTTGATCCTGAAGTATCGAATGTAATCGGACCGTACGGGTTTAAATTTTGTCCTTTCTTCCCGCTATACCCGCTTGGCATTGTAAAAGATAAATAGTTCGCCCACTCAGACATATTCGCTTTTCCTAAAACAAATGCTCCTTCTTCTTTCAACTGCTTCACAATTGTTGCGTCTTGATCTGCAATCCAATCTTTTAATACATAAGTTCCTGCACTAGTCGGCATCACTTTTTCCGTCTGTACATTATCTTTTACAACGACAGGAATACCATATAAATTCGAATTTTTGTTTCTACCCCGCTCTTGATCTAACTTTCTTGCTTCTTCCATCGCATTAGGATTTATCTCTGTAACAGAATTTAATGTTATTCCATTTTGATCATGTTCTTGTATTCTAAAGAGATAAATACTCGTTAATTCTTCATATGACAACTTTCCATCATCAATCATTTTTTGAAGCTCATCTACAGTCGCATTTACGACTTCTCTTTCTTTTATCTTTACATTTTCTATATTGATTCCTTTAAGCTGATTATGTATCGGTTGTAGCACTCTTTCTTTATCATATACAATACGCTCAGGTTCCTTTGGAAAATAATTTTTATACACGTAATATCCGCCGGCACACGCTAATAAGACAATGCCTCCAGTGATAGACAGCGTTACCTTTACCCATTTCTTCATGTTGCTTCCTCCACTCTATAAGATGCTTAGCTATACAAAAAAGAGAGTTACCTTTTACTTAACTCTCTCCAATCAAAATGCTAAATGAAAAAATGAAAGATTTCAATCTAATTACTTCTTTTTTTGCATTTGCTTTGCTAACATTTCTTTCACTTGATTATACGTTAACCCTGAATTTTTATTTAAACGCTTTACTTCCTCAACATCAGTACCTACCACTGTATATTTTTTCTCATCATTCATTTTTCTAATTCCCTTCTCACCGTATTATTTCTTATATTTCTTCCCTAAATGCGCATAAATTAACACCACTACAAAAAAGGAAGCTGTTTTTAAGCACAGCTTCCTTCTCGTTACATATTGTATTTCTTAATAAAACTTCACTACATCTTCAGTAGGCAAGAACGTTCTTTCTGCTGGTTGTTCGTTTGATTCACCAAATGGCATTTGACCTACTAAGCTCCACTCTGCCGGAATGTTCCAAGTTTCTTTCACTTCAGCATCTACGATTGGGTTGTAATGTTGTAATGACGCCCCAATTCCTTCAGCAGATAATAGCATCCACACAGTATGTTGTAACATCGCATTTCCTTGATGAGACCAGAATGGGAACTGATCTTTGTATAATGGGGCATTTTCTTGCATTTTTTCTACAGTTGCTTGATCTTCAAAGAATAGAACTGTTCCTACACCTGCATGGAAGCCTTTTAGTCTTTCTACAGTCGCTTCAAAGTTTTCTGCTGGTACGCGTGCTCTTAGTGTTTCTTTAACGATATCCCAAAACTTTTCATGCTCTCCATCCATTAATACAACCATACGACCACTTTGCATATTGAAAGATGTTGGTGCGTGTAAAGCTGTTTTTAACACTTCTTCAATTCTTTCTTTCGTAATTGCATCGTTTTTTGTTACTTTACGAATTGAACGGCGGTTCACGATTGCTTCTTTTAAGTTTGTTGTAGTTGCTGACATTTTAATTCCTCCAAATGTTTGTTTTATAATTTATTTTGTTATTTCATAACAAGCGAATTAGCAATATCCATCGGTATTACATTGCATACCTTCAAATGAATTTGTTTTATCCTTTTCAATTTCTTTATCAATGACCCTTTCTAGTGTTTCTTTACTAGCAAGCCCTTGAATGACTTCATCTCCAATCATGACAGTTGGAACAGCCATAATATTCGCTTCATCATATGCGTGCTGAATTGCTTCTTGATGCTTTTCTTTATATTTACGAGTTACTAAAGCAGCTTTAAATTCCGCCTCAGGAAGTCCTACTTCTACCGCTAATTTTGTTAACACATCAATATCTTCAATGTTTTGCTCTTCTTGGAAAAATGCTGTGAATACGCGGTGATGATACTCATTACCTAGTCCATGTTCTTTCGCAAATTGACATCCTTCGAAAGCTAAATGTGTATATGGATGTGGTGAAACACGTGGCAAGCGCATATCAATTCCTAACTTCTTCGCTGTCGGAAGAATGAAAGCATCCCATGAACCTAATTTTTCTGGCTCATTCCATGGATCTATTTTTGAATATGGACTTAGACGTAATTCAAATGGCATCCATTCAATTTCTACATCTTTTTCTTTCGCTACTTCATCTAATGGACCTTTTGCTAAAAAACAAAATGGACATATAAAATCTGAGTATACTTTCATTTTTACAGTCATAACTTTTACACCTTACCTTTATAGTTGTAACCATACAAGTTACATTAATGTTAAAAAAATATAAATATGATTTAAGCATTCATTTTTTCTTGCAAAGTTTCAAACAGCTGCCCCATCGTAATATTTCTCAAAACTTCTTCCATCGCGGATTGTGCTTGAATTAAAATAATTTCTAACACCGCTTGAATATTCGCCCCAATTGGACAATCTGGATTCGGTTGCTCATGAATGTGAAATAATTTATCCTCTTCCACTACATTCACTGCATGATACACATCTAACAATGTGATTTCATGTAAATCCTTTAGTAAACCTGCCCCACCCGGTCCACGATTTACGTAAACAAAGCCAGCTTGTTTCAAGTACGACATGATTTTACGAATGACTACTGGATTTGTATTGACACTCTCAGCCATATAGTCTGAAGTACAAAGTGAAGATGGATTGTTTTTCAAAATAGATAAAATATGAACAGCTATGGAAAAGCGGCTACTAATTTTCATCGTAATCACCACCTCGATGTAATCATTATAGTTACAACTAAAAAATAAGTCAATCCTTTTCATAGATTTTTTATAAGTAAATTAAAAAGTGCCCCATTATGATATATGAGACACCCCTTTTTATTCTGCAAATAGCGCTTGAAATTCTTCAATAAATAGCTGTACAGCGATTGAAGAATCCTTTAATGAAGGAACAGCTAAAGCAATTTCTCTCCATACTTGCGGTTCCAATTCTCTCGTTTGCACATTCTGTGGTAAATTCGTTAAAGATAATTCAGCTAATATTGCAATGCCTAATCCTTCTTGAATCATATTTAAAGCTGTAGTAACGGTAGAAATTACATACTCAGCCCGAAGTGGTACGTTGGCTTGTTTAAACATATCAATGATGGGTGGTTCGTATCCGCCCTTACATAATATGATCGGTTCATTCTCCAAATCACGAATTGTAATAGAGTCCTTCTTACAAAGAGGATGATCCTCTCTTAAGATAGCAACCATTTTTCCCTTCGTTAACGGGACAATCTCCATCTCTTTATTAGGCAAAATAACAATTCCTATATCAACAACCCTCGATATTAACCAATCTTCAACTTCTTTAATTGTTCCTTCACAAAGAACGACCTCTAAGCTCGGATACTTCTCCTTAAAATGGTTTATCATTTTCGGTAAGAAATGTGCAGAAGCACTCGGAAAACTCCCAATTCGAATCGTCCCCACTTCGTGTCCTTTCTCCATCGCAACTTCTTGTTCAATCTTCTCTACACCGTTCAAAATCTCTCTAATATGTACAAGAATTCTGTTTCCTACATCCGTAACGAGTAATCCTTGTCGTTTATCACGTATAAGAATCGTAACTCCTAACTCTGACTCAATACTTGAAATGGCATGACTTACAGCTGGCTGCGTCATATTTAACACCCTGGCAGCCTTCGTAAAACTACCTAACTCAATAGTTTTTATTAATACTTGCAGTTGTGTAATAGTCATAACTAATCACTTATACTCCTTATAAAAAAGATTCATTTTATTTATTACATTCGATATCATATCATAGTGAAATGAATAACAACAAGGAGGTCTTACCGTGACACAGCTTTCTCGAACTAAGACGGCCATAATCCTTACCTTTCTCGTTTTCATGTGGGGAATCAATTGGCCTTTATCTAAGTTTGCCCTGCATTATACACCACCCGTTTTATTTGCAGGCATTCGAACTTTAATTGGAGGATTCATTTTACTCCTTTTCGCTCTACCCAAATATAAAGAATTACATTTAAAAGAAACGTGGCATTTATACGTTATTTCTTCTTTACTTAACATCATTATATTTTACGGGTTACAAACTGTTGGTCTTCAATATATGCCTGCTGGGTTATTTTCCGCCATTGTATTTCTACAACCAGTTTTACTCGGTATTTTCTCGTGGATATGGCTTGAAGAATCAATGTACGGCTTAAAAATTTCCGGGCTTGTTCTCGGATTTATTGGTGTAGGTGTTATTAGCTCAAGCAGTTTAACAGGACATATTTCTGTTATTGGAATCCTTCTCGCGTTAGGATGCGCTATTGGCTGGGCACTTGGCACAGTATTCATTAAGAAGACTGGTCACCGTGTTAATGCCATTTGGATGGTAACAATTCAGCTTCTTATCGGTGGTCTTTGTTTAATCGGATTTGGCTCAGAATTTGAAAGTTGGTCTAGTATTGCTTGGAGTATGCCATTTGTTAGTGTACTACTCTTTATTTCATTCTTTGTTATTGCAATGGGGTGGCTTGCATACTTCACACTCGTTGGAGCTGGTGAAGCGAGTAAAGTAGGGGCTTATACATTCCTTATTCCCCTTATCGCTATTATTGTAAGTTCAATCTTCTTACATGAAGCTATTACAATGAGCTTATTTATTGGCCTATTATTTATTGTTGTGAGCATTTGTTTTGTAAATATAAAGCCGAAAACACTTGCTGTAAGGCAGCAGGTTGAAGTGAAATAAATATGAGAAAGAGCCTACTATTTGTAGGCTCTTTTTTATATCTTATTTTTTACGACGCACTACAAAAACACACGCACCTACCGAAGATACAATTGCCAAAATAGATAAAACAATTGCTATCAACTGCATATTACTAGTACCTTCATTCTTTTCTACATTAGATACTTCACCATGTTCTCCTGTTAATGACGTACCTTTTGCAATTGTAGTAAGTGAATGCGGTTTTTCAGCTTTCTCATCGCCTGTCCATTCAACAATTTCTCCGTCTTTATATTGTTGATATGCATCCCAAGCTATTTTTTGTTCTTTATCCGGATTTTTAGCGACGAAAGTAAATCGCTGGAACTGACCGGGTAAAATCCCTTCTCCTATTGCTTCCCATACTACAGTTTTCACTTTTCCGGCATTATCTTTCTGCTCTTCCATTTTCCACCCTGGCACTGGTTCATACTGTTGGAATTCCACACCAGACGGTATTTTCAGTGTAACTTTTGTTGTTGCTATATTCTTTTCAACTGGTACTTTTATCGTGTAAGTCTCCCAAGAACCGATGTCAGAAGTTGCTGGCTTCACAGTAACGTGCGCACTAACAGGTAACGAAAACATTCCCATTGTAATTGCTGTTGCGATCATTGTTGTTCCTAATTTTTTTATACGTTCCATTTTCAATTAGCTCCTTTTTATCTATACCTACTCTTTATCCCGCTATTCGCCGGGTAGCCCAATTGATGAGGGCTGCTTAAAGTTTCACTTTATCTGCCACCTACAATAAATTTATAATCCGTATCGAAGCTATCAAGCGATTTCGTTAATCCATGTACTTGTATATTCCAGTTTCCTGTCATGTTAATATACATACCTTCTGCTTCATATTCTCCCGGTGAAACTGCCGAAACTTTAAATGATCCTTTTCCCATATTCATATCTAACGATTGAGTCGTTAATATAATTTGTTCCATATCAGTAACGGGTTGTCCGTTCTCATCCTTTAAAGTAATATGGAATATATTTTGTCCTACTCTATTAGGACTTACATTTAGCGTCATTTCATATCCATTATCTAATTGTTTACTCTCTGTAAAAGGTCCAGTAGGAGGCATCGGTGGTGTTTGTACGTTTGTCATAAAAGCTACGATGACGAAAATGATAATTCCAATGATAAACTCTACTTTCACCGTAGCACCTAATCCTTGCTCCGCTCTCATTTTCCCTTTCACATAATGAATAATTCCCAATATCCCCATGAAAACGAATAAAAGTATCTTTGCTAGTAAAGCTAATCCATACTTCGTATCAAATAACGAGTGGATTGTTGGAATAAAAAATGTACTGTTAAAAAGACCTGTTATTAAAATCACAATGACAGCGCATGTTGCCCACGGTGAAAAACGCTTAATCATATCCCAATACATATTCCATTTGTTATCCTCTTTACGTAACAGAAGAATAATAGACGATAAACCACCAATCCATAATGAAGCTGCGAATAAATGTAAAAAATCCATAACAACAGCAATATCTTTAAACTTTAAACCATATGCGTGACTATTAAATGCTTTCATAACAAGTATTCCAATAAACAGCACTATTGGAATACTCCATACTTTAAAAGACGATAGCTTCTCACGCCTCATCGTAAAATACGTAACAATTATAAGCGAACTAATGAGAACCATTTGAGTAATCCAAACATAACTAAAAACAGAAAGCTGTAACGTTTCTTTTAATAGTAAAGGATTGAATGCTTCTAGCCATGAAACATCAGCATTTATTTTCGCTTGCAGTGGTAGATTGAATAACAAGCTAGTAAATATCCCTAATAAGGAAATCCATATTATGTTCTTACTCCTTGATCGAACCGAGGTTGCATTCCCTTTATACATAATAAGATTAAAGAATAGCACTCCTATAAATAGTGAGAAACTTGTATATAAAATTCCACGTTCCATGATCATATCAATTTGCGGAACATATCCCATCTCTTCTACTTGTATATCATCTGCTCCAGCTTCCGCTAATCCAATACGGAATGGAATAACTCCTTGAATGGGATGTCCATCAGCTGAAATAGCTTTCCACTGAATAGAGTAGAGACCATTTTTAAGATTCTCTTTCAATCCAGCTTCTAATAGCTTTTTATTTTTTTTATCAATATGAGCATCTTTTAAATCGACCCTTTTACCTGATGTATCTCTCACGTATAATGTATTAAAACTTGAGATTTGTATGTCCTCATCGAACTCGATTTTCACAACAGACGGTGCTTTCTTCAATGTTTCATTTTCCGTAGGGTTTGATTTCACAACATACGCATGAGCAGATGCACTTTTCGGTATCAATATGATAAGCACACATGCAAGTAATAACAATGTCCCTAACCTTTTCATTACTTTCACACTCATTTCACTTCTTTCTTCCTCATCGCTATATTTTCATTATTTTTACTTCCCGAGTTTGATTCTTGAGCAAAATATTAACCTGATTAAATATAAACTTCTAGAAAGTATAACTCTTTATTTCTCTTCCACCTCTAAACTTCCAATATAATAGTAACTATTATGATAGATACAACTTACATTTTTAAAGCCGATTGTTATTATATCATAAAATATATTTATGTAAGTTATCAAAGAAGAAAAGTTATCGTGAATCATTTGTGAAGAAAATGTGAAATACATAAATAAAAAGGTATTACGTTATTACGTAACACCTTTAAAAAAATATCCCTCTTCTATTTCTCTTCCGGATAATCACAATACTCGATAATCGTTCCTTCAGTATCCGCTGGGTTAAGATAAATTAACCTTCTACCGTGCTTATTAATGCGTAGTGTATGCTCTAATGTCCGAATACCTTGTTCTTTTAACTCTTCTAGAGCCACATCTAAATCATCGACACGATACGCAACGTGATGTACACCTTTACCTTTTTGTTTTATAAATCGGGCAATTGGTGAAGTGGTGTTATTTGTCGGTGCAAGTAATTCAATTCTATCTCCATCCACTTCAAGAATGGCTACTTCGCTTTCCACACCTGTTGCCTCACTTACGTAACGATCTATTAATTCTCCTGATAGAACCTGTTGTTTTGTTTCAAGATAGTTGTACATCAGAAGGCGTATAACCCCCTATTTTTCAGCTTTAATTTTGAAATAGTTAAAACAAAGTTGTTCCTTATATGCATCCATAATTAATTAATCAAGGTAATTATTAAAACAACATAGTTGTACACTACACATATATTAGAAGCAAATTCAAATTTTACGTATCTCATCATTGGAGTATTTCATATATGTAATACACACTTGTATAGCGTCACTTTACCCATAAATCCCCACAATCGGAAGCATAAGTTGGCCAGAAAACACTTATTTTTGTAGGTGATTATCTAATTATTTAACGGAATTGGAAGGATAAATTGGCCGTGAGTTAATTATTAACCCATAAGCTTGCCGTGTATTTTATTCATGTAGCTTTGGAATAATGTTTAGTCAAATTGATACGAATAACTTTAATAAACGAGCAAATGGAACTGACGCTTCCGTTAGTTAATAGTTCACTTTGCCCTCTTGATATGCTTTCTTTACCCGTTCAATTTGAGCAAGGTGTCCTTGTATATGTTGAAGAACTTTCAATTGAAAATAACCTATAAACCATTTATTAATAAAGTTGTTCTTTGGCAGGTTTATCCAAATATATATAGAAAGTATGAAAAAATAGATTTTAACCTGACCAAAGGAGATGAAGAAATTGTTTAAAAAAATCGGTATAGGAGTATTTTCTACAGCAATTGTATTAAGTACCAGTATAGGTTTTTCAGGTATTGTATCAGCAGATAGTCCATCTGCAAATGAACAAGTTAGGAATGGAGGTTTTGAGGATGGGCTAAATAACTGGATTTTATCTAATCCTAATTCTTCTACCGAGAATATTGGAAATTCTGAACCAGGCAATCACTATCTGAAATTAATGCATACAGACACAGCCTATCAGCTTGTTACTGTAAAGCCGAATACAGAATATACATTATCATTTGATATAGCGGGAAGTATAGGTTCTCCAGCAGAAGTAACAGTCGGTAATCTGAATGCCACTCAAGAAATAGTTCCATTAACAAAGAAGCAGTATACAGGATTTAAGCCGGAACATTATGAGATGAAGTTTAAAACAGGTGAGGATGTGTCAAACTTTGCTGTTAAACTTGCTTCCACAGCAAATGGAAGGGCTAAGTTTGATAATGTACAGTTAAAGGCAAATGAGAAATCTTATGTTTTAAATATGGATTTTGATCACAATTCAAGTTTAGAACCTCTTAAACCATTTGGTAATATAAAATACAATATTGAAGAGAATGCAGGAGTAAATAATTCTAAAGGGCTTCATGTAAACGCATCATCCGGTTCAGCATTGTTTGGATCCATAAATTTGAAACCTAATACTACCTACATACTGTCCGCATCTGGAAAAGTAAATACTCCTAGTTCAGAAGTATGGGTATCAGTAGATGTTAATGGAAGAGGCATAGCTAGTTTGGAATTCAATTCCTCACAGTATGAGCAAAAATCGGTCGAATTTACTACTCCAAATTCTACTAATTCAAGTGAATTCTACATTTATCATCTTGCTGCGTTCAGCTTTGATGTCAATCTTGATGATATTGTACTAGTTGAAAAGTAACCATAATAAAAAATATATTTCTATTATTGACACATGAAAATAATTTTAGAAATGAACCGCTATATCCATATCGACTAGATACTTTGAAATATTTATGGGAATTCAGCTCGTTTTTTCATTTTTAGGATTTTTACGTTTAGACACGGGTTGACCTTTACGATGTATGTTAAGAGCTATATTCTCCAAAAAACTATATGAAAGGAGTATCAAAGCTGGAAATTATAATCTACGCTACTTTTAAAAAATGTTTTTAGTAATGATTTTATTTATATAACTAGGAGGGGGAACATGAAATTAATATCAAAAATAGTAATGACTGCGTTAATAGTATTGAGTACATTTGCATTCAATTTAGGTGGAGAATTTGATAAGAGTTTTCTTTCTACCCCAAAAGCATATGGGGATGTAATCAAGGCACTTCCACAAAATGCGTCAAAGATAGAGTTAGATTATGCTCCTAAGTATGACTATGACACAGACGGGTGTTATGCGACTGCAGCAATTTCTCCAGATGGCACGACTAACCCTGGCCTAAGTTTGGGAGGTTCCCCGGAAAGTGTCTGTAGAGATGTTAACCGACTGGAAAATTCAAACACTTATTCTCGGGCCAAATCAAATAATGGTTGGACTGCCATTATGTATGCGAGTTACTTTGAGAAAGATCAATCAACTTCGGGCCCTGGTGCGCTTGGACATCGACATGACTGGGAACACACAATAGTTTGGGTTCAAGATGGTCAGGTTCAATATGTAACTTATTCAGCACATGGTAAGTGGTACACTAACCCTCGCTCAAACGTTAGATTCGATGGAAACCACCCGAAAATTGTATACCATAAGGACGGCGGCTCGACACATGCTTTTCGCCTGGCTAATAGCAATGACGAGCCGCCAGAAAACTATTATCACCAGTGGCTCCAACTACCAATGGTTGGTTGGAATGGCTATCCAAGCCCAAATATTCGTGAAAAACTAATGACTACGAACTTTGGAGATGCAACACTTGAGATCAAAGATGGAAGATTTGAAAAAGCCCTTGCTAACGCAAAGCCACCCATTAACTTTGACCCTTATGCACCGGAACTGGAAGATGGTGGTACTTATCAAATAGTTTCTATTTTAAATAATAGTAGTGTCGTTGACTTAAATCAAGCAGATGGAAATGTTCAATTGTGGCAAAATGGCAACGCTAATAATCAAAAATGGAAGCTAGTATATGATTCAAATAAATCAGCATACCAAATTAAAAATATAGCAAATCAAAATTTAGTATTAGCTTGGAATGATCTTAATGGTTCTAATAATGTAGTTGCTACATCTAATCAAAATAAGGAAGAGCAATATTGGATACCAACAGAAGCAGGAAATGGATATTATTATGTAAGGAATAAGAAGGATCAAAACAAAGTGCTAGATGTAAGTGGTTATGGTACTGCAAATGGAACAAATGTTACAGTATATAATTTCCATGGTGGTACTAATCAAACATTCCAATTGTCTAATGTAACAGGGACTTTAACAAGAGTAGTGGAGTCACTCTATAAGGCACAGCCTGGTCAAACCAGTAGATCAAGTAATAATTTTTCACTTGAATATCTCGCGGCAGGTACCAAAGTACGAGTTGTTTTAGAAGGAGCAGGTGCTACCTCTTTGTCATTTAAAATCGCAAGAGATAAATCAGGTACAGACCCTGTAATTTGGTCAAATGTTAGAGATGGTTCTATTCTAACGATCCCTTCAGGAGATGATAGAAAGAATTTGTATATCGCAGGTCCTCCTAGCGGATATACTTCTAACGGTACATTTAAAGTGAAATTTTACGCTCTTCCAAACTAAAAAATATTATAACGTTTCTATTCCCTTTATATTAATCTAATTAGAAAATGAGTATGCATACTTCAAAAAATTATTTCGGCTTGCTCGATTGGATTAACTATATTAATAGGAAATATAGTGTTTTGTTGCAAAGTTTTGTTAAGAGATAAAAAGGTGGAGATAAGTACAGCTGAAAAACCGAAGTCTGAGCAATGACTTCGGTTTTTTTATATAGGCCGATTGATGGAGGAGCTGTTCTGGCCTGCAGCAATATTTCCTAATAATAGATTTTTGTATTTTTAATGACTAATTGTCTATCCAGTTCTGTTGCAAAGTTTTTTAAATGAAGTGTATATCTATATTGATAAATTTATTACAAAATTAGCTATAAATGATTCGAAATCCTAAAGTAAACTTTTACCCAAAAGTTTACTTTGGATTTATTTCAATCACTGTGTTTATAACATTTCTTCGTATTTCGAATAAACATCCCAAAAATTATACATTCAAAACATCACATCTTCTTTTAAACACTTAAAGACGACTTTAAAAATACTCTTCAAATCTTGGAAGCATAAACTTGCCGTTCCGACAAACTTATGCTTCATATTACATATAGCAAGAAAACAGATATCTTTTGAAAAGATATCTGTCTGTTGTAAGCACATAGCAAATACATAAATAAAAAGGGTATTACGTTATTATGCAATACCCTTTTCAATAATAAAATCCCTTTATTTCTCTTCTGGATAATCACAATACTCAATAATCGTTCCTTCTGTATCCGCTGGGTTCAGATAAATTAATCGTCTGCCATGTTTATTTATTCGGAGTGTATGCTCTAATGTTCGAATACCTTGTTTTTTTAATTCTTCTAAAGCTACATCTAAATCATCGACATGATATGCAACGTGATGAACACCTTTCCCTTTTTGTTTTATAAATCGGGCAATTGGTGATGTTGTATTATTCGTCGGTGCAAGTAGTTCAATTCTATCTCCATCCACTTCTATAATAGCGACTTCACTTTCCACACCTGGTGCTTCACTTACGTAACGATCTATTAATTTCCCTGATAGAACCTGTTCATAAAAACGTATCGTACTATCTATATCACGAACTGCGATTCCGATATGATCAATTGCTTTTTTCATTTTATTTCCCCTAATACTTTATTTTTATTCATTATTAATAGTAACAAAAAAAGTTATAGAAACAAGCGTTTTGTTTCAAGATAGTTATACATCATAAAGTATATGATTCTCTGTTTTTCATTTATATTTACAAACATTTACAATAAAGTTATTCCTTAACTGCCTCTATAATTAATCAAGACGATTATTAAAACAATATAGTTGTACACTATATATATTAAAAATTATACTTCTCTCTTAGTCCAATAAATTCTTTCTGCATTTCAGGGTTTTTAAACTCGAAACATTTAACGGATCCATAACTTCGTATGTTATTTTTAATAATTTTTTCTCCTTTATTAATCAATATAGGGATAATATATTTAATTTTTCGCAACTGATAACCTTCTCTATCTTCAGTATGCATCTGTAAATACTGTACAGTTTTAGGTGTTCTCTTTTCATATCCTGTAAACCCCTTTATACCTAACTCTTTTGCTACTCGATTTTTAGTAACATGTATTGGAGGCTCAATCTGGTATAATTTATCTAAAATGCCTCTTGATTTATGTAAATATTCTTGATCTTTTTCCGGCCAATTCACTTCTCTATAAGTGTTAGAATTGTTATCACGCCTATATTTAACATTCGGCTTATTTTCCATTATCCATTTTTATACAGCCATGCGATTAAATTCGTATCAATTCTTTTTAGATGCATGATTAAAAAATCAGGATGTTTTTCTTTTAAATCTAAATATCTCCTTCGATTTTGATGTTTTAATTCTTCTTGTCTATCCTCAAGACACAATTCATTTTTTAAATGATAGTTTACTTTAGCACCGTATGTACCTAATATTCTCGCTATCTTAGCAATTGATAGTTTTTCAACATATCTTAGCTCAAATAGCTTATCTCTCCAAATTTTTCCGTATTTTTCAATTTTCCAATACGTTTTTTCATCGGAAATATGATCCGGCACCAATTTAGAATAACTAAATCCACAATTACATTCGAAAACCCCTTTTATTTTATCTTTAAATGTTTTTATTTCGACTGTTTTTATAATACGAGTATTATAATGTTCTGCTGCTTTATTCAAACAAATATATGGTCCTTCGCCAAAAAGATTAATTTTCCCCTCATTATTTTCAGTTAGATTTTTCACGGATTTACCCAAAAAAATAGTAAGTAATATATGTCGGATAGGATGAAACGAAGTATAATGAGTTCTAATTAATTTGATAAGCCAACAGTTCGCACTATCTGTGATTGTTGAATTCATAAGAATTAATAATTCTTCTCCATAAAACTCTAAAAAATCTTTAAGTAACTTTTTTCTATCAATTAAATCATTTTTATTTATATATCCTTTTTGGGTTAAGATTGTACGATATATTTGATTCACATCTTTGAAATTGTAATTATTATTAGCTAGAAGAATGCTTTCTTTAGTTATATATTTAAGATACATTTTAGTCCTATCCGAATAAGCTACTTCCTTTCTTACTATTGGACAGTTCTCAATAGTAGGTGGCTCTAAATATTGGGTATTACTATATTTATATACCACAGTACTATCTAACAAGTATGTTTCATGTCTCTCACAAATAAATACACTAGGTATCTGATGTTGTAACCTCCAGTACGTTTCTCCAAACTTTTCATAATCGTCAGCTACACAACACGGACAATACTTAAAGTACTGATTTTGTATTGTTGTATATACTCTTGTTCCAATAAGACTTATTACATTAACATTCCCACCATTGCACATAACATCCCATACTTTTTCTTTTATCTCTTTTCCAAAAAAATTTGTATAGTAGAAATACAAAGTATTTCTTTTTATTAAAGAATCTACAGATGGATATGCAAATATGTTTAATCGTTTCATTATGTTATTTAAAGAAGTAGGTAAATCAGTACTAATTGTCCATGATTTACCTGGAATCAAATCTTTTCTTCTTATACTCAACTTTCTACTTGGACTACCTATATGGTTATAATAACGCGCAAAAACACTATAAATAAGCTCATCTTCATATAGACTTGGAAAATACGGTAACAAATAAACGCCTCCCTATGACTATAAAAAAACTACCCATAACATTATTTATAAACCTGTATAATAAATAAGAATACTAATATTATCACTCTTCCATTTAAGAAATTTATTTTAGAGTTTTTTTTATATAACCATTTTCAAATAATGTCTCATAAGCTGACTGTTTTTTCTTTTTCCCCTTATTAATAAATGATTGTAAAACATTTTCATTAAACAATTCATTTTTACTTTTCTCTGTTTTTGTTTCATTGTTACTAATTTGTTGAAGCGCTTCCTTCATTAATTGCGCAATCGTAAAGTTAGGAAATTTATTTATTACGCTCTTAGCTAATTTTTCGGCATTTATTTCATTTACTTCTAAATTCATCAGAGCTAAAATCAATTTTTCTAATTTATTTAACTCTTTGCTTTGACGTTCTTTTGATATTCTTTCCTTTTTCTCTTGGATTCTGGCTTTCATATCAAGTATTGAATGTTGATTTGACATATACTCTTGTAAATCTAAAACTATAATATCTTCATATTTTGCAATTTCCGATTCTATTCCAGATTTAAGTGCATTCAACATTGGTTGAACAAGCTTTAAATCTTCTTTAACTACTTGTTTAATTAAGCCGAATGAAATTTTTTCTATACCCGTTTCAATAGCCCGCCCCTGTGCTAATATAAATATTTTTATTGCTATATCTATAATCCCCTGACTTTCTTCATATATTAAATTAATAAAATCTTGATTAAGTTCGATATGTTCTTTTGTCCACTGATAATCCCATACACTTGAAATCAAAACCTCCCAATCTTCAGAATTATCAATTTGCTACCAAACCATATCTCCTTGACCACTTCCACGACGCGCCTGTCTAAAATCCTTCTGTAGAAGGGCCCTTGCTCTCATTGTCCCGATCATCATAACAGGTATTCCAATTTCATTAATAAGTGTCACGAAAAAGTTCATCATCTTCTCAGATGCATCACCTTTTGTAGATAAAAGATGTTGTATTTCATCAATGATTAAAACACCTAGACAATGTAATCTTGCAATTTGTCCCATTCTTGTTACCATTGAACTTACTGAATTAGGGGATCTACCATATTTTTTGAAATAATCTGTCCCTATCAATGAATCTATCTTTTCAAAAAAGTTTTGACATAATGATTTTAAAGAACCGTCATGCGGACAATTCAGCTTTAACCATACAATTTGAATTGTGTTAATTGGATACTGATGAATAATTAATTGTGGATATAAAGATAAAATTCTCTCTATAGCGGTAGATTTCCCAACACCTGGGAACCCCATTAATGTAAAACTAGATGCAGTTGACCTTATGACTGGTGATAAACCTATTTCTTCTTTTTCAACCAATTTTTGATGTAGCTCATTTAATACTTGAATATGTTGCTTTTGTAAAGGATTACGATTTACATAACCATAACGTAAAAAACGAGAAAACCTTCTTTCTAAATCTAGAGTTTGACCAATTGGTTGAAAGAAACGAGTTAATCGTAATAATGCATGATACCTATGATGTGCAGATAAGTTTTTTTCTTTTTCTTGATAATCTGAAAAAAAGCTGAGCTGATCAAAAGCCTCTTCGTACGATAGTATACTTAGTAAAGCCTCTATTAAAGGATTACTAGTTTAATTAAAAATATTAAATAAATAGTTATTCTTTTTTCAAATTCACAATAGACAGTTTTCTCTTTTAATCCCCAGCTCAATTATAATTCGTTTTTGTAAAGTAATCTTTTCTAAAGATAACCCCAAAAACCCCCATTTTTGTGTAACAAAATGGGGATGAAAAAGAAAATCATCACTAATACACCTATATATACTGTAATCTTTCCAATCCAGAAATTGGAGACCTATTTGGCATAGAAGGCCGAACTTCTACAAAAGCAGGCATTATGCTGGATGGTAATTCTGAGATTGCAACAGCCAATTGACCTATATCTTGTGGGCGCATTTTCCATTCATCATTTTCCATCGACCTGTTGGCAATTGCTCCTAAGGATAGGTGACTAACACGTATTCCTTCGTATCTTAAATCTTGTATTGCTGCCTCTGCCATTGCGTGCAAAGCAGATTTTGTACTTGAATATGCAACACCTTGCTCAAAATAGTATTCACCCGCATGGCTTCCAATGAATATGATTAGCCCTTTACTCTGCTTTAGCATAGGGGCAGTAAACTGAATCAACCATAATGGGGCTGAAAGATTTGTACTTATACTGTCTTGCCAATCTTGTTCTGTTATCTTTGAAATGTTATTAAATCTTCTTATACCTGCATTATTTATTAATATATCTATTTTCCCATATCGTCTAATTATCTCGGCAACAGACTTTTCAATATCTATCTTTTGTGAAAGATCACATTTAATTTCTTCTAACCATTCTTCTTTACACAAAGTCCGATTCAATCCAATAACCTTATGCCCTTTTTCCGCAAATGATTTTGCAATTCCGTATCCCAAACCGCGATTTGCACCAGTTATTACTATTATTTTCACTTCAAAACACCACCTATTTTCTCAAAATGTTATTTTTATAACTTAGATGGCACATTAATGTTATAAAAATAATTATTAAAGTTTGCTAAAAAATCATTAATTTGTTTTTCTTTTTCACATAATGATTTTTTTCTTTTAACTATTTTTGCTGAAATCTCTTCAATTTTTTCATAGACTATTAATCCATTTTCGGCAAGTGTCTTACCTGACTGCACTATTTCTACAATACAATCCGCCATATTCAATACTGGAGCAATTTCCACCGAACCATTTAAATGTATCACTTCTATATCATGGTATTGCTGATCAAAATATTTCTTTGTAATTACAGGATATTTACTTGCTACAGATTTTACATCTCTTATATTTATTCCAGGTTTTGCACATACACACAGTTCACACTGCCCAATTTTAAGATCAAGTATATCTACAAAACCTTCACCCTTTTCTAATAGTAAATCACTTCCTACAACGCCTAAATCAGCAATCCCTTTCTCTAAAAAAAGTAAAATATCTACTGATTTTACCAATACAAAGCGCAAATTTTGTTCACTTAACTCAAAACACAGTTCACGCGAACTCTCTAAATCTACGGGGGTATTAATCCCACTTGCTCTTAGAATCTGCAAGGTTTCTGATAATAAGCGTCCCTTTGAAAGAGCAATTGTAATAAACTCTTCATTAACTGACAAAGTGATTCCTCTCTTCATAGAAAATATAAAATCAAATGTTAATAATTTTTCATTTTCTTCTTTGTTTACTTTTTAATCAGTACATCTTCTATACGTAAAACTTCAAATGGAATTAACACTCCTACACTTTTAATTCTCCCTGTTAAGTGCCCAATAACAATGTCCGAGGTACATCCCAATAACATGTAAGCATCTGCCTGATTCATATGATTTGCTTGAGCTATTATCTTTGTAGAAGTATCTACGCACATCTTAACAGCTTCTTCAAATGTCTCCCCAAAGCCAATTATTACAAGTCCTTGTTCTACCTGTAAAATGGGAGTAGGAATATTATTTTCAAATATATTTACATTTATGTGTAAAGTGCCTGATGCCTCTAAAGCAATCCCTGAGGGTTCTCCATTTCCTTGTAAAGCATGTAAATCACCAGCGTATAATAAACCACCTTCGACAGCTACTGGTAAATAAATTGTTGTTCCTTCAACCAACCAGCGGATATCTAAATTCCCTCCGTATTTACATGTTGCACCATTTCTTGTTCTAAAGGGATCAGCTAGTCCTATCCCTCCCAAGCTAGGTCTAACCTGTAAATCAATTCCCTCAAAATCTATCCTATTATTTTTAATCTCTATTTTCTTATAATTTCGTTCTGTGAATTGACCCTTCAAAACTCCTGAAGAACGCGAAATACATGTATATGCATGCTTTGCTAAATGAATATTTTTAATTTTTATAGCTACCGTCATTCCTGGCAATGCTCCATTGATATAAACCGGCCCTGTAAACGGATGATGTTTGCCTTTATTAATTACATTATTTAGTTCCTCTTCATTATCCGTCTCTTGTGAAAATGCATTCATGATCTCCATTGAGATTTCTTGACCTGGATTTACATATAAAACCGGTTCTCTCTCTGGAGATAACTCAAAACTAGCTGTATCAGTTGAGTATTCAATAAAATTCACATCTACATTATTCATCTTATTATTTCATACTCTCTACTGGCATTATACGTTTCAATATTTCTTCATAAGCATGTACCAAGTCCCCTTTGTTGTAACGAAATACATCTTTATCTAGAGATTGGTTTGTTTCTATATCCCAAAGACGCATACCATCTGGAGAAATTTCATCTCCTATTACCAACTCACCTGCTGCATTTCTTCCCATTTCGAACTTAAAATCAACTAATTTTACTCCTCTTTCCAAAAGAAAACCCTTTAAAATAGCATTTAATTCAAAAGCTATCTCTCTTATAACTTCTATTTCTCTTTTAGTAGCAATGCCCATTGCAACAATGTAATCGGAATTCATCATCGGATCGTTTGAATATTTGAGGTCTAACTTTAAAATAGGCTGATTAAAAACTTGTCCATATTGGATAGGATAATTCCTTACAATTGAACCAGCTGCAATATTTCGAGGAATTATCTCCAATTTAATCATATCTAATTTGTTAACTTTCATTCTCCCCATTCCTATATTGGATATATAATGATTCGGTACCCCTTTTTTATGGAGCAACTCAAATATGTGAGAAGAAAATTCACATCTTAGTATTCCAGTTCCTATAATTCGAGCATTTTTATTTTGTGTATAAGAAGATACACTATCCAAAAAATGCATGATAATTGAATCATTTTCCTCACCATGATACATCGATTTTGATTTACCACATGTATATAACAAACCGTTTTTCGTCATTAGATTCTATCCTTTCCCTTTATAAGTTATAGTCTTTATATAGAAAAAATCCCACGTAAAGTGTGTGCTACACCATCATTTTCATTTGTTGGTGCAATACAATTCGCTCTTAATTGCACATCTTTTCCAGAGTTCCCCATAGCAACCCCCATACCAACTAGTTCTAACATTCCAATATCGTTTTCTGCATCACCAAAGGCCACTATGTTTGAAAGTGGGACACTGTAGTGATTCGCTATCCACTTTACAGCCTCTGCTTTCCCTGCATTTTTACACAAAATTTCTAACCAAACTTTACGGGAGTCAGAAAATGTATAAATTAAGTGTTCTTTGAATTGTTTTTCCAAAATTCTGATAATAAATTCGGTATTCCCCCTAACGATCAACTTAGATAAATGGTCATCTAAAAAAGTAGATGGATATCCTATTGCATGTGGTGGACACCCCGCATCAATCCAACACTGTACATCTTTATCTATTACATCCACCCAAAATTCGTTATTTTTTTCAGCTAAAAAATTTTCAATGCTTTTTTCTTCTCTTAATACTTCAAATAATTTTTTCACTATGGAAATATCAATCATATTAGACGTAAGTATTTCACTTTTTCTATTATCAAAAATTAATGCCCCATTGTAACAAATGCTAGGAGTATCAAGTGCTAATTCTTTTAAATAAGTTTCTATATCTCTTGGTGCTCTTGCCGTTGCAAGAATAACAGGTATTTTCATTTGATTTAAAGATTGTATAGTCTTTAATGTCCTATTACTAATCTCTTTATTATTGTTTAGCAAAGTACCATCTAAATCACATATGACAACTTCAAACATAGAATTCATTTTAAGTAGCTCCTAAAAAAGAATTAAAACTTCTTTATTTATCTAATTATAGTTAATACTTAATTTGATATTTATAAAACAAGAAAGTATCCACCACTAAATATTTTTTATCTAATGGTGGATACTCTAAGTTTGTACAAAATCTACAATTTATGTTTATGCTTCTTTGTTTAATCCCTGTTTCTGATTTAGCACTGAAAATCCGTATTTTACAAATGTTTCTTTTACTTGGTCCGTTTGAAGATAGTTATAATATTCTGTAGTTTCAACTGGAGACAGTGTCGCTTTAAGAACACCCATTGGATAAATAATAGGATCATGTAAACTAGAATCTGCTGTATCAACTATTTTTACTTGAGGTGAAATGAGTGCATCTGTCTTATACACAAGCCCAGCATCAACTTGCTTCGTTTCGATCAACGACAATACATGTCTTACGTCAGTTGCTAATACAAATTTAGGTTTTAAAACTTCATACAGGTTCAGCCCTTCAAATACTTGTTTTGCATACATTCCAGCAGGTACTGTTGCAGGATTACCAATAGCTATCTTTTGCACATTATTTGTGTTCAAGTCTGAAAAACTATGCACAATATTATTTTCGATTGGTGTTGCCAATACTAATTCATTCCCTAAAAAATTAATAGCTTGGCTCGGATTGATATACCCCTTTTCAACTAGGGGCGTGAAATTTTTTTCAGCAGCAGAGATAAATAGATCTGCCGATTGACCTTGCTCAATCATTTGTTGAAGTGAGCCTGAACCACCGTAAGTGAAAGTAAACTTTACATTTCCATGAGTTTTCTCATAATTAGCTGTAACTTCCTCTAAAACATCTTTTAAACTTGCAGCAGCAAATACTTTTATCTCAGTTTTATTAACATTTTCTTCCGCCAGAGCAGGAGAGAATCCTGTAAAAATTGCGAGCATAAAAACAGAAACGGCACATAATAAAAATGATTTAATTGTTTTCATAATTTTTCTCCCTTCTTAATAAAAGACAATAAATAAATTACCTACAAAAAGTACTTTAGTATCTCCTCCTTTTACCAAAAGCATTACTTGTACAAAATTTAATTCTTGCAAACAGAACATACCACAACATTCTCACTATAGTTTAAATTCTAATTTTTCTATATTTTCAGATTTATTTTTTGAGAAACATTTGTACAATAATATCCACTCAATTTAAACAAGTAAAGTATTGTGGATCCTCATTTTTTTTGAAAAAATGTAATAAATGTTTATGAAATAACAATATCCCATGTCGAAATATGCGATTTTATTTCATAAGAGAAATTTTTTGCGAAAAAAAAAACTGAAAATACTCAAACTTAATTATATCTAGTTATCTTTAATTATGTTTAGTTATAATCCGTTATACATTAAAATCTGCGAAGAAATATATTCCAATTAAATCAAAATTATTGTATACTTCTTTTTGTATTTTCAGAATAATAAAAAAGGAGGTGTTACAATTGATTTCATATTAATACGTACTTACATTTACCAACAATAAATTCGAAATACTCAATGTGGAACATAACTTCAAATTAGTATGTTTTTAAAAGAAGTTTATTGGTTGGATAGTCTGTAGAATTTTATACTGGACTGGTTTCATTATAAGAACTACTACCTCCTTTCAGTTAAAAATACAGTCTATAAACATAAACCATTTACTTGTATATTAAATAACTTTCTAATCTATGAAGGAACAAACACAAAAGGCTTCTCTCCAAAATATTACTGTTGAAAATACGCCAGACACTAAGAATTATTTCAAGCATGTGGAAGATCACTAAATATATTATTTTTCCAATTTACAAACCACTAATCATTGGGAGAAAAATTATTTAAACCGCATTATAAAATACACTTAAGAACTGAATATATTAATTTTAAGTACAAGTTGCTACAAACTTATAAAAAAACGTTCTTAATACAGATCAATCACTACTATAACAATACCAATCTTAATAAAGAGGTGGATAAAAATGAAAACATTTGATAAGTACTGTTCCTTTACTTTCTTTTCATACTTTGCAACATTTGCTATTGTAGTTCCGCTAACCGGCCTTTTTTTAAATCAGTTACACTTTGGTAGCAAAGAGATAGGGATAATCCTTGGCATTTCAATTCTAGCCAGAATACTAGGACCATATGTATTCCTACTGATATCAAAACTAAATAGAAATTTAGCAAGCATATACCTTATACAATGCGTTCTCCTTTTAGTCGTTCTGTTTGTTGGTACTCAAGTTAAAAATAGCTTGGCTATAGTTATAGCACTCTCCTTACTAAATATTTTTTGGATATCTATTTTACCCAACATAGAAACCATTTCATTATCAAAATTAAATGGTGACATGAAACGATACTCAACCATTAGAATGTGGGGAAGCATCGGATTTATTTTCTTTTCAGTTTGGGCAAGTCATGCTCTTATTAAATTCGGCCCACTATCTTTTTGGTTTATATTAATATTTTTAGGGTTTATGTTGTTAATCTCCTCTATTCTACTAATTCGCCTTGAACCAATTGAGGTTACGAAAAAAAAATCAAAAAGTATTTTTATTGAAAGAAAACTTTTGCTTTTTTATTCTGTATTTTTCTTATTTGAATTAACACATGCACCTTATTATGGATTCTTTTCTATTAAGTTGTTGGAAAATAATTATACTGGTTTTGCAATAGGTTCATTAATTGCTTTTGCAGTTATATGCGAAATTGTTACTTTCGCTTATGGTCATAGGCTTCTAAAATATATGAATGTTTCATCTATTCTCTTATTGTGCTCTATTTTAGGTATTCTAAGATGGACATTAATAGAACTTTTTGTCGGAAGCATCACTTTATTAGTAATTTCACAGTTAATGCATGCTTTTACCTTTGCTTTATATCACATTTGTGCTATGAACATTTTAAGTTTAAATGCAGACCAAGATTTAATTAGCCAAAGACAAACTACCTACACAGTTCTTACCATGGGTATAGGTGCTGCATTAGGAGCTTACCTGTCTGGCTTGTTCTGGGACGTTAAAATTTTTCAATTCTCATCTTTCATATCAGTTGGAGTTAGTTCACTGGTTATTAGTATAATACTTGTTTTGTTAATAATGAAAAAAGAAGCAAACCAAGCCCTAAATACTCCTACCGAGAGTAATATGTAATTATATGGAGAACAATCCTTGTTGTAACAAGCCTAAGGAAACTACATGCAAAACATTAAATGATACATTTTAATCTTTAAAAACAAATTCTCTTATTCAATATCAAAATCATTTTTCTAAATTTACGAAAATAAAATTATCTCGGAATTTCCGTATTTAAAAGAAATTTTATCAATACCTTTCTACAGTGAAAAAGTTTAACATATTAAAAAAGATTCCAATATAACCCTTATATTGAATTTTTCCGATACCAAACCCTATTACTTTATAAGTGCCTTTTCATAAACACACATTAACAAGAATTAACTTTGAAAAAAAGTTTTTATGTACTTCATAAATCATAAAGGAGGATAATTATGTATAATCATGTGATACAACTATTAGATCAAGCTAATATTTCTTACCAGCAATACAAGCATGAACCCAATCTGGATTATGATACAGATAGAGAAATACGAAAAAGATTTAATTTAGAAGGTGTTCCAAGTAAAAGTTTATTTCTAAAAGATAAAACCGGACATAATTATGTACTAGTTACGATTGAAGGCGAAAAATTAGATTCAAAATCAATGAAAGAACTAATTGGCAAGAGAGTTTCAATTTGTTCATCTGAAGAGTTGGTTGAAAAGACTTCCTGTGTTCCCGGTTGTGTAGCTCCTTTTGGGTATCAGGATGAGGTTACCCTTATTATAGATAAAAAAATCTATAATTATAATAAATTTCTACTATCTCCAGGCGTACCTGAGTTAACAATTGAGATACACACGGAGGATATCAATAAAATTTTAAATATAGTGAAAAACAACATTTTAATTTATGAAAACAATCAATGATTTTATACTCACAATAAGGAGGGATTACAGTGGTAATCCAATTAACCAAATCTTATTTGTATAATCAAAATAGAATTCTTGATGAAAAGAACAACGATTTCTTAGAAAACTGGAAAATAAACGCTTACAACAGTTTCCACAAAAGTATTATGGATAATTCTAAACCGTTTCCTTGCTATTTTGCAGTAGATTCCGAAAAACATGGTTGGTCCAGATATCTTTTTATTGATTCAGCTTATGATCAAAAAGAGCTACTAAAGCTTAGAGATGGAATTTATGAATATATAAAAACATATCAGCAAATTGCAAAACGGACCACGCTAGTAATCTTCTTCAAACCCTCAAGTAAGCAATTACTAGCAGAAGAATATAAAAAACAATTTTGGAATGTACTACAATTTTTAATCGAAAATGATCCTGAACCATGGAATCCAGAAATCCCAACAGATCCTTACCATGCTAAATGGGAATTTTGTTTTGCTGGAGAACCTATATTTGTAGTTTGCCGAGCACCTATATATGCTGAAAGACAAAGCAGATATACAGAGAACGGTCTTGAAATTACCCTTCAACCCCGCGGAACCTTAGATGATATTACAGGTGATACCAAACAAGGAAAACAAGTCCGTAAAGTTATTAGGAAACGCTTATTAGCCTACGATAATATTTCAATGCATCCAGATATAGGTGATTATGGTGCTGAAAATTCACATGAGTGGAAACAGTATATTTTGCCTGAAACAAATGAAGAAAGCGTAATGAGATGTCCGATTACAGGTGTAAAAAAACATGATTAGCATGATCTTTAGTTATATATTGTTAGGTGTTTCCCTTTCTGCTCCTGTGGGTCCAATCAATGTGGCTCAAATAAATAAAGGCATTAAAAATGGATTTTGGAGTGCTTGGTTTGTTGGATTAGGTGCCATGTCAGCTGATGTAATTATGATGTTACTCATTTATTTTGGGGTTTCCACTTTTTTAACAACTCCAATTGCTCAACTCTGTATTTGGATTTTTGGTTTTATTACCATGCTTTACTTAGGATATGAAAGTATTAAGGATGCTCCTAAACAAGTGCATCATTCCTTAACTGGGGAAAAAGAACATCCTCTCAAATCTTTTTTAGCAGGATTTGCAATTGCAATTTCAAATCCATTAAACATTGTATTTTGGATAGGAATTTACGGTTCTGTTCTTACTAGTGCAATAAATACAATTGGAAAAGAACAAGCACTATGGTATAGTACAGCTATTTTTGCAGGTATTATGCTATGGGATTTATTCATGGCTACATCCATACATTTTGGTAGACGCTTTGTAAACGCTACTGTAATGAAATGGATTTCCATTTCAGCAGGTGTTATTTTAATTTGCTTTGGTATTTATTTTGGCTATGAGGCTGTACTAATAATCCAACAGTTAATTTAAATAAAGTTGCGAAAATACCCCTTTGGAGTTGATGATCCAAAGGGATATTTTTCATTCTTAAGTTTGCAACTGATTGGTTTGAATGTAAGCTCAATTATGTTTATAAAATTTTTCACGGTTTGAACTCATTTAAAGTGTACATTTTCTGGGGGTTTTTTAGCATATATACAGCAATTAAATCTCCCTTACCTCCTGTTTTTATAGTGCCTTTACATAGAGTTTTAATTACATTACCCTTCATGTTTGGTATAAAGCTGTGTGTTTTGTATACTCAAAACTTGCGTTAAAAGGGGACAATTATTGTTAACTTCTGACCCTTTATTCTGATTTGAGCAATGTATACTAAATATGGAGGTAAATTAATGTATGTGCCAACAAGGCTGCTAATATTATGGTAAATGATGAAAGGGGATTTTATAATAAGCAATTCAAAAAAGTGGAATCAGGTAGATACATATATTACAAATCAATTGTTACCCCAAGACCCAATTTTTGAAGAAATATTGGCAACGAATGCCGAGGCTGACTTACCAGCAATAGACGTTGCTCCCAATCAAGCAAAATTTCTTCACTTACTAGCATTAATTCAAGGAGCTAAAAGAATATTAGAAGTTAGAACTCTAGGCGGCTACAGTACTATTTGGTTAGCCCGATCCTTACCAGAAGATGGGCACTTAGTTACTCTTGAATTAGAAAATCACCATTCAGAAGTTGCAAAATTGAATATCGAAAGGGCTGGCCTATCTAATTTAGTAGAGGTGAGAACTGGACCTGCTCTTGAAACAATGTCGAACCTGTATAATGAAGGAGCCGAGCCATTTGACATAATTTTCATTGACGCCGATAAACAAAATAACGCGGAATATTTGAAATGGGCACTTAAATTATCTCGAAAAGGTACTGTAATTATAGGGGACAATGTAGTTCGAAATGGAGAGATAGTAAATTCTATTAGTACCGATTCTAATGTTCAGGGAGTTCGCCGTTTTTTTGATACTCTTGCATCTGAACCGCAATTATCTTCAACGGCAATACAAACTGTAGGAAGCAAGGGATATGATGGATTTAGTATAAGTGTAGTACTTTGATATTCAGAATATTCAATAATTATAGTTTGTCAACCTTTTTTATAAAAGAATGATTCGCGTGAATATAGAAAAATACAGCTTGTTCAATCGTTCTTTCAAAATATACTTTCTCTACCTTCCTCTTTCACCAAGAGTTATTAAGTTAATTTAATCCAATTTTATTCAAAAGCTACACCAACATTTATTATAAGAAATCTGCTCTATAAACTTTGAAGAAATAAAAAGAAAAAGAGTGTTTTGAAAAAAATTTTTATCAAGACACTCTTTTTTATTTAATTGAATTGTTCTTTTATAGAATTATTTAATAGTTTTTTATTTAGAGTCAACTTTTTCATTTTACAATAGTTAAGCATTCCATATCTAATAATTTAAAAATATATTGATGGATTTTTAAACATTTAATTATGACTTAGGCTGTATAATTCAGAAAGTTTCTCCAACTTATTTATGATCTCTATTTCATATTCTATATCCATTGGAATACTTTCTTTAGAAAATGGCGCTAATTCTGGATGATGTCCAACCATTACTGAATATGCAGCATGTTCGAACATACTTATATCATTCGCATCATTTCCAAAAGCTACATATTCCCCTTCTTTGACCCCTAATACCTGTAGTGCATTCCATTTATGAATACCTTTTGGACTAATGTCTATTACATTCTCATTTCTATGTTTATGCACAACAACATCTAATAAATTTAGACTCTGTGATAATTCTTCCATATTGCTCGCTGTAAGGATTAAAATCTTAACTATCGAATTTAAAGAAGTCACCTCAACAGATTTAGCAAGTTTAGCTGGATCTAGATTATTAAGTATAGAATGATTATCCGGACCAGTATATGCATAATCCCAATCACCGTCAATTAAATAAGTTGCTTGAAATTCATTTATCAAAGCAAGAACCTTTTTTAGTTGCGATTTCTCGAACTCTTTTGAATAAATTAATTTTCCGTTTTGAGAAATTAAAGATCCATTTCCGCCAATCAATGTATATTCGTGAAAGCGCGGATGTATCACAGGTAGCATGTCACGAATAGGTCTTGCAGAAGCAAATATAACTTCGTGACCATTTTTACTAATGTTATCTAAACATGCAAGAATTTTTTCTGAAACTGGTTTTCCCTTAAAACAAATTGTACCATCTAAATCAAAGACAAATTTCAAAATTTGCACTCCCCTTCTTACTTCTCCTAGATTATATAATAACTCAAAAATAAACAATGTGATTTTACTTTAAGTTACTCATAGCTATTCACTCTACCCAATGCTGATCTATCATCTACCTTCCCCTCTGCTTATCTATAATGTCTTTAAAATAAATCAAACATAAACTTAATAGACTATGTAGATTTTTCAAATTATTAACAAAGAAAACATATCATATCAATTCTGTTAATTGCAAAATTATTTTTTTCTTTGTTTTCAGGATAAAAACCTTTTGGTAGCTTTATTTCTTAGTTACAACCCTTGATAGCCTTACAATTTAATAAAAGATTTTCACTTCATTAATCATAAAAATTATTATCTTAACAAACAAAATAAAGAATATTCTGAATTAATTAAACAAATATATATCCAGTTATGTTTTGTTATATTTAGTTATGTTTCGTTAAAATAAGTATTGTTTTATATCTAAAATTATTGTTTAATATAATTTAGTTATAACTGGAAAATAGGTCCATATCTATAAATATATATTTTTCAACCATTTTTTCTCTTTTCTCTTCCAGCAACCAGATCACTCACAATAATATGAAATATCAATTACAAGAAAATTAATATTACAAATAAAAGTGAATCTAGGAGTGGCGAAATGACTAACAGTACTATAAAAAAAATCATCGAAGATAGATATAAATTTTATACAGCGGCCTTAGCTACAGAAAATATTATTTGGGATAATGAACTCAATGCGTGGCTTGTTTTTGATTACACCAATATCACTCAACTACTAAAAGATTCTCGATTAAAGGCTAATCGAAAAAAACAATTCATCGAAAAGCTAGATATACCTGTTGAGTATAAAGATAAACTCTCTAATTTTTACTCTAGATGGTTAATGTATATGGATAATCCTGAGCATAAGGAATTACGTAAACACGTACAAGTACCTATCAATTTAACAAACTCTATTATAGAAGAGTTAGCTAAATCTTCTACACTCAAAGTATTGAATTCTCTGAATAAAGATAATGAATTCATTGACGTTATTAATGAAATAGCTATACCGTTTACAGAAAACACTCTTGCTAATTTATTGGGCCTAGATGTAAACGATTATAAATTAATTCTACAAGAAGCTTTCAAAGCTGTGGATTTCCTTTGGATTCCGGTTCCTAGTTTCGAAGACTCACAAAAAACTGTTCACTCTATTGATAAAACCTATAGTATTATTTCTGAAATTCGTGACCAACAAAGATACGAAAAAAACGGTTTATTCGATTTAATACTGAAAAATGTAGATCAAGTAGAAGATAGTTTAGCCCTAATCGCGAATGTAACAGTAGATGGACATGAACCATTTCTTAGTGCTGTAAAAACATTAATGTATCTTTACATACAAACGCAGAATGATAAATCACCTCATAATAACCCTTACAGTTTACTAACATTAGAAAATATAGTTGAAGAATCTTTAAGAATGGAATGCCCTTTTCCCTATTGTGCACGTGTTGCTAATGAAGATATACCTTTAGAAGATAAACTCATTAATAAAGGTGATAGAATTATTTTGTTTATCTCTTCTGGAAATAGAGATCAGAGTAAATATGAAAACCCAAATGAATGCCAAAAACGATCAAACACCCCTCCAATCTTAAGTTTTGGAGCTGGTTCTCATTACTGTGCTGGTGCAAATCTAACAAGAAAATCACTAAAAGTATTTTTAAATACCATACAACCTTTTATAGAAGATAAGTCACTTATTATTGACGATCTAGAATGGAACGATACTTTTGGATTTAGAACAATTTCAACTTTGAAAGTCACAATAAAAACGAAGTATCCAGTTAATCTATAAAAAATTTGAACAGAGGAGACTTATGTCATGACAGAATGGATTTATACTCACTTTAATATGACACACTACAATACAACCATAAAAAAAGAATTACTAGCTGCTCTAACAAGTTTCTTCACTGTTTCTTATATAGTGATTGTAAATGCCTCCATATTAAGAGACGCAGGGATTAGTACAGAGGCATCTGTAGTAGCCACTACTCTAACATGCTTTTTAGGTTGCCTTATAATAGGTTTTTGGGCAAATTCCCCTCTCGTAATTATTCCTGGAATGGGAGAAAATATATTCTTTTCCTATACAATTGTTCAATCTTTAGGACTAAATTGGCAGGAAGCTTTAGGCGTCGTATTAGTATCAGGCATTATTTTCACACTGATTACATTTACACCTTTTTCTAGACTTTTAATCAACTCTATTCCACACTCCTTAAAAAATGCTATTACCGTAGGAATCGGCCTATTTTTGACCTTTATCGGACTTCAGAAAGGTGGACTTATTACAGATTCTTCTGTAACAATAATTGGATTGGATAACCTATTTAAAGCAAATACATTACTTACAATTTTCACACTGGCATTAGCTGTAATCCTTTTTATTTATAATATCAGAGGTGGATTTTTAATCGTTATAGGAATTAGCACATTGGTTGCAGCCCTTTGTGGCATAACAAAATTAGATCCTTCCTATAATATGGGGTCTTTATATGAGCATTACCCAGCTGTGTTTAATGCTTTTTCTTTTGCACAAGTAAAAAACGCCTCCTTTTGGACAGCTACCTTTTCTTTAACAATGATTCTATTATTTCAAAATCTAGGAACCATACAAAGTTTTGAAAATGACAATAAACGTTTCAATCGAGCTTATCAGGCAACCGGGATGTCGAACATTTTCGCTGGGGTTTTTGGTACTAGTTCTACTGTAGCTGGTTTAGAAAGTGCTGTGGGAATAGCGGCTGGTGCAAAAACTGGTTTATCCTCTATTTTTGTTGGCTTATTATTTCTCATCTCATTTTTCTTTATGCCTTTTATAAAAATGATTCCAGATGGAGCCGTTGCACCTATACTAATTATTATTGGAAGTTTAATGTTAAAAAGCATAAAAGAGATTGATTTTGAAGATTTCTCTGAATATTTCCCTGCTTTTCTAACAATTATTATGATCCCATTAACTTACAATATAGCTGATGGTATAGCTTTTGGTTTTATATTTTATCCAATAATAAAACTTCTAACTGGAAAAAGAAAAGAATTAAACAAAACCATTTGTGTTATCGGCCTATTATTCTTATTAAACTACCTACTATCTTATTAAATGGTGATTATTAACACAAAAAAAACTGCTTTATAAAGCAGTTTTTTTTTGTGTTAAGCCCATCTATAAACAGTTAACAAGTTTTTAATATCTTATTATTATAAATAAAAACAAGTTATTAAATCTACCTAAAAAGATTCATATATCGTGTTTCCTGTCAATGTTAAATCGTATCCTCCAATAGACTCTAGTTCCTGTTTAAAATCTGTTGAATGCAGTATTTCTTTAATTTCATTAATGATTTTAACATTATTTTCATTTTTTAAGATAATAAGATCATACTGTTCCTTTATTAATGGAATGAATTCAACCTTTGTTATATTGGCTACATTTTCAATTCCTATTCCCACATCCGCTTTATTCATAGCTACGCTAGTTGCAATACTAAAATGGCTATTTTCTTCGTAATCATAACCTTTAATCTTTGTTCTATGTATATTATGAATACGTAACTGTTCATCTAATAAAACGCGTATACCCGCTCCAACTTCTCTATTCACTATCTTTACATCTTCTCTACATAAATCTTCCCAAGTTTTGATATTCTTTGGATTACCTTTTTGTACATAAAATCCTACATTTCTTAAAAGTAAATTAAAAATTATATACTGGGAATTTGTTAAAATTCTTTTAGTGTAGGGAATGTTATATTCTTTAGTATCACCATCAAATAGATGTAGACTGACTATACTCCCTTCACCTTTATACAAACGAATCAAACTTGTAAGACTTCCATCATAAGCTCTTAGCATTCTTTCTCCCATACTACTCTCCATATATTTCCCTAGTATGTCCAATGCCATATCTTGCCCACTAATTACAATTGCATTCGTTAAATTATGTTTTTTAGATAATTGAGCGGAATTTTTTAGGCTCCCTGTTTTACTTTGCTCTATGTATTTCTGTAGATCTTCTACATCAATTCGAACTTGCCTACCTATTCGATAAGATGGCAGTTCTCCTCTTTTGATAAGTTCATAAACAGTTAATTTAGATATTTTCAACTTCTTTGCAGCTTCTTCTGCTGTATATGACTCGTTCAAAGTTTCATTCCCCCAATCTCTTAAATTTATCATATAACATTTGTCTCTATTTTTCCAAGAAGTATATTTGTTGCAAAGTAAAATACACTTAAATTAATTTTTTATAAACTGCACCATTTCTTTCTTCTATCATGAACTGATTACATACTTAATTTTCATAAAAAATGCTGTTTTATAGTTTTTCTCATTGTTTTTCCCCATAAAAAAATATTTTAAAACTTCTCTTCACACGTAGTTAATTAAAACTTTAACACCCTATACTTAGGGAATTTATTTAATCTCAACTGAAGTTTTCATTAAGATACCTATAATTTATTTCTCAACATAATACACCTAGAATTTCCATTCAGTAAATGGTAATATATAGACATCTCAATTACGCTATTTCTTGTAGCTAGAGCTTGTTTCAGGGACAGGCTCTTTTTTTATTTTCTATATAAAGATCAAATAAAGAAATCTTAAATTAGTAACTGGTACTCTCCTTCAAATTTCCATTTAATATTTAACCTAATAATTAAAAATCATTCTGTAACCATAGAACTCTAACCTTTACTAATTCTTCAAAATCCCCTTAAATTCCATTTTTGAAATTGCAAAAAAGCATAACGTAAAGTTATGCTTTTTCCCATATAATCTTATATTATTTTAAGTGTACATCTTTCATGTACCATGTATAACTTTGTTGTAGAATGAACAACCTTCTTGTAAAGAATACAACTTTGTTGTCACTTCATACCTGTTCATAAAAACGTATCGTACTATCTATATCACGAACTGCGATTCCGATATGATCAATTGTTTTTTTCATTTTATTTCCCCTACTACTTTATTTTTTCTCATTATTAATAGTAACAAAAAAAGCTATAGAAACAAGTTCTATAACTTTTTTTATTTAACCTATTTTCTTATCCGCTCTAGTTGCTGGTTGAACTTGGTTTTTCACTTTTAAAATGCTAAGTCCATATCCGATAAATCCACCGATAATCGCTGGGAAGATCCAGCCTAATCCTACTTCCTGCATCGGAAGGAATTTAGTGAACACTTGGCTTACTACTTCAATGTTAACTCCAGCTGCACTTAATCCATCGAATAAGCTGATGATAAATGTTACGATTAAGCTCACTTGATAAACTTCAGCTCTTCCTTTGAATAATGAATGGAAGAATGTTAAGAAAATCAATACGATTGCTAGTGGATAAATTGCTGTTAATACTGGAACAGAAACTGCGATTAACTGTGTTAATCCTACATTTGCAACAATTGCACTAAATACACATAGCGTGATTGCAATTGCTTTGTAAGGAACATTTGGGAATAACTTATGGAAGAATGAAGAACATGCTGATACAAGTCCCACACTAGTTGTTAAACAAGCTACTGTAATCATTAATCCTAATAATACTCCGCCATATGATCCGAAATAGTAGTTAGAAACTTTCGCTAATACTTCTCCGCCGTTCTCTAAATGTCCAAGCTTTGCAACACTTGAAGCACCCATATAAGAAAGTGCTGTATAGATAATTGCTAAAATAGATGCTGCAATAATTGTCGCTTTTGCACAAACGACCATAATTTGTGTTTTCGTTTTCGCACCTTTTTCTTTAATAGCATTGATAATGATAATCCCGAATACGAATGATGCAAGCGTATCCATCGTTAAGTATCCTTCTTGGAATCCTTTAAAGAATGCATGTGATGTATAAGCTTCCACTGGTGCTTGCATATCTCCAATCGGATGTATAAAAGCAACGATTACTAAAATACCGATGAAAGTCAACTTAATTGGTGTTAAGATTTTTCCAACAATATCGACAATTTTCGCGGGATTTAGCGAAAAAAAACAAGTGATACTAAAGAATATAATTGTGAAAAGAATTAAAGGTGTAGAACCTACTCCTTCTGGCATAAACGGTTTAAGACCAATTTCATAAGAAACATTTCCTGTTCTCGGTATTGCAAATAACGGACCAATCGCTAAGTATAAAACTGTTGTAAACACAATCCCAAACACTGGGTGAGCACGACTAGCTAACGACTGCAAATCATCTTTACCTGAAAAACCAAATGCTAGCACACCTAGTAATGGTAATCCAACACCAGTTACTAAAAATCCAGCGTTAGCAATCCATACATTCTCTCCTGCTGATTGACCAAGCATCGCTGGGAAAATTAAATTTCCCGCTCCAAAAAATAGTGCAAATAACATTAATCCAATAACTACTATGAACGAAAACGGTACTTTATTCGCCATAATATAACCCCCATTCAAGTTTCCTTATCTCATTTTCCAATTTTAACTAATTGAATTTTCTGAATATTTAATTTAAGTATCAACTATTCTTGAACTCATTATAGTTTGCTATATAATATTTTGCAATACTATTTTCGAACTTTTCTTTTATTTTATAAATATACATTTTTTAACATGAAAAATAGACTAAAAAACCAACATGGTCATCCATGTTGGTTTTTCCATTTACTATCATGAATTAAAATTTTGCTGCTACTTTTTTAACGTTTTCTAGACCTTCTTCAACAATTTGTTGTGAACGATCTGGATATTGATTGTGTCCTTCAATTACAACTGTCTCTGGATTTGTAATTCCCCAGAATCCAAGTACCGTTGTTACGTAATTAACTGCCATTTCCATAGGAGCCATTTGCTCTGAAGAGTAATCTGAACCACGAGCACCTAACACAACTACTTTTTTACCACCAACTAAACCTTCTGGGCCATTTGCTGTATATTTAAACGTTTTTCCAGCTTGAGATAAGTATGAAATATATGTGATTAATGGCGCTGGTACTGTAAAGTTCCATAATGGGAATGCAAATACAACCTTATCAGCTTCTAAAAACTGATTTAAATATTGATCTACTGTAGCAACTGCCTTCTCTTCTTCAGCAGTTAACTCCATGCCTTGGCTACGTTTATATCCACCTGAAATCGCGATATTTCCGTAATAAGGAAGATCTAATGCAAATAAATCTAATTCCGTAATTTCTGTATTTGGATTTGCTTCTTTATAAGTACTTACAAATGTTTCATACATTTTTGAACTAACTGCTTGCTCCGCTGGACGATCGTTTGCTTTTACAAATAATACTTTTGACATTTTTTTATTCCCCTCTACATTCGTATTTTCTTCTTTTTTACCAAATAATGAGCTAAATAGTCCCATTTTCTTCACCTAATCTTTCTTTTCATATTCATTATTCATCATCATAAAAATTCTTATTCTAAGAAAAAGTTCCAATAGATACCTTAAGTTACGCTATCACAACTTTTTGTTATTTAATTACCTTATGTAAGTGATTGTAATATAGTCACTTACTTTAGTCAAGTAACTTTTAATAAAAAATAAAATCTCAATTTAAAAATATTAACTAAAATACAATTGAACACCAAATACATCTTTATTACTTGTATAATAAACTTTGAGAGGAAAATTCATATATAGAAAGGATTTATTCATGAGCACTATAGAAAAGATTCAAACTTTTATTATTCTTTTTGCTGTTACATGCGGCATCGTACTCGGACAATTTAATATGATACATACGTATTCAGACAAATTTATTGTCCCCTTCTTATTTTTCATGCTATATGGATTATTCCTCAGCATTCCATTAAAAGAAATAAAAAACGGATTTCGCAATTTAAAATTTGCTGGAACAAGTCTTACTATTAACTTCTTATGGACACCTTTACTCGCTTGGGGGTTAGGAGCACTATTTCTTTCCGATCATCCAGCACTTTGGGTTGGATTTATAATGTTAATGGTTACTCCATGTACAGATTGGTACTTAATCTTTACTGAAATAGCGAAAGGTAATGTAGCACTTTCTACTGCAATTTTACCTGTAAATTTAATTTTGCAAGTACTGCTCCTTCCCATTTATTTATTTTTATTTGCTGGTGTCATGAAAACTGTAGCGATTTCTGTTTTAGTAGAAAGTATTGTTATCGTAATCGTCTTACCATTTATACTTGCACACGCTACAAAGTTCATTATGAATAAAATGAAAAAAGCTGAAACTCTCGAGAATAAACTCATTCCGTTTTTCAGCTCTGCTCAAATTGTATTTTTAAGTTTAGCAATAGTAGCGATGTTTGCATCACAAGGTAAATATTTACTGCAAAATATGAATGTCGTTTTATTATTACTCGTTCCTGTTCTATTGTTCTTCATCATTAATTTCTTACTAGGACAATTTATCGGGCGCATCATGCATTTATCTTACAAAGATACAGTAAGTCTAAGCTTAACAACGTTAGCAAGAAACTCACCTGTTGCACTCGCTATCGCTGTAACAGCTTTTCCAGACGAGCCTCTTATCGCACTTGCACTCGTTATTGGACCGTTGATTGAGTTACCGGTACTAGCTTTTGTTTCACAAGTTTTGTTGCTTATTAAGAAAAAACGGCAATACGCATAATAAAAACCGTCCCATTTTGGGACGGTTTTTATTATGGAAAGATTACATACAACACTTGCTTCTTATTTATCAATACAAATGAAATTACCGAAACTACAAACGTAATAATACCAATTGTAATAAAGTGAAACTTTAATCATTGGGGGTTTTGTTCATCCCCCAATGATTATTAGCCCTCACCACTCCCGCATTAACAGATCCTTTCTAATTAAAAATGATAGGAAACGTAAATATAACGAAAGCTGCCCAAAGTCCGTATATTGGCAAATACTTCGTAACGGCATCTTGGATAGCTTTTAGTCCTGATTTATTTTGCAAGAAACGCATATAGGCAAACATAATCCAAATGAGATTTGCCCAAATCAGTATGTTTACTCCTAAAACAGCAAGTCTATTAGGTGTAATCCCGTAAGAAGAAAGTCTGAATACTATGGCTGACAATGCGACAGTGTCAATAATAAGCGCCAGAACAATTAAGGAAAAATTTATATAATCTGAAATGTTCTTTTTCTCGTCCGAGTCACTCTCAACGATAGAAAATATAGTAACAGCCAATACGCCAAGCAGTATTCCGTTGAAGGCCATTAGGAAATTGCGATCCAAGAATGGATTTTTCCCGACCCAAATTACCGTTATAAGATAGATAAGCAAGGTAATCAGGACGAGAGGACTAAAAATTTTAGATATGTATGGTGTAATATTTTTAGCAAGCTTAAGATTCATTGATACTAAGTATGCAGTCACAATAGCGAGAGCCGCTGCTCCAAATAAAACAACATTACTAAAATAGAATTCTCCTATATCTAAGTCAACAAAGCTAAATAAACGCATGGTGAATACCGCAAGTATCATTCCGCTCACTGCCATGCTCCCGTAGAGAAGACAATATTCTAAATTAAATTTAATATAGGCTAATCTTGTACTGCCTTTTGAATATTCATTTCCTGTAAATGCAAGCCCTACTAAGACCCATAAAAATATAGGAAGATGTAAATACGCAAGTATGGTACTGTCTTTATAATTTACTGGCAGCGTATTAAGATAATACCCGGAAATTAGGAACAACGCTGCAAGGGAATAAATAATACTTTTTTTCGGAGTATTATTGTAAACAAAATAAGCAGCAATAAAGGGAATTACACCAAAAGCCAAGTTAATTGGAGCAATTGCTTCCTGCTCAACAAAGTGGAAAATGATCCTGGTGCTTATGCCGGCCAGAATAGCTAAAAGGCCCATGAATAAGAAACCTTTTTGAAACAAAGATGTTTTTTCTTTATTTACTTTCTCCTTGAAATGCAACCTTTCATACCAAGCACCTAGAACTTGAGAATCAGGGTTTTGGTCCCATGCTTGTGAGAATGCTTTTTTAAAAGCTTTCGGATCTTTTCTATACATCTTCTCCAACTCATGGGGGTTATCCATATTTTTAACAATCAAATTGTTAATGTTCATAGTTATACCTCCTCTAATTTTAAAAATAAGGTTGTTACCTTTTAACAAAAGCACCTCACTCATTTATTATGATTTTGATTTTAATACAAGTTTTATCGTTTTACAATAAAAAATTATTATTTAAAGGATTTTTTTTATCGTTAAATTTTATATAAAAGAAAAACAAAAGAGCATGACAGTTTTATGTCATGCTCTTTTAACAAATTAATTCTCAAATACAAAATTAATCTTATTATCTTTCCACTCTAATTTCGCATCAAACGTTTTCTCGCCCTTTTTAAAGCCTTTAATTAAATCAGTCTTTTCACCTTTTAAGAGCTTTGTCATATTCTTTTGCGAAATTGTTTTACTTAATATCTTCTTTGAAATGGTGAAATCACATTGCGTTGTATTATAGTTAGAACAACCGTAAAACGTTGACTTATCAATTACATCGCCATCACATTTTTTACAGCTACCAACCTTTTTACCTGTTGTAAATTTCGATCCTTTTCGCTCAATCGATTCAACATGCAATCCAGTAAAGTCCCATTTCTCTGACATTTCCACTGCATCTTCAATAATTTTAGCTGATAGCTTTTTCGTCTGTTCCATAAATGTAGCTGGTGAAGCTGTACCTTCACCAATTTCCGCAAGACGTTGTTCCCATTTCGCAGTCATTTCTGGTGAAGCTAGTATTTTGTCACCAATTGCGGTAATTAATACTTTTCCTTTATCAGTCGCATACACTTGGTTTTTCTTTACATCTATATACTTACGGTCTTTCAGCATCGTAATGATACCTGCGCGAGTCGCTTCCGTACCTAAACCTTCTGTTTTCTTTAATACTTTCTCCAGCTCTTCATTCTCTAAATACTTACCAGCTGTTTTCATTAACGTAATAAGTTGTCCTTCTGTATAGCGCTTCGGTGGCTGTGTTTTTCCTTCTTTCACTTTCACCTTTACAACTTTTCCTTCTTCGCCTTCAGCTACAATTGGAAGAATGGTTTCGTCATCTTTATCGTCTTGGAAAATAACTTTACGCCAACCTTCTTGAATTTGCTGTTTTCCTTTTGAAATGAATTCAGCACGTTCATCTACAAGCGTAATGATTGTTGTATAGTCAAAGATTGCAACTTCATAATGAGCTGCAATAAGCCTTCTTACGATCATATCGTATATTTTCTTTTCATCACCTGATAGTCTGCTTGGGTTTGTAACTTGCTCTGTCGGAATAATTGCGTAGTGATCTGTTACTTTCTTTTCATTTACATAACGCTTGTTATTCATAATGGATTCAACCGGAGCCGGTAATAAGCCTTTATATTCATCAAACTGACTTAACTTCTGTAAAATATCAGGGAACGTCGCTGCTTCTCCTTGTGTAACATAGTTAGAATCTGAACGTGGATAAGAAACAATCCCTTTTTGATAGAGTGCTTGCGTTATATCAAGCGTCTTTTTCGGTGAAAACTTAAAGGCTTTATTTGCCGTTGCTTGCAGTGATGATAAGTTAAATAAAAGTGGCGGCTGAAACTCTTTACGCTCCGTTTTCATTTCCTTCACAACAGCCGGTTTCCCTTGGCAAAATGCCGCAATTTTATTCGCCATATCAGGGTCTTTTAAGCGGGATTCATTATCCTTTTCCCATTTTCCGTCATATTTCTTTCCTTCTATATTAAAGGTTGCAAACACTTCCCAGAAAGGCTCTGACTTAAAGTTTTCAATTTCTTTCTCTCGCTTTACAATCAATGCTAACGTTGGTGTCTGGACACGACCAGCAGAAAATACATCATTCATTCCTTTTTTCTTTAGCAAAATACTAAAGACACGTGATGCATTCATACCAACAACCCAGTCAGCACAAGATCTTGTGTATGCTTCGTAATACGTATTAATTGTATCTGATTCATCAAGTAGATTTTTAAACCCTTGGTAAATAGCTTGCTTCGTTAAAGACGAAATCCATAGACGCTTCATCGGCTTTTGCACGTTACAAAGATTAATAATATTTCGTACGATCAGTTCCCCTTCACGCCCAGCATCGCCTGCGTGAATAATTTCTGTTACCTGTGGATTATGTAACAGCTGTTTCACAACGTTAAACTGTTTATACTTCGACTTTGTTACTTCAAATTGAAAACGCTCTGGAATCATCGGTAACGTATTAAGTGACCATTTTTTCCACTCTGCGTGATAATGCTCTGGATTACATAACTGCGTCAAATGACCAATTGCCCATGTACAGTACGCTCCATTTGGAAATAACTCATTCGCTTCTACCTCTAAATATCCATCTTTCCGGCGATATTTAAACTGTGAAACAAGAGCCAACCCTTGATCTGGTTTCTCGGCAATAATTAATTTCATTTTATAACTCCCTATCTGTATTCCAGTGTTACTTTCATTGTCTATATGTTTAGAAGCGATGATAAAACAACAATCTTATTTATCATTCGCGGTTTGTCTCGCAAATGTGAGACCTATAATATTATACGCTTATTCTTTATGGCTTCACAATAGAAACTCATAATATAACAATTTCTTTCACATGCTTATAATTAAAAAAGACGCCCTAAAAAATCAAACGTCTCTTTGCCTACATCTATGAAATTGTGCAGATAATATGCAGATATTAATAAGCATAAGTACCCTCCATATAAACATATGATGAAATGAACGATAGGACAAGGAGGTATCATAATGTTTGCTTATACGTTAACTATCTTAACACTTTGCTGTACTTCGATTCTTATTACATCCTATATTTCCAAACGTAAGGGTACCCTAATGGAGTATATGGTATTTATTATGTCTTTTAGTATGAGTATCGGTTTAAGTATTGGTTTTTACTTAGGCATTCTCTTTAAGGAGGAATTACTATATTCTACTTTGCTTGCTATTTCAATTAGTGGTTTTATCGGCTTTTTAATCGGTCTACGTTTTCACCTATATACCGCTTTAGAAGGAATGTTCTCTGGATTAATGGCAAGTATGATGGGAGCAATGATTACAGAAATGTTAAACGCTCAACAAGCTCATAGTATATTGTTCATTAGCCTTTTACTTACTATAACGATTACTATGTCCTGTGTGATTCAATTGTTATCGGAGAACTTTTCTACTTTTATCCAACAGCGTTTTTTGTTATTACTTTCAATTAGTGTAGTAATTATCGTTGCCGTATTTACGACATTCCCAGATCATACTCCTGCACCTTCACCTGGGCATAACCAACATATACATTAGTACTTGCAACAAAAATGAATAAGCAGCTATCCATAGGATAACTGCTTAATATTACTCTGGCTTATTAGGAATGTTTCGGTTTGGAACATAATCCGATTTGTAATCTGTATATTTTACTTCTGTTACCATCCCAGCTGAAGCATGGTGTAAATCATGACAGTGGAACATCCAATCGCCCGGATTATCTGCTACAAAGGCTACTTCATATTCTTCACCCGGTTTTAAGTTCAATGTATCTTTTACAATTGGAGAACCTTCTATCGGTTTTCCATCTTTACTCAACACCTGGAAAAAGTGTCCGTGTAAATGCATTGGGTGATCATCCATTTTAGAACGATTTACCAATCTCACTTTTACTAAATCACCCTTTTTCACTTGAATTGGGTCAATATCCGGAAATACCTTTCCGTTAATTGTATATACCATTTCATTTCCATTCATTTGCGTATTTAAGTCCATATTATATGTGGCAGTATACTCTTGATTTAACGTGAAACTACCTAATTTTTTAGTACCATATTTCATTATATCTACTTTCGGTAATTTTTCTTTTTCGTCTGTTTTATCTTTCATCTCTTTGCTGCCATCATACTCAATAACAGCTTTCATTCCTTTTGCACCTTTATTTTTCGAATGGTCTTCAACATACCATTTCCCAGGATTATTAGCAGTAAATTCAATATCATAACGTTCACCCGGTGCGATTGAAATTACTTTATCCTTTATAACTTTTGGATCGTTTATTGGTTGACCATCTGTCGCAATTACTTTTATATCATGGCCATGAACATGTATATCATGTGATAGATAACCAGCATTGACGAGTCTAAGACGAACGTTATCTCCCTTATTCAGTTTCAATGGCGCTACTAAATCACCGCTTTTTCCATTGATTGTGAATAAATCGTACATACTCATATCATGACCTTCCATCTTCATATTTCCATGGTCCATTCCTTCCATATTACTAGAGTCTTTTTTATCACTGCCCATGTTCATATCAGAATGATCCATGCCGTTCTTATCATCATTCTTTTCCCCATTTTCATTACCTTTAGATTTATTACCTATTTGCCCTTTTGTCATTTCTTTTAACTGCTTATTCATTTCTTCTTTATCTGTAACCCATTCATCCAACATTAATGTGTAATCTTTATCATATTTTTCCTTTGTATCTTCTACAATGAGCGCTCCATACAAACCTCTATCTAATTGATTTACAGAATCTTGATGCGAGTGATACCAGTACGTTCCTGGTACGTTCGCTTCAAATTCGTAAGTGAAACTTTTTCCTGGTTCAACTGCATCTTGTGTCACGCCTGGAATTCCATCCATGTTATTTGGGACAGGATATCCATGCCAATGAATAGATACTGGTGCAGATAATTCATTTTTCAATGTCACTTTCACCTTTTCACCTTTTTTCACCCGAATTTCTGAACCAGGAGATGAGCCATTAAATGTCCAGACTGGAACAATAACACCGTTACTTAATTTTTGCTTTTCTTCTTTCGCTATTAAAGTAACTTCTGGTCCTTTTTCAACTTTCAATGGTGTTGTAGCTGTTTCAGTCTGTAGTGTTTTTTTATCATTCATATTTTTATGATCATTTGTTATATTTGTCGTCACAGAACAGGCAGCAATTAAAAATATTACAGAGACTGTAACGGCTGTTAATACAAATCGCTTCATGGAAAATCCCTCCTTTTTCTTTTTCAAAATCATTATAGAAGTTGATTTTCAAGAAAATAAGGAGATGTAATTAGATCTTACGTAAGCTAATTGGAAGATTACTAAAAGCGGAGACATTACAAGAGGCGAATATTTTAGAAATACAAAATATTTTCCTTGTAGCGACTATACTAGCCGTTCTCGTATTTGTTTTGACGTTATTTCTTAAGAAACAATAACACTGCTATTATTAAATAAGAAAAATGTAGCTAAAATGCTCTTCACAAAAGAACTTACATTTTTGTATAATAAGAACTAATGTTCCTTACAAGAAGACAATAGACTCAAATTACACAAATATATCAAATAGAAGAGGATTGATATACGATGAAAATTGATAGACCAAAAATTTCACCAGAGTTATCTTCAAAGAATTTTCAAGATATTTTTTATGAAGAAGATCCAACATTGGAAGTGTGTGAAATTATAGACTCCACTTTCGAAAATGAATCTGTAGATAGAGTGCGATTATATGATGCGGTGATAAAAAACTGTAAGTTTACTAATACAGACTTTAGCAATATTGATATTACAGATGTTTGTTTTAAAAACTGTGATTTATCAAATGTTAATTTAAGCAATTCTTCTGTTCACAGAGTCGAATTTAAAAACAGTAAATTAATCGGAGTAAATTTCACAGAATCTAGCTTAGGAAATGTTAAATTTGAGAATTCAATTTTGAATTTAGCGGCATTTGGAAATTCCAAACTAGAAAAAATCATCTTCAATGAAACTTCATTAAATAATGCAGATTTTTTTGACTGTAAACTTAAAAAAGTTGAATTCCAATTATGTAGTCTTGATGAAGCTAATTTTGATCAGACATCACTGAAGGGGATAGATATTAGTTCTTCTACCTTTGATACACTTACAGTTTCAGTGAACGATTTAAGAGGATGTAAAGTATCAACATATCAAGCTGTTCAGTTTGCTACTTTATTAGGATTAATAATTAAAGATTAGTATTTCGAAGAAAAGAACCCTATCCCGAATCATGGATTTTTTAATTGTCCACGGTTCGAGATAAAGTTCAAATAAATTAGTGATGACTCTTTTATTATTTAACTACAGCTTGGTTTCCTTTTACATGTTCATTATTTACACTCATAAATTCTTCAATTTCTTCAACTTCCCTAATGATATCTTTTGACAAGTTTTCATACCCGTCTTTCGTTACAAGAATGTCATCTTCAATACGAATTCCAATTGATTCTCCTTCAATATAAAGACCAGGTTCAATTGTTATAACCATACCTTCTTCTAACACTCTATCTTTATATGTTCCTACATCATGTGTATCTAAACCAAGGAAATGGCTGACACCATGATAATAGTATTTTGATAACTCTTCATCTTCTTGAATTAAACCAATTGCTTTACACTCTTCTGCCAGTACCTTTTTTGTATGCTCATTTAATGCAGCGAACTTTAATCCTGGCTTAATAAGCGCTGTTGTTTCTTTTAATGCTTTTAATACAATATTATAAATTTGTTTTTGACGACTAGAGAATGTTCCATTTGCCGGGAATGTATAACTAATATCAGCGTTATAGTAGTCTTTTTGAGCACCTAAATCTAGTAATACTAAGTCACCATTTTGAATTTGTGCATCATTATCTTCATAATGAAGAACTGTAGCATTTTTCCCACTCGCCAAAATTGTATTGAACGCATGGTGCTTAATGCCAGATGATTTCAGTGTAAAATCAAATTGAGCTTCTAATTCATACTCCATCATGCCTGCTTTTGCATTTTTTAACACATTGTAAATACCATCTTTCGTTACAGCAATCGCTTCTTTAATAATTTCAATTTCTTCCTCTGTTTTAAATACTCGTAATTCACAAATGTTCGGATATACATTACCAATTGTTACGTGTGGGTATTTTTCTCTTACATGTTTAGCAAATGCTAATGTTTTTGTCTCCGTACCATTCCAATCACGACGTTCTATATCTAAATATAGATGCTTCGCATTTTCTGTAAAAAGTATATTTGACATTGTCTTTTCAAAGCTATCTAAATATACAACTTTCTTTATACCTGAAATTCCCTCTGCTTCTTCGCTAGAAACTGTCTTCCCAACCCATTTTTCCATTACTGGATCTGATTTTTCAATGAAAAGTGTCTCTTCTACACTATTCCCAAACTTTTTCAGCATAAAAATAACATTTGGTTCATCGATTCCCGTTAAGTAGTAAAAATTACGATTCGGTACAAATTTATAATGTGCATCAGCTGACATATGCGGTGCTTGTCCCGCAAATAAAATCGTAACGGATTCATCAGGTAATGTTTTCGTTAGTCTTTCTCTATTTTGAGCAAAAAATGTTGATTTCATAATAATCCCCCTAGTGTTCTATGTATGCTTGTGAAACTAATCATCAATACAATTTATTCTATTATTGTTATAATTTTTCGTCAATTAATAGTACTCATAGCGAAAGGAGAATTTTCATTACTCGGGCCTCTTCCACGCTAAATTATGCATACCACTCCACAATTTCTTGATATTTATTCCATATACTTAAAATCTCATATATAGGAAAGGAGCCATAACTTTGAAACATTATGTAGCAACAGGGTTAGCAATTACTTCTTTATTAATAATTTCAGGATGTTCTAGCAACGTCGAAACAGCACCAGTGAAAAAAGAAACGGCGCAATCTCAACCAAAAAATACAAAAATAGCAAATACGAATCCGCAAGACTTCTATAAAGAAATTACATCTGGAAAAATCGAGCACATTCATGGAATTGGCTATGCAGGAAATATGCCAGGTGTTTCTATTGCCACTCATAGCGGGATAAAAGTTTATCAAGATGGCAAATGGTTTGAAACTAAGACTGAGCTACATGATTATATGGGATTTCAGGCAACGAAGAACGGATTCTTTGCCAGCGGTCACCCTGAACCAGGTGCAAATTTAAAAAACCCTTTAGGATTATTGAAAAGTTCTGATGGTGGTAATACTCTTGAAAAGCTAGCATTTTACGGAGAATCTGATTTTCATAACCTTGCTGTCGGATATAATACAGAAGCAATTTATTTATACAATGAGCGTCCAAATTCTAAATTACAACAAGGTTTTTATTTCAGTACGAACAACGGACAAGATTGGGAAAATAGTAAGTTAAAAGGTCTTTCAAGTACGATTCATTCCTTTTCCGTACATCCGAATCAATCTAGTGTAGTCGCAGTAAGTGCCAAAGACGGTGTTTACTTATCTACAGATTACGGAAATACGTTTGAAATATTCGCTAAATCACTTGAATCGACCGCAATTACATTAAGTAATGAAGATGTTATTTACGCGCCTATCAATAAGCAAATCGTAACGAAGAAATCAATTGCTACAAATGAGGAGACAAACATACAAATTCCACCTTTAGATCCTAAAGATACAATTATGTATATATCACAAAACCCTCAAAATTCAGCTGAAATTGTATTTGCTACAATGAAAGCAAATGTGTTCCTTTCTACAGATGAGGGTAAAACATGGAAGCAGCTTACTAAAGAAGGAACATTCCAAATTAATTAGAAGGGTGAATATAACGTGTTTTCAATAATTAGTGAATGGAGCTATCAACTCATGTCTCCTTTAATAGATGTCGCGAATGCTACGAAATCAGTACCTCTTTTATTTGCGTTTTTATTAGGCATTGTAGGTACACTTGCTCCTTGTCAATTAACAGGAAACATTAGTGCTATTACACTTTATAGCAACCAATCTTTACAAAAAGGACATGTATGGAAACATATACTTTTATTCATTTTAGGAAAAATAATGGCTTTTACGACGCTTGGACTATTAGTATGGTTTTTAGGAAAAGAGATTCAGCAAATATTAACTTTGTATTTCCCATGGTTACGCAAAATGATGGGACCCCTATTAATTTTAATGGGGTTAATGTTGGCAGGTATTATAAAAGCAAGAAACTTCTTCTCAATCAAATTTATAAGAAAACAAAATGAAACTGGCTCATTTTTACTTGGATTCTTCTTTTCCTTAGCTTTTTGTCCGACTATGTTCGTTCTATTTTTCGGAACGTTAATCCCTTTATCTTTCTCATATAATTATGGTTACTTGTTTCCAACATTCTTTTCGCTAGGAACTGCTCTCCCTATCGTTGGAATTATGTTCATCATCTCTTATCTTGGATTAAATGGAACATTACTTAAAAAAAGTAGGAATATTGGCAAACGCGTTCAACAGGTAGCCGGTGTTCTTCTTATATTAATCGGACTTTATGATACCGCTCTTTATTGGTAATACATACAAAAGATAAGCTTCAGTGAAATGAGCTTACCTTTTGTAATATTATATTCATTTTTTCTTTTGCTGTAGTTGAGCTAATAAGTTCTTAACAAATGCGAGAAACATCGGGTCATTCTCTTTTTTAGGTGACCATTGCATAATAAGTTGTCGTGGAATTGTAATTTCTATCGGCTGTACAATGAAGTCATGAATAATTTGCTTATGTAGTCCTGATAACGGGACGATTGTTATACCATTAACTTGTATAGTAAGTGCTAATGCTGAACTAATTGATTCTGACTCCATCACTTTATTAACTGTTATTTCATTTTTCATCAAATACGGTTCGAGCACTTCTTTGCAACCAGAAAGCGGCATAATAAAAGGATAATTTTTTATATCATTAATAGTAAGGTTAGGCGGAACTGTTTTTGAAGAAACCATAACATACGGATCTTCACCAATGACATCATAATGAAATCCTTGTATTAAATTTTCTTTTATAGAAATAGAAAAATCTGCACTACCTGATGATAGCCAATCTAACACTTCTTGATAGCTTCCTTCTCGAACTGCAAGTACATATTGACTATGATCAATATTCCCTAGTTGAATACACTCCGCCAAACAATATACAGTAACGGAAGGATACGTAGCTAGTACAATTTTATACAAGCTTTTATTCTTCAACTGGAAAGCTGTTTCCTCAAGTTTTTCATACTCCATTAGAAGTCGATTCACACCAACTAAAAATTCTTTGCCATTTTCAGTTAGAATCGTTCCTTGTCTAGAGCGATCAAATAACGTTATAGCATATCGTTTCTCTAATTTGTTAATAATATGGGTTATTGCTGGCTGTGTCATATGTAATTCCTTTGCTGCCAGACTAATACTATTTAAACGAGCCACATATGTAAAGACTTTAAAATCAAAAACATTCATTCTGTTCTCCTTATATAAAATATATTTATATCATCTATAAATAACCTTCATTATATTTATGAAACCACTTCATTTACACTGAGTATACATCATCAATATTACAAATAGATGAAACTTATATACCCTAGAGGAGTGTTGATTAAATGAGTACTTACATTTTAGTACATGGAGCATGGCAAGGTGAATGGGCATGGGAATTAGTAAAACCTCAACTAGAGGCTTTAGGTCACACTGTTATTACACTAGACTTACCTGGAAGTGGGAAAGATACAACTCCTTCACAAAATATAACGTTAGATTCCTATGTTGATGCAGTAACAGCTAATATAAATCAACAAAATGAAAAGGTTATTCTTGTTGGACATAGTATGGGTGGAATCGTTATTACTCAAACTGCTGAACTTATACCAAATAAAATCGATAAATTAGTATATCTTTGTGCTTTCTTACCACGAAATGGAGAAAGTCTTGGTAGTAAATTAGACGGAGAAGATGGCCCGCAATTCACTATAAATGAAAATGACTTGACTGCTGAACTTATACCTAATCTAATTGAACAAACATTTTTAAATGCTACAGAAGACGGTTCTATTAAAGAAGCATCTTTTAATCAAATGCGTCCTCAACCACTAGGACCCTTCCAACAAGAGCTGAAAATATCTGAAGAAAACTTTGGAGCCATAGATCGCATTTATATTGAAACGACTCTAGATAGAGCGATTCCAATTGATTTTCAGCGCCGAATGAATACAGAAACACCTTGCAAGAAAATTATTACTTTAGAAGCTGATCATTCTCCATTTTTCTCTAAAGCATCGGAACTTGTTCATTACTTAAATGAATTAAACTAAATTTTTCATAAAATAAATAGACACTCACAGGTGTCTATTTATTTTACTAATTAAAAGCTATCTTTACTCTATCTACATTGCCATGCTCTTTTGCTTCATCTCCCACTTTTTATACAGTAGTACTGCACCAAATAAAAATACTCCCGCAACAAATGAAGCTACTGGTAACATCTTTATCATTCCATCTGGAAATACGAGCGGCAATAATGGAAATGCATACACTGCTGGAATACGTACACCAACAATTTTTAATAAAATAAGCATTAATATCATATTTAATAAAGTGACTACAATCCATGAATCAATCGCAAAGTACAATATTGTTCCAACAGTTGCAGATGTAGTTAATACTACTATTTGTTTAAAAGCCATTTTTTCATTGTACATCGGCTTTTGAAGTGATTCATATACAACAACTAATATTGGTGGAATAACTGCTAATTGTTCATAACCAGTTATCCAACATAAACTAATCCATACGAAATTTAGTATGAGAAATACAGTCATATATTTATACTGTATTTGCACTTTTCGCTTAATACCGTTATTCAATTTAAATATAAGAACACCAACCATTAAAATAAATGTTAAAGCGAATACCGCGATAACAAATGACCATTCCGTCGCATTTGTTACTAATGGTAATAAACCTGTCGCAATAGATGGTGCTAAATTGGATTGAATTACACGTAAAAAAAGCATCATGAATACAAGCGTTAAACTTACTTTCCCTAAATAAGCAATATCCATTTGATTCACCATAAAACCAATCACAGCTGTTATTGAAGGTGCAATGAAGATTTTTTCTGGTTGCCTTAACCATCCTGGCTCACGATACGCCCATAAAGCAATTGCCATCGCTGCTATTTCCGGCAGAATAACTTCCGGATCATTTAATAACACACCCGCTGTTACCATGGCTAAAATAAATAAAATAGCAATCGTATATGAGATGATTGTTTCTTTCTTTAAAATTACTGCATTCATTATTACATACTCCTTTGTGCTCATTTCTTTCATAATGTAAAACAACAATTTTATACCCTACTACGGTATTGTATATTAACATCTTTTCTATTTCAAGTATTAGTAGTCATTTACATTCTCTCTCACCCCATACACTTACAAAACAAGGCATTTTATAGACATTGACACTTATTAAAAGATAGGTTAAAATAACTATACATTAGTAAGCAGCTAATGTAATTAAATCTAACTAGAGGTGAAACAAATGAAAAATATTTTATTCCGTATTAACGAATTGTCCAAAAAAGAAAAAGCAACTGGATTAACAGTTGATGAAAAACAAGAACAACAAATGTTGCGTCAAAACTATACACAAACATTTCGTGGAAGCTTAGATTCCATTTTATTAAACACAAAAATTGTTGATCAAAATGGTCTTAACGTTACACCAGCCGCATTACAAGATGCTCAAATACGTTTAAAATTAAGCAAATGAGTTCCGCGCTAAAGAATTTTAATAAAACATAAACAGAGCTGGATTTCCTATATAGAAATTCCAGCTCTGTTTATTGTCTTTTCTAATTTAGTAAACGAGCGATACATCGCAATTCTCCACGACACAATCATCGCAAATGCAAGTAAGAAAAACATTCCGCTTAACTCTGCCAAATCAATTGATTGGCTTAAATATGACTTTAATGCCACGCGTACAGCTAATAAGCCTACTAAAATGAATATGAATGCTTTTGACGGTTTCATAAATATATGTTCGCCTTTTATTTCGAACTTAGTTGTTTTAATAAGAAAAATAGAGAAAATAATCCCTATACTAATTGCCTCGACTATTTCTAACGATGTTAATCGAAAATCTGGTAAAAAGTACATCATCGCGCCTGTACTCATAAAAATTGGTGGTAATATAATTTTCTTTTTCGTTATTGGCTTTTTCGCTGCTTTAAAACGTAGAAACATTACCCCAACAGCCATACAAACTGCTACGGCACTTGATAAAAGTGCTATCATACTTTCCACTCCTATCTATTTAAATGACTTTTTTAACAAAATCATAAACCAATAAGTAACTACATGCCGCATTATAGAATTTCTTCATTATATTCCTCCTGCTGTAAACTTTCCATATTCGCTGCAATCATTTTACGCAAAGTTTATGAACGGAATATGAACAAAAAAACCATTCTGCAATTAATAATTGCAAAATGGCTTTTTAACTTATTTTAAATCGTCAATTGTGAAAGCACCTGGAAGTAATTGCTCAACAGTCACTTCTTTTTCATCACCTTTTACATTCGTTAGTAATACAGGCATTTTCGGATCACAGAATTCAGCAATTACTTGTCTACACGCACCACATGGTGAAATAGGTCCATCAGTTTCTCCTGTAATAACTAAATAACTAAAATCGCGCTCCCCTTCTGATACCGCTTTAAATATTGCTGTTCTTTCTGCACAGTTACATAAACCATAAGAAGCATTTTCTATATTACAACCAGTATAGATTTTCCCTTCTTTCGTAACTAACGCTGCGCCAACAGGAAATTTAGAATACGGAATATACGCTTTCGATAACATCTTGTTTGCTTCTTCAATATATTTTTTCTTATCCATATTATTTCCCCCTCAAAGTAAATGAAATGATGATTAGTCAGTAATAACTGTATGAACTAATTTAGGAGCCACTGCTGTTTCAGCGATAGAGATGTTCTCATAAATTTTTGCTTTTACATCTTCTACATTTTCACGGTTTGCGTAGATTGTTACGAAAGGCTCGCCTTCTTTTACTGCATCGCCAACTTTTTTACGTAACATTAATCCTACTGCTAAATCGATTTCATCTTCCTTCGTTGCACGACCTGCACCAAGTAACATAGCTGCAATACCAATCTCATCTGCAACAATGTTAGAAATAACACCTGAAGTTTTTGCAGGTACATCAATTACATACTTCGCTTGTGGCATTTTTTCTGGATTGTCTACAATTGAGCTATCTCCGCCTTGATTGCTTAAGAACTCTTTAAACTTCTCAGTTGCTTTTCCGTTCTTCATCACTTCAATTAGCATTTCACGAGCTTCTTCTAACGTATTTGCTTTTTTCGCAAGTACGACCATTTGACTTCCTAATACGAGTACTAATTCTGTTAAATCTTCTGGACCTTCACCTTTTAACGTATCAATCGCTTCTTTCACTTCTAGAGCATTACCAATCGCAAATCCAAGAGGTTGTGACATATCTGAAATAACTGCCATTGTTTGACGTCCTACGTTATTTCCGATACGTACCATTGCATGTGCTAATTCTTTTGCATCTTCTTCTGTTTTCATAAATGCACCAGCACCTGTTTTTACATCAAGTACGATTGCGTCAGCACCAGCTGCAATTTTTTTACTCATAATTGAACTTGCGATTAAAGGAATTGAGTTAACAGTTCCTGTTACGTCGCGTAATGCATAAATCTTTTTATCTGCAGGTGTTAAGTTTCCTGTTTGTCCAATAACAGCTACTTTGTCACGGTTTACAATATCAATGAATTGTTCTTTCGTAATTTCAACGTGGAATCCTTCTACCGCTTCTAATTTATCAATTGTTCCGCCTGTATGTCCTAAACCACGACCAGACATTTTTGCTACTGGTACATCTAAAGCAGCTACTAACGGTCCTAATACTAATGTTGTTGTATCACCAACACCGCCAGTTGAATGTTTGTCTACTTTAATTCCTTCAATTGCTGATAAGTCGATCGTTTCTCCAGACTCAACCATCGCCATCGTTAAATCTGCACGTTCGCGATCTGTCATATCTTTAAAGAAGATTGCCATTGCAAGCGCACTCACTTGATAATCAGGAATACTTCCGTCTGTATATCCATTAATAAAGAATTTGATTTCTTCAGTCGTTAATTCTTTACCGTCACGTTTTTTTGCAATAATATCTACCATTCTCATTACAATCACCATTCCTTTTTATATTATATAAATCTATTAAAATAATAAGCCAACGATTGTTGCTGATAAGAAACTTACTAATGTTGCACCGAATAGTAATTTCAAACCAAATCTTGCGACTACATTCCCTTGCTTTTCATTTAAGCTCTTAACTGCCCCTGCAATAATCCCAATTGAAGAGAAGTTTGCAAATGAAACTAAGAATACAGAGATAATCGCTGTCGTTCTATCTGAGAAATTAAAGTTTCCTTGTGCTAAATCTGTCATAGCGACAAATTCATTTGATACTAATTTTGTTGCCATAATATTTCCGGCATTAACTGCTTCATGCCAAGGTACACCCATAATAAATGCAAATGGTGCAAATGCATAACCAAGAATTTCTTGGAATGAAATACCGATTACACCTTTAAATACTGCATTAATGAATGCGATAAGAGCAACGAAACCGACTAACATAGCTGCTACTGTAATCGCAACTTTAAATCCATCAATAATGTATTCCCCTAATACTTCAAAGAAGGTCTTCTTCTCTTCTTCTTGTACTTCTAACATATCTTCTTCCTCAGTAACTTCATATGGGTTAATGATAGAAGCAATGATGAAACCACCGAATAAGTTAAGCACTAAAGCGGTTACAACATATTGTGGTTTTAATAACACCATATATGATCCAACGATAGACATAGAAACTGTAGACATTGCTGATGCACATAATGTATACATTCTTTTCTCTGGCAATAACCCTAGTTGTTTCTTAACTGAAATAAATACTTCAGATTGTCCTAAAATCGCAGATGCAACAGCGTTATATGATTCTAGTTTCCCCATTCCATTTACTTTACTTAATGCTAGACCGATAGATTTCACAATAATAGGTAATACTTTAATATGTTGCAAAATACCTATTAAGGCTGATATAAATACGATTGGCATTAATACACTTAAAAAGAACGAAAACTCTTTTTGATTTACTAATCCACCAAATACGAAATTCACACCGTCAGCGGCATATTTTAATAGCTCTCCAAAACCATCTGCTATTCCGCTAATTAATATATTCCCTACACTTGTATTTAATAATAGAAACCCCAAAATGAATTGTAATATAACCATCGTTATGATTGGACGATATTTGACTTTCTTTCTATCATTACTAGCAAGCCAAGCGATACCTAAAATCAATACGAGGCCAAAAACACCGATTAAGTATTTCATAAGCCGTTTCCTCCCATTCGTATCCGCTTACATTTTTTTCAATTATTAAAGCAATAGATATACTTTAAACGTATATCTATTGCTTTAAGCTTTTATCGATTAGTAGTTATCTGTAGCACCTTTTGCATCATTTAATACGATTGCAACACTAGCACTTGCTCCAACGCGAGAAGCTCCAGCAGCTACCATTTTGTCTGCATCTTCACGTGTACGAACACCGCCAGATGCTTTTACACCAACGTTTGGTCCTACTGTTTTACGCATTAATGCGATATCTTCAGCAGTTGCTCCGCCAGTTGAGAATCCAGTTGAAGTTTTTACGAAATCAGCACCAGCTTTTACTGATAATTCACAAGCACGTACTTTCTCTTCATCTGTTAATAGGCAAGTTTCAATGATTACTTTTACAAGAGCTTTTCCTTTTGCTGCTTGTACTACTTCATAAATGTCTTTTTCAACAAATTCGTTATCGCCATCTTTTAAAGCGCCTACGTTGATTACCATATCAACTTCAGTTGCACCTTTTGCGATAGCATCTTTTGTTTCAAATGCTTTTGTTTCAGTAGTGCTTGCTCCTAATGGGAAACCGATTACAGTACAAACGTCTACATCATGTCCAGCTAGTTCATCAGCCGCTAATTTTACCCATGTTGGGTTAATACAAACAGAAGCGAATTTATATTCCTTTGCTTCTTCGATTACTTTCATAACATCTTCTTTAGTAGTATTAGCTTTTAAAATTGTATGGTCAATTAACTTTGCAATGTTCATTATCTTCACTCCTCATATCTTTTAACAACTTCATTCTAACTCTTAGTTGAACAAATGTAAATACACTTTTGAAATTTTGTTCATTCTTTTTTAAAAAGCATTTTCTTGTAGTAAATAAAGCGCATTCTAACAAAGAACAGTTCATATATAATCAAATTTTCTATGTTAACAATGGTAGTATGTATCTCCATATCCATAATTATTTTTAAAAAGGCAAATTGTGTTCAAAAAAGACTCCTATCATTCATACATAACAAAATAAAAGGAGTTCTCAATATGTTAATTTTGAGAACTCCTTTTATTTCTAACCTTTTTGATAATGTAACAGTTCTTTTGCTGTATGCTGATCGATAATTAATACATTTGCATACCCGCCACGTAACGCACCATCAATTGCTTTTATTTTTCTATTACCACCTGCAACTAAAATAGAGCGTTTCTTTAATTTCAGTTCCTCTAACTCAATTCCAATGGTACGCTTATTGATTTCTTCACTACTAATATTTCCGTCACCATCAAAGAAACGTGAACAAATGTCACCGACCGATTGTTTTTTGAGTAAATTTGTTTCATCCTTATCGAAATAACCTAATCGGAATAATAGCGCTTCGTCTCGCACTGTTCCTACAGTGAAAATTGCAATATTCGCTTGTTTTCCCATTTCGATAATGTGATGAATATGTCGATCCTGCTCCACTAATTCTTTTGTCACTGCATTATCAAATATAACCGGAAGAGGTAGATTTCTTGGCGTCGTTTGAAAAGCATCTGCAAATAAAGCTATCGTCTCATTCGCATATGTATTTACACTTGAATGACTAATACCACCTTTTAGCTGGACAACCTCTACCCCTTTTACATGTTGCGGTACGATTTTTCTAGCGATTTCATACATAGTCATGCCCCAGCTTACACCAACAATATCACCGTTTTTAACCGTCTTTTCCATATACTCAGCAGCATATTTACTTATATACTCTGTAATCGTTGCATATTCCGGCACTGGAGAAAATACCACATGTGCCTCTAACAAGTTGTACTTTTCTTTCAGTAAATTCCCGACGTTATCTAAATCAGCAAATGGATCAGCGATGCTAATTTGAACAAACCCTTTTTCTTTCGCGTACTTTAACAATCTAGAAATCGTCGGTCTTGAAATATTTAATTTATTAGCAATTTCTTGCTGACTATAATCTGATTGATAATATAATCTTGCAACTTCAACGCTTAATTGTTGTTTATCTTTTTCCATAGTAACTCATTACAAATCCCTTCCTGTATTTCCCTTTCGTTACAAGCATTATACAGCTTTATGCAAAAAAATTCGACTACCGAATTTTATCTAACTGAACTTCTATTCCACTTATTATATACAATGAAACCTTATTGTGTAGATTTACAAACCCAATATAGAAACACTTAAAACATATAAATCGGTTTATATGTAATTCTTTATTGCTTTTCCTGTAGTAACGATAACAAAGCCGTTCAATAAGAAACATGAAACATCGTCTAAAAGCTATTCAAATACCCCTCATAAACAAAAGATACTGTTCATAAGGGGTATGTATTCAATTTAAGTTTATAAAAATCGGATGGAAACACTGCAAGTTCTCACTTATTTAGAATAAGAGAAAAGATGATGTTTTATTTGTTCAATAAAATAATGATGGTGTATATTATCGTTAGATACGCGACTTGCCATAATAGCTCCCTCCATTGAAGATGCAAGAAAAGAAGCGAGCGATATAATATCTATATCTTCTTTAAGTTCTTGTTTCTCTATTCCTTCTTTTATGAGAGAAGCCATTAACATTACTGTATCATCATAACCTTTTGCTGCTGCTTTTTGTAATTCTGGAAATACTCCAGTACTTTCAATTGCGCTATTAAGTAATGGACAGCCTCCAGCAATAGGAGGATTATTAGCTGCATCTTGATATACAAGGAAAATTGCAAGGATTTTATCGATTGCTGTCTTTTTATTTTCCATTGCTTTATGAAAATGACTCCACATAATCTCACCACTTTTGTCATAGGCAGCAAGGACAATTTCTTCTTTACTTTTGAATCTACGATAAATAGATCCTTTAGGTAGTTCAGTAGCTGTCATTATATCCTGTATGGATGTGCGAGTTATCCCATTAGTATTAAATAAATATAAAGATGTTTCAATAATTTTTTCTTTAATCTTATCAACTTTAGTCATACTTTGTAATCCTCCTAATAAAAACGAGCTTAATATTCCAGGTGATATTTACCATCTATTTTCTTGAATTTTTTTGTAAGTATAAATAAGTTTGGAACAAAAATATATTATCCATCCCTATATTATGTGAACCTCAAACAATACAGTTTGAAAAGAGGTAATCAAATTGTATTATCTATATCATTCAAATAAATTTTCTGTCAAAATTAACATGTCCAATTATTTAATTCAGTCCTGTTATACAACTAATTTCACCTACAATTGTAGAAGGTGTAAAAATATATAGTTAATTTTAACGTATAGACTATGATTATTATATATAATTTTTATTAATATGTTTAGCTAAAGTGTTTGAACTACTCCCACTTTCACTTCGTATATTAGGATATCTCCCGCAGTCCTTGCAGTTAAAAGCCTTATCACTTCATTCTATAAAAAGCTAATTGTCAAAAATTAATGAGTACTGAAATTTGCTTGTAAATAAGCAACTGAGATATAAATATATTTGCTTTTTACCATTTTGATTTCGTTAAAAGGGTTTAAAAAACTAGAAACTTGTAGTATCATTAGATTTCGATTCAGACCGAACCGTCCGGTTTTTAATATAAATATATTTAGAAGGAGAACGTTATGCAGAAAGAAAAATCAAAGATTATAGGTAATTTAATTACGGGGGCAATAAAGTGAACTTTATAAAAATGAATAAAAAAGAAATTATTATGTTAATAGTTTATACAATGTTTGCACTACTCCAAATTGGCTTGTTCATATTATTTGGCCTATCACTTTTAACTAACAGTAATTTAGTTGAATCAGAATTTGCTCTTAGTGCCATCGGTTTGACTGTACCTGCTATTGTAGGAATAATTTTCTTTAGGAAAGAAATTATTGAAAGTTTTACTTATTTTAAAGAGAAAACAATTTTGAAAATAGTAAGCATTCCTATGGTGGTTTTACTTATGGTAATTGTGGAAAATTCTATTATGCATTTTCTAAACATAGGTCAGCCAGAGAACCAAGAACAGGTCCTTACAAGGGGCGCAGAGGTGCCTATTATATTCACATTACTTCTATTTGGGATTATAGGGCCAATAATTGAAGAAATCATATTTCGTCATATATTAGTGAATCGTTTTTCGGAATATGTTGGTACTGCTATTGCATCCATCGTTTCGATTATAATTTTTGCAGGTCTTCATTCAAATCAACTTTCGGATCTTGCTATATATTTACCTGGTACGGTGATGCTTACTGCGGCTTATCTTATTTCTAATAGATCCCTTGCATATGTTATAGCGATACATATGTTAAACAATTTTATTCCTTTTATTTAATTGCATATGTCATAACAAGACATATGTAATTGAAGGTTTTGATGCAAAAATACTCTATGTTTCTATCGAGTATTTTTGGTACCAGAACCACTTTTTCTAAAGCATAAGAAATCTTATCAAAACTACAACTTATTAGGAGAGTGTCGGTTATGATTGTAACAACAACGTCTGGAATTCAAGGTAAAGAAATTATTGAGTATATTGATATTGTAAATGGTGAAGCTATTATGGGTGCAAACATTGTCCGCGATTTATTCGCTTCAGTTCGTGATGTTGTCGGTGGCCGTGCTGGTGCTTATGAAAGTAAGCTAAAAGACGCTCGTGATATTGCAATGGACGAAATGAAAGAACTTGCAAAACAAAAAGGTGCGAACGCTATCGTTGGTATTGACGTAGATTACGAAGTTGTACGTGATGGAATGTTAATGGTTGCTGTCAGTGGTACAGCTGTACGTATATAAGTAAATAAAAAAACGGTTCCTCCCTTGGAATTTATACTTTGAGGAGGGGCCTGGTTCTGTTGCAGATTTTAAAGAATAAAAAGAGATGTTGATAAAGCATTATACGTCGAAAAAACACAGTTTGAGTGTAAACTGTGTTTTTTTATATAGAAGCCTCATCCCATCACTATCAAGCTAAAATTTTGTGTTAACTTGTAAAAAATGTACATTTTTTACTTTGGGGTAATTTTGAATCCTTAAGCTTATGGGCATGTGCTGGTACCCTCTAATACTGTACAAATTTTTTATAAATGGTTGTAAGGTTCTACGTTTTTGACCATTCTGTACAACGATAACTTTGGTTTATTGATTTCACCTGTAATCTGGTAGCCTATCCTCTGATACAATTTAATGGCAAGTTGGTTCTCTTTCTTTACCGTCAGAGAGCATTTGGCAAAGCCTTGCAGCGAAGCTTGTTCCTCAGCAAACTCAATTAATCTGGTACCTATCCCTAGTCCTCGACTTTCGGGCAGTAAGGCAATTGTTCCGATGTGAAACTCGTCATCTTCTCCCTCCTTCAAGGTAAACATGGAATAAAGCATTTTGATATTCAGAATGTTATAAACAACAAAACCCAGCTTTCGGAACGAAAGCAGCTGTTTAAAAGTGGGCCAGGCAAGACGATTTAAAACGGGTATGGGATAGCAAGTAATCATCCCTAAAGTTTTCCCGTCCATTTGAGCTTCATAGGCGTATTGATGACTAAAACGGTTGTTCTCCTGCCGCCATAGCTTACAAAATGTCCAATCGACTGTGTTCTTCTCCTCAGATCCTGCAAGTGGAAACGCCATGTATTCCAATGCCATTACATTTAGCTGGGCGCCGACCATGGATTGATGAACAGCCTTTACAATAGAGATTTTATTCATTATCCTATTGCTCCTTTTCACTTTCTATATTATTAATATTAATTATCATGGATTTGAATCAGTTCACTTCCCTCTCAATTCATCCTTAGCTTTGAAACCATAATAAAATGTATTTAAAACAAGCTCTGCAGCAGATTTTTTAGCCACATTTCCTTCATGTACCTGTTCCCAGGTATGGAAAAGCAGAGCATAAAGCGTATTCAAAATCCATTCACTGCTAACTGTTTGCTGAAAGTAACCTCTTTGTTGTAGCAATTCAATAACGCGTCTTAAGGGTTCCCTCAGCTTCTCTTCTGCTTCACCTAATTCTTTGTTGTTAAATACAGATGCATCATGACCTAGAAAATAGATTTTGTCACCTAAAGGGATTAACGCTTCAATGAGTTCCGGGATATAGTTTTCGCTTCTTTCCTCATCCAGTGGAATCTGGTTTACAGTATCACTTACCAGTTGTATAGCCCGATGGCCCAAGAACAGCATCAATTTCTCCCTGCTTTCGACGTAGCGATGGAGTGTAGCAATTCCAATTCCCGCATATTCCGCAATTTCATTCATCGAAGCAGTAGGATTTTCAACAAGCAATATAGTAGCTGAATCAAGAATTGCATTAAATCTCGCTTCCTTCAACGCTGACAAGTCTTTCTTCATCGTCAATCTCTCCCTTTTTCTGTATAAAGTCGTCATTTTTGATAGATAAATATATCATTTGATATTATAATAAACAATCTCAAATAAAGTGTCCAGCTGCTGAATGTAGCTTTTCAAAAAGAATTATATTCCTGAAACTGATAGTACTTTGAATGTTTCATTTTTAGCATTTCATTATTTAGATAACGATGAAGAAATTAAATTCTTTAATGTAATAAATACAAGAGCCAAAGGAAATGGTACGAGTTACTTTCTGCATAAAGTTATCGGTTTATTTTAAAATTCACTTCCGGGTATTTGGTTATCAGCCTTTTAAGGGTTGAGCCGTCATCCTTCTGTTTTACATACTGGTCAAAAAATGCCAGGCTGAATTCGTTAATAATACGATGAACTTCCTTTGGATTTTCACCTGGGCTCTGCAACAGAGGTGAGAACAAATGTAAATCGGTAAAGCTTGTATGATCCGTATGAGGAATGACTATTGACATACCACCGCCAGCTAACCCGCGTCCGTATCGCTCCCTCACTTCAAAGGGATCTGCTTCATCAGGCTCTTCTGCATTCATGAGCAGAAATGGTTTTCCAATGCCACTTTCAGGCAAGATTTCACCATACAATGTACCATCCATATTGATAGCTGCTTTGACACGAGAATCTTTTGCAAGTATTTGTGCTGCGGTAGCTCCACCGTAAGAGTGGCCAAACATTCCAATTCGCGAGGTATCCAGTCTTCCTGTAAAGAAACCGGTCTCATCGTTTTCGTTAAGTTTCTCTATCTGATTAAGGACAAAGCTGACATCTTCCTCCCATAATTTTATGTGACTATCTCCTTCATCAGTTAAATTGATGGGCTGTACGTAAGCAGTTCGACCACCTGGAAAGACGGTAGCTGCAGCATCAAAGGTATGATCGATACTTAGAACAATATATCCTTGACTAGCCAACTCCTCAACTTGAAACGTGTTTTGATTACGAAAACCATTAAAACCATGAGAGAAGAGTAATATGGGATAGTGATTCTCTGAGTCTGAGAGTTGTAAATCCATAAACGAATGAGACTTTACCAATTCCATGTGGCTGAATGCAAATGCAGGAATAGACAATGTTTTTTCCAATCCCTTGGAGAGCTCATTTATGTTACGAATATAAGGTTCTGGATCCCCCTTGCTTTTTTCAGCTGCAGGATACCAAATTTGCACCATCAGTTCGCGCCGATCGTTTGGATTTTTTGAATATGGTTCATTTCTCTGATGATCAACCCAATGATATAGCTTCGTACCGACCCTATGTGGACCAGTTGGTTCTTCAAATGAAAATACTGGCATAAGTAAGGGTAGCGCAACTGCTACAGACAAATAGATACATAGTAACGAAGTCTTAACTATGAATATACCCGAACTTCTAAAGCCCTTTTTCCGCCCAGCTAATAAATAGCATAAAATTAAGATAACTGGGGATACATATGCCGGAATCATCTGCCACCTAAAACCTTCTGCCAATAACTGAACTGTAACCATTACAACGGCAATCAAAGTAGCTAATTTAGACCACTTTTTCGTTTTTCTGCCTATTAACAGTATCCAACTCAATAGACTAAAATTCACTACTATCAAAACAACTTCCCAGAAATTCATTGGCCTATCTCCTTTGCATGCATTTTACTTCTAATTAAAGAGGTAGTTTTCAGCCTAAGCAAAAGCAGATGAAACACCTATATAGTTGCACCAATTATGCTTAGTAACCGTTTCATCCACTCTACTCCTTTATTCAAATTAAAAACTTAAAATGCCCAGCTACCTTTACGAAAAATTGGTTCTACAGTTCCATCTGGTAGAATACCGTCAATGTCCATCTCACTGCTGCCAATCATAAAGTCCTCATGTGTTACTGAAATATTTGCCCCTAACGTTTCAAGCTGATCGTTTTCTAAATCTCTTCCACCCTCTAAGCAAGTTGGATAAGCTTTACCAATCGCTAAATGGTTCGATGCATTTTCATCAAACAATGTATTAAAATATAAAATTCCCGATGCTGAAATTGGTGATTCATGTGGTACAAGTGCTACTTCACCTAAATAGCAAGAGCCTTCATCCACATTAATAAGCTCTTGTAATAAATCATGTCCTACCTGTGCTTCAGCTTTAACAATTTTTCCTTCTTCAAATGTCAGTTTAAAGCCATCGATAATATTCCCTTGATAAACTAATGGTTTTGTATTGCTTACATAGCCATTTACACCTTGTTTCATCGGTAACGTATAAACCTCTTCTGTCGGCATATTAGCCATAAAGATAGTATCATCAGGAGTTTTACCACCTCCAGTAACCCATTTATGCTGTGGTGCTAATGCAATTGTTAAATCAGTACCTGGCGCTGTATAGTGAAGCTTCATATATTTTTTATCGTTCAGTAGGACCGCACGAGATTCTAAATTTGTTACATGTTCACGCCATTTTTCAATAGCACTGCCGTCACCAATACGAACAGCTTTAAAAATAGCCTCCCATAATGCTGGTACTTGATCCTCAGTTGCTAAACCTGGGAACACCTTCGATGCCCACTTTGGTGAAGGAACTGCTACCATCGACCAAGCTATTGAATCCTTCATTACGGCGTTGCGATTGTTTCTCAGAGCAGCTCCTGCTACCTTTTGATAGGTAGCTAGACGATCAGATGAAATACCTGTAAATTTATCAGGATCTGTAGCATCTATCATTAATATTGCTCCTTTACGTTCGATCAGCTCATCATTCATTTTGACTATCCACTCTGGGAAGCGATTAAATTCTTCATCTGAGGCATAATCAAAGTAAGCACGTTCCATTTCTTCATCCGAAAAATTAACATGAACACGCCCTGCCCCAGCCTTATAAGCCTCTTTCACAACTATACGGGCGAAATCCAATGCATCCACTGATGTATTGACTAATAAGTATTGCCCTGGTTGAATATTGACACCGATTTTCACCGTAAGTTCTGCATATGCTTGTAATTTTTCTTCAAAAGTCATATTATTTACCTCGCTTTTATTAAATTGGTTTTGAATTCCCCTCACTAACTTACTTTCATACCATACTTTCTGAACAGGTTTTCTCAGAATTTCCATTTTCTATTTTTTACATTTTTTTATCAGGACATGATAACAACTAATGGATTTTTTCTACTACTCATATATTTAATTTCTAAACTTTGATTCAATTAATATTGATTTGTTTTTCAAAAAATCTAATCGAAGGGTATCAAACACTACATAAAGTTATAGAGTTCTTTATTGTGAAAGCTCACTCAGTTCTTCCCAATCTTTTCAATGCTGCTGTACCTAAAGACTTACCATCAATGGGGCGTTTAACATTCTCAATCACTCCTTTATCTTTACAAAAGTATTTTTGATAGATAAACATATCATTTGACATAAGATTAAATCATTTTAAATGAATTATCAAGCCATAAAATTTAATTTTTAAAAAATTCGGTAAAAAACCATATAAAAATAGATTCTATCAAAGGGAGCGATAACGGAAAAATTTTTACGCACACATGGATACGAAATTACTGCTCAAAAATACCCTCTTACATTTATCTGCAAGGGGGTTTTCTTTTTATTCATTTTGCAAATAAACAAACGTGTTTCCACTTTACCTATTTTTTCATGTTTACATTATCCTATCTAGATGAAGCTATCTCCTAGAGGTAACGCCACATGCCCATCAAGTTAAGAGTTAAATTGCCCCCATAGAAAGGAAAACTGAATCGGATTGTATGAATAATTATGAAGAGATAGAATTTTCGTTTTGGAGATATTTCAAAAGTTTAGCTTGATGGGTATGTGAATCTCCTCTCTATAACAAATATTTTTTAGTAAATGTTAAAAAATTTACGAGAATGTAATTTTTTAACATTTTAATTTTTCTCAATTGTATAACTTTATTTTTGAACTATACTTAATTCGTAATCCCAAAATTAGGAAAGGAGCTTTGAGATAGGACATTTATCTTAATTGTTTACTTAGAGGAGTGATTTAAGAAATCAATGAAGGTAATGTGTTTCTAAATTAATCAGGAAGGGAACTTGAAGTGTTACTATGCTTTTTTTTACTCATCTAAAAATATCATCAACATTTTTTTATAAGTGTGAATTTAAAAAATCCACTTTCGGCATTAGTGAAAAAACTGATATTTCGTATGTAAGTAATAATGAATTTTAACGAAGGGACTGATCTATATGAACAGAAGAAAGAATTGTAGATTACAAAAAACTATAAAGGTGTTTGCAACATCTGCTATTTTAGCAACCACGTTATTTACACCTATTATGTCAAACAATTTAGATGTACATGCTGAAACTGCACAAACTGCAACTCAATTTGAACAAAGAGAGTTTGACCTTCCAGGTACAGGAAGTTTTTGGGATGAAGCAAAAAGAGAAAAAAGAAGTGAGCAAAAAAATTATATGCCAACAGGCATATATGTGAAACCTAATGAACAGGTTACAATTACAGTATCAGGAACGCAAAAGATTAGAGCCATTATTGGGACACATCAATATGATAAAGAATGGGGAAAAGAAATTGATCTTTCACCTGGCTCTAATACCATCTCTTCACCAAACGGCGGCGTATTAGGGTTAGATAATTTTCAAAGCACAGGAACAGTTAAGGTGCAAGTAACGCAAGGCGGTAGCCCTATTCCTTTCTTTGTATTAGGGAAACACACAAAAGCAGACTGGATTGCCATGATGAACAACTATCCAAATGCACATGCAGTACAATTGAAATCAGAACGAGCGGTGCTAACTGTAACTCGTGATAGTGCCAATAAATATATTGTAAATCAAGATCCTGTGCCCCTATTAAATAAATATGATGAAATGATTCGAGCGCAAGACAAGTTAGCAGGGCTATCTGAAACAGATCCTAATCCTTTACATCGTTCAACTCGTCGTATTTGGGCCTTTGTAGAAAATCCTAACGCACAAAGTTGGGGCATGTATGCAAGTTGGGATGGAGCCGTCTTTACGACTGCTGGTGAAGCTATCAAAAGTACTTTAAATGTCAATGAGTTTGGGTGGGGACAAATGCATGAAGCGGGACATGCACGACAACAATATCCATGGACGTGGAATGATTTAAGAGGTATGGGTGAAGTAACTAATAATCTATATTCTTTAGCTGCATTCAAGAAAATATACCCAAATATACCAACACGTTTAGATACAGAGGGAGATTATAATAGAGCTTTTGCGTATTTAAAACAAACAAATAAGGAATATAAAAATATTGACGACCTGTTTGTAAAACTTGTTATGCTTTGGCAACTTCATTTGGCATATGGGGATGATTTTTATCCAAATCTCCACAAATTATATCGTGAGATACCAGAGGATCAACTTCCCAAAACAGACGAGGATAAAATACAGGCATTTATTTACAATACATCGAAAATAGCAAAACAAAATGTACTGCCATTCTTTGATAAATGGGGATTGAAAGCAACACAAGAAACGAGACAAAAAGTAGAAGCTTTAAACAATCCAACATTAATTGCACCTATATGGGAAGCGACGGATGCTAAACCTGTTAAACCACTTGCTGTATTGTCAAAAAAAATAATGAAGGCAAGTGCAAATAGTGAGGAATCAACGGGCTCAGCTAGTAAGGCGATAGATGGAAAAACAGATACATTTTGGCATAGTACTTGGACACCAAATCAATATCCTTACAATTTGACACTAGAACTTGGTGATACACGTACCATTTCACAATTGGCATATCTTCCAAGGCAAGATTGGTCAGAAAATGGCCGTATTTTAACTTACAATATTTATACGAGTGTAGATGGCATTACGTATGACAAAATATCATCAGGAACATGGGAAAATAATAGTGATAAGAAAACGGCAACATTTACCCCAGTTACTGCAAAGTATGTAAAAGTGGAAGTAACGAAAGGACAGAATGGATTTGCTTCAGCAGCTGAAGTAGATATTTTAGGGTATTAATTATTTTCACTTGTAAATGAGTATATGATCACAGGGTGGATTTTGAAATATTTTGAGGATCTGCCCTGTGATATTTTTTGCGTATTTCATGTTCTGTTTTCACTTTATAATTTCTGATAGGAAATTAAGTGAATAAGTTTCAGTTAATACTAATAAAGTAAAAGTCTATAATGATTCTTCAAAAATTTCTTCCTCAAAAAATCTTTTTTGTTTCAACATTTTTCTGACTACTTAGTTTTTCAAACACTGCTTCTGCTTCTTGACCATAATCTCTAAATGTACCTCCAGCAACAGAATCAATTTCTAAATATTTTTCCTTTGAAATCAGATTAGGAGTTAAGGAACCCTTATTCTCATCTCCTACTAAAGACATGTACATAAATATAAGTAGAAATATAACTAATAATCCTAATGTTATTTTCCCTATTTATTGTCTCCTGTTCTAAAAAAACAGTTTCTGTCTATCATACCAACAATAGGGAATGTCCTTTTAGAATTTATAAAAAATATAAAAATACATGACAAACTTATATATAATTGCAAGTTCAACCCTTACAAAAAAACAAGATAAAAAAATAAACAGCAGAACTAGTCCACTGTTTACTTCGCCACGCCTTCATGTAATTTTTCTGTATAATCTTTTACATCTTTCCAGCTATCTTTCGCTGTATGTAAATCTTCTTTTATAAACGTAAACTCTTCCGGACTAATTCCTTTTACGTTTTGTAGTAAATTATTATATTTTGCACCTACTGTATACCATTGATTTGATATGTTTTGTAGTGCTGTAATTGCTGCATCAATTGTTTCTGTCATGTTTGTTGTTTTATTTTTTACATCAGTCAAAATTAAGACTTCTGCTTGCGCTCCTGAAATTCTATCTTTTAAATTAGCGATTTCTCTTTCTGCATTTGCGATATCTTTTTTCGCAACCGCGATCATTGGCCCGCCAGCAAGACATGTTATTAATGCTACACAAAGTACGCCACCAGCAATGACCATATCATTACTCTTTTTAATCGAATCGTTATATGTATTTATTTGTTGCTCTAGAGCTGGAATACCAGCATTCGTACTTGCCAATATCGCTGTTAACTGATTTGTATCTTCTTTGAAACTATTTGTATCTTTCGCCATTCTATTGCGAAAAGCTTTCAAATTTCCTAATAATCCATCTACCTCATTTTGATTCTTTACAATATCTGCATACAACTTTTCTAAATCCGCTTTTAATTTTCCGCTATCCTTTTGATCAATCGCTATTAACATGTCATTATAATACGATTGAAAAGTATTATTGTAATTTATAATATTTTGATCTGTTTTCATAATTTGAGGCTTCATATTATTTAACCAATATGCTGCATTAACTTTTGCATCTCTTTGATGCTGAATCATATTCCCTTTAAATTCACTATTAATCGAACTTATTTTACTTAAATCCGTCTCTTGTTGATTTTGAATTAATTTTGCATATGAATCCATTGCAAATATACTTGATGTTGTTTGTGCCATTACTTCTTGGAATCCAGCTGGTCCAAGAGAATAGTTTTTCACATTTTCTTGTAGCACCTTTACATTTTGTTCTGCTGCAAAAGGATGTAAAGGAAATACGTTACTCGTTGCCACCCCAGCAATCATTACCGCTAAAAGACATTTTTTATAAAATCGTTTCTGCATATTTTTCACCTATTCTCTTTATAAGGATATCAAAAGCTCCTGCTCACAACTGAACAGGAGCTTCAAATCATTCATCAACACTTAACGCTCTAACGATTCGTATTCGATTATGCTTTTTTCGTATCTACTACTTTAATATCTTCAGCATAAATCTTTTCTGCATAGTCTTTAATGTTTTTCCAGCTATCTTTCGCAATGTTTAAATCTTCTTTAATGAAAACTAGGTCGTTTGGACTAATAGAATCTACATTTTGAAGTAAAGAATTGTATTTTGATCCCATTGTGTACCATTGGTTTGAAATATTTTGTAACGCTGTAATTGCAGTATCAATTGTATTTGTTAAATACTCTGTTTGTGTTTTAATGTTCGTTAATCCTGCTACTTCTAATTGCGCAGTTGTAACTTGTCCTGTTATCTTTTGAATTTCTGCTTGTGCATTATCAAGCTCTTTCTTCGCTAATACGATTCCAGCTGTACCACCGCCTACAGCTGCTGCACCACCTGCAATTAATGCTACTCCTAGCGGTGTTCCTGCGCCCGTAGCAATAACTACTGCACCACCGATAATTGCAATTGGTCCTAGAGCTGTCGCAACAGATGAACCGATAATAATTGCATTATATTTACTAATCGCTTCATTGTACGTTGTAATTTGATTTTGCAGAAGCGGAATTCCTGCATCTTGACTAGCTAATATAGATGTAATTTGATTTGCATCACCCTTGAAGTTTTGCGTATCCGAAGTCATTTTATTTCGGAATTTCTTCAAGTCTTCTACTAACTGATCCACTTGCGCTTTATTTTCATTAATACTACTTGATAATCTAGTTAAGCCTTTCGTAAGAGTCGCTTTATCCTTTGCATCAACTGCAGCAACTAAAGTATCATAATAGTTTTGGAATTTCGTATTGTAGTTAATGATATTTTGATTCGTTGAAATAAGCTGTGGTTTTAATACATCTAACCATTGCTTCGCATTTCCTCTAGCTGTATCTTGGTGCTGAATTACTTTCCCTTTTAAAGCCGCATCAACAGACGATACATTTCCAAAGTTAACATTACCTTGTTTAATAATTGTTAAAGCGTACAGATCCATTACTAAAGCATTTGAACCTGTTCTTTCCATTGCATCTTTCAAGCCTTCTGGTCCTAATGAGTATTCTTCATAGTCATTATAAGCTTTTGCTACCGCATGAACTGGAGCTTGTTTCACTGTACTTTCAGCTGCATACGTATGAGCCGGCATAATATTTCCTGCTGCAAATACTGCCATCAGTGCTGATAGAGCCATTACTTTATAAGGTTTTTTTGTCATTTTTCTTCTCTCCCTATATCGCTAATTATTTTTCTGTTTAATGTACTTCAACGTTTGTAACGTAATCTTCAAATTGATTTGTTTGCTTATTCATTTCATCACTTACTTTTTTAATTTGATTGAAATGTTTTTGAAGTAAACTACTGTCTGTATACGTACCTTCTTCAACATTTGTTTGAATTTGAATCATATTATTATTTAAAACTTTCCAATCCGTTAATAACGTTTCTAAAGTTGTAATTTGACGATCAATTAATTCTGTAAAGCTATTTACTTGATCTTCAACGAATGTAATTTGAGTCGCCTCTGCTTCAGTTTGTGATAACTTTTGAATAAGTGGTAATAACTCTTTTTGCTTTTGTTGAATGCGAAGAGCTGCTTCTCTCGTTTGACTATCTGCAGCATTTACAATTTCATTACTTAAAGTACCGATAGAAACAAAATCGATTGTTTTCGTTTGTGCAGTTTGATTTGTGATTGTAAATACTTGTTTACCGATATTAATAGAACCTTTAATAATTTCTTGAGGTCTATTCAAAATAGTAGTTAGTTCAGCTTGAATTTCCCCTTGAATTCTTTTAATATCTTCTCTTAATTTCACAATATCTCCACTTGATCCTTGCAGTGTTTTTATTGCTTCATCGGCTTTAATTGATAAGTTGTTACTATCTTTGTCTAATACTGTTTTAAATCGATTTAACTCTAATAAATCTTGCTCCATACTCTCTTGGATGCTTTGTACTTGCAATTGTAATTTTCCATATGCACTCATAAAATCTGCTTTTGCTTGCTGATCTTCATTTACGTTTCCTGCTAGTTCATAGAGCTTACTATAATAGCTATTAAATCTAGTGCTGTATCTCATCATTTCTTGATTTAAGTCAATTAGCTTCGGATTATATTCATCAATCCATTCTCGTACATTCGCCTTTGCAAACTTTTGATGATTCGTTAAGCTACTCATCGCATTTACCTTAATGTCTGGCTGTTGCAAAATAATTAATCCGTATGCTTGAATAAGCGGTGATTGTGATCCTAACATTCTAATTGAATTAGATAATGTATTTGGAGCAATTACATTTTGCGCATATACTGTTTTCACTTCCGTTTGTCCCTCCTTAGCGTAAGCGCTTACAGGAATGAAGCAACTCGTAGATACTGCTGTAACCAATAACCCTGTAATTAAAGTCTTTTTCACTTTAACTCCTCCTATGTATTAGCAACTATTACTATCGCATTTTATTATTCGATTTTCTTGCCCATAATTTGAGATGGTTAAAATAGAGAACGTTCTCACCGTGATCTATGTATGAACCATCTCTCCCAACTGTTATTGCTACAGTACTTACTTATTGTTATAAAACTTTTCATATGTGTTTAGTATGAATAATATTGTATAAATTTTCTATTTCATCGAAATTCCCACATTCACACAGTGAATATATTACATAAAAATATTATTCATTTTAAACTAAACAACATACGTAAATATGAAATTTCGTTTTGTTTTCATATATGTTTTGTACTGTAAGGTCATTTAAACACAGCTGTTTATATAACGTAAAGAAGTATTTTCATTCCCTTTATTTTCAAGCTTTCATGTCCTTATTTCAAAATATAATCCGATTCACTTTATTGATTGAAATATCTACATATCACAACAGAAAACACTACTTGCAAATAACCGATAAAATTATATAGATATAATTTTTAAACTCATATGCAATTATGCATAGCATATACACAAAAAGGATAGCTTCATTTTCACGAAGCTATCCTTCAAAAATCTTCTTATTTTTTCAAATGATATGGAACTGTCGTAATAACAACATTTCTTTTATAAAGTAAATACGCACGTATGAGTAAACTGGATTGATTATGAAGAATGTTATGCCAACCTTTTTTCGGAATGAACTGTGGTATAACGACCGTAACGCGGTAATTCGATTCACTTGCCTTATATTGCACTGTATCAATGAACTTCGTTAACGGCTGAATAATACTTCTATAATGAGAATGTAATGTAACAAGCCTTACTTCAGGTTGCCACACCTTCCATTTCTCTTCAAATTTCTTTTCCTCTTCTCTGTCAAAAGCAACATATACAGCGATAACTTGATCTGCAGAAAGAGATTTCGCATAGTTCAATGAATTTTCTACTACATGCGTCATACCTGCTACAGGAACGACAATTACATTCCCCTCAATTGGAATAAGAGGTTCACAAGTTTTTAAACTTAATTGATCACCCACTGCATCATAATGCTTCTTAATTCGATGAAACAAGAAGATAATAGCAGGTAAGAAAATAAGAATCGACCAAACTTGTGCAAATTTAGTTAAAAAGAACATGCTCATTACGATAAAACTAATAACTGCACCAATTAAATTAACCGTTAATTTTAAAACCCATCCTTCAGGTTTTTCGCGAAGCCACTTTAATACCATCCCTGTTTGAGAAAGTGTAAATGGAATAAATACCCCTACTGCATATAACGGAATTAAATGTTCTGTTTGTCCTTGGAAAGCTACAATTAAAATAATCGAAGCAACTCCAAGTATTATAATACCGTTTGAGTAACCTAGACGGTCTCCTCTAATCGTAAACATTCTCGGTATGAATTTATCTTTTGCGAGGTTAACCGCTAATAAAGGAAATGCAGAATAGCCTGTATTAGCTGCGAGAATTAATATTAAAGCTGTTGTACCTTGTATGAAATAGTACATGAAATTACGTCCAAATGTTTGTTCAGCAATTTGAGAAACAACTGTTACTTCTTTACTCGGCGTCACTCCGTAATAATAAGCTAAAAATACAATTCCTGAAAATAACACAGCAAGTAATGCACCCATTGCAAGCAATGTTTTTGCAGCATTGTTTGGCGCAGGATCTTTAAAGTTCGGAATTGCGTTTGAAATTGCTTCAACACCTGTTAAAGCAGAACTACCTGATGCAAATGCTCTTAACAGTAAAAACAAACTAATACCCGCAACCGGCGTTCCGATCGGCGTGTGTAAAGTTGGTGAAACGTGACCAGTCAAAATATTATATATGCCTACACCAATTAATATAAATAGGGCTAAAACAAATAAATAAACAGGATATGCTAAAACAGAAGCTGATTCCGTTACTCCTCTTAAATTTAAGATCGTAATAAATATAACAAATATAATCGCAATGATTACATTATGTGCATGTAAACTAGGAAAAGCAGATGTTAGCGCATCTGTACCTGCAGATACACTTACCGCAACAGTTAAAATATAGTCGACTAATAAAGATCCTCCAGCAATTAAGCCTGGATTCATCCCTAAATTTTCTTTTGATACAACATACGCTCCCCCGCCATGCGGATAAGCAAAAATAATTTGACGATAAGATAAAATAAGGGCTGTCAATAATACTAATACCCCAACAGCGATCGGAATGGAATACCAATAAGCGATCGCTCCCACACCTGCTAAAGCAATTAAAATTTGTTCTGGACCGTAAGCAACTGATGACAATGCGTCAGAAGATAAAATAGCTAAAGCTTTCGTTTTATTAAGCTTTTGTTCTCCAAGCTCTGTTGATTTTAACGGTCTTCCAATTAAAAATCTTTTAATAGATGAAACCAATGCTGTCCACTCTCCAATAATTTTGTACGAACTTTTCTGCTTGTTACAGCCAGTAAACGATTTCTTCAGAAAACAAAAAATGTCTACAAGCCATAGCGAAATAGACTTGTAGACATTATTTTTTTTGTCGCACAAGCTCCACCTTCCTTCTCAATATAACGCTTACGAGGTTAGCTGTCGGATTCGGGCCTATGAGTAGCCCTACCTTTTTCAAGGATTCACCCCATCGGATTATGTACTAATCCGTAAAAACGGGTCCCCCGTACCATGCGGTTTCAGCGATTTAGAAAATTGAAACTGTGGATTATAATACTCCTTTATTTTCAAAAAGTAAACAAAAATTTTTAATAAGAAAAAAATTAAAATGATTGCGCATAATCCGCTGAGAAATATACATAATGAATATTAAAAATCCGCAAAGGAGACCCATATGTCTAAAGAAAAGAAGCCTATTTTTTCCGATTCATATTTAGATGCAGTAGCAAATGAAATTAATCAGTTATATGGTAAACGTGAACAGGAAATAAATTTGACAGATAGAACGAAAAGAAATAAATAATTTGTCATACAAAAAAATAAAAAAGATAGCAATACACTTATATATTGCTATCTTTTTTATTTTTTCATACATCTAATTCTATTACAGATTTGTTAAAGGTCATCTCTTCATACACCTTTAAATTTTGATATATAGATTCTAATAATGGTGCCGCTATAGAAAATTTCTCTGCTACATCCAGTAAATATCCTTGCAAGTGCTTCCCTTCAATAAACGAACCCTTTTCCATATCACGTTGCATTGATGACTTCATATCATACGAAATTTTATCAATCGTTTTCATATGTTCCTGGGCAATATTAGCCTTTACTGGAGCTCCTAATACTCTCATGATTTGTACAGATTCCTCAAACACATTACGGATAAAATCACGGCCGCCTTCACTTTCACGGATTGGTCCAATTGGTGCACGCATTAACGTTGTCACACCTGACATTACAGTAATAAATAAATATTTATGCCACATATCTTGCGTAATATTTTCACTTAAAACAAAACTAGATTTCGTACCTGAAAATGCTTTAGAAATATGCTTTACTCTCTCTGAATTTTGAGACTTAATTTCTCCAAACACAAGTCTGTTGGCAGCGCTGGTTTGTACAATTTCTCCTTGATCGTTTAACGTCGTCTCGATAAAGCATAAACCGCCAATTACTTTTTCTTCGCCGAATTCTTTTTGTAATAGCGATAAATGAGCGATACCATTTAACAATGGAATGATTACAGTATTTTCGCCAACAAACGGCTTCAAATCTTGAATTGCCTCGTTTAAGTGATACGCTTTTGTTGAAAATAAAATAACATCAAATGGAGAAGTTCGCTCTTCTTTCGTTATTAATTTCGGTCGGAAGGAAAAATCCCCGTTAACACTTCGGATTACAAGTCCTCTTTCCTCTAATTGTTTTTTCCGTTTACTACGAACAAGAAACGTGACATCTTCTCCCTTCTCGACTAATCTGCCACCAAAAAATCCTCCGACTCCACCAGCGCCTAATACTAAAATCCGCATACAGCATCCCCCTTTTCAAAATACAATTTTATAACTTTTAGTATACATAACATTATACATGTTCCCTGCTAAATAAGCTGAATTTTCACTCTCAATTGAGTATAAAAGAGTGGTTATTTTCAAATAAATTTGGGCATGTTGTTTCTATAGCATATATGGAAAGGACACAATGTAGATGGAGGCAATACAATCAATTGAGGAAAAAGGTGTAGCAACAGCTATATTTCAATTTATATTCCCGTTTTCGTTTAAAGCTGGATATGAACAAGAGATGTTCCCTTTCTTACAAAAAAACGATTTTCGTCCTTTTCGGCTCGATCATCTCGATGATGAAAATACATATTATGGGGAGTTTAAAGTTTCACATCAAAATATGGAAGCATACTATCTTTCATTTACAAATAAAATTCTCTTTCCTCACTCAGAGCATCAAAAGGGCTTGCAACGTTATTCAAAGGACCTTAACTTAACTGGACATTTAACAACAAACCTTATTTCAATTCCATTCAAGATACACTCTATTGATGTCACACTTTGTCCTTATGAACTTGGCTTCTTAACAATTCGAACAGAAGTAAACACTGCTCCAAACATGACTTTATCTGAAGCAATCGAATTCGCTGCTCGCTTCCGTGTACTTGAAACTAAAAATGATACAAATGAGACTATTTGTATTGAATGTAACGGAAAAAAGTATTCCCAAGTTGAAAAATTCATTTTTGGTTATTTATTTCATGGTGTAACTGATTTCTTTGAAAAGAAGAGATTAAGAAGTTCATACTTTCAAACCTTCCCTTTCTTCGAAGACCAAAGAATGTACGTCCAAACTTTATTGTCACTAAAAGAAGGTATGGAGCTTAATGAAGTGGATGTTTATCGTACTTCTAGTCTTTCCGGATTAACAAGTGATGGTAAGCCATATGTGAGCGCAAATAACCTTCCTTACATTCATGACTATTTAAAAAAACACGCTTACCAGAGATGGGCTCCAAATCGTTATTTCATAATGGAAGAACATATTTTTACATGTGTAACAAATGAAGGAGAACGTAAAATCGCTAAACTTGCTAGTCAAATGTACGGAGAATTTTATTACGCTTTATTATTAAACCTATTCCATAAAATTGTTTTATTAAAAATGGCTAACGCCTATGCTGAGCTAAACATTGAACAAGATACTAATGAAATAGAGAAATTAATTTATTCGATCAATTCGTTCACTGCTAATTATTTTTCTTTAGAATTAGTATCCCAATCACAAAGTGAAGATATTTTCTTTCGTTTAAGAAAACTTTTTAATATTGAGGTTCTATACTCGAACGCGAAACAAAATCTTGATAGTTTGTTTAAATATCAAGAAAATGTCGCCTCTAAAAAAGATAGCCTCTTATTATTAATTTTAACGCTCTACTCTGTAGTGGGCCAAATGTTAGGGTTTACTATGATTGACCTTTTAAGAAACACCGATTCAAACAAAATATCGTCACCTCTTGAATTTTTCGCTCTATTAATTGCGATTAGCGGCATTGTCATTTCACTTATTTTAGGAGCCCAAAGTTTATACCAATGGGGTCTACAGCATAAACGAAGAAAAGCTTGGGTAAAACAAACTGTACTTTCTGCCGTTAAAGAGAAAGAAGATAAAAATTAAAAAAGGTTATTTTCAAATTCTTGGCGCGCTGCATTAAGTGAAATTTTTATGAGCGATTTTCCGATTATATCGGCGCAACTCGAAATATATCAGCGATTTTTTTAATATATCGACTTACCGACAAATGACAGGACCGGATAATAAAAAAAGGGTGCTCCAAAATAAAACTTGGAGTACCCCTTTTATTATACGAATTCAGTTTACTTCCCTGCTTCGATTTGCTCTAATGCAGCAGCTACTTGCTCTTCCGTTAATTCATGTTGTATTACGTAGCGGTTACGTGGACTTACACGACATTCATGAGAACATGCACGTAAATATTTCGCTTCGTTTTCTTCAGAACATAAAATTTTCTTATTACATTCTGGATTTGAACAGTTTACATAGCGCTCACAAGGTTCACCTGTAAAGTGGTCTTTACCAACGATAACATGTTCTTTTTGGTTTACTGGTACAGCAATACGCTCATCGAACACGTAACATTGTCCATCCCAAAGCTCACCTTGTACCTCTGGGTCTTTTCCGTACGTTACAATTCCGCCGTGAAGCTGACTTACATCTTCATAGCCTTCACGAACTAACCAACCAGAAAACTTCTCACAACGAATTCCGCCTGTACAATAAGTTAAAATCTTTTTACCTTCAAGTACTTCTTTATTTTCACGAATCCAATCTGGTAATTCACGGAATGATTCGATATCAGGTTTAATCGCACCTTTGAAGTGACCTAAATCAAACTCATAATCATTTCGTGCATCAATGATAACTGTATCTTCTTGTTTCATTGCTTCATAAAAATCTTTTGGCTCTAAATACTTCCCAGTTATTTCGTGTGGGTTAATGTCATCTTCTAGACGAAGTGTAACTAACTCTGGACGAGGACGCACGTGCATTTTCTTGAATGCATGACCATCAGCTTCATCTATTTTAAATACGATACCGTCAAAACGTGGATCATTGTTCATTGCTTCCATGTATTTCTCTGTTTGTTCTACAGTTCCAGAACAAGTTCCGTTAATACCTTCTTTCGCTACAAGAATTCTTCCTTTTAATTCAAGTGAATTACAAAATTCTAAATGCTCTGCCGCGAATTCTTCTGGGTTTTCAATTGTTGTGTACATGTAATATAGTAATACTCTGTATGGTTTTGTAGTTGCCAATGTATTTCTACCACCTATCTAATTTTTAAAATCATGTATAAGTTAACGTTCATATCAAAACATATATAATAAGAAAATGAATCCCATTTTCTTTTCTTTATACTATTTTCTATCAGTTAACAAAAATAAAAAACAAGATTACACATCAAAACACTATGGTTATGTTGTAATCCCAATATATTATATATCATACAAATGCAATTCCATCAATTAATATGCTGGATTATCGGCTTTATGTTCACATAAATTTCAAAATTGACCCTTTAATTTATTATGTTTCCCCACGTCATCACACCATAAACTCCCAATTTATTTTACGTTATCACACCATCCATTGCATAAAGGCATATAATTTGCATTAAGGAAACTTTCGTGTTCAAATGAAATTATCATATAACATATCTAAATGTATTGAAATAATGAGTAAGAATAAATACAATAATTTCATCAAGTTAACATTTTAAAGGGGAAAACTACTATGAATAAAGATATAACAAAAGATGAACATCTCCCTTCTGAAAGTACAACCGTACAATCAGCTCACTTAGCTTTAAGTGGAGAAACAAAAGGCTGGAAAAGACTGTTACCATTTTTAGGACCCGCTTTTATAGCGTCCGTTGCTTATATTGATCCTGGCAACTTTGCTACAAATATCGCAGCTGGTTCACAATATGGATATTTACTATTATGGGTTATACTCGCCTCTAACTTAATGGCTGTATTAATCCAAACTTTATCAGCTAAATTAGGAATTGCTACAGGAAACAATTTACCCGAAATAGCTCGTGAAAACTTTCCAAAGCCTGTGTCTATCGGTTTATGGATACAAGGTGAACTAGTTATTATGGCTACAGATTTAGCGGAATTTATTGGAGCTGCATTGGGGCTTTACTTACTATTTGGAATCCCGATGCTACCTGCCGCTTTAATTACAGCAGCCGGATCATTTATTATCCTTGAATTTCAACGTAGAGGATTTCGTCCACTAGAAGCTATTATTACAGGAATGATTTTCATTGTAGTAATTGCTTTTGGGATTCAAGTTTTTTATGCAAAACCAGAATTAAGTCCCCTTCTTTCAGGACTATTTATTCCAAAATTCCAAGGTGTAGACAGTATATTACTTGCAGCAGGGATTTTAGGTGCGACAGTTATGCCGCATGCAATATACTTGCATTCTGCATTAACACAACGCCGTGTGGTCGGAACAACTGACGAACAAAAGAAAAAGATTTTTCGTTTCGAATTTATCGATATTATTATTGCAATGGTTATTGCTGGAGCAATTAATGCAAGTATGTTAATTGTTGCTGCTGCACTATTCTTTAAAAACGGCTTGCACGTTGAAGATTTAGATGTTGCTTACACTCAATTTACCAACTTAGTAGGTCCTGTATCAGCTGCTTTGTTTGGAATTGGGCTCTTATCAGCAGGACTATCTAGCTCTTCTGTCGGTACAATGTCGGGTGATATTATTATGCAAGGTTTCATTCGCATGCATATTCCGTTATACTTACGCCGATTTATTACAATGATTCCACCATTAGTTATTATCGCTTTAGGTGTAAATCCAACTTACGCTCTAGTCATGAGCCAAGTCGTCTTATCATTCGGTATTGCATTTGCACTAGTGCCACTTATTATGTTTACAAGTAACAAAAAGATTATGGGTGCACTCGTTAACCACCGTATAACAACATTTATCGCTTGGATAATTGCAGCACTCGTTATCGTTTTAAATATCTTCTTACTGTATCAAACATTTGTAGGGTAATGAAAAAAGGGTATTCCAATTTTAATTTGGAGTACCCTTTTTGGATGAAATGATTTTCTTCTAGTTACCACTTGTGTATGTCCCTCTTTCCGGCATCATGACACCATTTTCAGTTCGAAAGTAAAGTGGCAATCCTTCCGCAAAAAACATACTTACCTTGGACGGATCTTGCCTTTGATGATGAATATGTAAATGCGGCTCACTTGAACTTCCTGAGTTACCGACTTGAGCAAGAAATTCTCCTTCATTTACATGTTGTCCTTCTCTCACATTAATTGATCCTTTCTTTAAATGGGCAAGAATTAAAAATGTGCCCGTTTCATCTAGTCGTAAATAAATATGATTCCCAGCCATTGACTGAAAATTATCCGATCCCGGAACTAAATCTTGTTCATTATTATTAATTGATACAACCGTCCCAGAAGCTGGTGCCATTACTTTCGCTCCATATATTCCGTAATCCTCTAACTTACTACTTTTCACTTCAGCAGGTGGAATGAGAATATCATATGCCCACCTTTCATTTGGTTTTATAACGTGATAGTTCATTTCTAACCGATCACCACCCCAACCTATTAATGCTCGCTCATTCAAAGGAAAACGAACTACTGCTTTAGGACTCATAGATTGTATATCTGCTGGATAAGCAATTCTACCTATATTAGCAAACCAACCGACAGGCCAAGCTCCAATGATAGAAAACAGAATGATTAAAAATAGCGTTCTATCTATCCGCTTTCTAAAAATGCCTTTCCAAAAAAATATTATTACTGATCCTACCAAGAGGAAAACTGAAATAAAACTAAAAGCCTGTATACTCCACCAAACAAAAACTGATGTAACACCATTAGCTACATAAACTAAGATCCAACTTATAATTAAAAAAGAAACTATAATTACTAATAAAAATGCCTTCCACATGTCGCGTCCCTACTCTCATATCCTTTTTCTCAATGATACAAAGTAAAAATTACGACATATAAAAGAAATACTTACGACTTTCTTACTTTTTTATACTGCGGTAATTTCACAGTAAAAACTGTTTCTTTATCGTTACTACGTACAGTGATATCCCCTTGATGGAGATCGGCTATACTTTTTGAAATTGCAAGTCCTATTCCTTTCCCGCCCGTATGAGAACTACGTGATTTTTCACTACGATAAAATTTCTCAAAAACGTAAGGAAGGTCCTCTTTCGGAATGCATTGTCCAAAATTTTTAATTTCTACTTCAACATTCATTGTTTTATTGGAAATTTCAATTGCAATTTCCTTTCCATCTTTTCCATACATAATACTATTACCTATTACATTTTCAAATAGTCTCACTATAAGTGCTACATCAACTTCTACATGCAGCACTTCATCACTTTTAATATAAAAGCTCATATTAGCATCATCTAATTGTGGTACAAAGTCAATCATGATTTGTTCAATTAATGCTTTCATATCTACTTCATCTTTATGTAATTCAATCTCTCTATAATTTATTTGACAATATTCTAATAAATCATCTATTTGATGTTTTAATTCATAACTTTTTCGCTTTAATATACTTACATTCTGTTCACATTCCTCTCCATTCGAATGAAGTTTATTTCCTAACAGGTCCGCATAACCGATTAAAGATGTTACTGGCGTTCGTAAATCATGAGAAATATTACTAATCATTTCATTTTTCATTTCCTGTGATTTTTTTTCATTCTCGATAGACTCTTTTAAGCTTTTCGCCATTCTATTAACATTTGCCGCTAGTTCACCAATCTCGTCATTTTTCAAAATAGGTATATGTATTTCAAAATTACCGTCACTTATTTCCTTCACGTTCTTGTTAATTTGAGACAACCTTTTCATCAGTGTTTTTGTCATACATGCAAAGTATGTTGTAGTAAAAATCAAAAAAACTATAAAATATAAAAATGAATATTTTTCCTCTAAAACATTAACCTGACTATATATATTTCCAACTAAAATTTGAAACACTATTATACTTACAGTCGCTAACAAGATGCTACATATGAATGCGATAAAAAACTTAGCTCTAATGCCTTGTAATGATTTAATCTTCAATTTTATATCCGACTCCCCAAACATTTTGAATAAACTTCGGTTCTTTTGGATTCTCTTCAATTTTATTTCTCAATCTTGCAATATGAACCATTACTGTATTATTACTTTCATAGGCTCTTTCGTTCCAAACGCTCTCATATATTTCTTCAATTGTGAACACACGATTCCTTGCAGCTGCCATTAAGTGTAAAATATCATATTCAGTTTTCGTAAGATTGATTCTTTCTCCATATAACATTACTGTTCTCGACACTTCATCTATTTCTAAACCTCTAATATTTATTTTCTTTTCCATTACTTGGGGAGCATTTTGATTGAAATATGTATACCTTCTTAATTGAGCTTTCACTCTTGCGATAAATTCAATTGTACTGAACGGCTTCACAATATAATCATCTGCCCCAGTACTAAATCCAATTACCTTATCTACATCCGATGATTTCGCGCTTAAAAACATAATTGGTAAACTATGTTTCTCTCTAATCCTTCTACAAAGTTCTATACCATCCATTTGAGGCATCATAATATCCAAAATAGCAAGTTGAATACTGTTATTATTTATTATTTCTAAAGCCTCTTCTCCGTTATGAGCACTAAAAACTTTAAAACCTTCTTGTTTTAAATTCACATTAATAAATTGAATAATATCTTTATCGTCATCTACAATTAATATTGAATTTTTTTCCATTTCCAAACCTCTTTTTTGAAATATATTCCACATCTAAGTTTATCATAAATCAAATCTACCCTTACACCTTGAATAATCTTTATTTTCAGATTAAATTATATAATAACAAATACATTCTATTTTCATGTGAAAAGGAGCGAAAATATGTTTCCTTTATTAAAAACTGAAAGACTTATTTTAAGAGAACTTACCGAAGAAGATGCACCGCGTATACTACAATGCTTTTCTAATACTAATGTACTGCGCTATTATGGCCAAAAACCGTTACAAGATGTTGATCAAGTGAAACAAATCATTCATAACTTTAAGTTGAGTTACAATGCAAGAAACGGTATAAAATGGGGAATCGAATTAAAAGACAAGAAAGAACTCATCGGTACCATTGGTTTTCACGATTGGTCTTCTGAGCATAAACGAGCCAATATAAGTTATGCCTTTTTGCCTGAACACTGGGGAAAAGGATATGCGACTGAAGCTGTTTCTGAGGTTATATCATACGGTTTCCATACGATTCATTTAAAGCGGATTGGGGCAATTGTATTTCTTGAAAATGAAGCTTCCAATAAAGTGCTATTAAAACTAGGTTTTGAAAAAGAAGGAGTTCTAAAAAATTATATGTATCAAGATGATATCCCATATGATACGAATTTTTACGCTTTATTAAAATCGGTTTAATAGAATTCATGTGTAAAAAACCTTACTTTTAAAAAGTAAGGTTTTTTGTATTTATTCATTAGCAATATAAGCATTCTTATAAGTATAAATACCACCAAATTGATGCTTTTCAATTCCTTTTACATAATCCTTTTGTACATATGCTGAGCCAATATGATAAAGCGGCGCCACCGCAGCATCTTCTAATAATACCTGCTCGGCTTCTCGCAACGCTTTCCATCGATTTTCCGTATCTAGTACAAAATCCGTTTTCGCTTTCTTTATTAATTCATCGTAACGAACATTAGAATAATTCATTTTATTATTCGGATTCCCTGTCGTAAATAACTCTAAATAACTAATTGGGTCTTTATAGTCAGGTCCCCAATTTGCCATAGTTATATCGTAATCACCTATTTGTTCTAACTGTAATTTTTGCTTAAATGGCTGTTGTTTAATTTGTATCGTTAACCCTTGCAAATTCTTCTCTAAATCACCTTTTATATATTCTGCCATACGTATTGCATTATCTTGTTCGAACGTTAAGAACTCTAGGTTTACTTGTTCTACCCCAAGCTCTTTTTTCGCTTCTTCCCAAAGTTTTTTTGCATTTTGCAAATCATATGAGGAAATATCTCCATTTTCTTTTCTAAAATCTTTACCAGTCACTTCATTTACATGACCAACTGGTACAAGTCCACTTGCAGGTTTTGCTCCGTTATTAATAAAGTGAGCAACGAAATCATCTTTATTTAACGCTAATGAAATAGATTGACGCACCTTTTTATTTGCTAACGCGGTATTTTTTTCATTAAAACGAAGCATAGCAATTCCAGGATCACTCGACATATGTAATTCCTTATTCCCTTTATACTTGTCTACAACTTGCGAATTAATAGGTACTCGATCTAAATCTCCAGCTTCATATAAATTTACAGCTGTCATTGTATCCTTTACGATATGAAAGTTTATTTCGTCTAATTTCACTTTCTTTCGATCCCAATATGTAGCATTCTTCTTTAATTGAAACTCTTGTTCATGCTGCCATTTTTCTAATACAAATGGACCGTTATATATGAGATTACTAGGTTCCAATGCATAATTGTTTCCTTGTTCGTTCAAAAATGATTCATGCTGTGGTAAGTATATAGGTAGTGCTAACAACTGTAAAAAATACGGAACTGGCTGTTCGAGTTCAACTTCTAACGTATAATTATTTATTGCTTTAACCCCAAGTGCATCAAGAGGCATTGTTCCCTTATTAATCTCTTTCGCATTTTTCACATAAAAGAGCATGTATGCATATTGAGATGCCGTTTCAGGATTAATTGCACGTTTCCATGCAAATATAAAATCATTTGCTGTCACACTGTCTCCATTTGACCATTTTGCATCTTTACGCAAATCAAATGTATATTTCTTACCATCTTCACTTCTTTTAAACGATCTTGCTACTGCTGGAATAGGCTGATCTTGATCATTTAATACATATAACCCCTCAAATATATTCTGCATAACGTGGGCTGATGTACCATCCATTGTTTTCGCAGTGTCCAGAGAAGGAATTTCTTCTGATACTGTTACATTTAACACTTGTTTTTTAACCTCTGTATCACTTTTATTCGCTTTATTATTACAAGCTGTTAATAATAAAGATGTAACAAGTGCCATTACCATTAAATGGCTCTTTTTTCGCTTCATGAGTTGTTCTCCTTAAATATAAAATATTATAAAGCGTAATATATTATAGCAGAAATACTAACAGAAAGATGCGACATTCTTTTGAATATTTATTCGTTCAAGAAAAAAGCTATCCTTTTAAAAGGATAGCTTTTTCAACTGCCACATAATTATCTATCTTTGCAGACCTCGTTTATAACGACTTGCTTCAAATATAATACGCTCTTCATCTAACGTTTTACATTCGCCATTCCAAACGACATGTTTTCCGTTAATAATTACATCGCTTATATCTTTTCCACTAGCAGCATATACAAGATGTGATAACACTTCATCCGCTGGTTGTAAATGCGGCTTATTAGACGGGTCAATCGTAATAAAATCAGCACACTTACCAGCTTCTAGTGACCCTGTTTGTTTCATCCCGATTACTTCCGCAGCTCCTTTTGTCGCAAGAGAAAGAGCTGTTTCAACTGGTAATGCTGTTGCATCTTGGTGAATACCTTTTTGTAATAAAGTCGCTATGCGCATTTCTTCAAACATGTCTAAATTATTGTTAGATGCAACACTATCTGTTGCAATTCCTACTTTTATTCCTGCTTCTAGCATCGCTTTTACATTCGCTATACCAGAACCTAGTTTTAAATTACTATTTGGGTTATGTGCTACTCGAACATCATGTTCTGCTAAAAATGCACGCTCATCATCATTTAATACTACACCGTGTGCAATAACTGTTGGGCGTTTAAACAATCCGCAGCTCGCTGCATATTCTACTGGACGTTTTCCGTACTGTGCTTCAATATCACGTACTTCACGCTCTGTTTCAGAAAGGTGGATATGAACCATTGTTTGATTCTCTACTGCAATACGAGCACACTCTTCTAACAATTCTGTACTACATGTATATGGACTATGTGGTGCAACCATCGTAGTTAACATGCCACTTTCTTTATAATAACGCTTCACATATTTCTCAGCTTCTTCAATCGCTTTCTTTTCATCGTCTTTCGTTCCGAAGCTAAATAAAGTCCTTGAAACAGCAGCTCGCATCCCGCTCCTTGATACCGTTTCCATAATTGCGTCTTGATCTACTCCAATTGGATTAAACATGTCAGAGAATGATGTTGTACCACTTTTCACCATCTCAAGTAATCCTAATTCCGTACTAGCGACCGCAATTTGGGGAGTAAATTGACTTTCCAGTGGCCAAATTCTCGTCTCAAGCCATGGCTGTAATAACATATCATCTCCAATACCTCTTAGGAGACTCATTACAACGTGTGTATGTGTATTTACAAGCCCTGGTAAAACCCACTTTCCTTTCATGTCAATTACTTCATCTACTTCAAATTCATTAGCGAATTCTCCGCTCTTTACATCTATAATTTGATCATTTTCTACAATGATATATCCATTTTCTATCACTTCGTTTTGTTCATTCATCGTTACAATTGTAGCGTTTACATAAGTTGTTTTCAAAAGTATTTCCCCTTTCAACTCTATGAAGTTCCCTTTAATAAGTTACCACCATTATAGTAACTTATTAAAGATTAAGAGTCAAAAGATAATTTTAATTCTTTCGTTATTTTTCCCTTCAAAATGTTATATTGCTTTTCATTTGTATCTGCAAATGCTTCTTCCCGATTTGACTTTTCATCCATATAATTCAATTTCCCATTGAATTGAGTCTCTGTAAAATCAAATCTCTGCCCATCTATAAAGTTATAAAAGTGCCATACCTCTCTTACTTTTGTCTTTTTAATTTCTCCTCCGTATATGTCTTGAACGACAAGAGCTGTAACACCACATTGTCCCTTTGCTGGGTTTTCAATTGTCCACTTTGAACTCGTTTCAATCGACCACGATGTTATTAGTGCTTCATATATTCTTTTTTCCTTTACATCATCCATTCTAATCTTCCCCTACTATTAATAGTTTTACACATCATATTTCAAAAGAGGCAGTACACGCCCCTTAAAGATAGTTGATGGTGTCTCTCCTATTAACTGTGCTCCCATTTTCAAGTAATATCCTTTTGCATTCGGATCACTATCAATTGTAAAACTTTTTAATCCTAGTTCATTGGCTTTTTCTATTACATACTCCCAAAGTATTTTCCCGTAACCTTTTCCTTTGTAATGAGGATGAATGTACAAGAAATCGAGAGCTTTATCATTACGTAAAAATGAGAAAAAACCAATCTTCGCATTATCGTTTACTAAAACATATACAAAATTATTTTTTATGTACTCTTCCGTAATTGTTAAATCTTCCTTACAAGCAAGTATGAATTCTTCACTATAATTCCACGTTGCTTTTGAATGTAGTGCGAGTTCACTTAATTCATTTGCTTCACTTAATAATGCTTCTCTTATCTTCATGATTCTTTTTCCTCACTTTCAATATGTACACTACTAAATTGATTCGGAAAGCACTTCAAAAAAACCTTTAATTTCCATAAAATAGAAATTGATTTTATAAATCTTTATTATAATCAGTACGATTTTCAACAATTTTTTTAAAGAAAAAGAACGCCATCCCTAAAAGTTGGCGTTCTCTTTTTCTAAAATTTAATCTTCAAGCTCACTCATTCGTTTTACTATTTCGTACGATACAAACCTATACAGTTTCTACTACCGCTTCAAGCATTGTTCCATTTTTAGCATAGTTCGTATGCCAAGAAAAAGCTTTTTCTAAAATATGAGGAGTTTGTCCACCTCTTATTTTTGCTTCTTCGTAATAAGCTCGTAGCTGTTCACGATACATTGGATGTGCGCAATTCTCAATAATAAGTTCCACTCTTTCTCTTGGCGCAAGTCCCCTTAAGTCGGCATATCCCTGTTCAGTGACGATAACATCTACATCATGTTCAGTATGGTCTACATGAGAAACGAAAGGAACGATACTTGAAATGTTACCACCTTTCGCAATCGATTTAGTAACAAAGATAGCTAGGCGAGCATTTCTTGCAAAATCGCCAGACCCACCAATACCATTCATCATTTTTGTACCTAAAACGTGAGTAGAGTTAACATTTCCGTATATATCTAATTCTAATGCAGTATTAATTGAGATTAATCCAAGGCGACGAATAATTTCAGGATGATTGGAAATCTCTTGTGGACGCATCATTAATTTGTCACGATATTTTTCAAAGTTAGAAAATACTTGTTGCATTTTCTCTTCAGAAAGCGTGATAGAACAACAAGAAGCAAAATTGACTTTTCCAGCATCCATAAGATCAAAAACTGCATCTTGTAAAACCTCGGAATATACTTCTAAATCTTCAAATTCTGAATCTAACATTCCATGCAATACGGCGTTAGCCACTGAACCAATTCCTGATTGTAACGGCGCTAAACGATTTGTTAATCGGCCTACTTTGACTTCTTCTCGAAGGAATTCTATTAAATGCTGTGCCATAATAACAGTTTCTTCATCCGGAGGAACAATTGTCGATGGCGAATCCAATTGATTCGTAAACACAATTCCCTTTACTTTTTCAGGATCAATTGGAATACCGATTGTTCCAATTCGGTCATCTGTTTTCACAAGCGGAATTGGAAGCCTCTCCCCTTGTTTACCTGGTTCATATAGATCATGTAGCCCCTCTAATTGCGCGGATTGAGCCATATTCATTTCAATAATAATAGACTTAGCATTTAAGGAAAACGCTAAGGAATTTCCAATTGAAGTGGTTGGAATAATCATTCCGTCCTCTGTAATCGCAACCGCTTCCAAAATAGCGAAATCTATATCCAGAACGTCAGCACGGAGTAACTCTGCTGTATGAGACAAGTGTTGATCCACAAATAAAAAGTCTCCGTTATTAATTCCTTTTCGCATAGTAGCGTCAGCTTGGAAAGGTAATCTTTTCCCTAAAATTCCTGCCTCAGCAAATAATTTGTCTACATCCGATCCTAAAGAAGCCCCAGTATAAACATTTACTTTAAAAGATTCATCATTCTTAACTCGGTTTACAAGCGCAAATGGGACTGCTTTTACATCACCTGCACGTGTAAACCCACTTAAGCCTAAAGTCATTCCACTTTGAATCCAGGAAGCTGCTTCTTCAGGTGTAACTACCCGATCTTTTAGACGTTGATCTCTGATTCTATCTAAATTGTTCTCCATATGTAATCCCTCTCTCATTGAATATTCATAATTATTTTACACATTAACACTATCAAAATAGGGATTTTAGTATACAATGCCGAAAATTCAGACAGAACAGCAAATCTAGGTTCTAAAGCAGAAAAATTTAGAATCCTAGAAGTTTACGGAAATAACTAGCGTATGATTGACTAACTGGTACTCTCTCACCATTATCCATCGAAAGTACAAAAGTAGAATGGGTATCAGGATAAATCGCTTTAATATGATTAACATTTACAATAAACGAACGGTGACATCTAATAAATGAATCTTTCGGAAGCAAGTATTCGAATTCTTGCAGAGAGTATTTATGTGTTCCTGATAACTCTTCTGAATTCACATACGTCTTTTTATCTTTAGCCTCTAAATACATAACCTTTGAAAAAGGAACCGGAATCCAGCCGTCTGTTGTTTTTAAAGTAACAACTGACTTTCCATCCGTTAAAGCTGGATAAATTGCCGTCACGCACCCTTCAAGCTTTCCATTGTTTGAAAATGGTACAGCCATTCCATGATAAGGAATACCAAAAACATCCCGATTAATAAACTCAGAGGTTTTTTGATTCATCACCATCGCTTTATGAGCAATCGTTCCTTCCTTTATAGGATCCCCGACACTAATCTTTAAATCAATTCGTTTACTTGGCCGATAGTAAATATATTCTTTCGTATTCGAAACAGCAATTGAAATTTCATCTGAAAATAGTTCCCCAACAACATCTAGTAATAAACCTAACGTTCTATCTTCCATTCTATTAACACCTCATTCACTATTATACTACTATTATGAACGAGCATCTGTTGCTTTATAAAAAGTTTAATTTTAAATTACTTTTAAAATTAGTTTTATTCACTATTACTTCGTTACTACAAAAAACCTCACTTCAGAAAAGTGAGGTTTCCTTTCATACAATATTTTTTTATTTTTTATTAAGTAAAGTGAATTTAAGAATTTATTGCCCCTATTTCTGTATAATAAATAATCCCAAACTACAAACAGTTTGGGATTATCTTTCTCATTTATTATGCGCATCTAACCACGAAATTAAATCTTTAAATACTTCATCCTTATTTACTTCATGAAACATTTCATGTCTACCATTTTCATATAAACGTAGTGTCACGTCTTTCACACCACATTTTTTATAGTTTTCATATACTTCTTTTACACCTTTCCCCATATCGCCAACAGGATCACGATCACCAGAGAATATATGTATTGGAAGATTCTTTGGCGTCTTCTTGTATTCTTCTAGTTTATTTACTTCTAATACACCAGAAAATAATTCTCGGTAAAAACTCGTCGTACAAATGAAACCACATAACGGATCCGCAATATATTTATCAACTTGATTATTATCTGAAGATAACCAATCAAATTTTGTACGATTTGGCTTAAAGTTCGAATTGAAGTTTCCGAAAGATAAAAAGTTTAACATTGGACTTTTCGTTTTTGCCCCACGCAATTTCATTTCGATTGTTGCTACTTTATGACCAATAGCTCCTAAAAGCCCTGGATTTCCACCTGTTCCTGAAATCAGAAATCCATCATATAATTCGCCTCTAAGTTGTACAGCACGTCTTGATAAAAAAGAACCCATACTATGTCCAAGTAAAAACAAAGGACTTGACTGCTCTTCTTTTATCTTTTCTGAAACAAAGATAACATCCGATACAACTTGATTCCACCCTATATTTGGTTCAAAATGACCATAATCTTCTTCTTTTTTTACTGTTTTCCCATGTCCTTTATGATCATGCGCATAAACACCATACCCTGCTTCCAATAAAGCATCTACAAATTCTGTATACACCCCTGCATGCTCTGTCATGCCATGTGCAATTTGAATAATTCCTCTCGGATCTCCTTCTGGTAACCACTTACGCAAATAAATTTCCGATCCATCCAATGCCGTAACGAAACTTTCCTGTACATTCATTTCGTCAGCCCCCAACTCTATTATGTATAGCTTTAAGAAAATGAATATCCATTCACTTTTCTTATTTTATATTATATGTAATTGCTTTCATTATGACAAATGATGTATTTTTCAGACTTGCTTTTAAACTAATTTCTTGACGAATTCAAAATAAAATTATATAGTTACTTACATAAAGTAACTATATAATTTTTAGGAGGTTCCTACTATTATGATGCCATCATTATTTTTAGCACATGGTTCGCCTATGCTCGCTATTCAAGATACAGACTATACACGATTTTTAAAAACACTTGGAGAAACATATAAACCGAAAGCAATTGTTATTTTCACTGCTCATTGGGAAAGTGAAGTATTAACGATTTCCTCATCAGATAACGAGTATGAAACAATTTATGATTTTGGAGGTTTTCCCCCTGAGTTATACGAAATCAAATATCGTGCGAAAGGCTCTTCTCATATTGCATCTATTTTAGAAACAAAATTTAAGAACAAAGGTATTTCAGTCCATCATAATATGACGAGAGGTTTAGATCATGGTTCATGGACACTCCTGCACCGCATGTATCCAGAAGCAAATATTCCTGTCGTGCAAATATCAGTCAATCCATTCCTTTCTGCAAAAGAACAATTTGAAATTGGAGAAGCACTTAAAGGACTCGGACAAGAAGATATTTTAGTAATCGGGAGTGGCGTTACCGTTCATAATTTACGAGCACTGAAATGGAATCAAACTACACCTGAAAAATGGGCAATTGAATTTGATGATTGGATTATTAAACATATGCAGAATAACGATAAAGATGCATTGTTTAATTGGGAGAAAAATGCTCCTCATGCACAATTAGCAGTACCAAGAGCAGAACATTTTGTTCCTTTATTTATCGCTATGGGAAGTGGTGAAAATAGCGGTGAAGTCATTCACCGTAGTTACGAGCTTGGTACATTAAGTTATCTTTGTCTTCGATTTTAAAGAAAAGGATGAAGCACATGCTGCTTCATCCTTTTTCTTTTTCATTCACTTAGTTAACTAACTTCCAAATGTCGTTTCTCTGATACCTCTTCGTTCTTATTATGAAAATAAACCCAAATACACGCAATAAATAATAGTGAAGATGTAGAGAGGAAAACATATTGGAAACCTGCATGCGCTGCAATTTGTCCCCCGAGCACTGGACCAATCATATTTCCTAAAAACTGAAATGATTGATTATATCCAAATATTCGTCCCGTAACATGGGTTGGTGTATGTTGTTTTAGTAGAGTTTGTACGGAAGGTAATAATCCTGCTTGTGCGATACCTAATAAAAATCGAAGAATTAATAGTTGCCAAGCTGACGTTACAAATGCTTGCGGGATAAAAATAATTCCTGCAGCAAATAACGCTACAACTAACGTTTTTTGAGGACCGATATGATCTGATAATCTTCCTAGTCTTGGTGCTGCCAAAATAACTGCTAATCCTGTCGCTGACATAACTGCACCCGCAATTGTTTCAATATGTGCAGTATGAGGACCTACTAAATTTTTCACGTACAATGTAACAATTGGTTGAACTGACATATTAGCAAGTTGAATAATAAATGTTGTTACAAATAAACTAATAATTAAATGCTTCGCTGGGACCATCGTCCATACTTTTTTCGGCTGTGTTTTTTTTGCTTGAGCAGAGTGATTTTCTTCATGCAGGAAGAAAAAAACGATGAGAAAGGAAAGGAATAAAAAAGCTCCCGTAACAAGAAAGACATGACGCATTCCAATTAACTCAGACAAATAACCGCCAAGTAACGGGCCAAGTAACGAACCGCTCACACCACCAGTTGAAATTGTGGAAATCGCCCAACCTGAATGTTCTTTCGGAGTTTCTGCTGCAATAAATGTCATCGCTGTTGAAAGGAAACCAGATACTGCTCCCATTAAAAATCTTAGTGCGACTAGTTGATACACATCCGTTACAAACCCCATAAGCGTCATAATAATCGCCATACCGAGGCTAGCACGAATAAGCATCAATTTCCGTCCATGTATATCACCAAGCTTTCCCCATATTGGCGATACGATCGCACCCATTAAAAATGTTACACCAAATGCAAGTCCCGACCACTGTGCAATGCTTGAAGTGCCAGTTACTCCTAATTCCTCAATATAAAAAGATAAGAAAGGAATTACTAAACTCATACCGGCTGCAGTGGTAAAACAACCTAGCCAACAAATCATTAAATTCCGTTTCCAGCTGGCCATTTTCACACCTTCTTTCTTTAGATACCCATTCTACACCCTTTCTTGTAAAAAGTTTAGTAATTTGCTTTATATGCAAGATTTACTACAAAACCCGCTATTTTCTAGTAAAAAACACTACATCTCTACATCATTTTCATAATAAAACCAACTCCTCTATATGAAGTTGGTTACTTATTATCTATCGGTATTAAACGAGCATTACAATTTCTCTCGTAAAACTCAATGGGACCTACTTGTCCAATAATCGCATATTCATATCCATCTTGCTTCATATTATATAAACAATGATGCAATAATTCTTTTCCTACACCTTTCACACGATTTTGTTTCGCTATGCCCATTGGACCAAACAAGCCTTTCTTTCCTCTCACTACATCGTAACAGGCGAAACCAACTATTACTTCCTCCTGCTGTGCAATATAGATAGGTAACTTTTCGTTATATGTCCGAAATCCATAATCAACCGACTGTAACCACCGTTCACCAAATTCATCCACTACAAATCGTGATAACTTATCAAAATCAGAAGGACTAACTCTTCTTACATGACAAAATAATGTATTATAAATAGATTTAAAACTATTTAAATCAACCGCTAAGTCTCTCGGTGCAGCTGTAATACGTAATATATCTTTTTGCATTTGTGTATGTATAAATCCACCAATATTTGTATCTACACGAAATAATGCATACATAACATGTCCTTCATTTACTACTACTTGCTGAAAGCGTTCCATACGTTTCTTCGCTATTTGTAAAATTTCTATCGCCTTATAAGATAGTTTATATTGCCCTATTTTTTTATACTCTTGATTATGTAAATCGAATTGTTTTCGTAACGAAAGTTTTTCTAAAAAATCTGGACCGACTTTGTGAAACAAATACATAAATAACTCAGCGCAAACTCCTGTACCTTCTTTACACATACCTATAAACAGATGGACTGGGTGAATTATGTTATACTCACTCTCTTTTGCTGCAATCTCCAATATTTTATGCACACGTTTTGTAAATTGAAATTCCTCCATATGTGTTTCCATCCTCTACTAATTTACTAACAAACCGTAACCATAAATAATTGAAACAATTACACCCACTACCAATATACCTGGAAGTAAATTTGCCACCTTGATTTTAATAATACTAAGCAAGTTCAATCCAATAGCAGATATCATAATGCCGCCCGTAGCCGTCATCTCCACTATAAATTGGTTCATTAATTCTTTCGGGACAAAACTATTAATTTGTGTTGCAAAAACTGCAATACCACCTTCATATAAAACAACTGGAATCGCCGAAAATACTACGCCAATTCCTAGAGTTGTCGTTAATATAATAGAAATAAATCCATCGATAATCGCCTTTGTAAATAAAATATCATGATTTCCGCGAATCCCACTGTCAAGTGCACCAAGTATCCCCATCGCGCCAATTGCAAAAATTAAAGTAGCTGTTACAAAACCTTCTGATATGCTACCTTTCCCTTTCGATCCAACTTTATTTTCTAGCCAATCCCCTAAATGTTTTAACTTTTCTTCTAATTGTAACCATTCTCCAATTACCGTACCAATCACTAAACTCAGTATGACAACAAGAAAGTTTTCACTTTTTAATGCCATTTGAAGCCCAAGCACAGTAACCGCTAAACCGATTGCGTGCATTATCGTCCCTTTCATACTTTCTGGAATCCTACTAAATAATTTACCAAGTAAAGTACCAAATATAATACAAATTCCATTTACAACTGCTCCTAATATAACCATTTCTCATTCTTCACCCTTCGAATTCTTTATTTCTATATTTTGGTTTATACATTGATTTACAGGTTATCTATATGTTAACTTAATATTGAGAATATTAACAAATGTTTTCCACTACATAACCCGCTATTTTTTGTAACTTTAATTACCTTTAATAGATTCAGTGTTAATTTAATTGCGGGATAATATTAAAAGGGAAGGTATATATGAAAACTTTACTAAAACGATTTTTGTTAATAGCCTTTTTCATTACACCGATTGTTTTATTAATCAATTACTCTTTTATTTCAAAAGCAAAAGACAAACCCGATTTGCAAAACAAATCTAGTAAAACCGCTTCAAAAAGCGAAAAGAAAATAGAAGACCAAGAAATCACACTCACCTTCTCTGGTGATACAATGTTTGATTGGCAATTACGTCCTATAATCGAAAAGAATGGGGCTGATTACCCATTCCAACATGTAAAAGAAGAAATAAAAAAAGCTGATATTTCTTTTGTGAATTTAGAGTCGGCATTTACAACGAAAGAAAAGAAAGCACCTGGGCAACTGTTTTGGATTAAAAGTGATCCATCTACACTACAAGCTATTAAAAACACTGGATATGACATCGTAAATATTGGGAATAACCACACACTTGATTATGGGCAAGATGGATTATTAGATACGATTTCTCACGTAGAAAAATTAAAGTTCCCTTACATTGGAGCCGGAAAAAATGCGAAAGATGCATATACAGCACGAGAAATGACCGTAAAAGGGAAAAAGTTTAAATTTCTTTCCTTCGTTCGATTTATGCCTGATTCTAATTGGGTAGCTGGTGAGAATAAACCTGGCGTTGCGAATGGCTATGATTTAAATCTTGTAACAAAAACAATTAAAGAACAAAAGAAAGATGCAGACTATTTAATCGTCTATATGCATTGGGGCGTTGAAAAATCAAATCGTCCGGTAGAATACCAAAAGCAATATGTACCTAAAATGGTTGAAGCAGGAGCTAACGCAATTGTCGGGAGCCATCCACATTGGTTACAAGGGTTTGAGTATTATAATAAAGTTCCTATCGCTTACTCATTAGGTAACTTTTTATTCCCGAGTTATGTGAATGGGAAAAGCGCTGAAACTGGCGTATTAACTTTAACTTTTAAAGGAAAGGATGTCCAAATGTCATTCAATCCTTATATCATTCGCAACAACCAAGTTTCCCCTGTAAATGAAGGAGAAAAGAAAAAAGCTCTTCAATATTTACAAACAATTTCAACTGATGTAGAAATTGATGATACAGGGAAAATAAAAAACAAACGAAACTAGACAGCTCAAGATCTATTTCTCTGTAATATACTTTACAGAATAGGTGATAAACATGCTGAAAGAGTTATTAGAAAATATAAACCTCTTAGAAAACATCTATAAAATGTCTATAGCAATCCTGCTTTTATGTTCCTTTTATTCTGTGAGACTATTTAAAAAAATAAAGCGAGAGAGAAATCTTACTCCTTTTGAATTTACAATGTATGTAATCATTCGTATTGCGATACTCTTTTGGTTAGCTAGCTTTATTCTTCTTGAATTTAATGAGTACCTAGTTTAACTATAAAAAAGATAGAACAAGCACTATATTCCCTCGCTTGTATCTATCTTTTTTATTTACATTCTAACTCTTTCCTTCTATTAAATAAGCAAATCAAACAAAACAGGGTTTTTATTAAGTTCCATAAATTGAATATTATTTTCTTTAAAGCGAGTAATTAATTGCTCATAATCTTCTTTATGTTTTAATTCTACGCCGACTAATGCTGGACCATTTTCTTTATTATGTTTCTTAATATACTCAAAGCGCGTAATGTCATCTTCTGGTCCTAATCCTTTATCAAGAAATTCTCTTAGCGCACCTGAACGCTGCGGAAATTCAATGATAAAGTAATGTTTCAGTCCTTCATAAATGAGCGAACGCTCTTTCATTTCTTGCATTCTATCAATATCATTATTTCCACCACTTAGCGTACATACAACTGTTTTACCTTTTATTTCATCTCTATATAAATCAAGCGCTGCAATAGAGAGTGCACCAGCCGGTTCAGCTACAATCGCATTTTTCTTATACAGTTCTAAAATCGTCGTACAAACTTTCCCCTCTGGTACTAAAATAATATCGTCAATTACATCTTTACAAGTTTCAAATGTTAACTTTCCTACTTTTTTAACAGCTGCCCCATCAACAAAGCTATCTATTTTCTCCAATGCTACATTTTCATTTTGAAGAAAAGCCTCTTTCATAGATGCAGCTCCCATTGGCTCTACACCAATAACCTTTGTAGTAGGACTAACACCTTTTACATATGTACCAACTCCTGATGCTAATCCACCACCACCGATTGCTGTAAAGATATAATCAACCGGTTTCTCCATATCATGCATAATTTCAACTGCCACTGTCCCTTGACCAGCAACTACATACGGATCATCAAACGGATGAACAAATGTCATTCTATTTTCTTCACAATAACACTGTGCTTCTTGGAAAGAGCTATCGAATGTATCACCAACTAATACAATCTCTGCGAAATCACCACCGAAAAATTGTACTTGTGATACTTTTTGTTTCGGTGTTGTTGTGGGCATAAATATTTTTGACGGAATCTTCAATAAATTACACGTATAAGCAACTCCTTGCGCATGATTACCAGCACTTGCACAAACAACACCGTTTTGTAACTTTTCTTTCGGTAAACTTTGAATCAAATTGTATGCACCACGAATTTTGAAAGAGCGAATTAATTGTAAGTCTTCTCGTTTTACATAAACGTCACAATCATATTTCTCAGATAAAACTGTATCACGTTGTAACGGTGTTTTAATAACGATATCTTTCATGCAATTATGGGCCATTAAGATGTCTTCAATTTTCACTCTCTCCTTTACCTTTTGCACCATTATATATCATCCTTATCTCTTTTAAATTGGCTCAATCAAAATGTGGGATTTTCAGAACAGCCCCTGTATTCGCCGATGTTACCATTTGTGCATAACGTCCAAGCCAGCCAGTTTTCACTTTTGGTTCTGGTCGTTTCCATTCTTTTTTACGCTTTTCTAATTCCTCATCACTCACCCTTACTTCTAGCAAGCGTTCTTCAACATCAATACATACAATATCCCCTTGTTCAAGAAGTGCAATCATCCCGCCCGCTGCTGCTTCTGGTGAAATATGTCCTACTGAAATTCCACGTGAAGCTCCAGAAAAACGTCCATCTGTTAATAATGCAACCTCAGCACCTAATCCCATTCCAGCAATTGCTGATGTTGGGGCTAACATTTCTGGCATACCAGGGCCACCTCTTGGTCCTTCATAACGAATGACAACTACATCTCCTTTTTTCACTTTCCCAAGCATAATGCCCGCAAGTGCCTCATCTTGTGAATTAAAAATAACGCAAGGCCCTTCAAAACGCTTTACCTCTGTTGCACCGCTTTTAATAACCGCTCCATCTTTAGCAAGATTTCCTTTTAATATACGTAAGCCCCCCTCTTCACTATGAGGGTTTTCGAGAGAGTGAATAACCTCCTTATCTTTAATCTCTGCCTCAGCGATATTTTCTCTTAATGTTTGCCCAGTAGCAGTTATTCGATCAAGATGAAGTACTCCTTCTTTCCGGCTCATCTCTTTCAAAATTGCACTAATCCCGCCCGCACGATCAATATCTTCCATATGCCAATTTGAGGCTGGACTTACTTTACATAAATGAGGTACACGTCTTGAAACTGCATCAATACGGTTCATATCATAATCTAGTCCTGCCTCTTGTGCGAGTGCTAGCGTATGTAATACTGTATTCGTTGATCCACCCATCGCCATATCAAGTGCAAAAGCATCGTCAATTGCTTCTTCTGTTACAATATCACGCGGCTTAATATCTCTTTCAATTAAAATTTTCAATTTCTCTGCTGCTTGTTTAATTAACTCTTCACGTCTTGGATCAATTGCTAAAATACTCCCGTTACCAGGAAGAGCTAAACCTAATACTTCACATAAACAATTCATAGAGTTCGCGGTAAACATACCCGAACAAGAGCCACAAGATGGACAGCCATGATCTTCAATATCTTTTAATTCTTCTTCTGAAATTTTCCCAGATTGATAAGCTCCTACCCCTTCAAAAACAGAGCTTAAATCAACAACTTCTCCTTTTGACGTTTTTCCAGCCGCCATCGGGCCGCCTGAAACAAACACAGTCGGAATATTAATACGTAGTGCAGCCATCATCATACCTGGTGTAATTTTGTCACAGTTTGGGATACAAATCATGCCGTCAAACCAGTGTGCATTTACAACCGTTTCTACTGAATCTGCAATAATTTCACGACTCGGAAGAGAATAACGCATACCGATATGTCCCATCGCAATACCATCGTCAACTCCAATTGTATTGAATTCGAATGGTACCATACCTGCCGCGCGAACTGCCTCTTTTACAAGTTTCCCAAACTCGTTCAAGTGTTTATGCCCTGGAATAATTTCAATAAAAGAATTACAAATCGCTATGAAAGGTTTATCAAAATCTTCATCTTTCAAACCAGTTGCTTTTAATAAACTACGGTGCGGTGCTTTATCAAAACCTTTTTTAATCATGTCACTTCTCATCTTGTCAAATCCCCTCTTACATATTTTTCATTTATACTCTCTTACTCTATTTCTTTACTAATTCTTTCGGTGCATGAATCCAGCTCATCATTTCACGAAGCTCTGCTCCCACTTTTTCTAATTGATGATTTTGTTCTGCTTTTTTCATTGCGTTATACGTCGGACGCCCTGCTTGATTTTCTAAAATCCATTTCTTCGCAAATTCACCTTGCTGAATTTCTGTCAGAACACGCTTCATTTCCTTCTTCGTTTCATCTGTAACAATTCTCGATCCTGTTACATAATCTCCAAACTCTGCCGTATCTGAAATAGAATGGCGCATAGTCGTTAATCCACCTTCGTACATTAAGTCGACAATTAGCTTTAATTCATGCAAACATTCAAAGTATGCAATTTCAGGACGATATCCACCTTCCGTTAACGTTTCGAACCCGGCCTTCACAAGTGCAGTTACCCCGCCGCAAAGTACAGCTTGCTCACCGAATAAATCCGTTTCGGTTTCTTCTTGGAATGTCGTTTCAATTACCCCCGCACGTGTACACCCTACACCTTTTGCATACGCCAGTGCTACATGTAGCGCTGTTCCCGTCGCATCTTGATGCACTGCGACTAATGCTGGAACACCATTTCCTTCTTGAAATACACGGCGAACGAGATGACCTGGACTTTTTGGCGCGACCATCGCTACATCTACGTAACTTGGCGGATTAATTTGTCCGAAGTGAATGTTAAATCCATGTGAGAAAAGTAACATTTGTCCTTCACGAAGATTCTCTTCTACCTCTGCTTTATACACATGAGCTTGCTGTTCATCTGGCAATAACATTTGTACAACTTGTGCGGTTCGAACCGCTTCTGAAACAGACATTACTTCAAATCCATCCGCTTTCGCTACTTCATACGACTTACCAGGACGAACACCAACTACAACCTCTACACCAGAATCACGTAAATTTTGTGCTTGCGCATGACCTTGTGATCCATAACCAACTACTGCAACAGTTTTTCCTTGTAATAACTCTACATTTGCATCTTTTTCATAATATGTTTTCATATTCCATACACTCCTTATAATTTATTTACTTGCAGAACATCAATTAATTTTTTCAACTGACTAACAAGTAATGTCGCTTCATTTTCAGTACAAACTGCTGTGAGTTTCATTTCAGAAACACCACTAGTATCTCTTTCTTTTAAATGTAAAGAAGAAATATAATAACCACGCCGAGCAAAAATCCCACTTATACGTAATAAGACGCTTGGCTCGTTATGAATAACGAGTGAAAAAGTATGATTCATTCTTCCCACCTCTTCATAATCATTTCGTTATTCCCTTTGTTTGGCGGAACCATCGGAAATACGTTTTCACCTTCTTCTACACAAAAATCAACTACGACAGGACCTTCATAAGCAAATGCTTCTAACATCACTTGTTTTGCCTCGGTTGAATTTGTTGCTCTTAATCCCTTTACTCCATAAGCTTCTGCTACTTTCACAAAATCTGGTGATCCAATTTTTGATTCTGATAAACGATTTTCATAAAACATTTCTTGCCATTGCCTTACCATCCCTAAAAATTTGTTATTTATGATAAATACTTTTACAGGGATGTTATTTTCAGCAATTGTTTGTAGTTCTTGAATGTTCATTTGAAAAGAAGCGTCACCTGCAATACAAATGACAAGTTCTTCTTTTTTAGCTAGCTGAGCACCAATTGCTGCTGGAAAACCAAACCCCATCGTTCCTAATCCTCCAGAGGTAAGGAACGTCCGAGGTTTTCTTGCTTTATAGAAGTGAGCAGCCCACATTTGATGCTGACCTACTTCTGTTGTGACAATCGCTTCACCATTCGTTAATTCACTTACTAAGTTGATCACATGCTGTGGTTTTAACTCAGATTCTTTTTGCTTATAAGAAAGTGGATATTCTTCTTTCCATGTCTTTACTTTCTGAAGCCATTCGTCTGTTTGTGTATAAATAGACATATGTAACAGCATGTGTAACGCTTTTTTTACATCACCAACAATCGGATGTTCTACAGTTACATTTTTATGAAACTCAGAAGAATCAATATCAATATGTACTTTTTTCGAGTTTGGAGAAAAAAGTTCTAATTTTCCTGTTACACGATCATCGAAGCGAACACCTAATGCAAGTAGTAAATCACATTCTGTTACCGCCATATTAGCAACGTATGTCCCATGCATACCAAGCATCCCTAGAAACAATGAATCATCCGGTGGATATGCACCAAGTCCCATTAAAGTTGAAACGACTGGAATACGGTTCTCCCTTGCGAATTCGAAGAGTTCATCGGATCCACCTGAATGAATGACACCTCCTCCAATATAAAGAAGTGGACGCTTAGATTTTGAAATTGCTTTAGCCACCTCTCTAAGTTTCATGCTGTCTGGTACAAATTCTGGTTTGTACCCCGGAATATCAACTTCTTCATTAAAGAAACTGGTGACTTTTGCATTTTGAACATCTTTTGGAATATCAATTAATACTGGTCCCGGGCGCCCGCTTTTGGCGATGTAAAAAGCTTCTTGCACAATTCGTGATACATGATTCACATCACGAACCTGGTAATTATGCTTCGTAACAGGTACTGTAATTCCGACAACATCCGCTTCTTGAAATCCATCTTTACCAATTAAAGGCGTTGCAACTTGCCCGGTAATGACAACTAAAGGAATCGAATCCATATAAGCGTCTGCTAAGCCCGTAACTAAATTTGTCGCCCCTGGGCCAGAGGTAGCAAAGACTACCCCGACCTTTCCAGAAGCTCTCGCATATCCTTCAGCCGCATGAATGGCAGCTTGCTCATGACGAGTTAAAACATGTTTCAAACCACTTTCGTATAACGCATCGTATACTGGTAAAATCGCTCCGCCTGGATAGCCGAAAACGGTCGTTACACCCAATTTCTTCAAACATTGAATCACGTGCCCAGCGCCTGTCATTTCTTCATACTGTAACTTCTCATACGCTGTATACTGCTGCTTCATTTCCATTAACTCCTCTCCTTATTTATGCTAAGCTTTCCGTCAGCCCGGGAATACGTACTCCTCTTTCTCTCGTTAATTTTTTAAATTCTTCGGTCAATTGTTTCGTTACACTTCCTGGTTTCCCATCTCCAATTTCTCTGGAATCAACTTTTACAACTGGAATTAACTCCGCTGCTGTTCCTGTTAAAAATACTTCATCCGCTACATATACATCATGGCGAGTGAACGGTCTTTCCTCACACGGAATACTCAGTCGCTCACATAGCTCGATAACACTATTTCTCGTAATACCTTCTAATGCTCCTAAATAGGATGGCGGGGTTAATACTTTTCCATCTTTCACAACGAAAACATTATCACCAGAACCTTCACAAACATATCCTTGTTGATTTAACATAAGAGCCTCTAACACTCCTGCTTGTGCTGCTTCAATTTTTACAAGTACGTTATTTAAATAATTCATTGACTTAATACGTGGATCTAACGCATCTGGCGTATTACGTCTTGATGCAACAGATACAACGCTTAGCCCATTATCATAAAATTCTTGTGGGAATAACTTTAATTGTTCTGCAATGATAATTACGCTCGGCTTCACACAACTTCTCGGATCGAGCCCTAAGTCACCTTTTCCTCTTGAGACAATTAAGCGAATGTAAGCATCAGTATATTCGTTTTTTTGGAGTGTATGTAAAACTGCTTCTTCCATTTCTTCTACCGTCATTGGAATTGTTAGTAAAATAGATTTCGCTGATTCATACAATCGTTTCACATGTTCTTTTAAACAAAATACATTTCCTCCGTAACTACGAATCCCTTCAAATACACCGTCTCCGTATAAAAAACCGTGATCATATACTGAAACAACTGCCTTTTCTTTTTCTACAAATTCCCCATTCATGTAAATGTACTGGTTTCCCATCTCACATCGCTCCTCTTTTTTTCTCTATTTTTTGCAATCTATTTCTACATCGATTGCTGAGATGAGTATTCTTAACAGAATATTCAGTATATAAACCTTAAAAATATACTCGTCTCAACAATCGATTACTTACATACTTGTAGCAATCCATTGCTGAGACGAGGGAATCGTGGTACCACTCAGCTTCCTTATACTTCTCACGAAATATAAGCTCTGCAAGTCCAATTAGACTTTTGTTTTTCTATCGGGAACAACCCCGCTACTTTTTACTAGTTTTCAAAAGTAGTGCTCCAAGGTGATTTTCAATGAGTGAATTGTTACCACCCTCACAGCCTCGGGGCAGCTCTCTGAAACAATCTTTATCATTTACTCTCCTCTTCTACGCATTCTCTTCTTCTATTTTTAAAAATAAAAACTCTCGCCTCAGCAATCAACTACTACAATTTAGTAGCTTTGATTGCTGAGGCGAGAGTTTCGCGTTACCACTCAGCTTCCTTATACTTCTCACGAAATATAAGCTTTGTAGGTCCAATCAGACCTCCGTCCTTTTACCGGAGACGATGCCGCCGCCCTCTACTCAGTTTCCCTTTCGCAAGCGATGCTCCGAGGTGATCTTCAATGATTCGATTGTTACTACCCTCACAGCCTTGGAGTAGCTCTCTGAAACGATCATAATCATCTACTTTCCTCTTCTTTGCATATACAACATATAAAGTTAGAAAATTCTTAATTAACTTTTATTTGTTACACGTATTATAGGACGTTGTTCTTTTCGTTGTCAATATGTTTTTTTCAAAAAAATCAAAATTCATTCTATTTATTTTTTCTCAAATCAAAATTGGAATGCATTACTTACATACACTCATATATTACTTAAGTATGTTTGCATTACTACATAAAGAAAAACTTATAAAGTTTATGAGGAGATGAGGAAACTATGTTAAAAGGGAAAGTAGCGTTAGTTACAGGAGCAAGCCGAGGAATTGGACGAGCGATCGCTAAACGTTTAGCAAATGACGGTGCATTGGTTGCTGTTCATTACGGTAGTCGAAAAAATGACGCTGAAGAAACTGTTCATGAAATTCGATCAGATGGTGGCCAAGCTTTTTCTATCGGCGCAAATCTAGAATCCTTACACGGTGTAGAAAACCTTTATAACGCTTTAGATACTGAATTACAAAAGCGCACTGGTGAAACACAATTTGATATTTTAATAAACAATGCTGGCATTGGTCCTGGTGCTTTTATTGAAGAAACGACTGAACAGTTTTTTGATAGAATGGTTTCAGTAAATGCAAAAGCTCCATTCTTTATCATTCAACTAGCACTACCACGTTTACGTGACAATAGCCGAATTATTAATATTTCATCCGCTGCCACCCGCATTTCTTTACCTGATTTTGTTGCATATAGTATGACGAAAGGCGCTATTAATACAATGACTTTTACGCTAGCAAAACAGCTTGGAGCACGAGGAATAACGGTGAATGCAATACTTCCAGGATTTATTAAAACAGATATGAATGCAGAACTCTTGAGCGACCCGATGATGAAGCAGTACGCTACTACTATTTCCGCTTTCAATCGCTTAGGTGAAGTAGAAGACATTGCCGATACTGCTGCATTCCTTGCTTCTCCAGACAGCCGCTGGGTTACTGGACAATTAATTGATGTGAGCGGAGGATCTTGTTTGTAAAAAACATATATTTTCAAATCTTTTTTATTGCGCAATAAAACAATTTATATAATACTATATAAAACATATACATTTAGGAGGATTACAGCAATGTCCGAAAAAACATACGAACTCGCAACCTTCGCAGGCGGTTGCTTTTGGTGCATGGTAAAACCATTTGATGAACTTCCTGGTATTCATAAAGTACTTTCTGGCTATGCAGGAGGTCATGTAGAAAACCCAACATATGAACAAGTAAAAGCTGGAACATCTGGACATTTAGAAGTTGTTCAAATTACATTCGATCCTTCTATTTTTCCTTATCAGAAATTACTAGACTTATATTGGCCACAAATCGATCCAACTGATGATGGCGGACAATTTTTTGACCGTGGTCCATCTTATCGTACCGCTATTTTTTATCATAACGAAACACAAAAAGGGCTTGCTGAAAAATCAAAACAAGCTCTTGCAGAAAGCGGTATGTTTAAAGATCCAATCGTGACTGAAATTCGTCCTGCTGCACCTTTTTACGAAGCAGAGGAATACCACCAACATTTCTATAAAAAGAATCCAGAGAAATATGCTACTGAGCAAAAAGAATCTGGGCGTGAAGACTTTATAAAAGAAAATTGGCAAAAAAAATAATAAAAACGCATCGTGCTTTTTTAGTACGTTGCGTTTTTATTTTTGATAAAAGTACCATACAATTAACAGAACAATTGCTGTTAGTGACCAAAGTACTATCTCGTTTTTCACTCTATTCTTTTTCTTAGTCATTTCATTCCCTCCTAATAACTATTAAACATATTCAATTTTTTCTTTGTTTAATTGTCCATCTTATATACGTGAATACATCCTTACAAATTCTAATAGCAAGACCACCAATAATTCCGATTGCAATGGAAATTACTAGCATCTGTCCAAAACTAAAAGAATTTGTGTACATTATGTAGAGAACGATACATATAAGTAAAACATCCGGTAAAGAAAGTAAAAACCTTTTAAGCATTCCTTTATCTCCTCTATACTTTTTAATTTATATCTTCTACTGTAATTTTGAAATAAAATTTGTTCAAAAATTTCATTTACACCCTCATTTTATGAAAAATAATAAGAATCCCTTTTCAAAAGAGATTCTTATTCAGCAGATTTAAGTTTAATTATTTTCTACATATCCTATTCCATAATTACTCCTAAAATAGAATAATATTACTAATGATTTATTGTAAATTGACTATTTGCCAGGTAACCGAATGTCGCGCCAGCTAACTACATCGCATTGGCCAAATTCATTATTACCTACCGCGATCACCGTGCCGTCTGATTTTAGTCCGACTGTATGTGCACAACCAGCCGCTATCGCTACAATATCTCTCCAATCACTTACGTTACATTGACCATACTCATTCCAACCCACTGCCACCACGGTACCGTTTGATTTAAGTCCGATTGTATGATTCGTACCAGCCGCTATTGCTACAATATCTCGCCAGCCACTTACATCACACTGGTTATGTTTATCATTCCCCACTGCTGTCACCGTACCGTCTCGTTTAAGACCAACAGTATGAAGATACCCAGCCTTGACCGCTACAATACCTCGCCAGCTACTTACATTGCATTGACCATATCGATTATTCCCCACAGTCGTCAATGTGCCGTCCAATTTAAGACCGACTGTATGCCAGTCACCCGCTGTGACTGCCACAATACCTTGCCAACTGCTTACATTGCATTCTCCTTCTTTATTTCGGCCCACCGCTACTACCGTGCCATCCGATTTCAGGCCAATAGTACGACGCCACCCTGCCGCAACCGCTACAATATTATGCCAATCGTTTACATCACATTGTTCATGCTTATTCCAACCCAGTGCTACCGCAGTACTGTCACATGTAAGACCGATTGTATGAGCATTACCCGTGTTCGTTGCCATATGAACATTGCCCACTGCGACTGCTTCAATATCTCGCCAGCCACTTACATTACATTCCCCTTCTTTATTCCGGCCCACCGCTACTACCGTGCCATCCGATTTCAGGCCAACTGTATGACAACGCCCCGCCGCTATCATATCTTTGGGCCATCGCTTCACTTTTTCTTTCGATAAAAGGTAATCCATGTTTTACCTCCTTGCATATAAGCAACTGTATCATAATAGATATTTTTATCAAATTTCATTATAAATCTACATTTACAAAGAAAGCTTATTTTACTTCTTCAAAAAATAAAAACCTCCAGTTTAAATACTAGAGGTTTTCTCGTTATTTCTTCAATCGCTCAATAAAATCATGTAATTTATCAAGTGACTTCATATTCTGATTGCAAGCTACACCATCTTTGCAAATGTAGTTTCCCTTTTTAACAAAAGTTCCTGGTACATCGCCTTTAATTTCAACTAAAAACATTCCTACTTCTTCATGTCCATGACATAACGAACAAATGCTTTTTTTATTTAAACTTTGGAACGTTCCTTGCAGACCAACAAATTTATTTTTATCATTTTTCGCTATAATAAATTTCCTGCTTGACCCCTTATCAATCCAGCTTAAATAAGATATTTCTTTCATATCCATTTCTTCCATATCAGGAAGTTTTAACTTTTTCGCTTTAGGAAATAATTTTTTTAATGTTTGTGCTGTAACTTCTTGAAACGGAATTACATACGGATTTATTTTCATTAAAAATGATTCTGCATCTTCTCTATTTTGAACTGTTAATACCGTATCAATTAACTCTTTCTGTTCATCCGTTAAATTCTCAAATACATGTATTATCTTTTCAATCGCAAGCGATTTTAACGCTTGAATTACACCTCTATCATTTGCCGTTGCATGCCCGTTTGCTAAAATATAAGCTTGTGATTTTATAAAATTATATTGATCACTTCTAATAAACGCTTCCATCTTTATCACTCCATACAAATTGTTGATCTAGTTTTATTGTATACAATGATTACGTTTTTTGATATGTAAAAGATAACTTAGAAACAAACATTACATATATCACTTATTCTCTACCGCTGCATTTCCTGACAAAAGAAGCCATCATCTGTTTTCCATTCCGCATATAATACGTCTTCAAATTTAGTAATTCCTTTTTGCTTTATTTGTTTATAAAGCCATCCTTCATCAAACCCCGCTTCCCTCAAATTATCCTTAACTACTTTTCCATCACTAATTAATGAAATTGGTAAGTATACAGGCTTATGTTTTAAACTTAAATCATTTATAGTAGGAGATTCGTATTTACTTTTTTTCAGAACGCTTATGTTTCCGTTCGGTTCCAATATCATATATTCAACTTCTCGGATTGAAAATATATCTTTTTGTTGCCTAAGCATTTGTTGTAATTGGTTTATATCCAAATGATTTACGCTTAATTGTTCACGATCAATCTTTCCGTTACGAATAATAATTGAAGGATACCCTTCAAAAAACCTTCTTGTTCCTCTTACTTTTTGTGTTATCACTTCTATAGTATAAATTAAAATTACCCAAACAAATACTGAATATAAAATAGACCATACTTTAATTTTAGGATCATATATTGAATTTCCAACGAGCTCACCTAGGACGATTGCAGAAATAAAATCAAATGGCGTTAGCTGAGATATTTGTGTTTTCCCTAATATTTTTGTAGCAATTAATAGAACAAAAAAACCAACTAAAAGCTCTATCGTTATTTGTCCAATATGATTCATATATGTTCACCTTTCTACTTTTCAAGTGCTCTGTATACCATTTAATAAAAAAACGGCACATTTTTTCTATTATCATGCCCGTTCACACCTCATATATCCAATACACATAAAACAAAAAGAGTCTGATTCAAAGTAATATATGAATCAGACTCTTTTCCTCTTATTTAGAATACACAATCTTTTTAATCGTTTCCCCAGAAAGAAAATATTCTTCTGCAAGTTGATGAATAGCAATCCCACTTTTAAACGCTTCTTTAATTGCTTTATTTCTTTCATCTAGTTGTTTTCTTCCGCCAGATCGTGTACCCCATTTATAATGTTTCGTTTCTTGTTTCGGAATGTAAATTGTTTCACCTTGTATATACTTTTGAATTTCAGTAATTAAACTCTCTGGTAAAACAGCATTAGCTTTTACGTATTTCATTTCTGCTCGCCCCTTATTTTTTATGGTCCATTTCAATAAGGTGCAAAGCCAAATATAAAAAATGATACGAGCTCATATAGGCGATTGTATATTACTTGTCTACCTCACGCAAAGTATCGCCATTTCCATACTTGGCTTTGCATGAGACGTTGCAGTGTCTGGCAATTGAATTATAATCGCCATATAAACACCTCCTAATATACCTTTTGCATTTTATTATATGATAAATTCCTTCTCCTTGCATCCACACCCTTCTTAAAGCACGAAATTACTTAGTTTGATATAATACTTTTTAACTGAATTAAAAATCATTGTGAGGTTACATTATGAAGAAAAAAATTATCATTACAATCGTTACACTATTCTTTATTATCACGGCATTATTCGGAACATACAAATTGATGAACGCAAGAAGCTTTCAATTATTTGGAGATTTAACACAACGCGTAGAAACAAATGAAAAAGTGATTGCTTTAACTTTTGATGATGGCCCTACTAACAATGTAAAACAAATATTACCGCTACTAGATAAATACAACGCTAAAGCTACTTTCTTTTTAATTGGAAATGAATTAGAGCAAAATTTATCGTTAGGAGAAGCTATCGCGCAATCTGGGCACCAACTTGGAAACCATACATATTCTCATAATAGAATGGTTTTCAAAACACCTTCTTTTATTAAAGATGAAATAGAAAAAACGAATTCATTAATCCGCCAAACAGGATTTACAGACGAAATTGATTTTAGGCCCCCTAACGGTAAGAAGTTAATAGGGCTGCCATATTATTTAAATAAAAACAATATCGAAACAATCACATGGGATCTTGAGCCCGATACTTTTTATAAATCTGCGGCTGATAAAATTAAATACGTTAATAAAAATGTAAAACCAGGTTCTATCATTTTACTGCACTCTATGTATGATGAGTCTAATGAAAATTTACAAACGATTGAAGGTATTTTAGATTCTTTATCTAAGAAGGGCTATCAGTTCGTAACAGTAAATGAATTGCAAAAAAGAGCAAAATAAAAAGGTAGCGTATCTTTGTATGATACGCTACCTTTCTTTTTATATAATGCCAAGTACATTTAAGAATACGATAATAATCGCAATTGGTGCGATATAACGAAGTAAGAATAACCATAATACGAATAGTTTATAACCTTTATTTTTACTTACACCTAGCTCTTTCATTAATACATCTTTCTTCATTTTTAAAGGAACAAAGATAGAAACTAATAATACACCAAGTGGCATTAATACGTTACTTACTGCATAGTCCGCTAAATCAAAGACTGTCTTCCCGAAAATCTTCAGATCACTTAATATACCGAATGATAATGCTGATGGTACCCCAACAACGAAGATTAATAACCCTACGATTAAGGCTATTTTTTCACGTTTCCCTTTACCTTTTGATGTTAACGATGCAACACTAATTTCTAACATCGAAATTGCTGATGTAATCGTAGCGAAGAAGAATAGTAATAAGAAAACGATGAAGAATAATTTTCCGAACGCCATTTTACTGAAAATAGCTGGCAAAACGATAAATAATAGTCCCGGCCCTTGAGATGGTTCCATTCCAAATGCGAACACAACTGGGAAAATTGCAAGTCCTGCAAGTAATGTAATAACAAGAGTTAAGGCTACGATAGAAAATGCTGAACGTGGTAAGCTTTCTTCTTTCGGTAAGTATGAGCTATACGTTACCATAACGGCTACCCCGACAGATAATGAGAAGAACGATTGCCCCATTGCGTATAATATAACTTCTGATGTTACATGTGAGAAATCAGGTTGTAAGAAGAAACGAACGCCTTCTCCAGCACCATCTAACGTAAGTGCACGAACGATTAATACAAAGAATAAAACGAATAGTGCTGGCATGAAATATTTATTTACTTTTTCAACACCATTTTGTACACCTTTACTTACGATGAAAATAGTAATAAGGATGAATAATAGCTGTGATCCAACTGCTAAATATGGATTGGAAATGATTTCACCAAACGTAGCTTCGTATGCTCCATTTCCTTCCCATAGTCTACCTGTAATTGCATTCCATAAATATAATAAAATCCAGCCTCCTACAACACTGTAGAAAGAAAGTAATATGAAACATGTTACAATTCCTAATTTACCTAACCAAGGCCATAACGTTTTAGGAGCAATCTCTCTATATGCATCGACAGCCTCTTTTTGTGTACTTCTTCCAATAACAAATTCAGCTAATAATAGCGGTAAACCAATTAATAATGTGAAACCGATGAAAATTAGGAAGAACGCTCCGCCTCCTCCAATGCCGGCCATATATGGGAATTTCCAAATCGCCCCAAGACCAATTGCCGAACCTGCTGCAGCTAATACGAAACCTAATTTCGATGTCCATTGCTGTGAATTCATTTGTTAATCTCCTCTCTATCTCTTTTTCTTTGTTACAATTCGGTATTTATATTGTTCTATCAATACTCTTTTCTAATACGTTCACTTCCTCCCTAATAATAAAAAAACGCCCCTACGTAAATACGTAGGGACGACAAAATTATCGCGGTACCACCCTAGTTGTGAAGAACACTAAGAAACCACCTAAATAAAAACGCCCCTACGCAAAAACGTAGGGACGATAAAATATCGCGGTACCACCCTAGTTATGAAGCCACACCAAAGTTAGGACCTAAATAAAAAACGTCCCTACGTAAATACGTAGGGACGATAAATATCGCGGTACCACCCTAGTTGTGAAAAAATCTTCACCACTTTATTTGATAACGGTATAAACTACCGTCTTTCATTTCCTCAAAATATGAGATTTATGAAAGATGCTCCAGGACGAACTTCATGAATAATCTATATACTGATTCACACCAACCATCAGCTCTCTGAAATAGGGAGATATTCACTACTATACCCTTTCATTGCCCAAATATTATTTTCCGAATTGATTACTATCATTTTTATCACACATTAAAAATAGTGTCAACTTATATTTCGAATTTTTATGTATTACAATCTATTTAAAAATTCGAAATATAAGTTTTAGTTTAGAAAACAAGTAGCTTAGTACATAACGAATTCTAACAGGCAATAGAAAAAGAATTACGTATTATTGATACTTATTCAATAATACAAATCATCTAGAAACATAACCTGTCTCTCTGTATTCATTTTTTAAGAGTTTGATGGATACCAAGAAAATTTCGCATCACTATCCAGTGGTCTATTTTTCGTTTCTTCTTTAATTACACGAAACCATTCATTTAGAATTTGATTTTTGGGCAATTGAGCAGCAAGGCTATCTTCCCAAATTATATGTGAGAACCAGGCTTTCGTTTCCCATTCAAACTGCAATTGTGCGAACGAAATTATAGGGTGATCAGCTCCACGAAATTGCTCATTTACTGCATTTGAAACTTCTGGAGCTTGCGGTAACAACTCGTTCTGAATTCTATTTCTTATCGTCTCATTTTCTAGCTGATCCCAGAAATACAATTGCCCATTTATTTGATAAAAAATATCAAATGAAGCCTCACCTTTCTTCAAATTCAATAACACGAAGGCACGTTCCACATCATTGTCAGCCGCTTTTACAGCATTAACAATTATATTTTGTGCCATTGATACCCAGTAACTAGTCGCTTCCTCTACCGGTGATTCAACATACAATTCTTCACTTAATTCATGAAGAGTAGCTTCTTGCTCATTTACTTTTTCAACTTTTTTAAAAAACCTATTAAAAAACCCCATAACTTCCCCCTTATTACTATTTTCTATTTCACAAAATAAAAAATAGATTTTTCTTGCTCATCCACATTTACTCCTGGCGCGTATGTATGAACTTGTTGCAACACTTCTTCTATTAGCAACTCTAACTCCTGCACACTTTTTTCTGGATTCCCTATTAATGTGTCCGCCATACGTTCATATAATTTTTCAGGTTTAATAGTCATTCGTTCCACATTATTAGGCATCCATTTAAACGCTGGATGATGTACGTACATTTTATTCAAACCAAATAAAACACCGAATATGTTCCTTTGTACTTCGCAAATAACGTCATAAAGCATAAGCCAATCTTTCCGTTTTAAAAGCGCCTTTCGATTGTGCCAACGATTACTTAACCATAGATTTTCTGAAATCATCCGTTTTGCTAGTTCATCTGAATATGCCGCTACTTTTTCTTTTAATTCATTCACTTTCACTTCTCCATACAAACTAACACCATCATGAATGGATGATACAATACATTGTTTTTCATAACTTATATCATATTGATCCACCACATCCGAAATCACTTTCTCTACTGTCTCTGTTAAAAAGTTACTAATCTCTAATTTAATTCCCTCTTTCGTTAAATACGTTTCCGACCATTCTTCTTCCTCATACGGATGATACGATAATATTGTCCCATCAATATGATGAATAGGGGCCCTACGATCCTCATCTTCTGGCGGTGTTGACCATAAAATATGTAATTCTATATCTGAATGTTCATCTTCAAGCTTTCTAGCTACTGAACCCGCTAAAATAATAGCTTCTACTTTCGGATTTTTCCTATAAATCTCTGACATCTCTATCGCTTTCTCTTTTAATCCCATTTCATTTCCCCCTAAAATTGCAGTAATCCCCTATATTTCATTTATCTATTTCGATATTACAGCTTGCATTACCTTTTCAAATTCCTACTTAATCATATTTGTATCCAATAGCGCTGAATAACTTCACCAGTACGAGAAGAAACTACTTCATTTTCTAACACACCTCCAACCTTTTGAATCGTTTTAGCAGAACCGATATTGGATTTATCGCAAGTTATTAATACTTTCTGCAATCCTAATTTTTGCGCTTCAGCTAATGCAAGTTGTAGTTGTTTCGTAGCGTAACCGTGGCGACGTTTATTCGGATGGACACTATATCCAATATGACCGCTTTCCCGTAATAATTCTGGATTTAATCTATGTCTAATATTCACAAAACCTATAAGTTCCCCTTTTTCAAAACTTAAAAACTGACTAGACGGCACTCGATTAGCTAGTAAATTTTCTCCTAGTTCTTGTTTACTCACTTTTTCAAACCATTCATCAAGAGAATCAAAGTTTTGTAAAGAACTACTTCCATGTGGTTGTTCCCCTGAGTGTAAAAACGCTTGTCTATACGCCGTAATATGCTCACTATATTCATGGATTGGTTTTAATAGTTTCATTGTTCTTCTCCCCCTCTTCATTCCATAAAACAAACACCTTAATAGCAGCTACTCACTATTAAGGTGTTTCTATCCTTTTTATTCAAATAATCCCATGCTTAAATAACGTTCACCTGTATCAGGCGCAATACATAAAACTTTTTTACCAACGCCTAGGCGTTTCGCTATCATGATTGCAGCGTAAACAGATGCTCCAGAAGATGGCCCAACTAATAATCCTTCTTGTCTAGCTAAGTTTCTCATTGTCGTTAAAGCCTCTTCATCTGCAATTTGAATAATTTCGTTATACACTTCTGTATTTAAGTTTTTCGGAATAAATCCTGGGCTTGTTCCTACTAGTTTATGAGGACCTGGTACACCACCGGATAAAACGGGAGATCCTTTCGGTTCCACTACTGCAATATATAAGTTTGGCAATTTCTCTTTTAACGTTTCACCAGTCCCTGTAATCGTTCCGCCTGTTCCTGCCGTTGCAACAAAAGCATCAAGCTCTCCATCCATTTGTTCGTAAATTTCAAGTGCAGTCGTATAACGGTGAATATTCGGATTAGCTGGATTTTCAAATTGTTGCGGGATAAAACTATTAGGTATTTGTTTTTGCAGTTCTAACGCCTTCGCAATTGCTCCTGGCATTCTTTGTTCTGCTGGTGTTAAAACTACTTCTGCTCCGTATGCTTTCAATAAATTAATACGCTCTTTTGACATATTATCTGGCATAATTAAAATCGCTTTATACCCTTTAGCTGCTGCATTCATCGCTAAACCAATCCCTGTATTCCCGCTTGTCGGTTCAATAATTGTATCTCCTGGTTTGATGAGACCATTTTCTTCTGCAACGTGAAGTAAATTATAAGCAGCACGGTCTTTCACACTGCGCGATGGATTAAACATTTCTAGTTTCACATACACATCTGCTGCGTCTTCCGGAATAAATTTAGATAATCGGACGACAGGTGTATCTCCTATTAATTCCGTAACGTTTTCACACAATTTCATAGCGCATCCCCTATTCTATCGTTTTCTTATCACTTGGCAGTAACCATGAAGTGAGTCCAATTAATGGTAGACAACTACATAATAGCATAATAAATTGCAGGCTATATATATCTGCTAATTTCCCAAGAACTACAGCACCTAATGCTCCAAGTCCAAACGCAAGACCTACGATTAATCCTGACACCATTCCCACTTTTCCAGGCACAAGCTCTTGTGCATATACAACAATTACACTAAAACTACTTGAACTAATAAAACCGATACATAAAAATAACGGTACGACCCACACAAGTGAGACATGTGGTAATAACAGTGCAAGTGGCGCTGAACCTAACATTGAAAATACGATGATATTTTTCTTACCAAATCTATCTGCTAATGGTCCTCCGAAGAAAGTTCCTAACACACCAGCAATCATAAATGCGAATACGAAATACTGGGCATTTTTTATAGATAAACCGTAATGCTCTATTAAGTAAAATTGATAGAAATTCCCGATACCAGCACCGTACCAAGAGCGTACAAAAGTAAGAAAAACAAGAAGTATAATAACGAATTTAATGTGTGTACTTACAATTGCATTTTCCGCCTCAAGTGCAGCCCTCTTCTTCCTTCTTACAGCACCGGTTGCTAATTCATTTTTGTACCAATTCGATACGAAAATTAATAATGCAATTCCTACTGCTGCAAATGCTGTAAAACCTAATGAACCAATTTGACCGAGTGGAACGAAAATTAGCGCTGTAAAAATAGGAGCTAGAGAATTCCCCGTGTTTCCCCCAACTTGATAAATTGCTTGCGCTAACCCTCGTTTTGCACCTGCCGCCATATACGCAACACGAGCGCCTTCTGGATGAAAGACTGCGGAACCTAAACCAATAAATAAAACAGAAATAATAACAATAATAAAGTTTGGTGCAAACGCGAGTCCAATCATTCCAAGCATACTTGAAAACATGCCGAGTGGTAATAAAAATGGTGACGGCTTCTTATCTGAATACATACCAAACACCGGTTGCATAATCGATGACGTCATATTTAATGCAAACGCAATCCACCCTACTTGCATATAGGATAAATTCATCGTTTTTTCCAAAATAGGAAACAACGCCGGCACAACTGCTTGCATCGAATCATTTAAAAAATGCCCAAAGCTAATCGCAAATAAAATTCGATATATTGTCGGTGTTTCTACAGTTTTTTTGTGTGAAACTGCCTGCATATGTGAATCTCCCCTTTCTGTACAAAATATATATTTATTACAGTAGGTGTAATAAATTCTGACTTTTGAAACATTTCTATTCTATACTGCTTTCATTTCTTTTTCCAGAAATATAACTTAACTCCCGTCATTGGCTTGCATCCTTGTAACTTTCAGCGGTAAAACAGTACAAAAAAAAAGACAACCCAATCACATACTGGGTTGCCTCTTACATTAAATTGCAAAATGCTTATACTTCTCGTAATCACTCGTCTTACATTCTATTTGTAATTTGGTACCTTCGTTTTCGTAACTCGTAGATAAAACGTGTGCATGATTATTGAAATACGAAACTACCTGTCCTTGATCATATGGAATTAACATTTCACACTTCGTATATTCTTTATAGATGTGTGAGCGAATCATTTCTACAAGTTCTTCCATTCCAACATGTTTCTTCGCTGATAAATAAACGCGATCTTCTTGCACTTTCGGAATTTCAACATCTACCATATCTGATTTATTATAAGCATAGATCGTTGGAATATTTTCTACTCCAATTTTCTTTAACGTTTCATTTGTAATATCAATTAATTGTTCATAATTTGGATTTGCGTAATCTACAACGTGAATAAGTAGGTCTGCTTCCGCTACTTCTTCTAACGTTGAACGGAACGCCTTCACAAGATGATGTGGTAATTTACTTACAAATCCAACTGTATCTGTTAATAAAAATGATTTATTATCTGGCAAATCAATATTTCGTACAGATGTTTCTAACGTCGCGAATAACATATCTTTTTCAAATACTTGTTTTTCTTCTGTACCATTATAAATTTCAAGCATTGCATTCATCGTCGTTGACTTTCCTGCATTCGTATAACCTACTAATGCTACAACAGGTATTTCATTTTTCTTACGCTGCTTTCGCTGCGTTTGACGCTGGGCAACGAGCGCTTCTAAATCTTTATTCAAAACTGAAATTTGTTCTTCAATTTTACGACGGTCTAACTCTAACTTCTTTTCACCGACACCTTTATTTTTCGTACCAACGCCGCCGCTCTGTCTCCCTAACGATTCACGAAGACCGATTAAACGAGGCATCATATACTGAAGGTGTGCTACTTCTACTTGTAGCTGTGCTTCTTTCGTTTTCGCACGTTGCGCAAAAATATCTAAAATTAAAATGGTACGATCAATTACCTTACAATCTAAATCCTCTTCTAAATTTCGAATTTGTGAAGGAGATAATTCATCATTAAAGATAACCATATTCGCATCTATTTCTTGTACATACGCTGCAACTTCTTCAATCTTTCCTTTTCCGATATAATGCGATGGATTTACTCGTTGTAAATTTTGCGTTACTTGCCCAATTACCTCTACATCACAAGCTTCCGCAAGATTTGTTAACTCTTCCATCGAATATGCAAAATCATCTTCATTACCTACATTTACTCCAACTAAAACTGCTCTTTGTAATACTTCTTCCATATATTTATTCCTCCATTTCGATTACGTAAAATAAAAAACACAGGTCGCTGCCTGTGTTTTCGTAAACGGATAAGGGTTCACCAAAGAAATAGAAGAAAGCTATGCTTTCATCCTATTTTATAGTCAAAAAGTCCCAAGATTGTATACGTATCCACAGTAAGTGTTCACTTATACAACCCCATTCTATTTATAAAGGCAAAACAAAAAGAGGGCGTATTCGTCCCTCCCTCTTTTTCACATATAAGCTTAATAAAGGGTTCCTTTAAAATAGGCAGACCAATCCCGTTCACTCTGTACACAGACAGAGCCTTTGAGCGCTATTCAATTATTGGCACAAAGTATTGAGACGTAATCTGATTAAGATCAAAGGAAGCCCCTCCGTTCATTTTAAGTTACATAAAGTGTAGCATAAGTAATTCGCTTTCACAAGGTTTAACAACCTATATCACACGAAAGAAAATCTTTATATTTTTACTTTAATCGTCATTTTTTGCGAGTTTTTCTCACAATAAAAATAACAAAAACAATCATCAATAACAAACCAATGGAAATAATAGCAACTTGCCGCCAATTTAAACCGCTCACCATCTCACCTTTTAAATCCACTTTCTTCGTCGGAACAGACTCTTTTGCAATTTGACTTAAAGCCGCTTTGTCCGCCCCTGCCTCATCCAATCTCTTCGTTCCACTACAACTATTTGTGTGTAATTGTTTTTCTGATCCTCTTTGAGTAGAAAATACTAAGTACTCTCCTCCTTCTACAAAGCGAAACATACAATCACCACCCTTTGTATATACGATAATTTGCGAAGAAGTTGTCCCTTTCCAAATTTTCTTCACTTCAAATAACACTTCAGTTCCAACCCCTGCTTTCCTTCCAACCTCAATTACTTTTCCCTCAAACACTACATCGTTTTTTTGAAATGCATCTTCTGTTGATACTTTAATACAATCACAAGCATAAGATTTCTCTGGAAAAATAATAAGAATAAAGCTACAAATGATAACGACAGGAAACATGTGTAAAATCCTTTTCAAGGAGCTCAACTCCCTTCATTATCAATTTTAGAAACTTCTCGTATATTATTTTTACAGCACTCGCCAAATTCCTTCATAGTAAGTTAAGTATTATCGTTTTAATACAAAAAAAATCTTTATTGACATTTTTATAACCTAATATTAGTATCAGGTTATAAAAATAAAAGTTAGGAGATGTTCCTATGCATTCTAAATCTCGTATTACTGCAATTGGTACTTATGTTCCAGATCAAATATTGTCTAATAACGATTTAGAAAAGATGGTCCATACGAATGATGAATGGATTGTACAAAGAACAGGAATGAAGGAAAGAAGAATCGCTAGCGGCGAAGAATACTCCTCAAACTTAGCCATTAAAGCAATTGAAAATTTATGTACAACATATAAGAAAAACTTAGAAGATGTCGACTGTATCATTGTCGCTACTACTACTGCTGATTACGTTTTCCCTAGTGTTGCTTGCCAAATACAACAATACTTCAACATACCTCATACACTAGCTTTTGATTTAAATGCAACTTGTGCTGGTTTTACATATGGACTACACGTCGGTAATAGCTTAATCACTTCTGGATCACATGAAAAAGTACTTGTCGTAGCGACAGAGACATTATCTAAAGTTACTGATTATACCGATAGAACGACCTGTATTTTATTCGGTGATGGTGCTGGAGCTATTTTATTAGAAAGAGATGAAAACACCCCAAGCTTTATCGCTGCTCACATGGGAACAAACGGTGATGGCGGCATTCATCTATATAGAACAAACTTATCTACTACTATGAATAGCACACCACTGCAAACAAATGAAAAAATCGTTCAAAATGGAAGAGAAGTATATAAATGGGCAACACGCACAGTACCAAAAGGCATAAAAAATTTATTACATACCGTAAATATGCAAGTAGATGATATAGACTGGTTCATACCCCACAGCGCTAACTTACGAATGATCGAATCTATTTGCGAAAAATCTCAAATTCCAATACAAAAAACATTAACGAGCGTGGAATATATGGGGAATACCTCTTCAGTCACCATTCCACTCGCTTTAAATTTAGCTATAAAAGAAGGGAAATTAAATAACGGAGACACACTTTTACTATACGGATTTGGTGGCGGACTTACGCATTTAGGGCTTATTGTAGAGTGGAATTTAATTTAAGTGTATAAAAAGAGGTTCTAGTCAGTAACTAGAACCTCTTTTTCATTTAATTTCTTGCCCCTTTTCGAGACCATATCACAACAGGAATAAGTAATAACGCTAACACGCCTCCAGCCAATGACAATGCCGCATAACTTGAATTCGCTACTACCATACCTGACATTGCTCCACCAGAAGCTCCAGCTAGCGCAATAAAAACATCTATTTTCCCTTGTGTTTTAGCACGTGTAGACGGTGTTGTGGAATCAACGATTTGTGCTGTACCACTTATCAATCCGAGGTTCCATCCTAGCCCAAGTAAAGACAGAGCAACGATTAATAATAATAAAGAATCACTTGGCGCTATCGCAGCTATGACACCCGCTGCAAGTAAAATCACTCCACCAGCTATGCTCATTGTAGTTCGGCCAATTTTATCAATTAACATTCCTGTAACGAGAGATGGAAGATACATTGCACCTACATGAAAACCTATCACAAGTCCTACTGCACTTAAACCGTGACCGTGGTGTCCCATATGAACTGGCGTCATCGTCATAATCGCAACCATCACGATTTGCGTAAGTATCATTACGATTGCTCCAACTGTAATACCTCGTTTATTTTCTTTCGCTTCTTCTATTATTGGTTGTCCTTTATATGTATGTTCCTGTTTATATCTTTCTATTATGTTAGCAATAATCAAAGGATCTGGACGAAGCATAACAAAAAGAACTAGACCCGCCAGTATAAATGCTGCTGCCGATAGTATGAACGGACCTGCAAGTTTAGGAACTCCAATTGAATGAGCAAAACTTCCCATTACCCCTACTAAATTTGGTCCTGCAACTGCACCGAAAGTCGTCATTACCATCGTAATACTAACAGCCGTTGCTCTCTGCTTCTTATCTGCTAAATCTGTACCTGCATAACGAGCTTGTAGATTCGTGGCTGTACCAGCACCATATATAAGTAAAGAAATAAGTAAAAGAATAATACTATTTGTTAAAGCTGCCATTACAACACCAATTGCTCCAAATCCACCTACTATAAACCCTGTTGCAAGACCTATCCGGCGTCCATATCGTTGCGAAAGCTTCCCTACTATGAAAGCTGCTAATGCCGATCCTAATGTAAACATAGCAGTTGGTAATCCTGCAAACGCATCTGTTCCAAGCATTTGCTGCGCAAGAAGTGCGCCCACTGTAATACCAGCAGCTAGTCCTGCACCGCCAAACATTTGTGAAATGCTGACGATTATTAACGTTCGTTTGTATAGTTTTTGTTGCTCTTCTTCTGTGTACACATGATTATCTATTAAAGCCCCTGCCTTATCTAGCAATTCCCCATCCTCCTTTTAAAATTAATCCCTCTTGTTAATGTACTATGTATAACGTTACATATTCAATGGCATTTTCCATTCCTTCCTTTCATTCTAAAAAACTTTCTAATCATACTCGACTTATCCCATGCTATATTAAAAATACTACCATTCACAATATGCAAGGAGAAAACAATGAAAAAAACAGGCTGCTATAGCCTGTTTTTCTTTACGCTTCTTCTACTAATCTTCCCCTTCTCTTTTTACTCAAAGCTTTCCCTTCCCAAAACGACAAACTTACGAAAGCACAAATTAAAATAATTGGCACACTTGCTTTATATAAATCTGTAAAACTCATAGCCATCTGATTCTTGGCATAATGATTCACATCATTTGAAAATGTGAGTACCTCTTTCTTTATACTTTCCTCTTGTTTTTCAACTTCTTTTGTCACTTTCCTCATAACTTCTTCTCTTTTTACATCTCTATATTCTACTGGAACTTTTCTTAATATTTCATCCGTCTTGTCGCGAATCAATTCTTCCTTTTTCTCTTTACTTAATCCCATTGTCATTGCATTTTGTTTCTTATTTATATTCGACTCTAAACTTTGATTCTCTATTTTCTCTTTAGTCATTTGTAAAATTTCAGTTTGCCCAGTACTATTCACATGAATAGTACGCACCTTTTCTTCTGCATAACGATATACTTTTTCTTTATTTACAGTTAAATTGTGAGTTAAGTTAGAGACAAATATTGCGACTGCCAATACAATTCCGACTTGTCGTAACATTGATACAACACTTTGAGAAGCAGTTAACAATTCTCCTTCAAACGAAGACGCACTTAAAACTGTAATTGGCCCCACTACTAAACCATATCCAACACCTAATATCATACATGGAATAATAATTTCTATATTTGTTGAATGAACATCAATCATTTGCAACCAATAGTAGGAAAGCCCCATAACAAGAAATCCTGACAAAATAATAGTTACTTTTCCGAGTTTTTTAATTAAAGTTGCTGCAACTGGTGAGACAAAAAATATCATTGCTGAAATAGGTGTCACTAAAAAAGCCGCTTCAATTTCCGTTCGACCCTGTAGTTTCGTCAAGAACGTTGGAAGCAATACAGTAACTCCAATTAAAAATAAATTACTCAATATAACAACGATCGACGCTCCGACAAACATTCGATCTTGAAATAACTTTAAATTCACCATTGGGTTATGAATCTTTCGTTCTACTAAAATAAATAGAATAAGAGAAATAGTGCTAATTGCATAACAAGACAAAGCAATATTACTTTGCCATCCCCATGTATTACCTTTTACTAATATGAGAGTAAATGAAAAAATTGCTGTGCTACTTAATAGTAGTCCTATCCAATCTATTTTTGAGATAATACGTTCTTCATTTTTTATTTGTAGCATGATGCAACATAACACGATTCCTATTATACAAACCGGAACATTAACGAAGAACACCCATCTCCATCCTAAATTTTGCGTAATAATTCCACCTATTACTGGTCCCATAGCAGCTGACAATCCTTGTGTTACTCCTAAAATCGCAAGCGCAACATGCCTTTTAGCTAATGGCATAGCTGATACACCAATTACCATACTTGTTGGAAATAAAATCGCTGCCCCAATACTTTGTATAAAACGAGAAAAAATAAGAAAATCACCTGTATTAGCAAAAGCGCAAAGTACCGATCCACCACCAAAAATCACCAGACCCAGAATATACATCTTTGCTTTTCCAAAGATATCAGCTATCCGCCCTAACGGAATGGCAAGTACTGCAATCGTCATTGTATAAACATTTAATACCCAAGACATATTTTCTAACGAAGTATTTACACTCGATTGTATTGCCGGTAAAGCTATATTCATAATTGTCGTATCAATCATACAAAGAAAGATACCTAGACACATTAAAAAGACAATCTTAATACCCTTTGATTGCTCCATCTTTATATACCCCTTTATTTATTGTGAACGCGTTTTTCATTCTTCTGTTTTATTGTTTTCTTTCGCCTCTAACTCTTCTAATTTTTTCTTCAAAGTCTCCACTTGTGCACTATACGATGCAATACCTACATCTAGTGAAATTTCTTCGACGAAAGTAATACCTACTCTCCACTTTTCATATTTCAATCGAAGATCTGCAATGTACGCTTCTTTTCTTTCAATTTCATCTTTAATCCATTTTTTTATTGTTACATCATCACTATAGTTACCAAAATACATTCTCATTAAAAAATCCGAACGTAAAACATCCTTCTCTACAGGCGTCTGCATGTATTGATAAAACTCTTCACGTCCTTCATCTGTAATAAAGTACATTTTCTTATTCGGTTTCCCCTCTTGCATGACAACCTCTTTTTTTATTTTCCCTTCATTCTCCAATTGTCGTAACGTTGGATAAATCATTCCAAAACTTCCATCAAAAAAATGAGTAAATACGTCTTCAAACACAATTTTAATATCGTAACCAGACAATTCCTTTTCCATTAATAAACCTAAAACAACATCTCTTCCCTTCAAAGTAAAACCCCCACACATTATATAATCAATAATTATATTAACAACGTTAATATGATTATTGATTATATACCTTATTCTGTTAATTGTAAAATGTTTCTAAATAAAAAAGCCCCATAATTTGGTTTCACCAATTCACAGGGCCATTTTCTTTTTTACTCTTTCACACCTACATCTTGCAAAACTTCAATATCCTCTTTCATTTCATAATAATAAGAAGGCAATTCTATACCATGTTCTAAGAAATAATCCTCAATGAATGAAATAATAATTTTTAACGTTTTCACACGAGCATACAATTTATCGTTACTTTCAATAATATGCCACTTCGCATTTGGCTTACTTGTTTTTTCAAACATGTCTTCCATCGCTTCAACATATTCATCCCATTTTTCACGATTACGCCAATCTTCGTCTGTAATTTTCCATCTTTTCAAAGGATTTTTCTCTCTATCTTTAAATCTCTTTAACTGTTCCTCTTTACTTATATGGTAGAAGAACTTCCCCATTATGTAATGGTCATCTGTTAGTAGTTTTTCAAAATCATTAATCTCATCATATGCTCTCATCCACTCTTCCTTTGTAGCAAAACCTTCAACACGCTCAACTAACACACGACCGTACCATGAGCGATCAAAAATAGTAATTTGCCCGTACTGTGGAATTTTGCGCCAGAAACGTTGCAAATAATGGTAACGTTTTTCATGAGGTGCAGGCGCTCCAATTGGATCTACTTGGAACCCACGTGGGTCAAGATGTTCCGTCACCCGCTTAATTGCCCCACCTTTACCAGCCGCATCCCATCCTTCCATAACAAGCATAACCGCGATTTTTTCTTCTTTCAAAATTTGTTGTAATGCTAATAAGCGCCTTTGATATTTTTCGAGTTTCTTATTGTACTTAGATTTTGATTCAATTTTTTTCGTTAAGTCTACTTTAGCAAGATGTCCATTTTCCATAAAACAAATCCCCCTTGTTGTATGACAATGTTATTTTAACATATTTTTGGCAATTTTTTCATATCCTAAAAAGCTGTGTAGAAACATCTCTACACAGCTTCCCTCTCTAATTTCACATATACAAGCACATTTAACTACATTAAAATAAATAATTTATACGGAACTCTTAGTATATTCTTTTTATTAAAACATAAAAATAGCCCTTTTAAAAAGGGTAGCAATCTAAGTATAGAAAAAACAAATTTATTCTTTCTTACTACATACGTAATTATGCCAGCTATAAGAGTAGTGAATAATATATTAATTCACTACTCACAATAACCACTTTACATTATATGGTATATTTACTCGTAAAAAGAAGATAATAACAAGTAAATCCATTAAAGAATGGGAGCTCTTAAAAAATGAAACGAAAAATATTAACTCTCTTTACGCTTATATGTTTAGCACTACCAATGCAAGCTAGTGCTTACACATTTCAGTCACTACCGATTGCGTCAAAGTCTAAACAATGGTATGTCGAAATTGATAAATCTCATAACTCAAACAAGCAAGCAATCCAGCCGAAACAAGGTGTATTTGATACGTATAGTTTACTCGTAAAAAACATCGGTCATGATGTATCAAATGTATCTGTGGAAATACTTGATAACAATCCTACCTCTAAGGCTACCTTTAAACCTACTACACCTAATGAAAATATTTCTAAAAGTCATACAAGCTTTGACTACATGGTATTCCCATTAGACTTTAATAGTCATAATTTTAAAGTTGTAATCACTTGGGAAGAAAAGAATTTCTCTTATAACGGCCATCCGGTAAATGAAGGTAAAAAAATGAAACAAACATTTGTATTTAATGAAGACTAAGTCCTAATTTCTTTAGGGCTTAGTCTTCTTTTTTGAAACCTGCTTGTATCGCTTCCGTCACTTCTTTTGTGATTTCTAATTTTGTTGCTTCCATACTAATTTTTTTGTGCCAAATGTGTATGGAAGGCTTTTCATTACAAAGATGTTTTATTAATACTAGTTGATTATATGCTAAGTTATTTTCTATATAGGTCTAGCCCTCTTTTCCCATATAATCAATTAAATCGACGAATACTCGGTACAGACAATGCTATTCCAATTGTTAAAATTACTAAACTAGCTAGTGTTATAATAGTTATCTCGCCACCTATGACAGTAGCTAACCAGCCTACAACTACGTATCCTAATGGCAATAAAGCAAAAGAACCCAACATATCAAGGCTTGCCACTCTTCCGAATGCTTCTTCTGGTACAAGCTCCTGTAAACTCGTTTCCCAAATGAGTCCAAATATCATCATGCCAAATCCTTCAATTGCCATTAAGAATATTAAAGCGGGTGCCCAAGAAATGAATGGCATAATTAATAAAGCAATGCCACTCATTAAAACACCTCCATAAGCCAGTAATCCTCTCTTATGCCACAGCTCTTTCCCACCAAATATTAATGCGGCAATTACAGCCCCACCACCAGAAAAGGCCATGCCAAGTCCATACACGTAAGCTTCAAAATGATGATGAACATTAAATAACCATGGAATTAATACGACGATAATGCCGGCATAACAAATATTTATAAAAGAAAAAACTAAAATTGTAATCCACAGCCACGGATGACTTTTTAAAACTAAAACACCTTCCATAAACTCTTGTTTGTAATTAAGCTTACTCTTTTCAATGGGTTTTACTTTTTTAAACTTAATTTCTTTTAAAAATAATAAACATAAAAATGATAATAAGTACGTTGCTGCATCTAGTCCGAAACCTATCCCTGCAGATGCAACCGATACGATTAACCCACCAAGTGCTGGCCCAATTAATCGTATACCTTGATTACTCATTTGAGTGAGTGCGTTAGCTGCATTACGAATTTCAGGGACGAATACTTTCGCCCTTACAGCAGAATATGCTGGTTGGAATATCCCTTCCATAAGTCCGTATATGGCAACGAGAATATATAAAATCGTAATTGTTAATAAATCCATAAATATAAGCGATGCAAGTAATAGCATTAATATACAGCGGATTATATCCGTAAATAACATTAACCTAACCCGATCAATTCGGTCTACAATTAAACCCGCAAACGGTAAAGCAAGAATATTAGGTAGCATGTACATTGCCATCGTCATCCCCATTACAACTGTTGAACCAGTTAATGAATACACAACAACTGGAAGTATGACCATAGTTATCGAACTACCTAAGGCCGAGAGTAATTGTCCAATCCATAAAAACTTAAAGTGCGTTGATACTTTAACTGGTAATAATAATTTTCCAATATAACCTAAACTTTTCTCCTTTTGTATTTCTCCTTGCATGTCTCTCCCCTCTTTTCGAATGACTATAGAATTTATAATATATAACTGAAAATTTATAACATTCCATTTCTAATTATATAAGAAACAATTATGTTATGGTAAAATTATCAAAAAAATATAAAGGAGAATACATCATTATGCCTCCAAATTCACATAACATCGAACATCAGATCTATACAATGTGTATGATCCAACGTAACAATGAAATTTTACTCATAAAACGCCCCAGCCATCGAGGTTTCCCTGGCTACATCGCTCCTGGCGGCAAAGTAGATTTCCCCGAAAGTATCGTTCAAGCCGCTATAAGAGAAGTAAAAGAAGAAACTGGATTACTTGTTTCCAATTTAACTTTTAAAGGATTAGATGAATATGTCAATCCGAAAGGTAATGTTCGATATATGGTATTTAACTATTGGACAGACTCATTTGAAGGTGAACTTCTTTTGAATCCTCCTGAGGGTGAATTATTATGGATACCAATCAATACAGCACTAAAGCTACCTATGCAAACTTGGTTTAAAGAAAGATTCCCATTATTTTTTGAAACAGGCACTTTTGAAATTCAACGTGTTTGGGATAATGAGCTAAATAAACAAATTTCTATGACAATTACCCATACATAAAAAAGCTTGGAAACCCATCCAAGCCTTTCTTACTTCTGTGCAATTTTTTCAATCTTATAATGAATATGTAAAAATTCAAGTCCAAATAGCCACATGCTATGATGAGCTGTTAACATTTTATCCTTACCCTCTGTAATGATGAAAGTCTCTGCTAACGGTAAACGGATTGTTAAGAACCGAGTATGTAAATAAATCCCCTCATCTCCCTGGCCATTTTCTCTTAACTTACTAGTAATGATTAAATCATGATTATCATTATATAGTTTCAAAATACCAGTCATATTCGAATAAGGTAAAGGTAAGGCGATATTCATATATGTCTCATTCTTATTTGTATGCTTTGAATAAAGAGCTACAAAAATAGATTCACCTGCTTCATTTTTCCTTATCCAAGCCCTTACATTCTCTCTTCCATCTTTCTCATCTATTACACTAATGATAGAGCCATGCATCGTTTCCCAATTGCCGCCCATCCCTAAATGTATTTGTCCTACATGCTTGCTCATTTTCTCATAACAAAATGCAAATAGGCGGAACCAACGAGCCCATTTAATATTTGATTGCAACTCATACTCTGTTGTATTTTCATAAAAACGAATAATACTTAAAGGTACCTTCGTCACGTCAAATGACTCACTATGAAAATCAGTTATTTGATCAACTAAACCGTTGTATTCCTTACTGCCTACTAAATTGCCGCTATATAAAAAAGCCTCACCAATTGCCACACTTCCTCTTAATTTACTCATTGGTTTCCCATAGTATTTATAATTCGGAACACTCTTTTCGATCATCCAGCCGACAAATGCCGGTAACGCTACTCCAATTCCGTTGACAACACCGTGAATCCAAACCATTTGAGCAATTGTAATCGTCATTACATGCTTCAAATTTCCGTATGAATATATAAGTGAGGACATAATTGTAACCATGAGTGTACTAGACGAAACGATTAAAAGAATCTTTGCACTGATAGCATTAAATTTTGCTCTCCAAACGTAAAATCCATATCCATAAATGGCACATAAATATAGGAGCACTGCAAAAAATTCAAATATTCTCGAGTATGTAATTCCTATTGCAACTGTCATAGGTGAAATCATGATGATAAACATAATAGCATCATATACTTTACTTCTCTTTTCTCTTTTTCTCCCTATTAAACCAGCTGATAATGGCAATAGAAACGCCGAATAATGAAAATGCGCTGCTGTGAGTAAAACAATGTCAGAGCTAAAATGCATAATTGAAAGTTTTGCTACTGAAGCAAAAAACCAAAAACCACCTAAAAACAAATAAATAAACGCACTATCTATGGCGATTTCTTCTAACGGCTTCCATCCTCTTTCTAGCAATCTACTTACACCAAATAACGCAACAATTCCTGTATATACAAACCAAACTAGCGCAAATACATTGTAATTTGTGACGAAAGCTAGCATTGCACAAATTGCTGCGATTGGATATAAAAACGATACGAATTTATAAAATAATAAATACGATCCATCTCTTTTTCTTTTATCAATAATACAAAGTGACATTGGTATAAATAATAAAACAGACAATAATATAATTGCTTCAACAGGATTTATATTCGACCACTCATATATTAGAAAAACAACATAACAAGCAAGCCCAAATATTATATTTTTCATATCGTTTATTTCCTTTCCACAAATGTTCCCTTATATGAAAAAAGCGAGCCAATTAACGGGTTTCGTACTTGTACATGAATTCGAAAACACTGTAGTGTTGCATCATAACTTTCAACAATTTTTGCTTCACCATACAAAAATTTTGGTAACGGCATTTTTCTTCCAAACATATAAAACCATTGTTTCTTTGAAGAAATATGCATTGCCCCTAACTCATCGATATGAAAATGCAGTGTAGAAACGAGTAAATGTGGTTCGCCAAAATAATCTACAATTTCATTTTCGTTTCCATCCAATTGCATAACTGCGTTAAAATATCTTTTCTTATTTCACCTATTGATTCCCCTTCTCCAGCTATTTCAAACCCAAATCCAATCTTTGTTTTATACAAAAACTTCTGTGGTTCTCCTTCTTTTTTCTCTAAATACGAAATTTCAGTAAAGCGAGCATCCCACTCTGTATGTATATCTGGTTCTTGCGTATATCCCCATAATTTTCCCATCGTCGTGTTCATTTTTGTCGCAACATAAATAGGCTGTTTCCTTTTCATTCTCCCACCTCCTATGCACTATAAGTTTAATGTACATGCAATGAATTTATTTTGCTACATTTTTCACAAACTTCCTCAGAAAAAAGAAAGAATTTTTAAAATATATATAAAACACTTGATTCCCCGAAAAATTTAAATTATTATAAAACAAATGTTACCAACAACTTCATAAATCAAACACTCTCGCCTAAAACGTGAGATAGAGGTTGCGATACTTATGAGTATTCTAATGGAGACACAGAGATGTCTATGAACTTAGATGAAAGGAAGTATTGCCGAAATTGATAAGTTTCTCTGCATTTATCAATTGGGGCTGTTTTCGAATAGAAACAGAACTGTCATATGTACAGACGTGTACGTATGAAGAGCTATCTACAAAAAAGAGATATCATTTTTTATGATATTCCTTTTTTGGCGGTTTTTTTATTAGCTCCGTTTTCTGTTTCCCTTTTCCTGTAACAGCACCATCCTCACTTATTTGAGATGGTGTTTTTTGTTTGTCTTTCTGGTAACTACAGGAGTATTGGGATTTATATATTTCCTAATCTATTCTTAAAAATAGACGAAAGAAGGAATCTGTAATGGAAACAATTGTTCAAAAATTCGGTGGCACTTCTGTCGGAAGCGTCGAACGCATTCAACATGTAGCAAATTTAATTATTGAAGAATATGAACGAGGTCATAGCATTGTCTCTGTCGTTTCAGCAATGGGAAAAAGCACAGATGAACTTGTCGCACTCGCTAACGCTATCACAGAAAATCCAAGTAAACGTGAAATGGATATGCTTCTATCTACAGGAGAACAAGTAACTATTTCATTATTAACGATGGCACTGCAAGCAAAAGGCTATCATGCAATTTCATTAACAGGGTGGCAAGCTGGTATTACGACAGAATCTGTACATAGTAGTGCACGGATTACTGACATTCATACAGATCGTATTCAATCTTATCTTGCTGAAGGTACGATTGTTATTGTAGCTGGTTTCCAAGGAGTCAGTGAAGATTTTGAAATTACAACGCTTGGACGAGGCGGTTCTGATACAACTGCTGTCGCATTAGCTGCTGCACTAAACGCAAAAAAATGTGATATTTACACAGATGTGACCGGCGTATATACGACGGATCCACGAGTTGTAAAAGATGCTTATAAATTAGATGAAATTTCTTATGACGAAATGTTAGAACTTGCAAACCTCGGTGCTGGCGTATTACACCCGCGTGCTGTTGAGTTTGCTAAAAATCATAACGTAGTTTTAGAAGTTCGCTCAAGTATGGAACAAGAAAACGGAACAATTGTAAAAGGAGAATGTAACATGGAACAACAATCAATCGTTAAAGGTATTGCATTTGAAGATAATATTACACGCATCACAGTGAAAGGATTAGAACAAGGTTCACTTTCAACTGTTTTCTCTACATTAGCAGCGGCACATATTAATGTAGATATCATCATTCAAAGTATTACAAATGAAGGAACTGTTCATCTCTCCTTCTCCATTCACTCGAATGATTTAAGAGAAACATTAAAAGTATTGGAACAAAATCAAGAAACTCTTCACTACGAATCTGTAGAACATGAAAATCACTTAGCAAAAGTATCAATCGTAGGATCTGGCATGGTATCTAACCCAGGTGTCGCTGCAAATATGTTCACTACTTTAAAAGAAGAAGATATTCATATTAAAATGGTAAGTACATCAGAAATTAAAGTGTCTGTCGTTATTGACCGCCTTCATTTAGTAACAGGCGTTGAGGCGCTGCATCAATCATTTATGGCGAAAATTGAGCCTTTCGTGCAAATGAGCTAATTTGATATGTTTAGTAACGCTTATAAAAAAAACATATTAATCTACTTCCTTCCTATTAAATAAAAAGCTATTCGTTAACAAGATGCTATATGATATATTAAAAAACACCTTGTCACATTTTCCTATACTGTGACAAGGTGTTTTTGACTGAAAGGAATTTGTAACTACTTAGTAGTATAATTATGAGGATAATTAAATAATAAACTTTTATACATAAGGAGATAAGACTATGGCAAAAAACAAATTACTACGAATGGACAATGTCAGCATCGTTGTAGAATCCCTTGATAACGCAATCTCTTTCTTTGAGGAGATTGGCTTGAATCTCGAAGGTCGAGCAAATGTCGAAGGTGAATGGGCTGGTCGCGTAACTGGACTCGGTTCTCAGTGCGTAGAAATCGCTATGATGGTCACTCCAGATGGCCACAGCCGAATTGAACTTTCGCGATTTCTCACCCCTCCTACTATAGCAGATCACCGAACAGCTCCTGTAAACGCCCTCGGTTATCTACGCGTCATGTTCACTGTCGAGGATATTGACGAAATGGTATCCAGACTCACTAAGCATGGTGCAGAGCTCGTTGGCGAAGTAGTTCAGTACGAGAACTCGTATCGTCTCTGCTACATTCGTGGAGTCGAAGGAATTTTAATCGGTTTGGCGGAAGAACTCGGTAATAAATAAGCAAGTGAAGTTTTATAAAAAAGAGGGAATAGCTCTATATTTAAGCTATTCCCTTACTTCTATTAAAACAGATGAATGTTTTCTTTCTTGCAAGCTTCACGTAAATCGTCAGGCCATACAGAAGATTGAACTTCACCGATATGTGCTTTACGTAAGAAGTACATGCACATTCTTGATTGTCCAATGCCACCGCCGATTGTTAATGGTAGTACGTCTTCTAGTATACCTTTATGGAAATCATACTCACGTTTGAAGTCTTCACCAGTTTTCGTTAACTGCTCATCAAGTGATTTACTATCAACACGAATTCCCATTGATGATAACTCAAATGAAGATTGTAGTACTGGGTGCCAGAATAAAATGTCACCGTTTAATTTCCAATCGTCATAATCAGCTGCGCGTCCGTCATGCTTTTCACCTGAACGAAGTGCATCACCAATTCCGATAATGAAGACTGCACCGTGTTCTTTTGCAATTGCATGTTCACGATCTTTCGGTGTTAATTCTGGATATTTATCTTCTAATTCTTGAGAAGTAACGAAAACAATTTCTTCCGGTAAATACTTTCCAAGGAACGGATATTTTTCAAATAAGTGATCTTCTAAATCTTTGAATATTCCATAAATTGTTTGTACTGTTTTTTGTAAGTATTCAACAGTACGCCATTCTTTTTGAACGATTTTTTCCCAATCCCATTGGTCAACATAAATGGAATGCGTTGCATCAAGTTCTTCATCACGACGAATCGCGTTCATGTTTGTATATAAACCTTCACCAGCTTCATATCCGTATTCATGTAATGCAAATCGTTTCCATTTCGCTAGTGAATGAACAATTTCTAATTCTTCTCCTGAATGTAACATATCAAATTCAATTGGACGTTCTACACCGTTTAGGTGATCGTTTAATCCTGATTTTTTCGTTACGAATAATGGTGCAGATACGCGGAATAGTTCAAGGCGTTTTGCTAATTGGTCCTCGAAAAATGTTTTAACTTCCTTAATTGCAATTTGAGTCTCTCTTACTGTCATTAATGATTGATACATGGTGGTTTCCTCCTAAAATGTTTGGATGTTGTGAAAAGAAGCCAACAAAAAAAGCCCTTCTTTCCCAAAAAACTGGGACGAAAGGCTTTGGTTCCGCGGTACCACCCAAATTAGCAACAGAGGTTGCTCACTTATACAATACGGAGATGAAATATCTCGATACTGTTCTTCTTGTAACGGCGAAGTTCCCGGCTAAGTCTACTTTCCTATAAAGGATTTCGGTTAGCAACTCCAGGAGGTTCTTCATAATAGGCTTCGTATCAGGCTCACACCACCCCTGACTCGCTTAAACTACGTCCTACTACTACTCGTCCTTTCATAGTCGTTTTGTTGTCACATCTCTGAAACATTTTATTAATGATTATTCTATACAAAAAATAAAGAAAGTCAACAAAAAGTTTTAAAATATTTTTCAATTCTTTATTTTACGGCTTTATTGATTGTTGTTAATTTAACATCTTTACTTTTTCTGCCTCGTCAATCCAAAAAATGTTTCACTGACCGAAACTAACGTATACACAATAATTAATGTGATCGTTCGGAATATAGAATCCGCAGTATTTCTTATTATTTTCATTTTCTTTATAATTCCTTTCAGTTTACTTGCAATTTCATGATATACTATAGCATTCAAGCAGTTTGTTTTTACTTAAAACAAACATAGTCATTTATCCAGAATATTTTTCTAAAACATTGGCTATTATTAAATAAGATTTTTTATATAACGGAGTGATCATATGAGTAAAACGAAAGCAAAACCGAAAAAAGGTGTAGGACAAGGTACAGGAAGTAAAGGATGGAACCGTTGGCAATCAAGTGCAAAGAAAAAGGCAGCTGCCAAACCCTACAAAAGTAAAGGTACAAAGAAGTAATTTAAATAACATTTGATTTCTTTACTTTGTACAAAACAAAATATAATTATTACAACCAAAAAGCTATGCCCTCATAAATTTGAAGGCATAGCTTTTTTATATTAAATCATTAAAATATCTCGAATTTCTTCCTCTGTGATTGAGGACAATTTCTCTTCTCCCGGCTCAATCACTTCAGCGATTAAATTTTTCTTACTTTCTTGCAGTTCATGCATTTTCTCCTCAATTGTTCCCTGAGCTACTAGCTTTATAACTTGCACTGTATTTTTTTGTCCCATTCGATACGCCCTATCGGCCGCTTGTTGTTCAACAGCTGGATTCCACCATAAATCATATAATATTACTGTATCTGCACCAGTTAAATTAAGTCCGGTACCACCAGCTTTTAAAGAAATGAGAAATAGATCTCCTTCTCCTTCGTTAAACCGATCGCACAGCTCTACACGATCCTGCGCTGGTGTACTCCCGTCTAAATAAAAGTATGGAATTGCTTGTCGATTTAACTCACGACCAATAATGGAAAGCATCTTCGTAAATTGAGAAAAAATTAATATTCTCTTCCCTGTACTTCTACATTCCTCTAAAATCTCTAACAGTTGTTCAAATTTAGCTGAACTTCCTTTGTAATCATCAACAAATAAAGCAGGATGGCAACAAATTTGTCGCAATCTCGTTAAACCAGCTAAAATTCTAATTTTATTTTTACGTAACGTATCTTTGTCTAAATGCTTTAACGTTTCTTCCCTTAACTTCGCTAAATAAGCAGCATAAAGACTCTTTTGATCGGGTAATAACTCCGATGATTGTAAGTGCTCTATTTTCTCTGGCAACTCATTTAATACGTCCCCTTTTAATCGTCTTAATACGAATGGTTTCACTCGCTTCGCTATATCTTCACGCCTTAAATCACCGAACTCTTTTCTTCCTGGTAATAATTCTGGGAAGACGACATGGAAGATAGACCATAGCTCTTCTAATGAATTTTCTACAGGTGTACCCGTTAGCCCAAAACGGTATTCAGCTTGAATTGTTTTCACAGCTCTTGCCGTTTGCGTTGTAGGGTTTTTAAACGCCTGCGCTTCATCAAGGAATAGTGTATGAAATGGTCTTGCATACAATCTTATATCTCTTCTCAGTAATGGATATGACGTAATTACAACATCAAATTCCGTTATATCTTTCAAAATTTTCCGGCGCTCTGCTTGAATTCCATCTGCAATAACTGCTCTAATATGCGGGGCGAATTTTTTCAATTCACTAAACCAATTATAAACAAGAGATGATGGTGAAACGACTAATATTGGCAGTTTCTTTTCTCGAATCTCAGTCAAAACAGAATCTATAAAAGCAATGCTTTGCAACGTTTTTCCAAGTCCCATATCATCTGCTAAAATACCGCCAAAACGGTAATGAGCAAGTGTTTTCATCCATTCGAACCCATATACTTGATACTTTCTCATTTCTGCATTTAAAGTATTTGGCACAGCAAACTTTAATTTTTTCGGGTTTTGAATGTTTTCTACTAACTCTTGAACAGAATCATCCAAACTTAAAACATTGCCTTCATGAAGTCCGTTCATCCATTTTACACTCCGAATAAGCGGAACATTTACCTCTTCTCCATGTAAAAATTCTTTCCGAATACCTGATTCTTTTATAAACTGATTAATTTCATTAAACTCTTTACTCTCTAGCGATAAAAACGAACCATTCGCCAATCGATAATATTTACGTTTCTCTTCAAGGGCCGCTAATACACCTTTAATTTCTGCTTCTGGTATTCCTTTTATATCAAAACGAAATGACAACCAATCAATTCTTTCTTTCCTTCTCACTCTAATAAGAGGAACTGCATCCCCTTTACTAATTCGCAATTTGATTGCTGTTGTCGCATAAATATCAACTAAACCTTTTAATGTTGGCACAACGTGATATAAAAAGTTATACTCAGCTTCTTCATTATGCATAAAGTAACCGCCTTCTGTTTTTGCAAAAGCACTTTCACTCATAATGTCTAAAATCTCTTTTTCCTTTTTCTCATCACGATTAAAAACAGACGGCTGTCCATCCTCTTCTAGCGGATTAATCATGACGTTCCCATAGTGAAATTCAAGACCTGCTAATAAGCGATTTTTCACGCGGTCTAAATACAATTTCGCTTTTAGCGAAGGTGTTTCAACACGATCCGATATTACTTCATCAATGTGTACAGTTCCGAGCTTCATTAATCCTGGTACAACTTTCGCGACGAAATGTTCCATCTTACTTTCTGGAATATAAAACTGATTACTATTTGAGCGACTCATCATCTTTTGTAATTCAATAAGTCGCATACAATCTTCAATGTGTAAGTGATATAATTTCCCATCGTAAAGTGCATTGTTATACATATCCATAACTTGTACACGATTTAAACCCTCTATATGAAGTGTAAATCCGCCATTATTTCCCTTCGTAAATTCAAAGTGTAACGGCAACAACCCTTTTGAAACTTGTAATCCCTGAAACAGTTGTTCATTTTGTTTCAGCTGTACATATTCAGCTTTAGAAAGTGAAAAGAGCATATCTTTCCATGAAGCTGGTGGTATAAATATCATACTTTCATCTTGTTTCGCATGTACTTCTAGCGTATCTTCATACATTTTTTCGTTATGATACATTTTAATGAGCTGCTGAATAATCGCATCCGTTTCTTGTTTAAAACTATGTACATCTGGTGTATATGTAAATTCATTTGAACAATGAAAAGACTCTCTTTTCTCCACCTTAGAAAGAAATTCTCTAATATGATTTATGAAATACACTTTGGCAAGTTTCAATTGAATTCCAAGAAGAGCCCCACCACTTCTCGTAGCAACTGGTGTACATATAAACTCAATATCTAATATTTCACGTGTATCAAAACGGTGTTGTTTACTTTTTGGCCTCAGTGGTTTGTCTGCAAACAGCTGAAACATACCACTTGTCAATTGATCATTTCTGCTACTAGTGGAGCTCATTCCACCTGTTTGTTGATTATAGTTTATTTGTATTAATACTGCTGCAACATGTTGACAGTACGTTTGAAAAGACGCTAATGAAGGACAACTACATTTTGCAACAACATCACCCTTTTTGGCTTTTGCTACTGTAACATGGAAATCCTCGTTCCCTTTTACTGTCGCCTCACAAATTTCTTTATTTTCATCGTAATGATCTATTATCACTTTATTTGATTTATAATAGGCTTCACCTCTTTTATATGAGGTCTCTCCGCACACTTCTTTAATAATCGATTTATTCAATGTGAAACTCATCGCTTTGACACTTCCTTAATATAAAACCATTTTCTCTTACTTAACATTTTACATGCTCCACGAGAAAATATAAAATGTTGATTTAACAAAAGAAGATGCTTATTTATAAGCATCTTCTTCACTCTATCTCCATCAACCTCTTCGCCTCAAAATACAACACTTGAATAAACTTCTTCGTATTAATTCGCGTATGACCAGAAGATGCGAGTTCATCTTTCGTCATTTCTGTCATCCGTTTTCTAACTACGGTAAAATCGAAAAATTTTGGAGCATAGCTTTCAAATTTTGGATTTGAAAAGTCTGTTAATCCTAAAGAAGCCAAATGATTTAACGACTGATAAATAGCTCGACGTACTCTTTGTTCAGACGCTTTTTTCTCTTTATCAATATCCGCCTCTAAAGCTAGATCCCCTAATTTCCTTATCGTAATATGATGAAAAATTTCTTTTAACGCAGGAAAGCCAAACTCAAATGTCTGTGCCTTTTCTTGACCATATAAATATTCCAGCATACTAAGTAAATCTTTACTTCCATTCTCTCCCGCAATACCGAGTTCTGATAGTAAAAAGCGTCCTAAATCCCCTATCTTTTTTCCTTCTTGCACTGGTTCAGTACGCAATTGCGGCTTTTCCCACTGAAACACGTTATTCAATGATTTTTGAATATCATGTATAGAACGCTCCAATCTAATACGCTCCATCACTTTGCGTACAACAGATACAACTTCGATTTTGTTTAATGGTTTTGTAATATAATATTCTACACCAAGTGTATATGCCTCACCTATAAGCTGCTTCGATTCCACTTGAGAAATCATAATGATTTTCCCCGTGAAAGTTGACGCAATGTGACGAACTGTTTCAATTCCGTCCCTCATCGGCATCAACAAATCAATAAATAAAATATCTACTTTTTTAAAATTTAGTTGATCCGCTTCAATAAAAGCTCCGTCATCCGCCTCACCAATTACTTCTCCAAGATCTCCATCTTCAATAATTTGCGAAAGCATCGAACGGAAAACTTCATCATCGTCTACGATATAATAAAACAAATCTATTCCCCTTCCTGCTTTAAACTATCCTCTGGTAAACAAACGATAAACTTACATCCTCTTTTATTTTCTCGGTCTTCTAATTTCACTTCTCCGCCTAGCTCTGTTACCATTTCATTTATGTAAGAAAGCCCAATACCAGTTGACGGTGTTCCCGTTTGATCATACTTGGAAGTAAATCCTGGCTTAAATACTAATTTCTTATACTTTTGTGTAATACCAGGCCCATCGTCAATTACTTCAAAAAATATATGCTGATTTCTTTTATATAGCTTAATAATAACGAAACCTTTATCTTCAATTGCTTCAACTGCATTTGCAACTAAGTTATTAAAAATTGATAGCACTGTATACACGTGGTATGCAGCATGCTCACCTTCTATATGTTTAGAAAAACGTATATCCTTTTCTAGCATTTCAGCATACTTCTCGTTTATTCTAACAATCATCTCTGCTAACTCATGTCCTTCTACATATTCAGCCACATTTTTATCTAATAACAGTTTAGATAATCCTGCAAATATCCTTTGATTATCCTTTTTTATTTCATGCACTTCCCCCGCTATTTTCAATGCTGTTTTACTACTTGAATCAGCGCTTACTTGTAAATTTCGATATAGTTGATATGCTTCTTGTGTAATTAACTCCGCATTTTGTAACGTCTTTTTCAAATGAACAGATTCCACATATAAATTAGAAAGATGCATTAACATATTTTCATTTTCTTTTCGAACTTGCGATTCTTTTAATTTCGTTTCATATAAATTCATCATATTTAAAAAACCAAGTGCAAAGAAACTACGAAAAATAGCAATAATAATAAGTTTATTCACTTCAGAAATCGTTATTGTTGTACCTAGTACTAACATGTGATAAAACGCAAGTTCTGACATACTTGCAACAATTTCAATTGAAATTCCAAGGCATCCAATAATGATTGGTTTCTGATGGAACTTATTTACCCTACAAAGCGAAAAAAAACTGCCATAAATAAAATAATAGAAGAACACAGGATAACGCAAATAAAATGATTCTGTCATATGAAATGAACCTTGCATGATCCAGTCAAGACATACTCGGAATAAGACTACAGATATACCAACAAGAATACCTGCAACTCCTGCTGGTACTCTTCTTAAAAATAATAATAAAAAGAAGAATAGCGGTGTACCGAAGCTAACTCGAAACGTATCATTAAAGGGATGAAAGTTCAGCTCCCCAGCAATCGGAACAACGACCATTAATATAATTAAAAGGGACATATCTTTCTTCCATAATTGATTCCAATTCAAAGGTGACACTTCCTATACTTTTTTTCAGTAGTAAAAGTGAAAGCCCGCTTATTGTTATAAACGGGCTTTTTTTCTATATTCTAACCTTTTCTACCGCTTTTATTTGGCGATACTCTGGCTTCCACATTGCTTCTTGCACTGCCATCTTGATATCGTTATCACTTAAGTTCACTCTTGCAACACCTTCTGCAACTGCAACTTTCGCTACTTCAATTGCAACCATTTCTGAGATATTACGTAATTCTTCGACCTCTGGTAAAATAGGTGCTCCTGGCTGACTTGTATCTACCATACTTGCAACTGCTTCAGCAGCCGCTGCGAACATTCCATCCGTCATGACGCTTGCTCGTACTACAATTGTTCCAAGACCAAGCCCTGGGAAAATAAGTGCATTATTTGATTGTCCAATCACATACGTTACACCGTTATATGTAACTGGTTCAAATGGACTTCCTGTTGCAACTAACGCTCTTCCTTCTGTCCACTCGATTAAATCTGTTGGTTTTGCTTCAGCAAGTGGCGTTGGATTCGACATTGGTAAAATGATTGGTCTTTCTACGTGAGAAGCCATTTCTTTAATAATCTCTTCTTTAAATGCACCTGCAACAGTAGATGTACCAATTAAAATTGTCGGTTTTACATGTTTCACAACTTCAGCAAGTCCGATCACATCATTTTCTTTCCACTCACTTACTTCTGCTTCTTTTCTTGCGTACGGAATTTGGAAATCAAGAAGATCTTCCATATTATCTGTAACTAACCCGTTACGATCAATACACCAGAAACGCTTATATGATTCTTCTTCAGATACGCCTACGCGGACCATCGCATCTCTAACTTGATCTGCGATACCGATTCCAGCCGTACCAGCACCAAATACAACAACGCGGTGTTCACTTAGCGGTACACCAGAAGCTTTCACTGCCGATAATACTGCCGCAAGTGAAACTGCACCTGTACCTTGAATATCATCATTAAATGTACAAACATCATGACGATATTTATCTAAAATTTTTCGTGCGTTACGAGAGCTAAAGTCTTCCCAATGTAAAAGTGCTTTCGGGAATTGTTTGTTTACCGCTTGTACAAACGTATCAATAAATTCATCGTAAGCTTCACCTGTTATACGAGGGTGACGATTTCCAATATAAAATGGATTGTTTAATAGCTCCTCACGGTTTGTACCTACATCTAAAATTACTGGTAATACACGACTAGGATCGATTCCAACTGCAGCAGTGTAAACAGCTAATTTTCCGATTGCGATGTTAATACCACCAACGCCCCAGTCACCAATTCCTAATATGCCTTCTCCATCTGTTACAACGACTAAATCAATGTTCTCAGCTGTTGCACCGATATTGGTAAATGCTTCTTCGATACCTGATGAATCGTTAATTGATAAATAAACGCCACGTGGTTTACGATATTCATGACTATATCTTTGAATTGCTACACCGACAGTTGGTGTATATACAATCGGTAACATTTCACGTAAATGATCTGTTAATATACGATAAAATAATACTTCATTTCGATCATGTAACGCAGTTAAGTATACATTCTTTAATAAATCATCCGGCTGAGAACTAAATTGTTCGTATGCTCGGCGTGCCTGTTCTTCTAACGTTAAAACCGCTGGCGGTAATAACCCTTTTAAACCTAACTCTTCTCTTTCATTTTGTGTGAAAGCTACCCCTTTATTTAAAAGTGGTGTTGATAATACTTCTGCTCCTCTTAATGTTGTTTCTAATGCACCATTAGAAGCTACTGTAAACTTGCTCATAACATCCCTACCTCTATTCATATATAGCATTTCTATATTGTAAACAAAGAAGAGGGGCTTGTCCCCCCTCTTCTTTTAATTTTTCTTTAAAAGAGTTGCTCCTGCAATCCCTGGGTGTGTCATTTCGAATGGATCTAGAATTAATTCTAAGTCTTCTTGTGACAGTACACCATTTTTCACACAAAGTTCTCGAACGGATTGCCCTGTCGCGATTGCTTCTTTCGCAACGCGAGCTGCTGCTTCATAACCGATATGAGGGTTCACGGCTGTAATAATTCCTACACTCTTCTCAACATACTCTTTTAAGCGATCTTCATTCGCTTCAATTCCTTTTAAGCAATTATCTGTAAAGGCACGGAAACCGTTATTCATAATGCTAATTGATTGAAGTAAGTTGAAAACAAGTACTGGTTCCATAACGTTTAATTCTAATTGTCCTGCTTCTGAAGCAAGGCAAATTGTATGGTCGTTACCAATGACTTGGAACGCAATTTGATTAATTACTTCTGGCATAACAGGATTTACTTTCCCTGGCATAATAGATGAACCTGGTTGACGAGCTGGTAGCATAATTTCCGCTAAACCAACGCGTGGACCTGATGCCATTAAGCGAAGGTCATTCGCAATTTTAGACATATTCATCATACATACTTTAAGTGCTGCTGATACTTCTGTGTATGCATCCGTATTTTGCGTTGCATCTACTAAGTCTTCTGCACCAACAAGTGGCAGTTCACTAATTGCAGCTAAATGTTTTACAACCGCTTCAATATATTCTGGATCTGCATTTAAGCCTGTACCAACTGCAGTTGCTCCCATGTTCACTTCATATAAGTGTTGACGTGATTGCTGAATTCGTTTCATATCACGTTCAAGCACACGAGAGTATGCTTTAAATTCTTGCCCAAGACGAATTGGCACAGCGTCTTGTAAATGTGTACGACCCATTTTAATTACATGATCGAACTGTTCTGCTTTTAATTCAAATACATCGTGCATATAGCCCATCGTTTGTAATAAACCTTCTAATGCGTTTAATGTAGCGATATGAATCGCCGTTGGGAATGCATCGTTTGTGGATTGCGCCATGTTTACATGACTATTTGGACTAATATAGTGATAGTCTCCCTTTTCCATTCCTAATAATTCAAGAGCACGATTGGCAATGACTTCATTTGCATTCATGTTCATTGAAGTACCTGCTCCGCCCTGAATTGGATCTACGATGAAATGATCATGCCATTTTCCATCAAGAATTTCTTGAGCAGCCTCTGCGATCGCACCACCCTTGTTCAATTCCAATCTTCCTACATCTGTATTAGCAAGCGCTGCTGCTTTTTTTACAATTGCGAACGCTCTAATTAAGCCTTCATGGATTTTGTATCCTGTAATCGGGAAGTTTTCAACTGCACGCATTGTTTGTACGCCGTAGTATGCATAGTTTGGTACTTCTTTTTCACCTAAAAAATCTTTTTCAATTCGAACACCATTTTTAACTTCAGTTAATGTTGCCATGATTATTCACTCCTTAACGATTTCTTATGCTGCTTTTGTTTCTTTGACTGTTTCTACATATTGTTTTGCTTTCTCATTATCGAATTCGCCTTCCCACTTCGACATAACAATGGCCGCTAATGCATTTCCTAATACATTGACAGATGAGCGAATCATATCTAAAATGCGGTCAATTCCCGCAATTAACGCGATACCTTCTAGTGGTAACCCCATCGAACCTAACGTTGCTAATACAACAACGAACGATGCACCTGGAACTCCCGCCATACCTTTGGATGTTAACATGAGAACGAATAATAACGTTATTTGCTCCGTTAGTGACATGTGCACACCGTACATTTGTGCAACAAACAATGCCGCTAACGCTTGATAAATAGCCGATCCAGTCAAGTTAAATGTATAACCTGTCGGAATTACGAAAGAGGCAACTGCCTTTGGACAACCGAACTCTTCCATTTTTCTCATTATATTAGGTAAAACAGCTTCTGAACTTGCTGTCGTAAACGAAAGAATCAATTCTTCTTTTAAAATTTTCATTAATGTAAAAATGTTTACTCCAACCATTCGTGCATTAATACCTAATACAATCACAACGAATAGTATAACAGTTACGTATACAGCTAGCACTAGTTTTCCTAGCGGAAGTAATGTCGCTACACCAAATTTTGCAACCGTAACGGCAATTAATGCGAATACACCAAATGGTGCAAATTTCATAACTTGATTTGTAACCCAAAACATGGCTTCGAGTACGCCTTCAAAAAAGTTAAAAACAGGCTTTCCTTTTTCCCCAATTGCCGCAACTCCTAAGCCGAACAATACTGAGAAGAATATAATCGGTAATAGGTCACCTTGTGCAATCGATTCAAATACGTTTTTCGGTACAATGTGAACAATTGTCTCAGCAAAACCTTTCTTCTCTGTTGCATCTGCAGTTTGTTTATAAGAAGAAATATCACTTTGCTGTAAATTACTCATATCAACACCAGTACCTGGTTGGAATATATTCGCTGCAAGTAATCCCATTAAAATAGCAATCGTCGTAATAATTTCGAAATAAAGAATTGTCTTACCACCCAGTTTCCCAAGCTTCTTCATATCTCCTACACCAGCTACTGCAACAATTAATGCTGAAATAACAATTGGTACTACAATCATCTTAATTAAGTGAATAAACATATCCCCAATTGGTGTGATATAAGAAATCGCCGTTTTATTGCCATAAAAGACTGCCCCTACTACAATCCCTAAAACAAGCGCGACAAAAATTTGTGTTGCCAATCCGAATTTTTTCATTTATGTTCATCCCCTTCATGCGAACGCTTTCAATTTGAATTTATAAAAGCTACTCACACATCTTATAAGCGAACCTACAAAATCATACAAAAACCTACAAGTTCGTCACAAAAAATTCAAATATTTTTCTTCTTTTTTTTCATTGACACCATTTTGTTAAAAAACGATAAAATAAACTTGATAAGTAATCAGATTGTTTCGTATAATCAAAAAGATATATACTTAAAACAAATCAAAATGAAAAGGAGTGGATGTTATGAAAAACTATACAAAGCAATTCGTTCTATCTTCTTCTTTTCTTTTTCATTTTCTTAAAAAGGAACAAAGGCATTCGCCTTTGTTCCTTTTTTATTGCGATCTATATAGGGGGAATTGTTATGAGACCATATAAACGTGTTTTAATTAAATTAAGCGGCGGTGCACTTGCCGATCAAACTGGAAATAGCTTTAACTCCAAACGATTAGAACATATCGCAAACGAAATTTTATCCATTGTTGATTTAGGTATAGAAGTATCCATCGTCATCGGTGGCGGTAACATTTTTAGGGGGCATCTAGCTGAAGAATGGGGAATCGATCGAGTAGAAGCTGATAATATCGGTACGTTAGGTACAATCATTAACAGCTTAATGCTTCGCGGTGTTTTAACAAGTAAAACAAATAGAGAAGTACGCGTTATGACTTCCATTCCATTTAATGCAGTAGCTGAACCATACATTCGCTTGCGTGCAGTCCACCATTTAGATAACGGTTATATCGTTATCTTTGGAGGCGGAAACGGCCAACCGTTCGTGACGACAGATTATCCAAGTGTACAAAGAGCCATCGAGATGAATAGTGATGCCATATTAGTCGCAAAACAAGGGGTCGATGGCGTCTTTACAAGTGATCCAAAGCATAATAAATCAGCAAAAATGTACAGCAAACTAAACTATAATGATGTCGTTAGACAAAATATACAAGTCATGGATCAAGCGGCATTACTGCTTGCCCGGGACTACAATTTACCAGCACACGTCTTTAACTTTGATGAGCCTGGTGTCATGAAGAAAATATGTTTAGGCGAACATGTGGGGACGTTGATTAATGATGATGTTACGATGCTGGTGCATGAAAAATAATGATTTCCCACCAAAAAAGGGTGCCTTTTGTAGGCACCCTTTCCTAATTCATCATCACAAATAGAAGTCAACCAATCCCGCCACTTTCTCCTTACAACGCTCCCAAAAAGATAACTTTTCAAAAAACTCTTTCGTCATTTCTTTCGAATCATGAAAATCCTCTGTTAACGCCTTATTAACTTGTCCTACAATAGGACCACCATAAATATAAAAATTCATTTCATCATTTATATTGAAGCTACGCGAAGTAAAGTTTGTTGTACCAATAACGGTTAATTCATTATCAATAAGCATTAATTTACCATGGAACATTCCTTTTTTATAACCATATACAGTAATCCCATTATTAACAGCTTGACGTATGTATGGATACGCCGCTTCTTTTATAAGAGGTAGATCCGGTTTATATGACCAAAGTATTTTTACTGTAACACCACGCTTTTGCGCCGCGATTAAAGCATTCATAGATTCTTTATTTTTCGCTATAAAATACGGTGTTGCAATTACAATGGAGTGCTGAGCTTGTTTTATGAGCTCTATATATTTTTCAGCAACGTAATGCCCATTGTAACTAGTCATAGTATGTAATGTATTCCCTTTACTAGCTTTATTCGTACTTCTCTTTATCTCTTCTTTCGTATCTCGTTTCCAGTCTAAAGCGAATTGCTGTTCTAAATCTTTTGCTCCTTCTCCTTTAAGTCGTACATGATAATCACGCCAATATCCAAATCGCTTATCTTTCCCTAAGTACTCATCTCCTATATTAAATCCGCCTGTATAGCCAATCTCCCCATCAATCGTCGTAATACGGCGATGATTACGATGATGAAGAGAATAAAAGCCGAATGGTAATTCAGGTTTTCTACTATATGTAAAATGCACACCATTTTCCTGCAATTCATTTTTCATCTTTCTTTCAAATGATAAATCATTAATGCGATCAACGGATAAATAGACGTTTACTCCTTCTTTTGCCTTCTCTTTTAATAAGTTTAAAAAAGTATGGCTACTTTTATCATCCGACAAAATGAAGAAATACGTGTAAATGGAGCTTTTCGCTTCTCTTATATCAGTAAATAATTGTTTATAAAAAGACTTCCCTTCTACATATAATTGAAAGTCACTATAATGAGGCGCATACTCTGTCGGCATGTTTTTCCCGGCTTCCATTTTTCTTCCGAGTGTAACGTCAATATGAACCCAAATTAAAATAAAAACGAAAATAGCAATAGCAATAGAAGTAACTCGCAATATTTTTTTAATCATTTTGATTTCCTTCCGATCATTTTCTTTCCACCTTTCTATTTTGTCATTCAAATTTAGATTTCATGCTTCATACAAAAAAGGATGTGACTTAACGTCACATCCTTTTCACATTAAACAAAATTTCTCGCATCATTATTTCTTCCAAACTTATAAATAGCAATTAAGAAGAATGCAATTGCGAAAGCGAATAAAATTAAAATGTTTAAATACAACTCCGAGAATGGTATTCCTTGTTGTAGTTTCGATACTGTGTCTAACAACCAGCGCTGTGGAAGAAAATTAGCTACTTTTTGTACTGCACTTGGCATAATGTCATATGGGAAATAACAACCCGCTAGTAAGCATGTTGGTACAATGACCATGTTTTGCATCGCATTTGCCGATGATGAGTTTTTTGAAAAAGCAACAATTACTAACGACATTCCAATCGCTATTAAAGCAAATATCATCAGTACACCAACCATAACGATGAAGGGCATATTGATATTCGTATGAAAAACATTCGTTAAGAATAGGATTGTAATCATAATTTGTACTGTTAATATAATCATATTTACCCCGACGTTAGATAATATAAATTTCTTTCCATCTATCGGCGTGGATAATAATCTAAAGTACGTTCTATTCTCTTTTTCTTTTAAAATATAGCCTGATAAGTTCACTGCTGAAAATAACATAAACATAATAAGATAACCCATCGTTTGGTTCGTCATATCTTTATTTTTCGAAGTATCTTCTAACATCTCAGTCTTCACTTTAAATGAACTTTTTTGATATCCTGCGTACATCGTATCAAATGCACTTTGATCTGTTCCTGCTACTTTACTTATCGCTGCTACATTATCAATATAATTGTACAAATATGACTTAATAAACGCTGTTACTTGATCACCTTTAATCGATGAAATTTCAATATTGCTTGTTTTTCCTTCTCGGACACTTTCTGAAAAACCAGACTGTAACGTAATCACTCCATCAAGTTTTTTTGAAGTGAGTTTATCTTCTACTTCAGATTCTTTCACTTTACTTACTTTTACATGATTGATTTCTTCTAAAAATTTCACCGTATCATTTGCTATCGACTCATTTTCTTTATTTATAACTCCGATATTTAACGTCCCTTGCCCCGCATTTCCATATATTGAAAAGGAGATTAACGTTCCTATTATCGGCAAGCTAATAATAATGAGTAACCCTTTTTTATTTTTCAAAAGGACTGATAATGTTTTTTGCATAAGCCATAAAATATCTTTCATACTATAGCCCCTCCCGTCTGCGTAATGCGATAATCGATATGAATAAAAAGAGTGCTGAGATTCCGATATTTAAAGAGATGACTGGTAGTGCCGCCCCTACATCATTTGCATAAATAATTTTCATAACGGCAGTGTTTGCCCACGTTAATGGTGATAAATTCGTAACGAAATTTTCTTCTACTACGAAGTATGCCCCGCCAAAAATAGAAGCTAGTTGTACGATAACTAAAATAATTGCTCTAGATGCTTCACCTGTTTTTGTAATATATCCGATGCCGATGCCGATGCTAGTTGCTAAAAGGACTTCTGTTAGTAAAATAAGTAAGACAACTCCAAGATGATCGCCCCAGTTAGCTTGAAAAACAAATTTACTAAATAAAACGACAAGTAGTATGCACAGTGCATTCGCCACCATATTACCCAATATTTTCCCGATAAAAATTTCCGCTTTCGTTATAGGTGCAGCAATGAGACGATCTCCTGTTTTACGTATTCGTTCGCCTCTAATTAAATTACTTGCTCCCATCGCACCATACAAAGCAACCATCGTTGTCATTACAATTGCATAGTAATCCATAGAACCTGGTTTTTTAGTCGCTTGTAATGCCGTTTCTTTAATATACTCATTACGTTCTCCATTCGGAATTATTGTGCTAATTTTACTAGGGTCTACTTTCTCAATCTCAACTACTACATTGTACTTATCAACAAATGTAGTCATCATTCCTTCAACTATGCTACTTTCAATACTACTTCTATCACTTCCGTAAAACTTTACCCCGTCCTTATTCAATTCTACATACGCAGCGTATTTGTTTTGTTTTACTTTTTCTTTTCCATCTACCTCTTCAGAAACTTTCTTAAAGTGAATACCAGATTTACTTACTTCTTTTGCAAATGCTTCAAATGATTGAGAAAACGTACCATTTGCTTCATCTTTGTATATCACTTGTATATCTTTAATAGTATGACTATCGCTATTAAATGCATTACTTAACGCTGTTCCTAACACAAGCATAAGTACAATCGGAAATGCTAACATAAAAACTAAAGTTCTTACGTCTCTAAATTCTCTTTTAATGTGCATAATTGCAATATTGAAGATGTTCAATTGATGAACCTCCCTTTACCTTTTCTTCATTTACCTTTTATTTATCTCGTAAGTTTCTTCCGGTTAAGGTAAGAAATACTGTTTCTAAGTTGGGAGCCTGCTCCTCTAATGAACGAATTTCAATATCATGATTGATACAGTGTTGAATGATTTTATTTAAATTATTTAATCCCGCATCAGAATTCACTTTAATTACGTTTTCTTCAATTTGAACTGCTTTCACACCGTTTATCTCTTTTAATTTTTCTACATCTAAATTCTCTACCGATTTCACTTCAATCCAAATATCTTTCGTGTCAGTAATAATTGCTTTTAACTGTTCTTTCGTACCTTCTGCAATTACTTTACCGTGATCTACTATCGCTATTTTCGTACAAATCTCTTCTACCTCTTCCATGTAGTGACTCGTATAAATAATTGTACTTCCCATTTCATTTAATTTACGTACTGACTGCAAAATGTAGTTTCTTGACTGTGGATCAATTCCAACTGTCGGCTCATCCATAATAATTAACTTCGGTCTATGAGCAATTGCACAAGCGATATTCAGTCTTCGCTTCATCCCACCAGAAAAGTTCTTCGGATAGCTTTTCTGTTTATCACTAAGTCCTACAAATTTAAGAGCTTCCTCTACCCTAGCTTTTAATTCGGCTCCTCGTAACCCGTACAATCCAGCAAAGAATTTCACATTTTCATAGGCAGTTAACTCTTCATAAATCGCAATATCTTGCGGAACAATACCGATATTCATTTTCGCAAATCGATTATGTTTCTTTATATTTTTTCCTAGTATGCTAATCTCACCTTCATTACTTCTTAACAAACCAGCAATCATATTTATCGTTGTACTCTTACCAGCACCATTTGATCCTAAAAAGCCAAATATTTCTCCTTCTTTAATAGATAAAGACATATTATCAACTGCGATGAAATCACCAAATTTTTTCGTTAAATTTTTAATTTCTAATGTATTCATCATTTTCACCCCTATTTCGGTTTCTCTGCTTTTAGTATAAACAAAAAGAATGAACCTGCTCAGTGCAGAAGTTCATTCTTTTCACATGAGAATATTCACTTTTTTCATATGAGATGGTTCATCCTCGTACCATTCTCTTTATATTGGCAACAACATCGTTACTGAAAAACCACTTGTCCCATCTACAATAATTTTTCCGTTTACAGACGCCGTTCGCTCCTCCATCCCCATAATACCGAGACCTTTTTTAACAAGAGCTACCCCTTTTCCGTTATCCTTCACTTGCACCTTAACCATCTTGTTAAGTACATGAATATCTATAGAAATAACTGTCGCATCAGCATATTTCATTGCATTTGTTAGTGCTTCTGTAACATTCTCACCGATAATTTTCCACTGAATGGGAGAAATCATATCTAAGTTCCCTTTGTATACAAAAGGAATATTCACATCATTCTTACCGGCAAATTCCTCTATGAATAATTTCATACGATGAATGCCAATTTGCTCAGTTGGAGGCTTCATATTTTTTAATGTAATGCGAATACTTTCAATTCCATCTTTTGAAATGTGAATTGCATTTTGTAATAACTCCGCAGATTTTTCTTTATCTATTTCCATTAACCTTTTTGCTGCTTCCATTTGAATAAGTGCACCCGTCATCGAGTGACCAATTTTATCATGAATTTCTTGCGATAACCGATTTCTCTCTTCTAGCTTAAATGTGTATTCAGATTGTCTTATGTACTCTTTATTTTCATGTAAGCTTTTCGTAAGTCGTTGCATATCTTTTCGCATCTTATCATTTTGCGATTCAAGCTTTACTACACGCGATATATATCGATCTGCTATAGTTAAAACGAGAAAAGAAAATGCAACAATTAATCCATAAGTCATTCGAATACTTTCATCTGCAATCGTAATTGGGAGCATCATAACAACAAAGCGTGGCCAATTCTTTTCTATGTAATGGAATGTAATTTCGTATAAGTTCAAAGGTAAAAACAAAATAAAAAATGGATGAACCCTCCATGTAAATAACATAATTATGCCAATTGACATACAGATTAATAATTTTTTATACGTATCTTTTTTAAATATAGAAATCATTACGTTTACAGAGAGGTAAATAAGTAAAGTAAATATAACCCAAGGTAAATTTACTACATTTGCGTAAATATAACTAAACACAATATATAAAAAGACAATTAATTTACTTACAGTTAGCCAAAATTCCATATCACTAATCTACTTTCCCTGTTAAGTAATAAATCGCAATTTGTGTGCGATGTTCAAGTCCAGTTTTCCCTAAAACTGACGTAATATAATTTGCAATTGTTCCTTCAGATATAAAAAGCTGTTTCGAAATTTCTTTATTCGAGAAACCTTTTGCAATTAATGCGATAATACTAAGCTCCCTTTCTGTGAAAAGGCTCTTATCAATTTTACATTCTTCCTCTTTACTTTCCATTAAATTAGACTTAATTTTATCGAGGACAACATCTTGCATAACAGTTTGACCGTTATATACTCCTTTTATCGCATCACGAATACGCTCCGGATCGTTATTTTTTAACAAATAACCTTTCGCTCCGTTTTTTACTGCATCCAAAATATATTCATCATCATCAAACGTCGTTAAAATAAGCGGTTTTGTTTTCGTCTCTTCACAAATGAACTTCGTCGCCTCTACCCCGTTCATATTTGGCATGCGAACATCTAAAAGAGCAATATCAACTTCATGCTTTTTACAATATGCTACAGCTTCTTCCCCATCATTTACAGTATCTACTACTTCGAACTCTTCGTATGTATTTAAAATAATTTTCATGCCCTCTCTAATAAAAGAGTTATCATCCGCTATTAATATTTTAATTTTCATGTTTGTTAGTATGGCCCTTCCCCTACTAACATTCACATCCTTTCTCCGTGTAACATTTCCTACTTGCTCATTATATACTTCTCTTTACCATTTTTTCACACCTTTTTTCATCTAGCTCTCCTGCAAAAAATATATTATTCTTTTTTACAATATGTGTAGGGTGACTTATCATTCTTTACGTCTATATAATAGAATGCGTCAAAAAGGAGGGAGAGACCCATTGAGGAAAAACAATTAATTGAAAAAGCACAGCAAGGAAGCGAGCATGCTTTTCGTATCCTTGTACAAACATATCGTCATTATATTTTTCAAGTTATCTTTTCTATTTTAAGACATGAAGAAGATGCGAAAGATGTTACACAAGAAGTATTCGTAAAAATTCACACCTCTCTCCCAAATTATCAATTTCGCGGATTAAAAACGTGGATGGCGCGTATTGCCACCAATCACGCTATTGATTATAAGAGGAAGAAAGCTAGAGAAAGTGAAGAACTCTCCTTATGTAAAGAAGCTGAGGAAAATATAAAGTCCTCTCATAATATTGAGGCTTTATTATTGACGAAAGAGCAGAAATTACTCATTGCTCAAAAACTGAGAGAACTTCCCGAAAATTACCGTGACGTCGTTCTCGCACATTACTTAGAAGAAAAAAGTTATCAAGAAATTGCTTTACAGGAAAACATCGAAGTAAAAACAGTCGAAATGAAACTGTATCGGGCACGAAAATGGATTAAAAAACATTGGAAGGAGGAAGAGTTTCTATGATGCATTATTCAAAAGAAGATTGGCGCAATTATACATTAGATTTTATAGAAAACAATAAACGTGAATCTATGGAAGAACATCTTTACGAATGTGATCATTGTTTAACACTTTATATGGAAAGTATTGATGAACAACATGAAAACCTTCCAATGATAAATGATGATTCATTTACGAACGAAGTTATGACGCAAATTAATTTTGAAACGCTACAACCTAATGAAAATATAAAAACAAACTCACTAAAACGCACAATTATTCACTACATAATTGCGACTGCAGCTACAATTATTTTTATGGTAAGTGGTTTATTCCAATATATTTTTACAGCGACATCAAATTTCGAGAAATCTTCAAAACATAACGAGTCTTCTATCTCACAACAAATTGTAAACAAATCGGTAGATACATCAAAAAAGGACGGAGGTTTAAAGCATGAATAAAAACCCCTTTTTAGCACTTGTATTAGGGCTAATTCCTGGGCTTGGACATTTATACTTAAAAAAGCTAGGACGGTTTATTTTATATAGCGGAGGATCTTTATTTCTATTCTCCTTTGCAGTATTTTGTACCATAGTAGTAAGAGAACGTGATATTGCTTTTCTTTCTCTATTTTTACTAGCTGTTCTATGGGTAATTAACTTACTAGATTTAGTTATCACCATTATAAAACAAACGAAAAAACAAGAAGCTGGAGAATTGATAAATTCCTCTAAAGAGAGCGAACGATTTTATATCATTCTCCTATCCATCATCCCTGGACTTGGCCATTTCCAATTAGGACTTATGCAACGCGGTCTTACGTTTTTAGTCGCTTGCGCTGGCTTAGGCAGCATGATTATATTTGTAACATTATTAACATCTCAAGGAAGTTTCCTTATCTTTCTTATTACGTTACCTGTTTTATGGATTTATAATTTCTTTGACGTTGTTCAGCAACTACAGAAAAAAGAACGCGACGAGCAATTAATTGACCGTACTATTTTCGAAGATTTTGAAGAACATCGAGAGCAAGGAAAGAAAAGTAAAACATTTGCTTCTATTTTAGCGATGTTCCCTGGAGCAGGTCATATGTATTTAGGTTTACAACGCCGTGGTCTTCAGCTTATGGCAGCCTTTTTACTATCTATTTATTTACTCGACTTATTAAGACTTTCTGCGTTTTTATTTTTAGTACCAATCATTTGGTTCTATAGCTTTTTTGATGCGTTACAGCAAACAGCAAAATACGGAAAAGAACGAGTACAAGACGAACCCATTATCGATTATTTTATAAATCATCAAAGATGGATCGGTATCGGATTAATTACACTCGGTGGTTATTATTTATTAAATCAAACAGTCCTTCCTATTTTGAATGATTATTTTGTAACTATATTTAATATTCATCTTAGTGAACTATATTATCGCTATTTCCAGACATCTATCGTTGCGCTCCTTTTAATTGGCGGCGGCTTTAAATTGTTACTTGGAAATAAAGAAAACAAAGGTGGGACAAGCGAATGAGGACTTGGCGTGTTGGAACATTCTCAATGGGGCTTTCTATTATATCGTTAGGGTGCTTTTTACTATTTTCAGTCGTAAAAGGAATTCAAGTATTAGATACACTAACTGCATGGTGGCCAGTTTTACTTATCATACTTGGAGCTGAAGTTTTACTATACCTTCTATTTTCTAAGAAGGAACAATCATTTATTAAATATGATATTTTTAGTATTTTCTTTATCGGTGTTTTAGGAAGCGTCGGAATTGCTTTTTACTGTTTATTATCAACTGGATTACTAGAAGAAGTTCGTCACTCTATTAACACAACGAGGCAAACGAGTAATATTCCAGACGGACAATTTGATATACCTGAATCTATCAAAAAAATCGTAGTAGATGCAGGACATCAACCTCTAACGATAGAGGGAAATAATACAAATCAAATTCATCTTTTGGGAACTTATGAAATGACAACGAAAGCAAATGAAAAACTCAATTTAAAACGAGATGATTTCCTTTCAGTTCAAACGGCTGGAGAAACGATGTATATCACTTTAAAATCATTACCTGTTCAGCATACGTTATTTAATTCAGCACCACAGGTGAAACCAACGCTTGTTCTTCCACAAAATAAAAATGTGGAAATCCGTGCTTCAAATAACGAACTATCTCTTTATCCAGGTCAATTACAAAATAATTGGTTTGTACAGGAAAGCTCAAGAGTGTCTGTCCATCTTGCAAAAGAAAGTGATGTATCTTTAACAGCAGTAACGAATCAAAAAGAAACACATGGAAGTACACCTTGGGAACAAGTAGAAGATTTAACGAAAAACGAAAATACTTCTTCAGAAGAACATCCAGAATTAAACACCCAAGAACATTGGTATAAAAATTCGATTAAAACTGGAAATGGGACGTACAAGTTAAATATTGAGAAAGCTTATAATTTGAATATGAGTGTTCTCGAAAAATAAAAAACCTTCCGCAATTGCGGAAGGTTTTTCTCATATAATCGCTTTAATTCCTTCTAACACTAATCCAATCATAAATCCGCAAACCGCCCCGTTTACTCGGATCCACTGTAAATCTTTACCGACGTTATTTTCAATCATTTCGATTAACGTCTTATCATCTAACTTATCAAGATTTTCTTGTACAAGCTTACCAATTTTCGAATGGTTCTTCTCAACAAGACTTACAACTTGTTTTTGTAACCAATCTTCTATTTTTTGAACTGTCTGTTCATCTTCTTTTATTTTATTCATTTGTTTTTGTAAAAATGGAATAACATATTTATCAGCAAATTCTTCATTATTTACAAAAGCAACTGCTCTTTGCTGTACTTGCTCTAGCATCTCTTTTATTTTGTCAGTAGCATTCCAATTGGCAATCCATTTTTCTTTCCAATTTTCTAATTCTTGTAGTAACGCTTCATTTTCTTTTACATTTATAATTTCTTGACGAATTTTCGCTAATATAAGTTGTCTCGTGCTATTATCTGCATCTTGTAAGCTGTTAATATTGCTAATAATAAACTTCTGCAAAATGCCGCCAATTTTATCTTCATCTACAATATTCATAAACGATTTCAATGTAAACTGTAAGAATCCATCTACTTTTATATTTTCCATCGCCTTCATACCTAAACTTCCAAGCTGGTAGCGTGCTTCATCTTGCGCTGTCCAATCTTTCACTTTTACTAAAATGTAATCAAGTGTCTTTTCATCATATTCTTGCACAACTAATTGATCAACAAGCACTTGTAAAATGTTACTTGTATTAATTGTATGCAAATATGTTTTTAATTCTTTTTCAATAATAACAGCTAACTTTTCTGTATCTATTGTAACAATTGCTTTCTCTGCAATCGTTACAATCCCCTTTTTCACAGCATCAGACTGCATTTCTCTCTCAGCAATTTGCAGTACCATTTGTGCTAACTGCATCTCTTTTACTTTATTCGTAATACTTTCTTTCGTCAGCCATTCATTTTCTAACGTATTGATGAGCCCTTTCGTTACTCGTTTACGATTTTTAGGTAACAAAGCTGTATGCGGAATTGGTATTCCCATCGGGTGACGGAATAATGCTGTAACTGCGAACCAATCTGCAAGCCCGCCAACTAACCCAGCTTCAAATCCCCCTTGTATAATCTCTCCAGCTATCGTTCCTTGAAAAGGGATAGAAGCCGCAAAGCCGACACCCATAACCCCAAGCGAAATACCCGCTATATATTTAGTCTGTAATGACATCGTATACACATCCTCTTATTATGTAAAATAAAGCTTTTTGTTGTATTTATTCAATATTAGTTATCCTTTATATATACTATAAAGAACTATTGTGAAAATAACAAAGATTTTTATGTACATGAAAAAATGAGGCTACAACTAGCCTCATTTTTCTTATATCGTTAATTCCAAACCTTTCCTATAATATTCATCCATTATATCGTTTGGAACCATACTTCCACCCGTTCCCCACACAATATGAGTACCTTTTTTCACCTTCTCTGTTAACTGTAGCTTTTGTAAATACTCATCTTCTTTACATACTTTCACTGGCCCTATCATACCTGCTAGTGCAGAAGGCTCTAAATAAATATTCTCCGTATCAGCTAGCTCTTTTAACAATCTATATAACTCTTCATCGCTTACTGTGTAATTCCCACTCAAAAATGGTTCCATCGTTTTACCGACAAATCCAGATGGCCTTCCTACCGCAAGTCCATCCGCATCTGTTACATTATCAATTCCGATATCTTGAACGGAAATTTTGTCATGAAGGCCTGTCATTAAGCCGAGTAACATACAAGGAGAATGTGTTGGCTCTGCAAAGTAACAATGAACATTATCTTTATACAATAACTTTAAACCGAATGCTACTCCGCCAGGTCCTCCTCCTACTCCGCACGGAAGATAAACAAATAAAGGATGATTTTCATCTACTACAACCTCTAACTCTTCTAATTGCTTTTGTAATCGTGATGCTGCTACTGCGTATCCTAAAAATAAATCATGCGAGTTTTCATCGTCTACAAAATAACAGCTAGGATCCGCATCCGCTTGTCTTCTTCCTTCTTCTACTGCTTTGCTATAATCATCTTCATATTCAATAACGTTTACACCTTTACTTCTTAATAAATCTTTCTTCCATTCTTTTGCGTCTGCTGACATATGAACAGTTACATTAAAACCTAGATTCGCACTCATAATCCCTATGCTAAGTCCTAAATTCCCTGTAGAACCTACTGCAATTGAATATTTCGAGAAAAACTCTCTACATGTATCACTATCTAAAACGGAATAATTATCTTCTTCTGTTACCATTCCGTGCTGCAATGCTAGTTGCTCAGCATGTTTCAACACTTCATAAATACCGCCCCTAGCTTTAATTGATCCTGATATTGGAAGATGACTATCACATTTTAATAATAATTCTCCTAAAATAGGTTGCTCATATTTTCTCTCTAAAGCTTCTTTCATAGAAGGTATTTTCACTAAAGGTGATTCGATTATGCCGTTCGCCCCTTTCGTTTCAGGAAAAACTTTCGCAATATATGGTGCAAAACGCTTTAATCTCTCTTCCGCATCTTTTACATTCTCTTCATTAAGTGGTGAATCTTTTATTGCTGTTTCATACTTTTCTATGTTTGGATTTATCCAAAATACTTCTTCTGTTGCAATAAGCTTATTCACTAATGGATATTCTGCTTGTAATGCCCCTATTTCTTTCATTTTGTTTCCTCCTTATATCCTTGTAGCTCACCATACAATAAATTATAATTAAATTAATTTTAATATAGTTTAACACAAATAATCCCATTAAGTTAATTTTAATTTAATTTTTTTAAATATAATTTAATAATTATTAAGGAGATTTTCATTATGGAAAATATAGATATTGGTAAAAAAATTGAAAAACAAAGAAAAGAAAAAGGTTTAACTAGTAAAGAACTAGCAAAGATGGCCGATATTACACCATCAATGTTAAGTCAAATTGAGCGCGGGTCCGCTAACCCTTCTATCCAAACATTAAAAGTGCTTGCTAAAACTCTTGATGTGCCAACATTTAGCTTTTTACTTGAAGATACAAATACAGACGATTTAATTGTACGTTCCCATAAACGAAAGAAAATGATTATTGATAATTTATCATATGAAATGCTTTCACCTGATTTCACTGGAAATTTAGCAACAGCAATTATGACCGTCCCGCCTAATACAGCTTCATCAGAAAATGTGCTAGAACATAAAGGAGAAGAATTAGCATTTGTCTTAGATGGGAAAATCACATTATATTTAAATGAGGAAGAATACGTATTAGAAACTGGCGACAGTGTAAAAATACCTGCTTATTTAAAGCATAAATGGGTGAATCATTTTGAAAAAAACGCGATAGTCTTATTTTCTGTTACTCCGCCGATTTTTTAATATATCAATAAAAACAGGATGATTCTTATAAAGTGAGGATTATCCTGTTTTTATTAAATAAGAAAGTGAAATTTTTGTTAAAAACTTAACAGTTGGACCCAATCCGAACAATCCTCCTAAAAACATATTTACAAGTAAAACTATCCCTCCCATTGATGCTAACGTATCATGAGTCAGATTCATCCCACCACTACCAGAGGCACTTGTAATATTCACATAAAAATAAGAAATATGTAAAATTAATTAATTTTTCAGAATTTTTTTGAAAAATATGGTAAAATCACTCTTATACTTCTTCTATTTTGCTATTATAGAAATAATTAAATTAGGATACTTTTATCGAATGGGGGAATATATAATGAGTGTGTTATTAAAAGGGCATGAACAGATTGTCAACGAATTAAACATTTTATATCAAGTAATGGTAGCGGAGCAATTAATTGAAGCGAAACAATTAAAAGAAAAAATAGAGAAACAGATTAATAAAATTGAAGCTGATCAAACTCTATCGCTTTACTACTCCCTACTAAACTTTAAATATAAGGTCCTAACCGATTGGACAAACATTAAGTATGATACTTTTAGTCAAATTGTTCGTTTAGACAATCCAATAACTGAAGACTTTATTACTTATTATTATCACTTTTTTAAAGCTGAACATGCTACCATTATTGGAAATTATGATGAAGCAAAAAAAGAATACGAAAAAGCTGAATCCCTTTTAAAACATGTACCAGGCGAACTAGAAGAAGCTGAATATAAATATAAATTTGCTATATTTAATCACCATACAAACAAACCACTTACAGCAATCAATTATGCAAATCAAGCTAAAGAGATTTTCTCAAAATATCCACGTTATGAAATTAAAATAGCTCTATGCGAAAACATTTTAGGCTCATGTTCTGTTTATTTAAAACAATTCGAACAAGCCGAAGAGAACTATAATTCAGCAATCAATATTTTACAAAAGCTGAAAGACGATACACTAATCTTAAAAGTTCGAAATAACTTAGGTTGGCTCTACTCTTCTCAAAATCTATCAACCCTCGCTATTAGACATCTTACAATAGTTACAAACAAATTACCTAAACACCTAAAAGCCAATTTTCTACAAGCCAAAGAACATTTTAGTTTAAATGAAAAAGAACTTGCAAACGATTGGGTTCAAAAAGGCTTAGAAATTTGTAATGAATTAAATAATCAAGAATATAAACACCATTTCACTATCTTAAAAACACAACACACTGGTATTCTAGACGACTTAGAAAACGCAATCATTGCAGGCACTACATATTTTAACAGTAAAGAATTATACGATTATGTACAAGAATATTACGAATTATTAGCAGTAGAATTTCATAAAGTGAATAAAATAGAGAAATCTCAAAAATATTTTTTCAAAACTTACGAAGCAAAACAAAAATTATTAACTAAGGAGGCACTAAGATAATGAAAAAGATTAGTTTAGCTATTTTAACCTTTACATGCATACTTGCTTTTGGATTTAATAATTTTACTGAAAGTCAACAAGCAAAACAACTTCCAAAATGGGATACAGATAAACAAGAAACACATGCAGACCTATAGAAACCTAAAAACCCCTAATAAAGGGGTTTTTAGATTTCTACAATATAATGATTTAGCATATGATGAAGAAATATGCTTATAAAAGATAGCCATACAGATACTCTCTGTACATGGCTATCTTTTATTTTTTCGGCACCAACAAAATCCCTAAACTAATAATACAAAAGCTCATTATTTGCTCTGCTGATAGACCAAACAGAACCGAATTTTGTTCACTAACAAGCGAAATAATAATATGAGCAAACCCCTCAATAATTAGAAAAACACTTATATTCTTTCCATTTCCGAGCCTTTCATTTTTCATCCATAACAAGCCCATTATACAAAGAGCAAGGATGATCTCATATACGAAAATAGGATGATATAAAAATTTAGATTCATATATATTCATTCCCCATGGTAGTGTCGTTTGTACACCTACTTCATGATGGAATAGAAAATAAAAGATAATGCACACACACAATCCAAAAGGGAGTACATCAAGTAAAATACGAAGCAAAAATTGTTCCTTTTTACTTTTCCAAAAAATGTATACACTCGCAATTACGCATCCTACTACAATATGTTGCATACTTCCAATAGCTAATATTGCTTGCACCGGCGCCCCAAAAGCCCATACAGGATTTAAAATTGCTGGTGCAAACTTCCATACAAATACGATGATAAGAAAAGCATTTGTTACGGCATCCATCATTTTTTCATATGATACATTTTGATACTTCATCTTTCGTTTCATCAACATAAAACCAAATAGACTTCCAATTATAAGAGATATGGGTTGTAACCTCACAATCCACTCCATCGTCACCAAATCTCCTTTTAATTCTCAATCAATTTCTTAAATTTCTTTTCTAATTGATCTGGTGGTAATACACCTCGTACATGATCTACTATAATTCCATCTTTATTAACAAAAAATGTCGTCGGTAAAGAGAATACTTTATAATCTAGTCCAGCTACTCCGTCCATATCTAGTAGAACAGGAAACTCAAAACCATAACGATTAGCAAATGCGCTTGCTTCTTGTACTGGGTCACTAACAGTTGCATTCACCGCAAAAATTTCAACATCCTTTTTATATTTATCATACATATGAACTAAGTCAGGTGCCTCCATTTCACACGGCCCACACCATGATGCCCAAAAATTAATAATATACGGTTTTCCCTTGGCATCATTTAACGACTGTAACTTTCCGTCTAATCCTTTTAATGTGATGCTAGGTGCTTTAAAACCGACTTGTGGTAATACTTCTTTCTCCTGTAACTCTGCTTGTTTCGCTTTTCTTTCCTTCTCTTCTTTCTTTGAATTATAAAAGTTAACCCCCGCCCAAACGAGTGCCCCTACTAATATAATAGCAATTATTTTCTTCACTTTTCTTCCTCCTCATTTTTAAAAACCTGTAAATCCACCGAATAGACGAATAAAGAATGCTGTAATTTTCGTCATTTGATTTGTATACAATAAAATACCTGTTACAATCATCATTCCACCGCCAATTTTCATCATGACATTGGCATATGTAACAATCCATTTTACCTTCCCAATAAAGAATGCCATCACGAAAAATGGAACCGCAAACCCAAGAGTATACGCTGTAATATAAAGAAGCGCCCCTTCAGGATTCGTCGCGCCAAGCATGAGTACAGCTGAAAATATCGGTCCAACACATGGCGTCCAACCCGCTGCATATGTCATACCGACTAAAATCGAGCGAATATATCCAGTCGATTTACTTCTATACTGCACCTTTTTCTCTGCCATAAGCCACTTAGGCTGAAACAAGCCCGTCATAAATAGCCCCATTAAAACAATAAAAATCCCACCAATTTGTTGAATCAATTTTTGGTTAGATGAAAATGTTATTCCAATCCAGCTTACCGATAAACCTAACGCGTAAAATATAACCGAAAATCCGATCATAAAAAATACTGTATGTATAATCGCTGATTTTTGCATAATCCCACGATTTTCTTTTAAATCTTGGATAGACACACCTGTAATATAAGATAAATAAGATGGATATAGCGGTAAAGAGCACGGTGATATAAATGACAATACTCCCGCCCCAGCCACAAGCCAAATTGTTAAATCTGCTGCATTCATTTTATTCCCCCTTAAACACTACAATAAGTAGTGTTTATTCTTAAAAAAAGAGGCTATATGCACTCTCCGACAATAAGTACAACCGACATACAGAATAAACCTACTGTTACATATACCGAATTCGTATGTAACGGAATAGTAAGCTTAACAACCTTTTCATTTAACACTTGCTCGATTCGTAAATTTATTGCTGTTTTTGCAAATGAAGCTGTAACACATCGATTTTCCATTGTCTTTATTTTAATTAATTTTAATAACGCGCTACCTAACTCAAATGAAGATTCCATTTTTTGCATCGCATATTTATCAGCAGCTAGCTCCTGATACGTATGATATCGCTGTAACAACCCTTTTAATATCGGTATGTACATCATTCCTTCTGCTAATAGCGTAAAACAAAATAATTTTAGCGGATCCCAATTCTTTTGATGATATTCTTCATGGAAAATAATCGCATCAATTTCTTCATCTGAAAATGTTTGAAGCAACCCTTCCGACATGACAACTTTCGGACGAAATAGCCCAATTGTAAATGCCGCAACTTCCGTAGTCGGCAATATATATATTTGTTTTCTTTTTCGGACGAAAGGGATAAGTACTTTTTGTAATTTTTTACTATAGAAAAATTGTCGCCAAATTCTTTTGCACACGATTAATACAGTAAGTAGTAATAATCCAGCGATTATAATACGAATCAGCGATAATTCTTTCATATGTTTTTCTAACTGGAACAAGCAAAAATTTGAAAGAAGGAACATCTTATTTTGAAACAGAAATGGATATGTAACGTAATACACTAACATACTGAAAAAGAGGATACTAACAATTACTGCTAACAATACGATTTTACGCATTTGCCATTTCATTTCATTAATCCTCTCTTTTTAACTGACTCAATTTGTCTTCTAACTTTTTTATTAAAGTCGGATCAGCCTGCTCTAACTCATCTAACATATGATTTACAACTAAATCTCCAAATTCCCCCATCAATTCCTGTGTCATTTTCTTCGTTTGATTGGATAAGAATTCTTCTTTTGTTTGTACAGCACGATATATACCACTTCTTTTCACAGTCTGTTTTTCTAAGTGTAATTTCTCTACTAACCTGTTCATAACTGTCATAACAGTGTTAAAATTCACAGGTGATTCTTCACTTAATTTCTGCTGCACTTCTTTAATAGTAATACCATCGCTAGACCAAACAATCTCCATAATTTTCGCTTCAAGCGGTCCAAAGAAATGATTTAACCCGTGCTCATTTAACTTATAGTTTTGAGTAAACATTGTACAACTCCTTTCACACTACGAATTGTAGTATAAATTAAATGAAAGGTCAAACGTAAATGATATATATGAAAATTAACTACCCATAAATACATAGGCTATTCCATTCATTTTAAACCTAATTTTTCTCCAAATGTATCAAAAAGATACTGCTCTAATATTTGTACACTAAACTTCTCATTACGTCCAAGTGCAAATAATTCCCGATCTTTCGCTACGATAGTATCTAACGGAATAGCTACATTATCCACTATTTTTGTAATTTCAATTATATTACTTTTTACATTTACTTCTGTTTTAAATTCAACGTTTTCTAACACTATATGTGAACGTCTTCCTGATGCAAAAAAAGTAAAATTAGGATTTTTAACAACGCCAATTTCAGTCTCTAACGCATATAAATAGTGAAAAATTACATCTCTGTGTCCATCTTTTATTATTTTTTCATCCTTCTCATCGTCTAAGTATTCTTTCAGCTTCGTTGTAAATTCAAATCGAAAATCCACTTTTTTCACTCTCCTTCTTTGTATTTCATATTAAATAAATATATTGAAATAATTTTAACATATTGTAATACAACTTCCTATTAAAAGTAAAAACTGTTTTAAAAAATCGCTATTATTTCCGATACCCTTTTAAAATATAAGTATAAATTCAATATGAATCAATGCGTCATTATATCTATTTAAACATATTTTTCCATATTTTGAAACATTAGTATGAAATATTATATATCAATGTATGGTTTCTAATGCATTGGTATATATAGTCAGTAGTTTCTTTACTATTCCGATATACTTAAGCTACATTTTCTAATTATTGATTACATTACGGAAGGAATGTAACTCTCTTCTATCGAATTTTTATATAACAAAAATAATTAGGTGGTGCTTTACTATGAAATTAGCTGTCATTGGTGGCGGTGATTTACAAGATTCAAATCACTTGCCTATTAATGAACGCCTTATAGAATTAACAAATAAACAGTACCCAAAAATATTGTTTATTCCAACGGCTAGTCATGATGATGAAAGCTATATAAAATTATTTTTAGACACTTTTGAAAAACAATTACATTGTGAAGTACAAATTTTACGTAGTACAACAGATTCACCTTCAAAGTATGAAATAGACGAGATGATTCATTCAGCCGATTTAATTTATTTAGGTGGCGGGAACTATATTCACATGCTTACGCAATGGAAAGAACATAGACTCGATGAAAAATTATTATTGGCTCTGCAGCAAGGAACACTTATTGCTGGTTATAGCGCTGGTGCTATGTGTTGGTTCACGTCTAGTATCCGATCAGATTATGAAGGTTCTGGTTATATAGAGAGTAACGGATGGGGTATTGTTAATAAAAGATTTTGTCCACATTATAATCAATTAAACAGAATGAACGCCTTCCATTCCTTTTTACAAAATCATCAAGGGAATATAGAAGGAATTGCACTGGAGGATAATTGCGCTTTATATATTACAGAGGAATCCTTTGAGATTATCGGTGAACCGGAAAAAGCGTGGGAGTTTTATATGAGTGATAAAACACTCATTAGACAACATTTTGATATAACTTTAAAAAGCTATTTATAAACCTGAACTTACGAAAAAATGTCCCTAAGTCTAATAACTTAGGGACATTTTTCTATTTAACTAACTAATCGTGTAATTCGTTTCTTTTGCCATGAAAGCTTATAATATGCATACTGTAATATTAAGCTGACAATAAATGCTGCTGGATACCCGATCCAAATGCCTTCTATTCCAAGACTTGTATGGTAAGAAAGATAATATGCTACGGGTACTTCTACAAGCCAAATTGAAACAACTCCAATAACAGTTGGCCAAAGTACTGTACCGCTCGCTCGCATTGTCGCACTAATAATTTGTGCATGACCGAAAATTAAATAACTCCATAATGTAATCATAACTAAGCTATGAGCAATTTCAATTGTAGTTTGACTCGTTAAAAATAGTGATAAAATGTCTCTTGAGAATACGTAAATAAGAGATATTAACACACCACCGATGACGTAGTTCATAATAATTCCGGCCTTCACAACTTTCTGTAATCGATCAAATTGATTCGCACCAATCGATTGTGCCGCAAAAATGGAAACTGTAATACCAAGGCTAACTGCTGGCATTTGTACATAACTTGCAACTTGATTCACAACGCCGTAAGCAGCTGTTGCATCCGAACCGTAACGATTTACAAATGCGATTACGGCAATTTCAGATAATGAAACTAATATCATATTAATACTCGCTGGAATACCGAGCCTTAGTAATAGCTTTAATAACTCCCCATCCATTCGAAGGTATTTTCTAACCGTTCCATCTAGTTGTAATGGGTGATTTTTCTTCTTTAAATACACAAGCATGACAATAAACGTAATAACTGTAGATATAACAGATGCATAGGCCGCTCCATACACATCTAATTTCGGAGCTCCTAACCATCCAAAAATAAGAATCGGTAATAAGATCATATTTAGCGCTGTACTTACAATTAAAAAGTAAAATGGCGTTTTAGAATCTCCTGTACCTCTCATAAATGTTGTATATGCGAAATATAAAAATAATACTGGCATCGATATAAATAAAATCCGTGCATAATGTACACTTATTTCAATAATATTTTCTGGCGTTCCCATTAGACGCATAATATCCATCGCAAAAATACTGCCTATTATCGCCAACACAACTCCAATAATAAAGGTAAACGTCAACGTCGTACCAACGATAGCTTTTAAACGATCTTCGTTTTTAGCACCAAACGCCTGACCAATTAAAATAGAGCTTCCTGAACCGATACCAATTACAAATGAAACGAGCAAGAAAAATAATGGGAAGAATGCTGATATAGCCGCTAAATCATTAACTCCAAGCCATCTTCCTACTACTACCATACCAAATAATTGTCCAACTGATTGTAGTACATTACTTAATAATAACGGTACTAAAAACATCGACATCGATTTCCAAATCGGTTTACTCTCACTTTCCAACTTATGTGACTCCGCACCTTCTTTATTGTTATCTGCAGGTGGTTTCAAATTTCATTTCTCCTTTTATTAAACATCTATTTTCAATCTCTATCTCTTTGTATAGTTGTTATAATACTGTGCTTCTATTCATTTTCTTTTCGTATGATTATAACTTCACCCAATATTGACTTCCATCGGCTGTTCGATCTAAAAATCCATATTCGATTAAATATCTTCTTAAAGTTACAAAATCAGGGTATACATTTTCTATCACTGTATTTACTTCTTTTTCAGTATACTTTTTATTACTATCAAACTTCTTCACTAAATGGCGCAATATAATTAATTTACGCTTTTGTTTCTTCGGAAATTTAGAGAGAGGTCCATCTAATCCTTCTGTAAAATGAGCTTTTAATACTTCATCATTTTCTTCTTCCGTAATATTGTATCGATCATCCACCATCGTTGCTGTTCTATGAATTGGCACAAATTTCGTTTGTACTTTTGATTTTTCTTCTGATAATTCCATTAGCGCTAAAAATACTTTTGCTTGCTTCATTTTCTCTCGCAGTGTAAATCGATGATTACGAATTGTTGATGTACTTCCGCCATCCATCTCTTTTACAATTTCTTTATCATTCAGTCCCATATGGAAAAACTGAACCATTTTCTTTTGTAAATCCGTTAAACCAGTAAATTTCTTATCCATATTTAACAAATAATAAAACATAGACGTATGCTCATTTTGAATATGCAATTGGACGAACTTCTCTGCTTCATACAAAATTTGGTTATCTTGATAAATAACACCTTTAATAAATGTTTCACCACAAGCTAAGCAAATGTACTCCTCTTTTTCTTCATCAAACACATACCCTTTCTTTAATTCCTCTATTGACGCATCCCAAAACTTCTCTGAAATATCGCTCATACTAAACACTCCTTCAAAATGTTTATTTAAAACCAAACAAATCAATATATCGTTTATTATCACTTCATCATCTTATCACAACACAAACAAACATTTCAACGTTTCGTTTGCCCATTTTATAAACTTTTATAAAAACATCTAACAAAAGGTTTTAATACAACGAAAAGCGAATATGTTTATACAAATTCATTTTATAGGATGTGAAATAGAACATAAATATTCTTCAAGACCCTTAGTTTACCGTTAAACAAATTGCACAGAATACATATGCGATTAGTGAATATGGAACTGGTATTCACTCATTCCAAAACTTCAGTATTCAATTTTAACTACAAAAAAGATGTTTTCGTATAAGAAAACATCCTTTACTTTTTATATATTCTATTTACAGTCTCTACTAAAACCTTACTTGCTTGTACAAATGTATGCTTTCGATTTCTATCTTCAACAAATTTATTAGCACAACTACTCATAATGATCATACAACTAATTATGACTAACGCTATCTTTCTATTCTTGTAAGTCACTTTATGCCACTCCACTATTACAAAACTTCTTTTGAATTTATCCCATCAAGAAATTTTACATGAATAATAAAACGCGCGAATATGCAATTCTGCATATTCACACGTTTTATCACAATGTTATGATTTAATTTAGTTAAAGAACAAGTATACCGAGGTGACTAACTTGAAATTTAAAGCGAAAAAAAATCCATTCCACGTCATTTTCATTACATTATTTATAATTATTTTTTTCGTTTCGTTATTCTTCCAAAATGAAAATTCTATTTTTTTCACTCTCATGATGCTATTAAATATCGTGAATCTTTCTTCATTCTATTTCTCTCACTACAACATAACGGAATCATCTCTTGTTGTAAAACACGGTTTCATTTTTCATACTGAAATTCCATTTGAAGATATTCGTCACGTTAAATACTCTGGTAAAAAACTTCATTCAAAAAAATGGACTAGACAACAATTAGAAATCCATTACAATTTATTTGACTCAGTGACCACTTTCGTACCACTAGAAGAAGAAAAATTCATTTCACTCTTAAAAGAGAACTGCCCACAGATGAAAGTAATGAATACGCCTGCTAACAAATAATATATTTTGAAGCTTGTAGTATTGCAAGTAGATGAAACATAAAAATGAACATCAAAAAAGCCAAGATTCTATACTAAGAACCTTGGCTTTCTCTATTACTCTTTTGGAGCAATCATTTTCTTTGGATCCACAATTTCATCAAATTGCTCTTCTGTTAGTAGCCCAGATTGCAATGCTGCTTCTTTTAAAGTTAACCCTTCTTTATGAGCATGCTTCGCAATTTTCGCTGCATTTTCATATCCGATATGTGGGTTTAGCGCTGTTACAAGCATTAGTGAACGATTCACATTTTCATTAATTACTTCTTCATCTGCTTCAATACCAACTGCACAATTGTCATTAAACGAAACAATTGCATCCGCTAATAAGTGAGCTGATTGTAAGAAGTTATAAGCAATAACAGGTTTAAATACATTTAACTCAAAGTTACCTTGGCTCGCAGCAAATCCGATTGTTGCATCATTCCCCATCACTTGCGCTACAACCATCGTTAATGCTTCACTTTGCGTTGGATTTACTTTCCCTGGCATAATAGAGCTTCCCGGTTCATTTGCTGGAATAATAATTTCTCCAAGACCACTACGTGGACCACTTGCAAGCCAACGTACATCGTTAGCGATTTTCATTAAATCCGCAGCTAATGCTTTTAATGCACCGTGAGTATATACAACTTCATCATGGCTCGTTAATGCATGGAACTTATTTGGTGCAGAAACAAATTGTTTACCTGTAAATTGACTAATTTCCTCTGATACCATCTCACCAAATTTAGGATGAGCATTGATACCTGTTCCAACCGCAGTTCCACCAATTGCTAACTCTTTCATATATGTATTGCTCTCTGCAATCATACGCTCTGTTTTTTCAAGCATACGGTGCCATCCGCTAATTTCTTGCCCTAAAGTTAACGGCGTTGCATCTTGTAAATGTGTACGACCAATTTTTATAATATGTTCAAATGCAGTTACTTTTTCTGCTAAAGTTTCTTTTAATTTCGTAATTGCTGGTAATACGTGATTTTCTACTGCGATTACACAAGCTACATGAAGCGCCGTTGGAAATGTATCATTTGAACTTTGTGACATGTTCACATCATCATTCGGATGAATATGTACGTCAGATCCCTTCTCTTTCAAAATTTGATTCCCACGATTTGCAATTACTTCATTCACATTCATGTTTGACTGTGTACCACTACCTGTTTGCCATACGACAAGCGGAAAATGTTCATTCCATTTCCCTGCAATCACTTCATCCGCAGCTTCTACAATTGCTTCTGCTTTTTCTTCTGATAGCTTTCCTAATTTTTGATTGCTAAGCGCTGCACTCTTCTTTAAAATTGCAAATGCTTTTACAATTTCAAGTGGCATTTGCTCTGTTCCAATTGGAAAGTTTTCTTTACTACGTTGTGTTTGTGCTGCCCATAATTTATCAGCTGGAACTTTTATTTCTCCTAATGTATCTCTTTCAATTCTGTACTCCATGTTTTCATCCCCTTGAAAATATAATACCTACATCTCTTATAATAACAGACTTTCTCTTAAATGATAAGAATTCTCACTCTTATATATAGATATTCTATATTTATTTTAAAAAATTCCTCTTGACCTAAACTTAAGTTTAGGCTGTATCCTTTCCATTGTAACCTACTATAACACTACTGGAGGAATTCAATATGAAAAAATATGCTTTTATAACAGGTGCAAATAAAGGAATTGGATATGAACTTGTTCGTCAATTAGCAGAAAAAGATTATCACGTATTTTTAGGTGCTCGTAATGAACAACTTGGACAACAAGCCGTAGAATCTTTAAATGTTTCAAACGTTTCCTATATTCAAGTAGATATTTCAAATTCACAATCCATTCAAGAAGCAATAAAGAAAATTTACGAAATGACTGACCACTTACATTTATTAATTAATAACGCAGGCATAGCGCTAGACTTCAATACACTACCTAGTGAATTAAATATTGAAACTTTACGCCAAGGATTTGAAGTTAATTTTTTTGGAACTTTCCAAATGATGCAAGCCTTTTTACCATTATTAAAGAATTCAAGCAACAGTAAAATAATAAATGTAACAACTGACATGGCCTCACTAACAATGTTTGCTAATGGTGAAACACATCCAATTAATACACTAGGATATAATTCTTCCAAAACAGCTATTAATGCTTTAACATTAGCTTTTAGTAAAGAATTTGCCACTAACGGTCCAGAAGTATTTGGGGTAACTCCTGGTTTTACAACTACGGATCTTAATGGAAATTCCCCTGGTGGCCATACAACCACTGAAAGTGCTAAAATTATTATTAAATATGCATTAAGTGAAACAAACTATAATGGTAAAATACTTAACAAAGATGGCATTATACCTTGGTAATAAAAGGATGAATGATATGTATTATACAATTGGGCAAGTCGCCAAAATGCAACATTTAACTATTTCTCAAATACGTTATTACGATAAACAAGGACTGTTTCCTTTTCTGCAAAGAAACGAAAAAGGAGATCGAGTTTTTGATGAAGAAGCACTGAAATATTTAGAAATGATTTTGTGTTTAAAAAACACCAGTATGCCAATTCAAAAAATAAAACAATTTATCGACTGGTCTATGGAAGGAGAATCTACCATCCTTCAAAGGTTAGCATTAATGAAACAACAGGAGACCAATGTCTTACAGTTCATGCAAGACATTGAAAAAAACTTAAAAAAGATACAACAAAAAATTGCTAAATATGAGAATGAAATAACTTCAGCAAATGCTATTAAAAAATAAAAAAATCACCTTCTACATATTGTAGAAGGTGATTTTTATTTTATGATGCTTGCTTTCCTTTATCTGCATCATCTACATACCAGATGAATTTGCCTGTATATCCGTAAATAACTGCTAAAATTAACGATACGAAGCTTAACCACATAAACGGAACGTATGAGAACGTTGCTACACCTAAAATACCAGCCATAAAAATACCATTATCAGACCATGGAACCATACCTGAAGTTAACGTTCCACCTACTTCTGAGTTACGCGCTAATACACGACGGTCTATTTTTAATTTATCATAGCTATCTTCCATAATTTTTGGTGTTAAAATTAGTGATACATACATCGCACAACCAAATATATTAGCTAAGAATGCCACGATTAATGTAGACAATGTTACATTACCTGCAGAATTTAATTTCTTCTCAAATTTTGATACGATTACTTTTAAAACACCTAGTTTTTCAAGTAATCCACCAAATCCTAAACCGAAAATAATAACGGCTACTGAGCCAAGCATGCCGTTAATTCCACCACGGTTTAATAACTTGTCAACAAACTCAACACCAGATTGAATTGAGAATCCGTTATAAGCTGTTCCAATCGCCTCTCCAAAGTTCATCCCTTGGAAAAGAGTTGCCCAAATTGCACCAATTAAAGCTCCCATTGCAATTGTTGGCATAGACGGTTTCTTCATCGCTAATAGAACGATAACAATGACCGCCGGAACAAGCATCCATATTTTAATATCAAATTGCTTTAATAAAGCTTCTTTTAAAAATTCTACTCGATTCAAATCTACATTATCGCCGCCATACATCCAACCAGCTACAGTAAACATAATACTAGTAATAATATAAGCCGGAACATCTAATACGAGCATAGCTCGAACGTGAGCAATAACATCTACTTTCGCCATAGAAGCTGCAAGAACTGTGCTATCAGAAAGTGGTGATAATTTATCGCCGAAATAAGCTCCTGAAAGAACTGCACCAGCAACAAGCGGAAGTGGTAAACCAAGTCCTTCACCAATCGCCATCATAGCAATACCTGCTGTTCCCACTGTTCCCCAAGACGTTCCTGTTGCGATAGAAGTTATAGAACAAATAATTAATGTTGCTAATAGGAATATGCTAGGGTGAATAAATTCTAATCCATAATAGATTAATGTTGGTACTACCCCACCAGCAATCCACGTTCCAATTAAAGCACCTACTGCAACTAAAATCAGTATTGCTTCTAATCCGTTAGAAATCCCTTTCGTAATTGCATCTTGCAATTCTTGATAACGAAATCCTAATCTTAATCCAAGCGCAATTACTAAAAACCATGAAATAAATAGCGCTAATTGAATTGGGAGATCAAAAATCGTTTGGAAGGAAAAGACAACAGCAAGAAATAGTAATAAAAGAACTATGATTTCTAGCATCGATGGTAATCTTACACTTTTCATTTTTTTCTCTCCTTACAAGTCGATAACATGACGTATGTCGTCTTACATGTATGTAATATACAATTAGCGAAGACAAAACAAAATTTTCATATTATTTCGATTTATTTTTCCAGTATAATATATTCACAACCCTTTCTATTGTAAAAGTAGATTACGTTTTTCGCAATGAAAAATATAAAAAATGTTGTATTTTTATTTATCCCGATATTTTCGGCCAATAAGACCTCCGCCTTAAAATTCAGTAAGTGCAAAGCACTTAGGTAAGAAATTAACTACTGTAAAATTCCGAATCGATATGAACATATTAAAGCTTCACTTTATTTACAAGGAACAATCCCATACTAACTTTTTTAATATTTGCTGCAACAAAACTTTTTACAACTATCTTAACTTTTTAATTCACACCATTATTTTCTACGCAAAAAATAGGGCACACATCCTTAAAATGATGTATGCCCTATCTTTATTTATACATATTTTGTATTTCTTCTTTATTTTTAAGTATTTCCTCAAACTTATCACTACAACCCTTCGGAAATAACACTCCCAGTCCATATGAATGCGCAAATTGAAAATGAGGGCACTTCGCTTTTACCTCATCCCAAAACTTATACACGCCGAAATCACCACTTCTAACTTCAATATCATGAAATAATACAATACCGTTTTTCGCGACTTTCGGTAGCCATGTATTATAATCGTGAGAAACAGCTTCATACGTATGATAGCCATCAATATGCAAAAGATTTATCGTTTCATCTTGAAACCGGTCTACAGCATCATCAAAAGTAGATCGAATTAAATTTCCTATATTAAGGTAGTTATCGCTCACTACTTTTTCTACTATTTGAAAAACCCCTTCTCCATATGGACCTGTATGCCCATCTCCAGCCCAAGTATCTACTGCAAAGCATTTAGTCGATAACCCTCCATCTTTTACTCCTTGACAAAAACTGAAGAAAGAAGCACCTAGATGTGTACCTAACTCAACTAAAGTTTCCGGTTTTTCAAATCGTACTAAGTCATATGCAAAATCTAAATGTCCACTCCACGCAGATTGTGACCGAATAATAGGACTAAATGTTTCAAATTCAAATGATGGTTTATGAGTAACCCAGTTCATCGCATAACTCCTTCTGCACATATTTTTAACAAACCAAATTACTCTTATCTTTATTTTTTTATTGCCATGATTATGATTCTATTTCATGAAAATATGAAGAATTTATTCTTTTCTATTGAGGTAAAGCATCATATACATATGGGTCAGTTGGCTTATTAATTTTCTCGATTTTGTTTACTTTTACAAGTGGAAAGACTGTTCCTTTATATGTCGTTTCATCTAATAATCCTGTTATTTTCACCCATGTTTCTTCTGGAATTTTTTCAATATTTTTCCCGGTAACAATCATCCCCCAGACTGATGCATCCGCAATACAACAAGTTATACCATATCGAGCCACTACTGCTTTATTACCCGTCACATCTTTATCCTTATATATAAACCCTAAGAATGTAATTTCTTTCCCTTTAAACCAATTGACATTTTGACCAATTACATTCATTGTTTGAACATAATCCTTATCCTTTACTTGTAGTTTACGCTGTCCTAACATACTTTTTACTACTTGCTCTTCCGTTTTATAAGTCGTTGATAAATTTGATGTTTCTTCTGGATCCACGGATACTTCTCGCCCATCAAAATTAACCTGTTCCCCCTCTTTTTCATTCCTTTCCAGACTTCTCGACTGTACACTTTGATTCATACCCCTTTTTTCTGCTAAACTTCCATCAATTGTTACACTTCCAAAGAGAAAAGCACTAACTATCGGAACGACAAATAAAACATATACAAAGAAACTTTTTATCCCTGATTTTGATGTTGTATGATGTTTACAACAATTACAATCATGCTGTTTCTCTCTTCCATCTCCCCAAACTTGTACAGTACCAAAAATTAAAATTACTACAAAAGCTATATACGTAAATTTGATCATTTTTGGAGCGATAAAATTATAAATATTACCTGTTACAAGTAGTTTAAATAAGAGCATTGCTAAACCAATTAAAATAATGCCACGAATATAGCAATGATATGCCTTCTGCTCCTCTTTCCCCATTCTTTCTCACCTCCTATAACATTATGATTTGCAGGATGGTATACACAGATATAATGACAATTCCTATCAAAAAGAATACAAATCTCTTTTGAAAATATGCAAATAGCATTAACGTATTTTTCATATCAAGCATAGGCCCAAACACAAGAAATGCGAGAAGTGCCTTTACCGAGAAAACATGTCCAAAAGATGCCGCTATAAAAGCATCGGCTGCAGAGCAAATTGATAAAACATAACCAAATCCCATCATAATAAAGGGGGCAATTACTTCGTTATGTGCTACTGCATCCAGTACATTCCGATCAAAAAACGTTTGAAATACACTTGCTAAAAAAGCACCAATCAATAAATACTTACCAGTATCAAAAAACTCATCTACAATATGATTCATAACATCTTTCCAACTCTTTTTATTGCTTGTTTGAACTGAAACCTCTACATCTTTTAAAACATTTCTTTCGCGATAGCAATAATACACAATTAGACCTATGAATAGAGCAACTAAAATTGTTATCCCAAAGCGTGCATATACAACGTAATCATTTTTTGGAAACGCATATACAGTAGATAAAAGAACAACTGGATTCATAATGGGTGCACTCAGTAAAATAACAATGCCTACATGAAGTGGTAACCCCTTTTGAATGAGCCTTCTTACAATTGGTATAATGACACATTCACACATTGGAAAAAGAACTCCCACAAATACTGCCGGAATCATTGCAACAATCGGAGATTTCGGCATTACTTTTTGAATCATATCTTCCGTCACAAACACTTGAATACATGAAGAAACAATTACCCCTAATAAAATAAAGGGTATTGCTTCAAAAATGATACTTAAAAATACTGTATTCACATTCAACCATTCCTGTGGCATATTTTTGTGCAAATTTGCTAGACTTGTAAAATCTACAAAAAATAATAAAAAGAGAAACATAGCGATAAGAGCTATGCCTACTAATTCTTTTGAAACTCTATTAAAGACCAAGCTTCTCGCCTCCATTTTATTTATATGTAAACATGTGCTTGTCCAAATGCTCCATACTACAGCACAAATTTTATAGTCTATTTCTATTCTTAAATCGTAATCATTATGATTTATTCTTGCTTTTTCTTTTCCCATCGTTTAACATAAAACGTAATCATTACGATTTAAAGGGGAGATCATTTCATGAAAAAAGTACCTATCACTGTATTAAGTGGTTTTTTAGGATCTGGAAAAACTACCTTACTACATCACATTTTGACTAATAAGAATAACTTAAAAGTAGCTGTCATCGTTAATGACATGAGCGAAGTAAACATTGATGCATCTCTTATAAAAAAGGGTGGTTTTTCACGTACGGAGGAAAAACTAGTAGAAATTCAAAATGGCTGTATTTGTTGTACACTACGAGAAGATTTAATGATAGAAGTGAATCGTCTTGTTGAAAATGGTGATATTGACTATATTATTATTGAATCTTCTGGTATAAGTGAGCCTATTCCAGTTGCTCAAACATTTACTTATACAGACGAAGTTCTTAACATTGATTTAACAAAAAATTGTCGCCTCGATACGATGGTTACAGTTGTAGATGCAAATAGGTTTTGGGATGATTTTGCAGACGGAGAAAGTTTATTAGACCGAAAACAAGCAATCGATGAGAATGATACCCGGGAAGTTATTGATTTATTAATAGATCAAATTGAGTTTGCAAACGTAATTATTCTTAATAAAATAGATTTGCTAGAAAAAGAAGATGTGATAGAGCTTCATCATTTACTAAAAAAATTAAATCCTAATGCAAAAATTCTTGAAGCTTCGTTTAGCAAAGTACCATTACAAGAAATTTTAAACACAAATCTATTTAATTATGAAGAAGCTAGTCAATCGGCCGGCTGGATACAAGAATTAAATAGTGAACATCATACACCGGAAACGGAAGAATACAGTATCAATTCCTTTGTTTACCGTCGCAAATATCCTTTCCATCCCGAGCGCCTTATGAATTGGCTAGAAAAATGGCCTTTAGATGTTGTAAGAGCGAAAGGATTCTTCTGGCTCGCATCTCGTAATAATATGATAGGGCTTCTATCTCAAGCAGGTTCCTCTATTACAATTCAAGGAGCCGGTGAATGGATAGCCGCATTACCTGAAACTGAAAGAAATCAAATGATTGCAGAAGAACCAGAAGTATTAAAAAACTGGGACGAGCGATATGGAGATCGAATAACTGAGCTCGTATTTATCGGTATTGATATGAATCGTTCTGTGATTGAACAATCATTAGATGATTGTCTATTAACAGAAAAGGAAATGGGACAAAAGTGGAATACATTTATTGATCCTATTCCGGCTTTTACTTATACTTCATAATAATTAATAAAAGGCTTCAGTAGAATGAAGCCTTTTTACTTTATAGCACTCTTATTTAATAGGTTTGCTTTAATTATAAATACAATTGTACCTAAAACAATTAATATAGCATATACGATACCAACTACATCCCCTATTTTTTCCAAGCCAAGCGGTAATATTATAGTAGCAACTCCAACTATATAAGAAAATGCTCCTGAAAGCTTCGCTAATTTATTTTTATCTCCAACAAACGTTTCTTCTTGATATCCTGCTAATAAAAACAACCTCTTTTTCACATGTATTTGATACCCTAAAAAAATGATAAGTAACCCAACAAATAAACAAACTAAAAATCCAGCTAACATATACTCCCCCTCCTCTACAATATTTTACTATACATAAAAAAAATAAAATTAGAAATTTCAGTTTATTAACGAGTTATTCTGTGATATATTGCATATTGTATTCAATTTATATTTTTAGAAAGGAGAATTTTAAATCATATGGATTCAAATCGATTAAAAGGAATTATAATGGTCATAATCGGTGCTTGTTTATGGGGCTTGTCTGGTACAGCTGCACAACAGCTTTTTCAATATGACAATGTTTCAACCGAATGGTTAGTTACGATCCGTTTACTTATATCTGGAATTATTTTACTCATTATTTCCTCATTCGGAACGAGAAAAAAAGAGATATTTGGCATTTGGAAACAAAAATCTGATGCTATTAAAATGATTTTGTTTGGTCTATTCGGTATGCTTGCTGTACAGTATACGTATTTCGCTTCAATTAAAGAAGGAAATGCTGCCGTGGCAACATTATTACAATATTTAGCTCCTATATTCATCACTGTATACTTACTTTTCAAATGGAACGTTCGTCCATCAAAAATTGATTTCATTTCAATTACCCTTTCATTAGTAGGCACTTTTCTCTTACTAACAAACGGGTCTGTTCATAACTTGGCTGTTTCTACACCAGCTATTATTTGGGGTATTTTATCTGGATTATCTCTCGCTTTTTATAGTTTATATTCAAAGGAATTGTTAGAAAAATGGTCTTCCTCCGTTATCGTTGGATGGGGCATGATTATTGGGGGTATTGGTGTAACGATTGTACACTTTATTTCTACAAACGAATTCATTTTATTATCAACTATGAAATATGTAAAACTAAGTACCCTACCGCTCATCACATTTGTCGTCATTTTCGGGACACTTATTGCCTTTTATTTATACTTAGACAGCATACGATACCTGACTCCGAAAGAAACAACATTATTTGGTTGCACAGAACCACTCGCAGCTATTATTTCTTCTGTACTTATATTGCACGTGCCATTTCAATCTTTTCAGTTATTAGGCGCTTTTTGTGTCATTGTAATGGTGCTCATCTTAAGCCAAAAACCGGATGAAGGGAAACAAAAATTAAAGCTTGTTCATGCAAAAAAGGAAAATATACAATGAAAGGATTGAATTCACTATGCCTGTCCCTCAAAATTATAAAAAACCAGGAAGAATTTCAGCAAAATCACTCGTTTTAAATCAACTACAAAATTGGATTATTGAAGGTGTACTGAAGCCCAATGAAAAAATTAATGATGGGGAATTGGCTGAGGCACTCGGAGTAAGCAGAACACCTGTAAGAGAAGCACTTCAAATATTAGAGCTTTCTGGATTAGTGGAAATGGTACCAGGACAAAAAACGAAAATTGCTCCTATTAAGTTAGACGACGTATCTATCATTTATGAAACGATGGCTGGTCTTCACTCTATTATAGGAAAGCAAGCTCTTCAAAACATTACAGACGCTGATATTCAACTACTTTCTGAAATAAATGATCATTTTCAGCACTCTATAGAGAAAAAAAACGCAAAACAAGCTTTAAAATTAGATATACAATTCCACAATACAATTTCTTCTATTGCTAAAAACCAATATATTGAACCCTTTCTAGAAAATATGCAACTTCACGTTTTACGTCTTGAATATTTGTTTTTCCAAAACTTTGTTCCAGCAAGTCAATCTATTGAAGAACATCACTCTATCATTCAAGCATTACAGAAGCAGGACGAAAAACAAATGGAACAATTAATGACCCAAAACTGGCTCCGTCCCATGAAAGAAATACAAAAAATAATTTCTACGAAATAAAAGGAGAGCTGGTTACACAAAATCGTAACCAGCTCTCCTTTGACTAATCTATATAGCTATGCCTGAACATTTGCATAATCTTCCATATCTTCGTACTCTTTTTCCAATTCCTCTAAAGACAGCTCGTATAATTGTCGGTCGCGAATCTTAAACACACCTGCTCCAATTAACTCATCAATTAAATGCCTCTTACGATTTTCAACAGCAAAACGGAGTTGACTACTCATCTTTTAAAAAACTCCTTTCTACGATCATTGAAAATGATAATCTTTATCAATTACCACTTTTGATTATAAAAGATGACTCTTTATAAGTAAAGTAATTTCATGAAATATTTACCTTGCAAAGTATTTGTGGCCACATTATATATATGTATGCCGTGCGAAAAATGTTATGACACTTTTTCTTATCCTTTTTCTTTCATACTTTGCAAGTTGTCTCATCGTGATGAAATTCACCATCTATTTCTACTTGAATGGTGACATGTTCTACATGAAACTTCTCCTTTAATACATACGTAGCCTCTTTTAATACACTTTGCGTTTCATTCCCTTTAATAATAAGATGACATGTTAATACTTGAAAATCTGATGTGACAGACCATATGTGCAAATCATGAACTTCTTTGACAATCGGAATATTTAATAACGTACTTTTTACCTCTTCAACATTTATGTGCTGTGGTGCACCTTCCATTAATATATGAACCGTATCACGTGTTACACGCCATCCACTAATAATGACTAAAATAGACACAAGAATACTAGCAATCGCATCTGCAGCAGTCCATCCGAAAAATTTAATAAGTAACGCAGCAATGATCGCTCCGACGGAACCCAATAGATCGCCTAGTACGTGCAGGAAAGCACTTCTTAAATTCAAATTACCTTTCACATCTCCGCCTCTCATTAATATCCAAGCTGATAAAATATTAATAAGCAGACCAAGGACTGCAATAATGAGCATCCCATTACTAGCAATCTCAACTGGTTCTTTAAAACGACGGATTGCTTCAATAAAAATGTATACCGAAATGACAATAAGAACGACACCGTTACATAATGCTGCTAACATTTCGACTCGCTTATACCCGTATGTTTTCGCAGTTGTTGCTGTTTTTTCTCCGAGCTTAAACGCAAGTAAACTTAAAGCTAAAGATACTGCATCACTTAGCATATGCCCCGCGTCAGATAGTAGTGCTAAGCTATTTGTTACAAATCCACCAACAACTTCTGCAATCATAAAACTTGTTGTTAGTAGGAAGGCAATTAGTAATGCCTTTTTATTTTTTGAATGACCATGATCATGCGAATGTCCCATACTTATACTCCTTTAAGTACAATATCTGTATGTTAGTATGAAACAAACTCCCCATCTTTATCCCGAATCAACTGATTGTAAACGCCCGCTTCCTCTGTATACACACTTCGCTACTTTTTAGACAATCCCTTTTTCTCAAATAAAAACAAGACTACTTCTTTTTTATTTTCATATTGTTTACTAATGAAAGACTTTTTAAGGAGGTTACTAAAATGAAACGTTTATTTCTCTGTATGGAACGTGAACTTGTTGTAGTGAAAGAACAATATGATAACTATGAAACGACTTACCACTTACAAAATATGCAACCTACCTGTATCGCTGTTGATCCGTTCCGCCCAAACCGTGTATATTGCGGAACATTCGGACGAGGTCTATGGTTAAGCGACGATAGCGGGGATTCATGGAGACCAATTGGAGATTCTTATCGTTACTTTGATTTCCCTAAAGAAGATGGTATTTTACACTCCTCTATCACTTCCATAACAATAAGCTCAAATGAACAAGTGAACGGATATGGGGTCGTTTATGTCGGCACAGAACCGAGCGCTTTATTTCGCTCTGAAAATGGTGGTGAAACGTGGACTGAACTTAAAAATATGAAATCATTATTATCTTCTTATACGTGGGCTTTCCCGCCTAGACCTTTTACCCATCACGTACGCTGGATTACAGTTGATCCAAACAACCCTAATACAATACACGTTTCAATCGAAGCTGGTGCTGTTATTCAAAGTAATGATAAAGGGCATACATGGATTGATAAAAAATTCGGTGCTCCTATCGATGCTCATCAATTACTTATGCACCCTGAAGCACCAAATCGTCTTTATGCATCATGTGGTGACGGATTTATGGGCGGACCTGATCGTGCTTATCTTGAAAGTTATAACAATGGAAACAGCTGGATCTCATGTAGTGAAGGACTTGAACATCATTATTTATACAGCATGGCAATTGATCCAGCTGATTGCAATACGATTCTCGTTTCAGCTGCACCGAGTGCTGATCTGGCTCATCACCGTATCCCTTATGAATCTTATATTTATCGAAAAACGAAAGATACTCCGTTCCAGCAAGTACAACAAGGACTACCATCTGCAATCGGTACAGTCATTTCGATGTTTGCTACAAACGAAGCCGAACCACATACGTTCTACACGTTAAATAACAATGGCGTCTTTCAATCCAATGATAGCGGCGAATCATGGGAACAACTAAACATTCCGTGGAAAGATGAATATAAAACGCAGCATCCGCATGCACTACTCGTTACTAGTTCTTAACGAAAAAGAGACTGCCTAAATGGTTTTAGGCAGTCTCTCTTTTATTTCTTTAAATCAATGACAATATCATCTAACACAATATCTTTACTCTTCGCTTCTTTTTTCGGCACTTCTATTTTCTTCTCTTTCCCATTCACATACTCTACTCCACCATGATTTTCAGGTGTATGTACTCGCAAGTGCACACGAGGTGTAACGATAAGCTTTGTTGCATTTTCGTTTAACTTTTGGAATGTAGAACTCCAACTACTTTTGTGCGGTTCGGCTACTGTACTAGTTCCGCCATTTCCTTCACCAGCATATTTATTTCCTAAATCATCTTTTATTTCTAATTCCACATCAGCGCTATCCCATATACTTCTTAATACTTTAGATTCTTCCTGATTGAAAAAAACGATAAATGACATCGGAGTTACTTCCATTTTGTCTATATTTACTTTTATTAATTCATTTTCAGAAACCCTATTAACCTTTACTTCTTTACTCTCCATTGCTTTTAAACTAAGTGCGAAGTTCCAATTCCCCTTAATTGAATTACCTTTATAATCCAACTCAATCTCTTCCATATTCCACCAAACGTTTGCAACATCTAACCTTTTACTACTATTACCACTCATCGTAGTCATACCTACGTACTTTTTCTCTCCAACTTTTGTTACTTGAGAGCTTCCTCCCCCGCCATTAAACCCCATCACCTGCGGATATCCAAATATATTTGGCTTCTCACCTAAATCTTTATCACTCTCAATAGAGTATGTGATTGTGATTGTTCTACCATCGAACACAGCATCATTAATTGTAACCTTAACCCCATTACTCTCCCTTGTCATATTCAACTCAGTCGAAAACTCTTTATAATTTTCATATAACCCTGTTCTACCATTATCTAAAAATCGGAATATGTCCCCTACAATTGGCAATCCCCCCGCATATGTAGGAAATCCGATACCGAGTGTTGCAACTGATAATCCTACTAAAATAGATGCAGCAGCCACACCTTTTTTCCAACTTTTCATCTTTTTCTTCGTACGTATCGATTGTTTTACATTTCGTTTTACTTTTTCCTTTTCAATTTCAGAAGCCTCAATTTCTTCTAGTTCTTTTTCGTCTATATCAATATCATTTAATAGTTCATAAATGTCTTTCATATTGCACTACCTCCAAAACTAATATTCGTAGCATTTTGTTGTAGTTTCTTTTTCCCACGGTACACTCGATTATCAATTGCTGCCCGAGTTAATCCTAACTTGTCACCTATTTCCTCTGTCTTCATACCAAGTAAATATTTCATAATGAACACCTTTTGATCTAGCGGTTCTAATTGATTAATGAGCTTCAATAATTCTTCCCTATCTTCCATAACGATTAATTCGTCTTCTGCTGATTTTTCTGTACTGATATGAAACTCATCTGAAATGATTTCTACCGTTTTAGTCGATTTCCGGTAATAATCAATTGCTTTAAACTTTGCAATAGCTGCAATCCACTTTTTAAAATCACTCGGCTCTCCATGAAATTTATTTGCGTTATTCCAAATGGAAAGAAATATATCGTTTATACATTCCTCTATGAGTCCATCATTTTGAATGGGAAGTAGAACTTTATGCGTGATCCCCTTTATGAGTGGTAAGTATGTATCGACAACAAATTCTAACGCGTCTTCTTTTTGCCGCTGTAATCTTTTTATAAAATTTTTCTCATTTGATTTCATGTAGCGATTCCCCTTATTGTTTTGTAAAAGCTTTTACACCCTATATAACGTCTGAGAAAATTTTTTCTCTCATCTTTTTATTTTTTGTATGTAATGGAATACTTTCCCTTAGCCATTGTCTCACATAACTATGCGTTCAAAGAAAATTTTCTCAAGTCTGTAATTTAATTCATGTAGTACACTATTTATATAGTCACTTTTTAACTTAGTGTACATTTTATTTCGTTAATCTACTATTTTAATTTAGGAGATGAGATGTGTATGTGTGGAATTACAGGTTGGGTAGATTGGAAGGAAGACCTTTCAAATCAACATGTTATTTTAAAAAAGATGGCAAATAGTATTGAGCATCGTGGTCCAGATGCTGAAGGATTTTGGTTTTCACCTCATGCGGCCTTTGCACACCGGCGTTTAATTGTAATTGATCCAGAAGGCGGGACACAGCCGAAGACATTCCGTGCTGGTGATTATACGTATGCTCTTACCTATAATGGAGAAATTTATAATTTCCGTGAACTTAAAGAGCAGCTTCAAAAATGTGGGCATGCATTTGAAACCCATTCAGATACAGAAGTATTACTACATGCTTATTTAGAATGGAAAGAAGACTGCGTGCGATATTTAAACGGAATTTTCGCTTTTGCCTTATGGGATGATCAGAAGCAACAATTGTTTTTAGCACGAGATCATTTAGGTGTAAAACCACTCTTTTACACAGAAAGAAATGACAGTATTATTTTCGGCTCTGAAATTAAAGCATTATTAGCGCATCCATCTGTCCCTGCTGAACTTGATGCGGGTGGAATAAATGAAATATTTGGATTAGGCTTATTTCGCACTCCAGGATGTGGCGTCTTTAAACATATTCAAGAAGTACGTGCTGGACATTCTATAACATTTACACGTCATAAAAAAGTAGTTACGAAGTATTGGAATTTAGAAAGTAAGTTCCATACAGACTCTATAGAAGATACATCTTCGCATATTTTATCTATTTTACAAGATACAGTAAAAAGACAATTAATTGCCGATGTTCCTCTCGTTTGTATGTTATCAGGCGGATTAGACTCTAGCGGTATTACTGCACTTGCGGGTAAAGAATTTGCTGCGGAAAATAAAACACTTCATACGTATTCCGTTGACTTTGTAAATAGTGCAAAAGATTTCGAGCTGACATTTGCTCGCACTGGTTTAGACGCTCCTTGGGTAAAACGCGTTTCTGAACATGTAGGGACAGCGCATCATGATATTATTGTGAATGCTGAAGAATTAGCAAATCACTTATTCGTTCCCCTTCATGCGAAAGATTTACCGAGTGCTGGTGAAATGGAAACTTCACTATATTTACTATTTTGCGAAATGAAAAAAGATGCGACCGTAGCTTTATCCGGTGAATCGGCTGATGAAGTATTCGGTGGATACCCTTGGTTTCATCAAGAAGAATTACTATATGTAGATAAGTTTCCTTGGCTAACAAATTGGAAAAATACATCTCCTCTTCTACTAAATGAAGTAAGTAACCAATGTAATCTAGAAAACTATATTGATACACGATTCCAAGAAGCGATACTTGAAGTACCTACTCTTGAAGGGGAAAGTAAAAAATCCGCGAAACAACGCCAAATGTTTTATTTATTTTTAACAAGATTCCTTCCTTTCTTACTTGACCGTAAAGATCGTATGAGTATGGCTGTTGGATTTGAAGTTCGTGTACCGTTTTGCGATTATAGATTAGTTGAATATTTATGGAATGTTCCTTTCAACATAAAAAGTATTGATAATATTGAAAAAGGCATTTTACGTAGAGCACTACAACCAGCTTTACCTGACGATGTACGTAATAGAAGAAAAAGCGCTTATCCAACTTCACAAGATCCACACTACTTACAAACAATCCGTAATTTAACACTTGATATGTGTAGCAATAAAAACAATCCTATTTTCTCACTTATTAACCATTCTATCTTACTTTCAATTGCTGATCAAAGTAATAAAGAGATTAACAATTTTGAAGCAAGAAGTGCCATGGAGTATATGCTACAAGTAAATGAATGGTTAAAAACATATCACATCCATATTGCTTAACAAAAAGGAGTTCAAGGATAAAAACCTTGAACTCCTTTTATATTAATTAGCACATTGTTTATTATCAGTATCAATAGACCATCCAATAATCGTGGCACAGTCTCTACCTTTCCACTGCAGTACATTTGTTAATACGGGCTCAATCTGCAAGCTATTTCCGTCGTGTAATATTTCTACTAAAGATTGATCATCATCAAACCTTCGTTTGTCACACTCTAAAATACCGTCCGTTGCCATTACAATGTGATTCATTCCTTTTTCTAATCCTCTTACACCTGACGTAAAGCAAGGTGTATTTGCTGCAAAAATATTTTTCCTGCCAATATATTCGTAATTCTTCCGTTTATTTAATCGTCCTTTTCCATTTTTCGTTTTCTCAGAATGGAATAAATACGCGAAACAATCACCAACTGATAACCAATATAAAAATTCGCCTTTTCGTAAACAAATTAAGCAAGCGAGTTCCTCATCATCTTGATCACACTTTTTAATAAATAACTCATCTGTAAATAACGCTAATAAGTACATATGTGTATGATGGAAAGCTAAATGTATTGGATATGAGAATAACTCTTTTAGTTTTTCTTTTCTTTCCGAAATCGCTTCTATTATATAATCTATATTTTTTGTTTTGTGATGTGTATCAAAAATCATAACAAATTCAAATTGTAATTCAGGATCCCACCAAGCCAGCACCGCATCTCCTCGTTCATATGCATCACTCTCTTGATTTCCCCCATATACGCCGACTGAAAGAGGACCACATTTTTCAACATGTATTTCATCTACATACATCTGTTCATGACTAATCCATTTGAATGTATTCACAGCTATCATCCTCTCTCTTGCTAAATGTATACCTTTACACATAGATTACCTTATATTTCAATAAAAATAAACTTTTTCAACATTTTTTATCCAAATAAAAGGGTTTTATTTCTGAAATCACGAATATATCTTACTATACGATATAAAAAGGAGATTTATTATTATGTACAACATTAATCAACATTGGGAGAGCATTTATTATCACTTACGATACGAATACGAGGACAACCTTTCCCACCAAGCAATTCGTATTTTACAAATCGTTTCTCGTGAGAAAGATATAACAATTGGAAAAGTCGCTACTGAGCTTAGTCTTTCTCATAACACAGCATCTGAACATATAAAACGCCTTATTCAAAAGGGTTTCATCGTTAAAGAGAGAAATAAAAAAGATGAAAGAGTGGTAAACCTTACATTAACAATTGAAGGAATTGAAGTATTAGAAAAACATACTTTACTAGATAAAGAAAAGATAAAAATATTAGAATCACAGTTATCAACAGAAGAACAACAATTAATTGAAAAAGCATTTTCCTTATTAGCGAAGGAGGCAAAATATGCATTTCCTCGTTAAAATAATCGTTTCGGCACTTATTATCGGCGTTATCACTGAAGTCGCTAAACATTACAGTACGATAGGTGGCTTTATTGCTGCCCTTCCTCTCGTGAGTTTACTTAGTTTATTTTGGATTTCATTCGAAGGCGGAAATAAACAAGAATTGAGTCAATTTGCTTTAGGGGTATTATATGGATTCCCCGCATCAGCACTACTATTATTTATTGTCTATATTGGTTTAAAAAATTCATTTACACTTAGTACATCTGTCCTACTTGGTATAGGTGTTTGGTGTATCGTTTTTGCTTTTCAAAAATTATTTCAAGCTTAGGAGGAATTAACATTCATAAATTTGTAGAAATAATGGGGCAAAATATAGAAGTACATATAAAAGGAGATGGTAAACAAACTGTAGTCATTCAAACCGGAATGACTTGCTCATTTTATGATTGGTTTCCTATTATAGAAAAGCTTTCAGAGCACTTTACAGTTGTTTCATACCATCGCCCAGGTTACGGAAAAAGTGATTTAGGCAATCAGCCGCGTACAATAAGGCAAGTTACAAAAGAGCTACATATGTTACTAAACAAACTAGCTATTCAAGAACCATTTATTCTAATCGGTCATTCCTATGGAGGATTATGTGCACAACATTTTGCGATGTTACATGAAGATAAGCTGCAAGCACTTATTTTAGTTGATTCTACTTCGATGAACTTACACCGTTTAGATGAACTTCATTTACCAATTTCTGATCAAACTGATTCTGATGATGTTTGGTTTCAAAAATATAATATGTATTCAAAAATGGATGTAGACACACTTTATAACGAACTAAAACCTATTCTCACCGATCAATCAAAACAGCAAATTGAATTCTCTACCTCGCCTTCATTATATAAAGCGACAGCTTCTGAACTATCGGAGTGGAAAAACTGTGCTCTCTCACTAAAAGAGCTATGTAAAACATTAGAAATACCATTAATCGTTATCGGTAGAGATCCTCAATATTCTATTACTCAATTGACTAATGGTGGCATGCCAAAAGAGGAAGCAACACAACTTGAAGCAATGTGGCAAGAACTAATTCACGAACAATTACACCTCTCAACTAACAGCCAATATATTCTTGCCGAACATGCTAGTCACGGTATAGAAAATGATCGACCAGATATTATTATTGAAGCGATTCATTTCTTACAAATAAAAAAAGGAAGCAACTAAAGCTGCTTCCTTACTTATCTATTCATAATCTTCTTCATCATCGATTTCTTCGTAATATGAACTTCCATTACTTACATATATAGGGCCATTCGCAACATCAATACGTAGTACCCACGCCCATGGCACAGCTAAACGTTTATGTATCGCTCGCCAAAAGCTCATTGATTTTCTTTCGTACTCCTGGAACTCCTGAAGTAACTCTTTGTAGGAGGAACCGTCTAACTGAATATTTGCTTCTAACAAACGAGAATGGGCATAGTACTGTAACTCTAGTTCAGCAGCAATTTCCATTTCTTCTTCCGTTGCCATACCAATGATTGTTCCATCTTCTGGTGCAATTTCATATACGTTTTGAACTTCAATAAGCCCTTCTTTCTCTTTCTCAAACATGTAAACAGCCTCCTTTAACATATATTTTTTATGTTACAAAGTCATACTTCTACAATAACTTCTCTCTTTCCTCTTTTTTTGATAAACTTTTACAAAATATTTAACCGATGACCTGTTTTCTCTATTCTTTCAGCAGAAATGAAACGATTTTTATCAAAATTTAATTTATACACATCAGGCATATGAAGTGTTTTCCAAAACTCAAAATCATATTTCGAATTAAAATAATTCATGAGTAATACCATAATATTTCCATGCGTACCTATTACAATATTCTTACCTTCATATTGTTTTAATATATTTTGCATACATATTACAGCGCGCCTTTGTGCGATATCATTCGATTCTCCGCCTTCGTATGCAAAACTCCAATCTTCCCACACATTCTGCATAGCATCATTAAAATTTGATACTGGCTCTGTGCTCAATAATCTTTCACGCAAATCTTCTTCTGTTTGTATTGATAATTTATATGTATTCGCAATTCCTTGTACAGTTTGGATTGCTCTTTTGTACGGACTAGAAATAACAACATCAATATGTTTATCTTTTAATAAATGTGTTACATTCTCTGCATCACAGTGCCCTTTTTCAGATAAAGGTCGTTCCCGTTCTTCTTTTGTATATGTAGAATGGGCATGGCGAACGAAATATATTGTTGTCATTTTTCAACCTCCTTTCTTATTTTCAATTTATATTCAATAATAAGATTGGAAAATCCTGTATTACAAAAAAGCACTTTTCATAAGTGCCCCTTTGTTTACATAATAAAATTATTTCATTATAATTTATTTCTGAATTTCTCACTTATGACAATATCTCGAATAAAGTAATCCATATTACTTAGAAGCTTTTCAAATGCTTTTTCACTCAAATTGTTCATCATAAAGACAATCTCAATCTTATTCCCTTTTTTATCAGTACCATAGAAACTATTTGTTAATACAAATGCAGTAGAACCACCTTTCTGTCCAGCAAATTCGAACATACCCTCTCCTACGGTTCCTTTAAATATATTCTCAATCTCACCTTGCATTTGTGGTGTAAAATAATTTCTGCTATTTATCTTTTCCAGTAAACTCATGTAATCCTTCGCATTTGCACCTATAAACCGATCTGACCAAATACGCTGAAAGTCCATATCGGCTTTTAAAGATATCTCGCGTTTTGTCCATTCTTTCTCGTCTTTCATCCATTCATGTATTTGCCATACATGCTTAACATATTCATCATTAGACATATTACGTAGCTTGTCCAATGCTTTATTTTGAGGAATATGCAGTTCTTTTTCAACATAGCCCCTCATATATAATGCCCCTGTATACGTTGGATAAAATTCATCGTGACTATTTAAGCCTAACTCTTTCAAACTTTCATTTATCCGCGCTGCTCCAAGCTTGTCTAATAAATATGATGCATTCGCATTCGAACTATAATGGATCATTCCTTTCACTACTTCTTCTAAAGAAGTTTGACCACCCTTCACTAACTCTTTAACTTTTACATCATCTAGCCATGCAGGGTGTGCACCACCATCAGTATTTTTCACATAGTATTTTTCTAATTCTTTCAATGAAATTTGCTCGTCTTTTCTTATTTTCCCTTCATCTACTTGCTTAGCATATTCAATTGCTATAATGATTTTCGACATACTTGCTAGCGGTAGTTTTTCTTTTTCATTTATTGATGTCAATGTTTCACCATTTCTTTTAACAATTAAAGAAGTTGTTTTATCATCCTTATGTTCTTTTATGTAATTTAGCACATAATTAGAGTCTTCTTTGGAATTGACATATTCCTTCACTGAAAAGAAAGCTATACAGCCTACTATAGTAATTCCAGCTATAATTCCAACAACTTTTAATCCCCTCATGATACTCCCCCTAAAATAAACATATTATATATTATACTAAATAAATTTCCCTTTTTAAGTAATAATTAGATTATTTATACAAAAACACTTCTTTTCTTAAACAACAAAAAAACATGCCTTCATTAGGAAAGCATGCTTTGTGATATCCTTCACATTTTTTAGTTAAAAAATAAATGTTTACTTACCATGATGTAACATTAAATCACTAAGTTCTTCTTCAATGTGATTTAATTTCGCAACGCCTTCTTTCCATTTATGAATATAACGTGAAACCCCAACAAAAAACAAAACAATAATTGTGGAAAGAATAATACCATATACGATTGCTACAGTACTCATAGTTACACTTCCTTATAATTAGTAATGTGGTTATTAGTTATATTTTTATTATAAACCTTTTTCTTTTAAAATACTTCGATTTCAACTTTTTGTAACAAAATTGATTTTTCTAACATTTCGTTCGTGAAAATGGCATATTTTTCACAAATTATACAAAACTTCACCATATGTACTATTACCATATGAGTTATATTATTAAATAGAATAAAGGGGATGATATACTATGACGACTTGGTTTATTGTAATGTTAGTTGTATTTGGAGCATTTAAAATTATCGTTTCTAGCCTTCCTAACTCTGTTATTGAATCCATTATTAGTCGCTTTGAAACACATCCACAACTCGAAGAAGAGAATGTGACTGTTACAATGAACGGAAATAACTTAGTAGGCGAACAGAAATCAAAAATTATTCATGATTTTAACGAAGGTTTATTTTTAGATCGCTATTATGCACCACCCCATAATGAAGGCACTCCTTTAATTATCAATGCAAAACGTGGTAAAAAAGATTTTACATTTTATATTTATAGTCATGAAGAGCATGTTGATGTTGTAAAACAATATAAAAAGAAGGTAGTTGCTTATAGTTTACGCTCTAAAAACCTTCAAAATAGTGATATGTTTGTGTCAGTTGATTTAGCTTAATACTCATATATAAAAAGGAATCCATGGCATATGGATTCCTTTTTACTATTTACTGAAAAATAAGCTCTGTCTTCAAACTATCTTTCGGTAACAACCAGCCTTTTTTCTCTAAACTCGCCATTAATAATTCCCTTTGTTTTGTCGCAATACTTTCTTCATTTGTTTTAAATGACACTTCTATTACGAAGTCATCTTCTAATTTTCCTGTATTACTTAATGGCCAAATTTCAATATTTGCTTTTATGTTTTCAAACTCTCCTGTATATCGTTTCATTAATACAGGACCGTAAATACGGGAATTCTTTAACATCTCTTCTCCCCAATTTGTATACAACCATTTGTTCATTTTCCCTGGTAATTTTTCTATTAACATGTTTTGAGCAGCTTGTTTATTTGGTAAATCAAGTATTCCATATCCTTTAGCACTGTAACTTTTCTTATTTGAAATGCTTAATGTTTTCTTCTCAAATCCCCAATCTATTTCCGCCTCATAACTATCCGTATTACTATCGAATCCTTCTTTTTTAGCTACTTCTAGTGCATCTTGAATTACACCATTTGGAATAGGATATCTTTTTTTATATGTTAGTTCAAAATCTTTACTAAATTCTTTCTTTCGAATTCTAGCAAACCAACCTTCCTCGCTTAAACTTTTATTCGCAGTATCTAAAAATTGCACTTGTATTCTTTCATATTTTGTACCAGCCTGGAAATGTTCTAGTACCTCTTGCTTCATCTCTTTGTTATCACCTAATACTTGTTCTGGCTTCAATAATAACTTCACTTCAAAACTAGGTTTCATTGGACTAGCTGCAAACCCTTCCTTAACGTTATAAAGGAAACAACAAAAGAAAATGCTTACGAATACAAATACTTTTTTCATATACCTATCCCCTTTACATTTCAAATGACTTCTATACGTTCCATTGCAAGTGAATATACATTTTCATATCCTGCTGTACTTAGCTTTTGTTGTAATCGATCCGTATCCTCTTTCAAAGCGTGCACTAGCACCGTATGTTCTGGTAATAATGTATTTAACATCTCTTTAACGTCTCTTATACTTTGGTGAACTTTATACGCAACTCGATTCACCCTACATGTATTCCTTACATGCTCTTTCATAACTTTTTCTGCAAAACTCCCTTTCGCAATATGCCCAGTAAAAATAACGGCATTCCGTTTTTCATTCCGAAGTTGTTCATAATATAACTGCGCTCGTTTCGTTTGCATATTCGCATCACTCATTACAACTATTCCGTAACTATTTTGCATACTAATATCATTATCCATCACTATTATGTTTCTTTTTAAACTCTCCATAACCCATTTAAGTTCTTCATTATTTTTTATCCAATCTTTATATACGAACATCTCTTCAAATCCAGCCAAAATTTCTTTATCTACTATAAGCGGAAATTCTTTATATCGTTCATATAAATACAATACTATATCTTGTGCCCTACCAAGTTGTGGCAGCGGTAATAATGCTATTCCTTTATTTTGCATAACTCGTTCAATTTCTGCACATAGATTGTCTAATCTTTCATTTTGCGAAACATCCTCTGTGTGATAAGCGGCATCTACAATTGCAACTTTTATATTGTGGCCCAATTTCTCAGGTAAATTAGCTCGTAGTATATTAGACTCTGCTGAATAGTCGCCTGAATAAAATACGTATGTATTACACATATCAACTAAAAACCAAACAGCTCCTAATACATGCCCACTATATCCCCATTGAAACCGCAATGTAGGAGTAATTTGTACCCATTCATTTGGATTGCTAATCTCATCAATACATACATAATTTAAATCTTTTATGTGTTGGTCGCTATAAGGTAAATTCCACCCTTGCATCACATTATAGTTTCTCCATTTTTCATAATATAACGGCAGTTGCTCCTTCGTATAACGAGTCGTCCAAATTTTTTTCTTATATCCATACTTCGCTAATAAAGGTAAACCCATCGTATGATCTTCATGAATATGTGATAAAAATACCGCATCTAAAAATGGAGCAGCTTCTCTCTCTATTTTTGGATAACCATCCTCATAAGATCGATTAATACCACAATCAAATACTATTTTCGTCTCTTTATTTTTTACAAAATAGCAGGAGCGACCGTACTCTCCTGCTCCTCCCCATACTTCTACCCTCATCATACTACCCCTTTTCGCTTTTGCTCCATATGTTGTAGCAGTAATAAGCATATTGTTGTAAGTCCAACAGAAACAACGGCCATCGCCATGCCTATAGATACTTCACCCTGTTCAAATTGAGCAAAAATAAACGTTGCTGACGTTTCTACTGATGGAGGTAATACGAGAAGCGATGCTACTAACTCTCTTATCGAAATTGTAAATGTCATCGCCCATCCAGCAAGAATGCCTGGGATAATAAGAGGCAATATTATTTTTCTAAAAATATAAATATAATTTCCAGAAAAAACACTTCCTGCCTGCATGAGAGAATCATCAATTTGTCCGAGTGATGATTTTACATATTGCACCGTGTAAGGTAAAAACAGCACAACATACGTTACGATAACCATGACTGGTGTATTGTAAATTGACATAGGCATATATGGTGAATTCCAAAATAGAATAAGACCTACAACCATAACGATTCCTGGTACCATATTCGGTAACATACCGCACATATCAAGCCATTTTTCAGAGGTTTTTTTCCCCTTTCGAATCATAAGTGCCAAAAAGACTCCAATCATTACCGCAATAATCGCTGTTACGAGTGAAAAAAGAAAACTATTCCATAAAGCCTCTAATCCCGGAGACCCCATTGTAAACAATGCTTCATAATGACTTGTTGTAAAGTTATTTACATGTAAACCGCCGCCTCTTAATTTTGAAAAAGAAGCAATAAGTATAGAAAAGTATGGAATTCCAATTGATACGATTAATAAACCAATTACATACATCCATGCTACAACGCGCGTAAATATAGACAAAGTATATCTTTTAGATTTCACACCTTTTCCACTAACTATTGCATATGAATACTTTCGATTCAATACATTTTGCATATACCAAATGAGCATACAAGCACTAAGTAATAAAGAAGATAATGCTGTTGCACTACTAAAATCAATTGGCCAACTCGAAATAAATTTATGGATTTCTGATGTTAACACGTGGAATCCTATTCTACGTCCGAATGTAGCCGGTGTTCCAAATTCAGCAATCGTCTTTACGAAAATGAGTAAAGCACCCATTACATAACTTGATACTAATAACGGCAATATTATTTTTCTTAAACGATAGAAAAAACTTCCGCCATGAACTGCTGCAGCTTCTTCTTTACTACTCCCAATCTGAAGTAACGTATTTTTCAGCATGAAATAAAGGAATGGGAATAAATGCAGACTCATAATTAATACCATACCTCCTAAACTAAAAAACGATGATGAAACTGTCTTTAGCATCGGGAAAAATTGTTCAAAATAGCCGTTAGGTTGCATGAACAAAATCCAGCCCATCGATCCAATATACGGCGGTGTCATAAATGGAATCATAAAAACAATATCTAACTTACTATACTTTCCTACATCTGTTTTGCTCATAATAAATGCCAATGGAAATGCAAATATTGTAGCACCTATTACAACGAGTACACCTAGAAGCATCGAATTTAGAAAAATCCCCGCTAATCCACCACTCTGCATCACTTCAAAAGGCTTTAAAAAGTTCCAACTACTATTTTCATATACACTAGAAAATAAAATAAGAAAAAGTGGAATGACGATTAACATCGCCACAAGTAATAACGCTACCGTCATTCCAACTTGTCTTACTGATACGAATCGATTTACCATGGAATCACCATCTTATTGAAATACTTTCTTAAATTGTTTTCCTATTTCATCTTGCTCTTTCTCAACTGTTTTCCAATCAATATTTAATACTGGAATCTCTTCTACATTTGGTCTATTTTCAGCTTTTATATCTGTTCTACCAGGCAATAAATACGCTTTAGAAACTTGTTTTTGTACATCATCGGATAATAAATAATCAATAAACTCTTTTGCACCTTCAACATTTTTACTATCCTTCATAATCCCAGCTGCACGTGGGCTAATAACTGTTCCGCTTTTTGGATATACAATATCAACAGGTTCACCCTTTGCTTTTGCGCTATACGTCATATAATCAACACCCGCAATGACCATATCTTTCGCACCTGTTACAACTGGGTCTAACGCTTCCTGATTTGCTCCTGCTACTGTAACTTCATTTTTCTTAAGCTGCTCAAATAAATTCCATCCATCTTGTCCATTCTTTTTCACGTATCCTGTTACAAAGTCTAAAGCTGAACCTGAAAGTGCTGGATCTGGAAGATTCACTTTCCCTTTCCATTCTCCTTTCGTTATATCGCTCCAATCTTCAGGCGCTGTCTTCACATTTTTTGTATTGTACACAATCCCTAATGCTGAAGCACTATACCCGAAATAATGTCCTTTATCATCTGACCATTCAGAACGCAGCTTATCAGCTTGTTTCGCTTCTTTATAAGCTAACGTTTGACCCTCTTTCTTTAATCCTTCCATCGCTGGTAATGATGCAAGTACGACTACATCAACGACTGGATTTTTCTTTTCAGCTTCCATTCTCGCTAAAATTTTACCAGTTGTCCCTTGAAACATTTCCACCTTTATACCAGTTTTCTTTTCAAAGTCTTTTTGAATTTTTTCTGCTAACCCTTTTGGTCCTGCACTATATACAACAATTTTCTTTTCATTCGTATTTTTACTTTTTGCATCTGCATTACCTGTCTTTGAACTACACCCTGTTACTACAGCCGAAAATAATAAAGTACATACAAATAAAGACTTAAGCGAACTGAATTTCTTCATACGATTCTCCCCCTATATGATGAATACATTTTTTTGGCACATATAACGATACTGGTTTACCGATGCTTAGCTTACTATTGTGATAGGCTGTCCAGATGCCTAAAGTCCCCATATTTACTTTCACTTCATAACGTTCTCCTACATATGTAACGTGCTGAATTTCACCTGTATACATTTCGCACACATCATTTTTTGTCCAACTCACATGCTCTGGACGAATCATTTTTTCACCCTCTACAAGCCAATTCGCCTTACCAACAAATTTGGCAACAAATTCATGAGACGGTTTCACATAAATATCTTCCGGTGTTCCTTTTTGTAATATTTCTCCTTGTTTCATGACAATAATTTGGTCTGACATTGACATTGCTTCTATTTGATCGTGAGTGACATACAGTGCAGTTAAACCAATGGAATGAACGATATCCATAAGCTCTATTCTCATTTCTTCTCGCAAAATTGCATCGAGTGCACTTAGCGGTTCATCAAACAAAATAAAGTGAGGTTTTGTTACAATTGCTCTAGCGAATGCGACACGTTGTTGCTGTCCACCAGAAAGTTCGTGTGGATACCGTTTCTCCATACCTTGCAGGCGAACTCGCTTTATCGCATCTTCTACTTTTTCTCGTAAATGATTCGTTTGCTTTGTAGCCCTTAAACCAAATGCAACATTTTCAAAAACAGTCATGTGCGGCCATAAAGCAAAATCTTGAAATACCATACCGATATTCCGTTCATGAGGAGATGTCTTTATCTTTTTTGTAGCAGAATACATGCACTGGTCTCCAAAATATATTTCTCCTTTATCCGGTTCTTCAAGTCCTGCTATCATTCTAAGCAAAGTCGTTTTCCCACACCCCGAAGGTCCTAAAAGTGTAGTGAATTCCCCTTGTTTCATTACAATCTGCAACGGCTTTAACGCCTGTATTTTTCCAAATGTCTTTTCTAATCCACTAATTGTAATATCCATTGCTTCACCTCTCTCCCCTCATTCTTAACCTGCTTTCATTCTATATGGAAGATTTATACTCAATGTTAATGTACTGTAAAGATTAAATTAAAAAACTTCTAATAAACTATTTATTTCTATAGATTTTTTCTATAGTTAAAATAAAAAAGGCGGCAATTCATAATGAATCTCTTAAAATTAGAAATTGTAGTACTTATTAAGAAATACAAAAAGCTTACAATCGTTGCAGAAAAACTTGGCGTTAAACAACCAACTATTACATTTCATATAAAAAGCTTAGAAGAAGAACTCGGTGTGTCTTTATTTGAATTACGTTCTGGAAGGTATTTCTTAACAGAGGCTGGTGAGGCTTTGCACCATTATGCTTGTAAAATAGATGCGCTTATGAAAGAAGCTAGACGTGTCACGCAAGAGTTTAAAGATTTTCATAAAGGTGCTATAACAATCGGCGCTAGTTATGTACCAGCGACTTATCTTTTGCCAGAAGTCGTTCATCAATTTCAATGCGAATTTCCCAATATAAAAATAACGCTACTAGTGAAAACAGCCCCTGAAATTCGAATGATGCTACAAAATCACGAAATCGATCTTGGGATAATTTCCGCTGCTCCATTTGATGAACCACTTTTAAAACAAACGAATATAATGCCCGATACACTTGTTCTTGCCTTTTCCAAAGAACATCATTTTTCAAAGAAAGACAATGTATCGTTACAAAATATCGAAAAGGAACGCATACTATTGCATCGTAATCCATCTACAACGAGAGATTTACTTACACAATGGACGTTGGCGCACAACATTACATTCCAATCTGAAATTGAATTAGACTCATTAGAAACGATGAAACAAATTTTAAAATATGGTAATGGAATTGCCTTTATTTCTAAACTTGCTATCGAGCAAGAAATACAACGAAATGAGCTATGCTATATACCAATCCCTGAATTTGAATTTCAGCGTAATATTTATACGATTCATCATGAGGACAGATGGAATTCTAAAATCATTTCTTTTTTACTACAAAGCATCACTTCATTTACAACAAAAAATTAAAAGGCTGTCGTTATGCACGACAGCCTTTTAAACTATAAATCTATTTATTTTTCTTTGCCTCAATTTTTGCTTGCGCCTCTTCAGCCTTATCTAATGCTTCTGATACTTTCTTCTCTTTTTCTTTCACTTCATCTATACTATCGACAGCTTTAATAAGTTTATCGATTCCTTCTTCTTCTACCTTTCTACGCTTTGCCACTCTTTCATTTACTTTCTCTTCCACATCTTTTGCTTTTTGAAGCATATTCTCTGCATTTGATGTTACAGCTTTTTCAAGTTCATCATCTTTTTTCTTTTGTAACACTTCATTTGCAATGTCTTTCGCTTCTAAATACTTACCGTCTTTTAATGCTGTTGCTCCGTGATCCATTCTCTCAGCAACTTCTTTATATGATTTCGCTTCATTTCCTGATTTCTCTTTTTCTGCTTTTTCGAACCACATTGTTGCATCACTATACTTTTCATCTTTCAATGATTGCATACCTGTTTCAATATATGTGTCATAATTGCTACATCCAGCCATTACGACTAATAGAAAAAGCATAACAAAACTTAATTTTTTCATGCTGTTGTCTCCTTTTCTTTGCCTGCTCACTATACTGTAACATACATGAAAAAGAGTTTCAAAAACTAAAATACTAATTCGGTCATTTTTATTTTATTAAGTCAAATTGCCTTTTAGACAGACACATCCACTTGCTTTTTCATTACATGCTTCTTTATTCCTACTAATACAACTAACAATAAACCTCCGCCTAATGTCATCATAACAATGCTAGTTGGCAACATATCTAATAATAATCCATACACAATCATACCGAGCGGTGCGATTGCAGTAGAAATTGTTTCAAGTAAGCCGAAAACGCGTCCTAAATAACTTGGATCTGTCGTCTTTTGCAAATGTACTTGCATCGGGATATTTACAACCATCATTGATATACCAGTTAACATCATAAAAGCGATATAGTAAATAAAACTTGCTACTTTCGGGATGGTGACTACTAATGGAAACACTGTACATAAACTCAAGCCCGCAAATAAAAGCAACCCAATATAAACAGAACGAAACGGATTATTCACTTCTTTACGTACTGATAACGCAATTGCACCAATTAACATCCCAACTGCTAACATTCCCTCTACAACACCGAGTTGCTTCGAAGATAGATGCAAATTTTGAACAATAATATATGGAAGTGAAACGAAAAGTGCACTCGCAAAAAAGTTTACCCCTACTGCAATTTTCATTAAACCATATATTTCATGCTGTCTTTTTACATATGAAAACCCTTCTTTTATACTCGTCAAGAAATGCTCTTTACTTTCAGCCATTTCTTTTTTGTATAAATCAAATACGATAAATAATTGCACAACAACCGCTAAAAAGAATGTAATGCTATTTAACAAAAAGAACGACTGAATTGAAAAGAAACCAAATACAACTCCGCCAATAATCGGCCCTAAAATATTTGATAAAGAAGCTGCCGTCTGGTTCAAAGCACTCGCTTTTTGAATACGTCCTTCATCTACTAAACTTGGAATAGATGAAGTTAATGAAACAGAGTAAAAACTCGCACAAATTGATAATAATGCTGCTGAAACATAAATAAACAGAAGTGATGGCCCAAAAGTAGTTGCAAGGATAAACATAATAAACATTGTTAAACTACTTAACAAATCGGTACCGATGACAAGCCATTTTCGATTGACGCGGTCAGCTACAGCACCAGCAATTGGTCCACAGATTAGCCTTGGAATCGATCCACAAATAAGCGTAGTTGCAAACCCCATTCCTGAACCCGTTGTCTTTAATACGTATAATCCCATTGCAAACGTATAAATACCGGCTCCTAGCAAAGACGTCATTTTCCCAATCATCATTAAAATAATATTTCTCGTTGCAATCTTCATTCTTGAATCATGTTGTCCTATACTTATATCCCCCATTTTTGACACTCTCCCCTTAAAAGTTAAATTGTGTTAAACTTATTATATAATTAACTTTCCAATTTTTACAACAAAAAGTTTAATGACATTTAACTTTCTAACTATAAAGGAGCAATTATATGGCTACTCTCGGTGAAAAAATTAAAACGTTACGAAAAGAAAAAAAGCTTACTCAAACTGATCTAGCAGGTTCAGAACTCACAAAAAGTATGCTAAGTCAAATTGAAAATGGAAAAGCTACACCTTCTATGAAAACACTACAATATATCGCTGACAAACTTGAATGTGAAACGAGTTTTTTATTAGAAGAAGATGATGTAGAAATTGTAGAACTCATTCAACAAACGGAGAAACTAATAAAAGCAAACAAGTACGATGAAGTATATGAGGTTTTACTACCGATCGTTCAAAAAGAGCTACCTCCCACTTTGAATACTGCTCGTTTATATAAACAGTTTGTAACAGCTGCGGCTAAAATGAAAGATTACAATATTGAATATTACGTTGAAAAGGCTACTTCTATTTTTGAGAAATATACGTTATACCGGGATAGTACGGAAACAAAATTAAAATTATCCTTTACGATATTCACACGTAAAAAATATGCTGAATGTTTACAACTTATAGCTAGTATCCGAAATGACTATGAAGAGAAACATTTAGAAATGGATCTCATTATACATATCGAATTATATTTATATGAAGCAATTATTTTTCTTGCATGTGGTGATTACGAACAATGTGAAAGTGTCATTTTAGATGCACTTGCATTTTCAAAAAAGCATCAAGTGTATTATAAAACAGATGAATTTTATCGTATTTTATCTTATCAAAAAGTAATCACGGCTGATAAAGAACAATATTTACATTACATAAAAAAATCAGAGCAATTCGCCATTTTTACAGAAGATAATTTCTCTGCGGCGGTTATTGATCTTTTAAAAGCTTTCTACTACAACACAATTGCTAATGAATATACAGTTGCATTAGAACATTTAGAACAATTTCGAGAAAAATTAAAAGATGAGCCAATTTTTCAAGATGATGGATCATATTATCTTGAAAAAGGAAAAGCTTTGTATGGTTTAAAACAATACGAAGAAGCTTTAAAAACATTGCAACGCGCTATCATACCAGATTATATAAACCATCCACTTGATCACGCACGACTTACAACAGCTGGGGCATATCGCGCTCTTTGTTATGTGAAACTTAATGATAAAAAAAGAGCTCTTGAAGAAGTAACAGAAGCATATGAAATCGTACAGTCCTATCCTGATTCCATCTTCACTTCATTTATTAAAGAAACATTACAAATAATACAAAAACTTTAAGAATGTCTCTAAATGGTATATTACTCCTCTTTTTTAGCAAAGATAATAATGATGGGAGGAATATAAATGAATATACAACGTGCAATAGAGCTTTCTGTGTCAGCAGAGCAAGCCAATGTCAGTTTTCAAGGCATGCCTGTTATGATTCAACACGTCGATGAAAGCAATGAAACCGCCCGCATATATGAAGTAAAAAACCCAGAACGCGAATTAACTGTTCCAGTTAATAGCTTAGAGGAAATATAAGAAATGCCACTTCTCTTTTGAAGTGGCATTTTTCTTCTTTCAGATTACTTACTATAAATTTCTTCAACCCTTTATTTTACATGAGCTGAAAAAATAAGAATTTTCTACTTCTTTTCTTTTTGTGACCTGCTAAAATACAAACTATGGATTAATTATTCGTACTATACATTAAGGAGGAAAAATAATGGCATCTACTTTAGAAAAAAACAAGCCTTATTATGCAGTTATATTCACTTCTAATTTATCAAATGATACAACAGACTATAATACCGTTGCCGAAGAAATGGAGAAACTTGCAAAGCAACAACCTGGATTTTTAGGTGTAGAAAGTGCAAGAGGTAATTCTGGACTCGGAATAACAATTTCTTATTGGGAATCACTTGATGCGATTGAAAATTGGAAGAAGAACACCTTACATAAAGAAGCGAAAAAAAGAGGTCGTGAGCAATGGTATGAAAACTTCCATCTGCGTATTTGCCTTGTTGAGAAAGAATTTAAGTTTCATAGAGGTACTTTATAACTATGAAGGAAAAATTAGCTCTCGTTATTGTTCATGAAATATATGGTGTGAACGACCATATGCATCACGTTACCAACCACTTTACTTCATCTCATATAGATGTATTCTGCCCTAATCTTCTACAATCACAACACGCATTTCATTATCGTGATGAAGAAAAAGCATATGAACATTTTGTAAATCATATTGGATTTGATGATGGAAAAAAGCAAATTGAAGAATTCATTTCTCATCTTTCTAGTAGTTATACACATATTGGACTTATCGGCTTTAGTGTTGGAGCTACCATCTCATGGCTATGTAGTAACGATCCGAAAATAAATTTTATTATCGGATGTTACGGTTCTCGTATACGCGACTATGTTCACATAAAGCCTACATGCGCTACATTACTTATATTCCCAGAAAAAGAATCTAGTTTTTCAGTATCCTCTTTCATTCAAACATTGCAGCAACAGAATAACCCTTTATTAGAAATAAAACAACTACACGGTGAACATGGATTTCTAAATCCGTACACTGAAAAATATAACGAGCACTCTACAAAACAAGCATATAATGTAATAGATTCATTTCTTGTAAAAAACACTCTTATAAAGGAGATGTAAATGACACTTACATTACTCTTACTTATTTTCATATTCATTGCCTTTTTCTCAGTGCTAACTATTATTTTCGTAACCGTAAAAAAGGGGGAGTTTTCCAAACGGCCCTACTTACAATCTATTATCGTTTGCATTTTATTTTTTACAAATTGGATTTTATATTTATCAACTTTTTATGCGTTACTTCCCGAAAAGATTAGTGAGTTCCTATTCCTACCCATTTGGTTTTTCCTTTGTATATTAGGTTTTATCACTTTCTGGCGCGAATGGAGAAACAATCGTGTGTTCTCCATATATATCGGTTTTCTTTCCTTTATTAGTTTTTTATTTGGGCTGTTTTTGTTAGTTCTTTCGGGGATGTAATAGAAGAAGGAAGAAAAGCCAACTTTCAACTTTTCTTCCTTCTATGTTTACCTTTAGTTTTCACTGTCACTGATTCACAAGGTGTATAATATATTTGAGGTGTCGCCTTATCAACAAACATCATAAACGTAACGAAACCGATAGTAAAGAAAATAAACAACGTTAACAAAATTGCTCCTATCGTTAAAAGTATCATAACACCACCCCTATATTTTTCATGTTATTACACTTTTCGCTATTATATGAGCGTAATCCTTTTTAGAAAAAGAAACGTAACAAAATAATCACAACCACTCCCGTTAATACTGTACCTAATAAACTACGAGTATATATCGCTACAAGAAATGTTGGAATTGCTGCAATAAGATAATCCCACTGCATCGTCTCGTGCATAAATAAAACTTGTGCTAAAAGTGCTGCTAATATTGCAATTGGTATGTAATTTAACCATTTTAAACCCCAGTCTGGAATTTGTAGTTTGCTAAATACGAGTAGAGGTAAAATACGTGGCACGAGTGTAACAGCTCCTGCTGCTAGTAAAAGTAATAATACATCTAATCTCATTTCCATTTTTCAATCACCACTCCAATCGTCGCAGCTAGTAATGTTGCGATAATAACCGCTATACTATCTGGCATAATTAAGTGTGAAACGTATGCAAGTATAATCGCTACAATTGCAACACTTAAATGAATTGCTAGCTTTGGTTTACTACTTATGAGCTGAAGTACAAATAATCCGATAAACATCGCTGGTAATGCATAATCCATCCCGTATGTATGTGGATCTGGTATCCACTCACCAAATAGCCCGCCAATGATAGTAGCAAGAATCCAGTTTAAATAAGCCGTTACATTTAGCCCAATCATCCATCTTTCGCCTAAATATCCTTTTTGCGCTGCATGCTGCACTGCGACGCCGAACGTTTCATCTGTAATTTGCGAACCAATAATGACGTTTTTTAATAGAGGTAGTTTCGTAAAGTACGGCGCGAGGGCAGCACTCATTAATAAATGACGTAAATTAACAAAAAACACAGTAAAAATAATTGCGGAAGCAGGAGCACCGGCTGCATACATACCAGCTAATATAAATTGGGCAGAACCTGCATAAATTAAAGTCGACATAAATGCAATTTCAATGATAGAAAAACCTGCTGTTTTTGCAATTACACCAGCTGCTATACCGATGCTCAAATAACCAAATACAGTTGGTAAACAATCTTTTACTCCTTGCTGAAATGTATCATCGCTCTGCAAAGCTACATGTGCCTGAGCTTTACTCATCTCTATCATCCTCCATTCCTTCTAAAGTTCGTTTTCCTGTTACGACATGAACTAAATCTATATTTTCACGCCATAACGTATCTAACTTATCAGCTCCAAATTCCTTTGTGATTTCTTCAACCATAATATCGTGCCGCACATACTCTGTAGCAACGAGAACTAGCGCTGGGTCATACGTTGTAACGGCCCATGAAGTGCTATCATTTGAGAAGTTCGCAATTAATACTTCCTCTCCATCACGAGCAATAACAGTTAAATGACCACCCATTCTCTTTTCAACAACGTGGGGCGTCATATAATTATGGTGAAATGTCGCTCCTATTTTTGTTTCTGGAGCTCCAAATAAGATTGAAAATATATGTACGCCTTCCTCTTCCTTTTGATGAATGTATGGTTCAATTTCATGCACTTGTTCTTCCCATACAGAAACCCATAACTCTTCCTTAGCTCTACTAATTATATTGCATATTTCTTTCAAAACACGATCATTTGAACGAATATGCGAAATTACATCTATTTGTCGCTCTTGTTCTAAACAATTTAATTTCTCATCTAAAAATTCAAAGGACTTTTCAAAGTCTTTTCGCATTCGATTCATTAATTCGGTAGCTGGTACTGGTACATATTTAACTGGTTCAGAAGGTACAATATGCACTGCTCCTTTATCCATTAACTTACCGAGTACCTCGTAAATCATAGAACGAGGTACTCCTGTTTGTTTACTCACTTCATAGCCTGTTACTGGGGAATGTTTTAGTAGTCCAATATACGCTTTACATTCATACTGGGAAAATCCTAACTTTTGTAATTCCTTTATAATTTTATCCATCGGTAACCCCTCACAATCTAAATCGCCCTTACTTCAAAACGACGATTTTGCTTCCCTTTACTTTTTACTTTATCAATAACAAGTGTTCCTATTTCACTCGTATTTTTCACATGTGTGCCTCCACAAGCTTGTTCGTCTAAATTTTCAATTGTAACAATGCGGATTTCTTGGATAGTAGTTGGCAGGAGATTTATTGCTGTTTTAATCATTCCTACAGCATTTTCTGCTTCTTCGCGGCTCATATAACGAGTGGAAATTTCTTTATTTTGCTTAATAAGTTTATTCACTTCCTCAACAATTTCTTCTACTTCCACGCTCGATAACTCTTGTAACTCATTAAAATCGATACGTGCTTTATCAGGATAAATTTGATTTCCGGTGCATAGAGCTCCATACTTTTCATAAACAACAGCTCCGATAAGATGCAGTAAAGAGTGATGACGCATTAAATTATGACGTCTTTCCCAATTTATCTCTAATTTAACTGGACCTAATTTTACTTGAGCTTCATCTTTTATATAGTGAACTATTTCTCCTTGCTCCTTCTTTACTTTTTCAACTTCAAATACAGACCCATCTTGTACAATGACACCCGTATCACATTCTTGCCCTCCACCAGTTGGATAAAAAACTGTTTCCTTTACAAATACTTTATTCCCTTCTACTTTTATCACTTCTGTTTCGCAACTCGTTTTGTATGCATCTTCTAAATATAATGCCGTTGTCATACTCTCACCTCTTTAGTAGTTATAGTTATACCTACTAATATAAAAAAGAAGCTCCACAAAGTCAATTGATAATTCTGAAATTTAAAATTAATAAAAGACCCCTTTATTAGGAGTCCACTATCTCAATATTTCATTTGCTTCTTTTTCATAAATTTTATCAAATGACGTCATAACGCGCTGTGATGCTTGAATCATCTTTTGATCTGTCATAAGATCGGCCATCTCTTTCGTCATATCTACATTTGAATTTTCTAGCATATGATTTTTTACTATTCCTGTTCCGTTCGGTAAATTAGCAATGTTTCCTTCTGCTAGTGTAAAGCTTTTATTTTCACGTTGCACGAGACGAGCATTCGTTTCTGCATCTACTGTTTTTGTTTGCAAACGAGCAATATTATTTTGTGTTATTTCATCATATAATGTACCATCTGCTTGTACAGCAACCTTTGCTCCTTCTGGAATACGAATACGCTCATTATTCTCTCCCATTACGAAAGCACCAGATGACGTTTGTAAATAACGATCACTATTTAATGTGAAACTACCATCTCTCGTTAAAAACGTTTCATCATTTTTAGAAGTAACGAAAAATGATGTTGTGCCGGCCGCACCGTCATCTAAAAAGAAATCTGTAGCGCTATTTGTCATTTGTATATTTCCTTGTACTAAATTCACATGCGTTGCAGCTGGTACTACAGCGTAATCGACCGAACCGATATTTGTTACCGCCCCATCTCCGCGGCGATATGTGTCTTGTACATCAAATACTTTAGACGTCATATTTTCTGCTTTAAATCCTGTCGTTTGAGCATTTGCAACGTTATTCGAATGAACATTAATGCGCTGCATGTAATTCATCATGCCCATAGAACCTATATAAAGACCGTTCATATTCGTTTGAATAAGGCAAGCGCCTTATTCTTCACCTCTTTTCTACGATGTTTGTAACATTTGTTTTGCTAAATGTTCAGCTGTAGCGATATGTATATTTTTCTTTATGTCTTGGCCGTCTGTCATTAATACAATAGGAGCTGATGATACTGCTGGAATTTTCAACAATTCGCCACTACTTGCTGTTTCATCAAATTTCGTAAACACAATACCATCTATATGAATATCTTTAAAGTTTGTAATAATTTCAATCATATCTTTACTTTTCATTGAAGCTGATAACGTTAAACAAATATAATCTGGTTCTACTTGTCCCATCGTTTCAATCATTTCTTCCACTGTTTCTGACGTACGATAATTTTTCCCTGCTGTATCAATTAAAATATAATCGACGCGTGCTTCTTCTTTAAAATACGTAAGCGCTCTTGTCATTGCAGCTTCATCACGTACAGCAATTACTTCCGATCCAATTGTCTTTACGTTATCTTGCAATTGCTGCACTGTCCCTATGCGCGAATGATCGGTCGTTATAAAACCAACTGTTTTGTTCTTACCGTGAAATTGCCATGCCATTTTCGCAAGTGTCGTCGTTTTACCAACGCCAGTTGGACCTATTAATGCAATTGTTTGTACTTCTTTTTCAAAGACGTTTTCCGTATTAAAATGAGATTTCATATCTTCCAATATGTACCTGATAACTTCTTCTTCCGTAATCATCGTTGCATTTTCAAACTTTATTTTTAACTTTTCAGCATATGCATGAATGAAATATTGTTCCACATCGTTTTGTTCTAGCATCCGAATTACTTTTTGAATAATAAACGGTACAGATTCTTGATTTTCTTTCTTTGGAGCTACTTCTTCTTTCTTTACTGGAACGACTTGTTTCACAACTTTTTTCTTTTTCGTTACTTTCGTTATTTCCGTTTCTTTCATCGGTTTCACAACGACGATTCCTTTTTCAAACAGCTTTAATAGTTTCTCTTTTTTTCTTGCCCATTCTTCACTATTTCCTGTTTGCATCGCCGCGTATGACATAGGAGTCGTTACGTTTTCTAAATTGTGCAGTACTGATTGAATTCCATTCGCCTTCACAATTTGTTCTGAAGGATCATTCACAACATCCATTAACTGTTCATGAAATTGAGCTGTACCTTCATTCACTTCTTCCTGTTTTTCTTCTGGAAAAGCAACTAACATTTCATAATCCTTTTTCCAAAAAAACGGTATATTTCGTTTTACACTTTCATCGACAACGTAATAATAATCTGTACCATATTGGTCAAATAACTTTCGATACAATTCATTTTTCGAAGCTGCTTTTATTCGCATTAACGCTTCTTTCTTTTCTGTACTTTCCATTACTTCACCCCCTACTATTCAATATAGGCAATTTGATCCACAACAATTTCTGGTGCTAATTCGCTAATACAAAGTACTTGTGCTTCCACTTGATAACGTTCTAGCAGTCTTACAATCGCAAATCTAAAATCTTTTCTACGTGTTAATAACACTGGTTCTCTTCCCATTAAACGTGCTTGTTTAAAGACGCGCTGCACTTGCTCAACGACACGTGTTTCTAAATCTAAATCCCAGTTTAATAAGTAACCTTGATATGAATTATTCACAACATCCGCATCTAACTCGATTGAATCAGAGAAGAGCGCTGCATATATTTTTCCGTCTGGATTTTTCGCATTTTCACAAATAACTTTTGAAATACATTCACGAACAAATGATGTCACACCGTCAACGTGGTTTTGATAAATTTCTTTGCCGTCAATAATACCTTCAATAATTGTTGGTAAATCACGAATAGAAATACCTTCTTTTAGAAGTTGTTTAATAACATTTTGAACGAGTGATAAATCAATTTCTTTTTTCTTAATCTCTTCTAATAGAACGCCATTATCATTTTCAAGCGAGTTAATTAAGTCTTTTACATGTTGACGCTGAATTAATTCGTGAAGATTACGTCTAACGACAACATCCAAATGTGTAATTAATATGCTAAGTGGCTCTAACACTTGATAGCCTTTCATTTGTGCATCTTGCACCATATGCTCTAAAATCCAATATCCATCTTCACCGAAAATTGGATCTTTCGCTGGCTCTGCATCTAAATCAGCCATTACGTTTGGCGTTTTCAGTGCTAATAAATAACCTGATTTTAAAACACCTTCAGCCGCCTTCGCACCTTTAATTCGAATAATGTAACGTCCGCGTGGTCTAAAGCTCGTATTATCTTTAAAGTTAATTCCAGGAACGTTAATACCAAGGTCAGTAATAATCGACTTCCGCATAAGAACAACTTTATCACGAGCTGTTTCCCCGTTAATTTTCTGCTTTACAAGTGCTGCTAAATCTAAACCGAGTTCTACTATAATTGGATATTTATCCGTAAATACTCCGAATGAATCTTCCACTTGTTGCAGTTGCTCATCTTCGCCTTGAATCATTTCTATTTCTTTTTGAAGCTCGTCTTCTTTTTCTTTCTTTATTCGATTTTTATTACGAATGCCTAAGAAGATAATTGTTCCACCAACGAGTGCGAATGGTAGAAACGGTAGCGGAGTAAAAATACCCATTGCGATAAATAAACCACCTAGTGCATATACAACGACTTCATGCGCTAATAACTCTTTAAAGATACCTTCTGTTACTGTATCCGGTGAACCGTCAAATACACGCGTTACGATAATACCTGTTGAAATCGCAAGCATTAACGAACCGATTTGGTTTACGATTCCGTCACCGACAGTTAACTGTGTATAATGAAGAGCCGCATCCGCAAAGCTCATCCCTTGCTGCATCATTCCGACAATTAAACCGAAAATAATGTTTACGAATAAAATGACAATCCCGAAAATAACATCCCCTTTAATGAACTTCCCGGCACCATCCATCGCTCCGTAAAACTCTGTTTCCATATTTAATTTTTTTCGTTTTGCTTGTGCATCTTTTTCTGAAATAATACGCTGGTTTAAATCAGCATCGATAGACATTTGTTTCCCTGGTAAAGAATCAAGTGTAAAACGAGCTGCTACTTCAGCTGTACGCGATGCACCGTTTGCAACGATAAACTGAAATATGATTAATACTGTAAAAATAACGATACCAATTAATAAGTTTCCGCCAATTACGAACTGACCGAACTCTTCAATAACATGTCCTGCATTTCCATCTGTCAAAATCGCTCGCGTCGTCGAAACGTTAATCGATACGCGGAAAATCCCGATTAATAACAACATCGTCGGAAATGACTTTAATTCATCCCACTCGTTAATACTTGTCGCTCGCATATAAATAAGCACTGACATACTTAGTAGAAAAACGATAATGATATCAAGTATAAATGGTGGAAGTGGAATTAAGAGCGCCACTACGAATGACGCTGCTAAAAAGATAGAAAAATAGGTTCTTGCAGAATCTATCTTAAACAAAGAGATCTCCTCCAAACGCGCTATTATACTTCAAGTTCATTCGTCTGAATTAAATAGCGCATAACTTCAATTACAGCTACATATAAATCTTCTGGAATCGCCATATCTTCCTCGACTTGATAATATAAAGAACGAGCAAGCGGACGGTTTTCCACCATTGGTATTTCTTGTTCACGGGCAAGCGTTCGTATATATAATGCGAGCTCATCTTCCCCTTTTGCAACGACAATTGGTGCTGCATCAACGTGTTTATTGTAACGAAGTACGACCGAAATATGAGTCGGGTTATTTACAATAAATGTTGCGCCATCCATCTTCTTCGCAATTGTTCCTTGCAAGATTGCATGCATAAAGTTTTTTCGTTTTCCTTTAACTTGCGGGTCCCCTTCATTATCTTTATGCTCTTGTTTCACTTCTTCTTTTTTCATCTTAATATCTTGCTCGTACTCCCATTTTTGATAAATGAAATCAATAATAGAAAGAACGATTAAAATAATTAAAATTGCTAAGAAAATAAATTTAATTTCCCTAATAATTTCAGTAAGTGATGCAGTCCAGTTAAATCCAATCATACTGACAATTTTCTCTAAATTCTTTTTAAAGAGAACGTAAGCGACGTAACCGATTAATCCCATATAAAATAGTGATTTCAAAATATCTACTAAACTTTTACGACTAAACAGTCTCGTAAAATAGTTTTTCGGATTAATACGTGACGCTTTCGGTTTAATGACTTTAGAAGAAAATAGGAAGCCAACTTGAATCATATAATTGAATAAATGAAAAGCGTATACGAGTATTAATATCGGAGCCGATACTTTCAGTAATAAAATCCCCATTAAATAAAAATACTCGGTTGAATCTGTATTTTTTCCAATTTGATCAAACAGCACCGCTACGGAATTTGCAATCTCATACCCTAGCCAATCTCCGAAGAAATAAACGACAACTGCTAATACGAGAATGGAAAATAAATTATTTAAATCTTTACTCCGGGCAATATTCCCTTCTTCACGCGATTTTTTACGCTTCTGCGGGGTGGCCTTTTCTGTTTTATTATCCTTTGCCATGCGCGTCCCCCTACTTCGTTAAGAAAAAGTTAAATAGTTTCGTATATTCTTCAAGTAATACATCCGTCATATTTTTAAACACATAACCGAGCATCGGTACACTCATCGCAATAAACAAAATACCACATGTAATTTTAATTACATATGCATTCATAAAAACGTTTAATTGCGGAGCGTTTTTTGCAATTAAAATTAGAACAAAGTTAATGATGAATAAACTTCCCATAAGCGGCAGAGCAATTTCAACCGCTGATGTGATCGCAAATAATAGCGTTGCGAGTAGACTATCTAAGAAACTAGTCGTCAACAATTTTGAAATCGCCTCTGTATATTGAAACGACTTTAAAATCGTGGCAACGAAATAATTAATGCCGCCAAGTGAAATAAAAATAATGAGAAAAAATATATCAAAAATGGTTGATAGTAAAGTAGACTGTGAGCCCGCATTTACATCAAACAAACTTGCTTGTGATAAACCGATATCAAAGTCTAAAATATGCCCAGCCATTTTCGGAATGTTCCACAGCATTTCTACAATTTTTGAAAGTGATAATCCAATTACAATTTGCGTTCCTGCATAAGCTGCAACGTCCCAAACTGTCTTGATGTGAGAGACATCCACTTGATCAGCCACTGTAATTGAAAGAGCAAGTCCAACTGTAACCTTCGCCATTGCTGGAATGGATCGACCTGAGAAAAACGGTAAAAAATATAAAAATGAAGTAATGCGGCAAAACGCAAAAAACGTCGCCGCCCATAATTCCATATTCATTTCAGTTCACCTATCTTAGTACGAACGCAATAGCGATGGGATTTTATCAAATAAATCTAAAATAAGCGTCGTTAACTCTTGAAACATCCACGGACCTAAAATGATAATAACGAGGACAATACTCGCCATTTTCGGTAAAAACGTCAGCGTTTGCTCTTGAATTTGCATCATCGCCATAATAACAGCGATGATAATAACGACAATCATACTTACGCCGGCAACCGGCATTAAAATCATAACCCCTTTATAAAAAAAGGTTTGAAAAATATCTATAATTGGTGACGTATTCATTTATATGACTCCTATCACATAGCATCAAACGCTTCAGGCGACCGTTTTAAACATAATGTCGACGATTTTTGTATATCCACCTAAATATACGAAAACGAGTATTTTAAACGGTAAACTTAAAATCATCGGCGGTACCATCATCATCCCGAGGTACATTAAAAGTGTACTAATAATCAAATCTATAAATACAAACGCTAAATAAATGAACATCCCTGTTAGTAAACCCTTTTGAATTTGCGTTAACGTAAAGGATGGTACGAGTGTAAATAAGGAAAGATCTTTCAAATCTTTCGGCAACTCTTCTCCGCGTACTTTCAGCATCATTTTCAAATCATGCTTATACGTATGCTTTGACATATATTCTTTCATAATAGGAGCTGTCGTCTCCGCAGCTTGACTTACCGTTATTTTCTCTTTCGTCATCGGATCCCACACATCGCTCTTCAGTTGCCCGAGTACAGGCTGCATCGTAAAGAGTGATAAAAATAATGCAAGTCCAACAAGCACTTGGTTTGGTGGTAAATTCATTACCCCAAGTCCTTGACGTGTAATCCCTAGAACGATCATAAAATAAGTAAAATGTGTAAATAATAGAACGATAGAAGAAGATAATGATAAAAGGGTAACGAGTGCAAATAGTTGTACACTTGAATTACTCGTAAACTCTTTTCCATTTTCGAAATTAATAAAACCGTTCGGGGCTGCATACGCTGGATTTACAAAAATAATTGAAAAAACGATAGAAAATACGAAAATAACGGCTAATAATGATAACTGTTTCTTTATTCTCATGATGGATCCTCTACTTTTTTCGTTTCACTCTTCACCGCGTCTTCTAGTGCTTGTTGAAACTGATTTCCTGTTCCGGTTAATTGCACAGACTGCACACCGTTATTACTAATAACAGTGAACACTTGCTTTCCGTCCACTTCAAATAAAAAGGCACTCGTTTGATGATTTAAATACACGCCGTCTTTTACTTGAATATGGCCATTTTCACCCTGCTTAAAAAACTGCTGTTTGCGCGTCTTTTTCGTCATATAATATGCACCGTAACCGAGCGCACCAAACAGTAAAACGACTTGAAATAAGGTCGTCATATACGACATATGACTCCTCCTCTACTCTTTATCTTGCATTTGACTTTGGGCTTTCATAAGCGCCGCTTGTTTCTTATCAGCTTCAATTTCAGAAATGATAATACCGAATTTCTCGTCCATTACGATTGCTTCACCGATGCCGACTTTCATATTACTTAAATACACATCTACTTTATGTCCTAAGTTTTTCTCTACTTCCAGAACATCGCCAACTTTTAACTGCTTTACATCACCAAGTGTAATAGATGACTTTCCAAGCTTTACACCGAGTTCAATCGAAATATCTGAAACAGTATCAATATGTGCCTTACCTGCTTCATTTCGCTTTCCTGCAAAATCTTCTAATCCCATTAATGACACGGGAGATACTTCATGCTTCATATGGATCCTCCTACTCTACAAAACTTTTAAATAGGAGCGCCTTACGCGTTCCATCTTTTCCAATAAAACAATTAAATTTATGCTTTCCATCTACATAACCAAGTAATTCATCCGAAACTTTCGTATGAAGCGGAATAATATCGCCTTCTTCAATTTGTTCAATCTCACTCATTGTCATTTTCTGCTCACCAATTGCAACGTGAACAGGTTTGTACACTTGATTTACTTTCACTTCCACTTCAGACGTATACTTTTTACGTTTATCTGAAGAATGTTCGACAATATTTTCAGACGTTAACTTATCCATAATTTCTTCAACAGATAAGAATGGAATTCCGATACGCACCGTCGTATTCCAAAAATCTGTTTTCATATTTACGTTAAGTAATGAAATAATATCGCTCGCTGTCGTAATCTTTAGTGCATTCGGATCTGTTTCTGTCGTTACAAATTTCGGTTCAATCGCAACAACACTTTCAAATGATTGCTCTAAATTTTTACAAAGAAGCAAGAATATATTATCAAGCGTTAAAAACTCAAACGCTGTTAACGGTCTACGCATCGTAAAGTTACGCTTACTATCTCCGCCAAGCCAACATTCATGAATATAAATAACGAATGCTAAATCAATCTCAATAACAATTTCTCCAAGCTCTGGTAAACCGAGATCAATTACGCAATATAAATAATAATCTTTCGGCATTTTCTCCACATACTCACTCGTAAATGGAACTTGCTCAACCGTTGAAGGCTCTAGTTCAATTGGAATACGCATACGCGCTGATAACGTCTGTGACGTCTGTTTCCCAAACGTAGAAGCAATCGCTTGCAAACTACGTAAATGCTCAACACCGAACTTCTCTGGTCTATTAAAATCATACTCTTGAAATTTCTCTTGCTTTCCTGCTTCTTGTGCGAAAGCTGGCATTTCCTCGCCTTCATTTACCGCCTTCAGCAGGGCATCAATTTGCTCTTGGCTTAATTTTTCGCCACTCATGACAATCCCCTTCCCTACCTTTTCAATTCAACGATTTCAACGTACATTTTTCCATTCTTCGTCAAAATCTTTCCGGTTCCAATCTCTTCATTCTCAAGCATAAGACGCACCGTATTTTTCGTTGAATTTTCAAGACGATACAATGTACCTTTCGTAATATGAAGCAGATCTTCAATTTTCTTTTTCGTATTTCCGATTTCAAAATAAATTGTTAACGGAATATCATCTTGTAATTTCAAATCTAGCCAACTCCCATATCATGTTCACGAAAATTTCATGTTCTCTCTATATATGAAACTTCTTATTTTGAAACGTCGATATTTAATATTTTTTTAATATATCCTTGCGTTTCTTTAAATGGCGGTACGCCTCCGTACTTTCTCACATTCCCAGGGCCAGCATTGTAAGAAGCAAGTGCCAATACTAAGTCGCCGTTATTTTTCTTTAAATAACCGCTTAACTCTTTCACGCCACCTTCAATACTTTCAGCTGGTGAAAATGGATTCTTCACACCCATCTCTTTCACATTCGCTGGCATAAGTTGCATAAGACCCATCGCACCTGCATGTGACACCGTTTTCGGATTAAAATTAGACTCTACTTCAATCATTTTTTGAATTAACGTTTTCGGAATTCCGTATGTACGACTTACACGATCAATAATATCCTCATACTTCCCTTCATTGGAAGAACGTATTTTTTGAATATTATACTTCTTCGTTAATTCCCACGTATCAGCAGCCTCATTTTTCGTTTCTGAGAAACGTCGTTCAAACTCTTTTTGCGCAACTTGCACTTCATCTGCTTTCTTCGTTTCAACCTTTTCTTCAGGCTTACTCGCTTCCTCTACTTTATTAATAGTTTCTACCGGTTTATTAACAACCGCTTCTATTTTCGTAGATTGTACCGGCTGACTCATATCCTCTACTTTTGCCGGCTGCGTAGTTTCTTTCGTCTCCTTCGCAGGTTCACTCTGCAACTTCTCTTGAAAACGACTACTCACAAATGCTTGTGGACTACTTAACTTTTGCTGAATTTGTCCTTTTTTATATGCAAGCACTTCTTTTACTATATTTCCAACTATCATAATATCACCTTTTCGGTAAACAAAGATAATCTAATATTAGAGTTTTTTTTTAAAGTTTGCAATAATCCTTTTAATAATTATGTAATAAAAAAATGAATATATTGTTAAACTGTTATTTTTTTATATTTATTAATTCGAATTTTTAGTTGACACCCGTTGTAGCAAGGATTACAATAAATCTCGAAATTGATTTTTTCGCATATTACCGTTTTTCAATTTGCAGAAAAGTCAATATAAAAAAATGGGGGTTTCTTAACATGAGAATTAATACAAACATTAACAGCATGCGTACTCAAGAGTACATGCGCCAAAACCAAGCTAAAATGAGCAACGCTATGGACCGTTTATCAAGCGGTAAACGTATCAACAACGCTTCTGACGATGCAGCAGGTCTTGCAATCGCAACTCGTATGCGTGCACGTGAAAGCGGATTAGGAGTTGCAGCTAACAACACACAAGACGGTATGTCATTAATCCGTACAGCTGATTCAGCTTTAAACTCTGTATCTAACATCTTACTTCGTATGCGTGACATCGCTAACCAATCTGCGAACGGTACGAACACAAAAGAAAACCAAGGTGCACTAAACAAAGAATTTGATGCATTAAAAGAACAAATTACTTACATCGCTGAAAATACACAATTTAATGATAAAAATTTATTAAATACTGATCAAGTAATTAACATTCAAACTCTAGATTCAAGTGAAGGTGCTAAACAAATTGGTATCCAACTAAAAGGTGCTAACCTTAAGGACTTAAAAATTGATGATCTAAAGATTGAAGATGTAGCAATTCCTCAAGATAAAATTGCTGACCTAGGAAAATTTAAAGACGCAATGAAAACCTTCGAAGCTGATTTTGGAGCAGCAAAAGATGAAACAGCTAGAAAAAAAGTGGTTTCAGATGCTAAAGCTCAATTTGACAAAGTAAAAGATTTATTTGATGGAACTAAAGTGACTGCATTTGAAAATGCTATGACAGCTGTTAAAACTGCTGATAGTGCTGATAACACAGCGGAATTTGCAAAAGTTACAGAAACATTGAATGATGTGACTTCACAAAACACTTTAAAAGCAATCGACAAAATTGACAATGCTCTTAAAACAATCGCTGACAACCGTGCAACTCTAGGTGCTACATTAAACCGTCTTGACTTTAACGTAAATAACCTTAAGAGCCAATCTGCTAGCATGGCTTCAGCTGCTTCTCAAATCGAAGACGCTGACATGGCAAAAGAAATGTCTGAAATGACTAAGTTCAAAATCTTGAACGAAGCTGGTATCAGCATGCTTTCTCAAGCAAACCAAACTCCACAAATGGTTTCTAAATTATTACAATAAGCCATTTGAGTTAGTTTCCTGAATAAACCTCTCTGCTTGCGGAGAGGTTTATTTTTTATAAAAACTTCTTTTTTTTGATGGAAGAGAGCATCTGCGGTACATAGAAGCGGTTAGTGCTTATCTTGATCCCCTCTTATGCTAAAACACAAATAGCAAATAAGCATAAGCCTTTTTATCTTTTCATGACCTTTTATTAGCTTTAGAACACTGACTATATCAATCTATAAGGAGTGTCTATTATGCGTATTGGTACAAATGTTTTGAGTATGAATGCTAGGCAGTCGTTGTATGAGAATGAGAAGCGTATGAATGTTGCGATGGAGCATTTGGCGACTGGTAAGAAGTTGAACAACGCTTCTGATAATCCCGCTAATATTGCAATTGTGACTCGTATGCATGCGAGAGCGAGTGGTATGCGTGTGGCGATTCGTAATAATGAGGATGCGATATCGATGCTTCGCACGGCGGAAGCTGCCCTTCAAACTGTGACAAATATTTTACAGCGTATGCGTGATTTAGCCGTTCAATCTGCGAACGGTACGAATTCAAATAAAAACCGTGATTCGCTGAATAAAGAGTTTCAGTCTTTAACAGAACAAATTGGCTATATTAGCGAGACAACTGAATTTAATGATTTATCCGTATTTGACGGTCAAAACCGCCCTATTACATTAGACGATATCGGTCATACGGTACATATATCAAAATCTATTCCCCCTTCCCCTACACAACATGACATCAAGATTTCAACAGAACAAGAAGCAAGAGCGGCAATCCGTAAAATTGAAGAGGCTTTGCAAAGTGTGTCAATTCATCGTGCCGACCTTGGTGCAATGATAAATCGTTTACAGTTTAATATTGAAAATTTAAATAGCCAAAGTATGGCGTTAACAGATGCTGCATCTCGAATTGAAGATGCGGATATGGCGCAGGAAATGAGCGATTTTTTAAAGTTTAAATTGTTAACTGAAGTTGCACTTAGTATGGTTTCACAAGCAAATCAAATTCCGCAAATGGTTTCTAAACTACTACAATCGTAAAAGTTCATTTTCCATCTTTGGAACGATTCCATACAAAATAAAAGGGAAATACATATAAACTATGTATTTCCCTTTTATTTTGTACCCAAATTTTATTACTGTGTTACGGTCATAACTTGTCCACTACGATCAACCATTATTTTCATTTTACCGTCTTGTGCATTATATAGCCCTAGTTTATGTAATTCCATTTTACAATCTTGTACGAAAGTTGGTAATTTACGAATTTGATCGATATCAGAACTTGTAATGAAATGAATTAAAAGCTGCGTCATGCCTTTAATGTCTTGTACAAGCTCTTCTTTCTCTCGTTTTAGCCTTTCATTTTCTAGTTGTAACGACTGCAATTCACCTTCTAAGCTACGTGTATTCTTTGCTTCTCTAGAACGCCCTGCTGCCATGCTAGAAAGCTTATAAATACCTTCCATAAACTGATGTAGTTCGTCTTCTTTCCTTTCACTACATTGATTAATTGTTTCAAAGTTATCAACGATACCAGATATAACTGTTACAAGATTTTTTTCATCCTCTTTATGCTGGATTTCTTCTTTTAATTCGTACTCATTTTTTTGTTTTCTTGCAACGATTGTTTCTTTTACTGGTATATATTTTCTCTTTCGTCCTGGTTTTTGTTTTTCAATATTTTCAAACGGTATTTCACGTTTTTTCAATTTATAATACGTATTTTGCAATTGACTTTCTGTTTTTGGAAAAAGATTTAGTTCATTTTTACTTACGTATTTTGAAATATTTAAAATGTTTAAACCGTGACGCTGACAAAATTGATACACTTCATACAGTAGCTCTAGTTCAGATTTCAGCCATGTAATTGCTGATTTTTCGTACGCTCGCATCCCGCCATTTTTTTCTATATCTATTTGAAATAATACCATTCTATTATGTAAATCAACTAATTCTTCATACTTTACTTGGAATTCTTTTTCTATTTTTTTAAATTCCACCTCTAGTTGCATATCGTTCATTTTATTATTTGACATGTTTTGTAAAAGACCTAATACATTAATTGCTGTGTGGTGATACATAATCTGTGCCACTCCCCCTCATCCTTTCACAATTCTCATCTGACTCCCATGTCTTTTAAGAAAATAGCAATTTTTACATATCCATATTATAACAGTTCGAAATTATCTGTCAAATAATAAACATACAAAAATGTATAGAAAGTATAAAAATTTGGAAAATGTTTTTTATTAATATGCAAAATTGCATATTAATTACATTTAATTATATTATATGGTATTTTGAATATTTTTTCACCGAAAAAATTTGCGCTACCACGAAATATTAATAAAATAACCATTGAAAATGCGTTTGCTTATATTTTTAAATCAAAAATCTTCAAATGAAGAATTTTCATACATACAGCACCAAACACCTCAGAAACCTTTCATTTTTCTACCAGCTTAAAGTATAGAATACTAAAAAGGAATTAGCCATATGTAGCATTGGCTAATTCCTTCCTCTCTCTAACAGAATAGAGTTATAAACCCAGTCTTCAAATCCTCAATCAAAGTCTCACTTCTTCTTACCTAAAACTACTTCATACCTCTGAACTCACATCGCATGAGACTCTATTAAGCACTGAAAACTTCCTTACATAAGTAGTTCCTCTATTCCTACTAAATAGAAAAATGTTATACACCAGCTCTTCTAGTTACCTATATCTCAACATCGCATAGGGCTCTATTAAGCACTGACCGCTCAACACTTGGCTAGAGCTTCTATTCCGGCTAAATAGAAACTTTTAAAGTACTAACTTATCAACTAAACCAATTAGCTCTTGAATATCTGGCTTACTTACTTGAGCATTTGCTCCTACAGCTTCACCTTTATGGAATAATTCATTTGTAATTAATGAAGAGAAAATAATGACTGGTAAACGATTCATTACTTCACTATCCTTAACCACTTTCGTTAAATGATGTCCATCCATTTTTGGCATTTCAATATCCGTAATTAGCAAGTGAATATGTTCAAACATTTTCTCTCCTTGCTCTTTCGCTAATTTTTCAATTTGTGCTAACGCTTCTGCACCATTGCTGAAGAAGTTCATTTTCGTATATCCAGCTGATGATAATGTTTCTTCTAATATTTGGCGAAGCATCGCTGAATCTTCTGCAATGTAAATTACTTTTTCAGCTCGATCTGTTTTTTGTTCTAACCCTGCAATTGATTTATTGTCATAACCAGTGCCGCTAATTTCACATACAATTTTTTCATAATCTAATAGTAAGATGATTTTGCCATCTAGTTTTACAATACCAGATGTCGTTTCTTCTAGTCCCATAGATAATGAAGCTGGTTCATCAATTTGTTCCCACGAAATACGTTGAATACGATGCACTTCATCAACGCGGAAAATAACTTTCATTTGGTTTAATTCTGAGATGATAAATTTCGTTTGATCAAGTGGCTTTGTTGACTTTAAATTAAGAGCCATTGCCAAGTTAATAACAGGTAAAATTTCACCACGTACTTGAACAACACCTTCAACTGCATGATGAGATTCTGGCACAGTTGTAACAGGGAATGGATTAATGATTTCACGTACTTTCATTACATTAATACTAAATAGGTTTTCACCAACAGTGTACGTAACAATCTCTAATTCATTTGTTCCGCTTTCTAATAAAATACTTTGTGCTTGTGACATAAAGGTGTCGCTCCCCTTCCATTAATTCCGTATATCTAATTATTAAGCTTTATAAAAGCGAAAAAGTCAACTACCTATATAAAAAATATAGATAGTCGAACGATTCATTTTATAAAAAAACAATTAATCTTGTATAAACGAAGCAAGTGCCTCTAATAACACTTCTTGTGCTCCTACAACTTCCGTCGGCATTGCTTCCCATTTTTTCGAAAGCTCGGTCTCTACTCTTATTCTCAACTCAGAATTCATTTCTGCTAGCACATATTCTTTCGTTGCTATATCAACATCAAGTAGCGCAAGTGCATATAATTCCGGGTCATTTATTTTTTCGAATAATCGTTTTAATACTACCGGTGCTATATGTTTTAATTTTTCAATATGAATTTCCTTATCCGAAAATAGTAACTCATATTGAATAAACGTAACATTTTCTTTAATCACTTTAAAATAACAATTATTTTTTTTATCATTCACAAAATAACCGTTTGGATCTGCGATAATACTTTCTACTTTACGAATTAAATCTGGCAAACTATTCGCCGCCATTACAGTCCGCTGCTCAACCTCACTCGGCGAAATGAATGTAACGCGATACTTATTTTGCGCCATCCTCCTCACCTCTCCTTTTATAGAAATTCAGTCTAATTGTATACTACAACTACCTTAAATTAACTTAAAACTCTTTTATATTACCACTTCTTACACTACCATACTACTCTAGTAACTCTACATATCTCTGGTCTTACACATCGGTCGGGACTCTATTAGGCACTAACCGCTCCAAAACATCGCCAGGTCCTCTCTCAAAACCTAAAAAGTGCTTTTAAGAATCTTTCAATAACTCTATGTTATTAAACCAAAACGCTATTTGCTGATCCGTAATATTTGGCAACATAACAAAAAACTCACGACACTTCATCTCATCCTTAAACAGTTGATACTTCCAAACGCTATCGCTACCAACACTTATGAAATAAAACTCATGGATACGGCCAATGATTGCTTGTTTTTCACCAAATGAATACGGAGGCACTTGCTTAATTTCAAATTGATCTGGTAAATATACATGCTCTTCTCGTTCTATTTTTAATACTTGCTCGGCAAGTTCACGTTTATTTTCGAAAAAAGGCAATTGTAAAATTCGCTCTTGTCTTGTCATACGAATAAAAAACCCTTTCTACTCCATTACATTTTTTCCTTACGATATATTATCGAATTAAGTTTACAACTTCATTTAATACTTCATCTGAAACTTTAATTACTTTCGCATTTCCTTGGAATCCGCGTTGGTATAACATTAAGTCAACGAATTCTACAGATAAATCTACGTTTGCACCTTCTTGTGCACCACCACGTACTTTACCTGCACCGTTTTGACCAGATGCACCAAGAGCTAAAATACCTGTTGTATTCGTTGCTGTATAGTTACCATTACCTGTTTTCATTAATCCGCCTTCGTTCGGGAACATCGCAACAGCTAATTGACCTGCAGATTTCATACTTCCATCAGAATATTTTACCATCACATATCCACCATCAGCAATGAAGCAATCTTTAACCGTCGCTGCTGCTCTACCATCTACGTCTGTTACTGATAATGTTTTATCTGTTGGATGGTTTGTTAAATGACTTAAGTCTAATTTTATAGAGCCGCCATCAAATGGAATATTGGCTCCTTGCTCTTTCGGATTTGGATTTCCAACAGCATCAAATGTCATATTACCACCTGCACCTGGAACATCTTTAAACTCTGTTTCTTTTTTCGAGTCATTGCGCATTTGTACTTTATATGTATAGTTATGTTCACTCGTTTGTTTAAACTCTACACGCATTGTCCATGTATTCCCCGCATTATCATATACAGGTAAATCTTGTGTAATTTGTTTTTCACCAGTTGGAATATTCCCTTTAATTGTCCCTTTCGATGTTCGAATACCACCAATTGCTGTTCCCATTGGAATTTGCAACGGTCCTGGAATTCCAGATAAATCAACTTCACCAGTTGCCTCATTTGCAGGGTATGCAAATACGTATTGACCTTCAGTATTCGTAATATAGTAATCTGAAGATATCCCAAACGTACCTTTACGAGTAAATTCCATATTTCCGCCTTTTGAATCACCTACAACGAAGAAACCATTACCTTCCATTGCCGCTTGTGTTTTACCACCTGTTAACGTAATTGTACCATCACTATAATCCGTAACCGTACCACTCATTTTCACACCGTTACCAATACTTTTCGGATTTGTTCCGGCGTATTTACCGTCACCTTTTGCACCAATCGAATTGTTATATAGTAAATCATCAAACATTGCTTTTTGTTTTTTATAACCTACTGTTTGTGCATTGGCAATATTATTTGAAGTTACACTTAATGCATTTTGTGTTGCATTCATTCCTGTGATACTTGTATATAACGCTTTAATCATAACGTATGGACACTCCTTATGAATTTGTAGTTTTTACTTCTTCAGTTACTTTTTGATCGTCTTTCTTTGCGTCTTCTGGATTCGTTTCTCCAATCGGTTTATCAGACACTCTCTCAACGAAACGAAGAGATACAACTTTATTATTAATAACGAGCTGCACATCGTTATTTTCTGCAAGGCGAACCGTCTCTACTTGACCAGTTACTTTGTTTCCTTCGCCGTCAACACCTCTTACGTATTTCCCTAAAAACTTCATTCCACCATCAAGTGCTGTTGAATACATCGTTGATTGCAGCTTATCTACTGCTTTCGTCATATTCTGTACTTGTTCCATAAGAGATAACTGCGCTGTCTGATTCATCATTTGATTCATATCCATCGCATTAAATGGATCTTGATGTTGGAAACTTGATAAAAATAATTTTAGGAAATCATCTTTCCCCATTACCCCAGGAGTCTTTTGCGCTCCTGCCGAAACTCCATTACTTTGTTGCACTGGCGATTGTACACCATTAACAGGTACATTACTTTTTTGCGCTCCTGCTTGTAACGGAATATGATTTGTACTCGTTGTATTTAATCCAACTGTTGGCACGCTTTATTCCTCCAATAATCCCGCAAATTCTGTTGATTGTTGTTTTTCATGATTTGTATTTGCTAATTTCTGTTTTTGCCTTTGCTCTTGTTCTCGCTGTTCTTTACGATTTTCATCTTTATCTGAATAGCTAATTTGAATATTGATTTCTTTTTCTTTTAACTTTAATCTCAATTCATCAAAAATGATTTCAACACGTTTTTTCGCATCGTGTTTTTCCATTTCTACGTGAACGTCAATTTGATCTCCGTGTTTTTTCATAAACACTGTTAATGTACCAAGTTTTTCTGGATTTAACTGGAATAAAACACGTTCTTGTTTCACTACAAATTTTTGCAGCGCTTCTACTTGCGCTTCCATTTTCTTTCCTAAGTCAGGTAATGAAACTTTCTCAGCACCACTACTTGATTTCCCTACTTGTTCGGTACTCGTCGTTTTATTTAATAATTCTGCACCTGCAGAGCTCGAATCGTTTAATGCATCAACTTCTGGCAACTCTACCTTTGCATCATCGCTCTCAAGTTTCGGAAGATCTACCTCTTTAGACTCTTCTTGTTCCTTTGCAATATTACAAGTTTCTGTTTCTACAACCTTCAATGCTTGCATCGTTTGCTCTGGCATCTTCATTTTGTCTAATACCATTTGCATTGTATCTTCTAAACATATAGCACTTTTGATATTCATATTTGAAAGAAGTTCTTGTAATTGTTGTAATTCAGCTGCAGGTAATTCATTAAGTTTAATATTGCCATATTCTTTATATAGCTCTTGTATTTTTTGTATGTATTGATATAACAATTCCGGTTGCACATGTAATTGCTCAATTGCAACCATTTGCTCAGATACAGCTAATAACAACTGTTCTGTCTCTTTTTTCTCTTCTTTCTTTACAATTGGTTCTTCTTTCGTTACCGATGGTTTAGAAAGGTTATATTCTTTTTTCTCTTCTTTTGGTGCTTCTTCTCGTTTCGTTTTCTCCGTTTTCGGCTGCTTTTTATTTTCGATTCTCATCGTACGATCGAATGAAGAATCTTCATTTTTCGATTGTACTTCTAGCCCTTTTTCTTTTTGCGGAGGTAAACTTTGTTGCACCGGTAATACAGACTGTATCACTACATTCACCTCATCCATTCATACACATTTTCAAATCCAGAAGCATTTTTTCTTCCAGCTTTTCTTGTGCTTTCGCAAGCTTTCTGCAATCTTCTTGATACATCTCATCAATGACACGTTCTTTTTCTTTTACTTGCTCTAAAAGGCTTTCATTTTTTTGAATAAAACCTTCTGTTTTTTTAATTTTTCGATTCCATTCTTCTATTCTTTCAGGTGAAAACGTATGTGAAGAAAGCATGCCAGCCATAATACGTTGCCCAGTTTGTACGACTTTACTACGCGATTTCACAACATATAAATCATATTCTTTTTTTTGTTCTATTTTTCTTTTTTCAGCTGTTAATTCATACACTTCTTTTAAAATATGCTCTTTTTCTTGATTTATTTGCAATTTTATTGTGTCGTACTGCTGTTTATCCACCTGTTTTCATAGCCCCTTCCTATTATAACGTTCTCTTTTTCTATTATATAGTTTTTTTCCAAAAAAATCTGTGAAATATTAAAAAACAAAAAAATAAGACCTCTTGGGCAGAGGCCTTATACTATATGGTGTATCGCTTCAACGATATCATCAAATGGGAAACTATCCGATCGGCCTTGCTTTAAAAATGTATTTATGCCTTCTACTTTATTTTTACATTCAAAAATATAAGCATTTTCTTCATTTTCTTGAATCGTTCCTAACTTAAAATACAATTCATTTTCTTTATAAATTGATAAAATCTTTCTCATTTCATTTGCAAGTTGCCAATGATGTGGTGAAACGATTTCTTCCATAATCCTACTTACTGAATCTAATACTGAAATTGCAGGATAATGACTAAGCGTTGCAAGCTCACGCTTTAATACAATATGTCCATCTAAAATACCACGTGCTAAATCTGGTACAGGACCATTTAAATCGTCCCCATCAACAAGCACCGTATAAATACCTGTTATAGATCCCTTTTGTGTTTTACCGGACCGCTCTAACAGCTTCTTCATATAACTTTCCATTAATAGTGTTTTACCACCAATCGGTAACTCTTTAACAGCAATATCAACACTTCTTCGTGCATCGGCAAAACGAGTAACAGAGTCCATCATAAGTAATACGTTATTACCTTGATCACGGAAGTATTCAGCAATAGACGTTGCGAGTTTCGCTGCACGAAGTTGCATAAGATGACTTTCATCTGACGTCGCTACAACAACGACGCTTTTTCGCATACCTTCCTCGCCTAACTCTTTTCGAATAAAGTCTTTTACTTCCCGGCCACGTTCTCCTACTAAACTAATAACGTTTATATCAGCTTTTGCATTTTTTGCTATCATTCCAAGTAAAGTAGATTTACCAACACCTGACCCAGCAAAAATACCAATCTTTTGACCGATACCAATTGTTAGCATAGAATCAATTGATTTTATTCCTGTTTCAAATACATCGGTAATCTCTTCACGTTCAAATGCATGTATAGGCGGTGCATCTAGTTTTATTTTCTGTAATGGAATGTTTTCAGCTTTCTCATTTAACACTTCACCATTTGCACTTAACACTTTTCCGAGCAAGTGATTACCACGTGGTACAACAACATCTTCTGAAACTAGTGTCACTGAATCTCCATAACATACTTTTTCTGTCTGTTCAAATGGAAGTAGCATATTATTTTCTTTTTCAATAGCAATCACTTCACATAAGACGTTATGTTCTCCAACGAAGCAAACATCTCCGATCTTCGCTTTCGGCCCTTTTGCTACGAAAAACTGTTCTTGTACACTATGAACTTTGCCTACTTTCGTATACAGCGGTGTTTCAATGAACTTATTCCATTTTTCGTTCTCATTCATTAACAGGCGGCTCATACATTTTGCTCCTCAAATAACTTCTCTTCTTCCCATTTCTGACGAAGTTTCGCAAATATAGGTGCAAATTTAAATTCAAAGAACTCTTTCTCTTCTTCCAGAACAAATTCACCAAACTGCAGGGAGAAATCATATTTCCATTCTACTAATTGTAGTAACCAATATTCTTTCGTATTCTCCTTCTCTTCTTGAATACGTTCAAACGTTTCTGGATGTACTGTAATGATTAATTTTTCAAACGAAGTTGGCAATGTTTGCACGATGCCAGTTAAAATAGGTAGCACATCAAGCAATCGTGAATCTACCGCTTGATTCACGATTTTTTCTGCTAAATGAAATGATTGATCCCATAATAACTCTGTCCATTCATATGCTATTTCTTGTTGTTCTTTTTGAAACTGCACACGCGCTGCTTCCATCTGTTCCATTTGTTCATGAATATGCATTTGAAATTGTTCTTTATCTTGTAATAACTGCTGACGCTCTCGTTCTAGCATTTGCTGCTCTTGCCTTAGCTGATTCATTTCCATATGTAATGATTCTTGCTGGGCGTGAAGCTCTGCATGATCTGCTTGTAATTCTTCCTCTTCTATTTGGACTGAAGCTGGTTTTGGAAATTGTAATTCATACGTTTCTTCAGAAAAAGAAACAGAATTCTTCGGAATTCTGTTTTTAAATAAGGACATCCTCTTCACCTCTTTGAACGATAATTCTTCCTTCTTTCTCTAGCTTTTTCACTGTACCAGTGATCGTTTGCTGCGCTTTTTCAGCATCCGTCATCTTAAGCGGTCCTAAGCCATCTAATTCTTCTAGAATCATCTCTTTACGGTTTGAAGACATACATGTAAATAATTTCTCTTTAATTTCTTCTTTTGCAATTTTAAGTGCTTTCGCAAGAACACCGTTATCTGTAATTTCTTCTAATACACGGCGAAGCGCAAGATCTTCAAGACCAAGTAAGTCTTCAAAGACAAACATATTTTCTTTAATTTTCTCAGATAACTCATAATCGACTTCATCCAGTTTTTGAAAGACTGTTTTTTCAACACCTCGTGAAACATTATTTAAAATGTTTACGATTGTTTTCAAGCCATCAGTTTTATTAATTGCACTAAATGCCATATTATTTAATTTCGTTTTTAACAACTCACCAATTTGATTAATTAATTCACCATCAACTTGTTCTAGTTTCGCAATACCCATTACCGTTTCTACTCGCTTATGATCTGGCAATCTCTCAATTAATTGAGACGCAAGTTGCGGTTTAATATAAGAAGCGATAATTGCAATTGTTTGTGGTGACTCATCATTAAGCACTGTAAGAAGTGGTTCTAAATCTGTAAGTGAATTTAAGAATTCAAATGGATTATCTTTGTTATACCAAAGGTCTTCCAATAATTTTTCCAGTTCGTCTTCTGGCATGTTTTTAAATATACGACGAATATACTCTTTATCTGGAGTGACTAAGTTCAATTCTTTTACATTTAGTTCATATAAGAACTCTCCTAGTACATTCTCTAACGTTTCTGGTTTATATACACGAAACTTCGCAATTTCACGAAGTAATACTTCTTTTTCCTCAGCTGTCATATATTCAATGACTTTTGCTGCCACCCCTTCGTCTAATGTACGAATGAGGATGGCAGCTTTTTCTTTGGAGGAGATTTCATCTAACATCGTTGTTCCTCCCTTACTGTCCGTTTAACCATTTTTTAATTACTTTTGCAGTACCTTCTACATGTTCTTTCGTAGCATCCTGCACTTGTTCATCTAACGTTGGTTCTTTCGGTTCTTCTGGTTCAGGTTTTGGCTCTGGCACTATTTTTTCTTCAGGAATTTCCAAGATACTTTCATTACTTGCAGCAATTTCATCTTCTGCTAAGTATTCTTCATATTCCTCTTCTTCTTTCTTTCTCTTACGTCTTGCTAATAAGAACCATACTAGACCACCGATTGCTAATAAGCTAGCTGTAATTCCACCGAATAACCACCAGTTCATACCACTTTTTTCTGGCTCTTTCTCTTTTTCAGCTTTCGGCTGATCGAACTGAACAGTTACAACGTTAACTTGACCATTTATAAAGTTACCGTTCGGATCAGCTTGAAGTCCTGCCGCTGTTCCAATTGCTTCTTTGAAAGTAGTCATATCAATTCTTCGTTTTACTAACGTATCATTATCTACCCATACAACAACATTTGTTTTCGTTAATTCTGGGTGTTTCTTAATTGTTTCAACTGTTTTATCTATTTCATAGTTTTCGATTTTGTTGCCATTTTTATTATCGTAGACAACTTTGCCATTTTGATTATTGTTCGTACCGTAGTTTGGCACTTCACCGTTCGCTGTAATACCAGCACCTTGCTTCGTATCTGCCCCTTCTTGCGCAGTAGAGCTTTCTTCTTGCTCTTGTTTACTACGAAGTACACCTTTATCACCATACTTCTCTGACTGACGTGTAACTTCATCGTAGTTTACAGATACTTTCGTATTCACTTTATATTCATTCGGTTTAAACATCGTCATTAACGTTGCATCAATATCTTGCTTTAATTTACCTTCAAGTTGGTGCTGCATCTCTACTTCTTTCTCATAAGAAGAGGAACTACTAGAATGTGCTTCATCTGCTCCTTTTGAGATAACACCTTTTTTACTATCAATAACACTTACTTCTTCTGCTTTCACACCAGGAACCGCTGCACTAATCATTTGCTGTATACCTGCAACTTGATCAGCCGTTAACAATTGTCCACGTTTCACTCCAACCGTAATCGCCGCTGTTCCTTTCGCTTTTTCTTCATCAAAAATCGTCTCTTTTTCAGGCAATGTAATTTGAACATTTGCCGTTTCAACTGTCGCAAAGTTTCTTACAATATCTTGTTCCAATTGCTTCTTCGTACCGACAATTTGCTTCATTTTTTTATCTTGTTCACTTGAACCGAGAGAGCTTTCTAATAAAATTTCTTCACCGCTTTTCGAATTAAACGGTAAGCCCATCCCATTCATTTCTTTTCGAACCCATGGAGCATCATTCTTTTGCACACGAATTGAACCATCGGCCGCTAATTGGTAATCGACACCTAACTTCGATAATTCTGCTGTAATCTCTTGTTTATCTGCATCATTTAAATTTTGATATACAACAACATATTTATCTGGCAAGGTGAAGTATAAAAGTGCTCCTGTTACAATCGCTAAAAGCGCAGCACCGATTACTAACTTATGCCACGTTTTTAACGATTGGATAACATTTTTCATCTTTTCCATTTAAACACACCCGTCCACTTTCCTAAATTTGCATATTAATTAGTGACTTATAATTTTCAATAAGATTATCACGTACGAGAGCAGCCGTTTTCATTTGAGACTCAGCTTTCTTTTGCTGAATTAAAACGTCATGTGTTTCTCCTACCCCTTTAGTTAGTAAATCATATACTGCTGTTTGTGCATTGTTTTGCGTTTGATTCATATCTTCCAATAAATCAATAAACTTTTTCTCCGGAGCTACCGATGTTTGAGAAGTTTTCGGTGCACCAATTGACTGAATTGCTCCAAATGGTTGTGTATGTAACATTGGTTGAATTTTCATATTACGATTTTCCCCCTTATCCTCGGCCGATTTCTAAATCTTTATCAAGCATTTTTTTATTCGCATTTAATACACTCGTATTCGCTTCATACATTTTTTGAGCAACCATTACATTCGTCATTTCAGCAGTTACATCAATATTTGGATAACGTACATATCCTTCTTCATTTGCGTGTGGATGCGTCGGATCATACACTAAATTTTCCGTTTTGTCTGCTTCAATACTTTTTATTTTTACTCCATTAGTAGGAGCCCCATCTAACATACTTGCAAAACTATTGTTTGATTCTAACACCACACTACGACGCTCATATAAATCTGCCCCCGGAGCCGCCGTCGTATTTGCATTTACAATATTGTTAGAAGTAACTTCCATCCACTTTCTCGCTGTCGTTAGTCCTGAGCCACTTGCATTAATTGCCTGAAACATCCGTTGTCTCTCCTTCTACTTTTAACGTCCGCGTGCCGCTTGGTTAATTGCATATTGTGTATTAATTGCGTTTATTGAAATACCGTATAACTGATTTGCTTTCATTAAATCTAGCATTTCTGTCGTTACATCCACACTATTTCCGTCTTTATTCGTTTGCATTGATTTTGTTTGAATCTTTGCATATGTATTTTTCGTATTTACTGTCGGTAAGTGCATTTCATTCGTTTGATATAAATCTGGATTGCTCTTTAAATCAGCCGCATTATTTTTATATAAGGCACTACTTTTATTCATCTGCTCAGCAAATGTTACATCTTGTGCTTTATAGCCAGGTGTATTCGCATTTGCAATATTACTAGAAACAGTATTTCGTTTCGTCACTAAATAATTCATATAATGGCTTACATCACTCACTAAATCTGGCATATTCCACACCCTTCCTTTTCTAACGTAATGATCCACTGATAGAAGTTTCACTTCATTATTTATTTTCTTATATGCGTTTATTAAAATATTTACTATTATGTACCCTTACATATTTTATTCCATTTTTTCATTGTTGTCTTTAGAAAAATACAAAAATATAAAAAAGAATGCAAAAAACTGTATACACATAGTAATCTATAGAACATTTCAATATATAAACTACAAACTAAAGTCCATTTTTCTATTATTTAGATTACTATTATTTTTTCATCACAGTCATAAAATGAAACCTCAATCAGCGGAGTTCTTTATGTAAACGAAGGAATAGACCCCCTTTTAAAAGGGGAATCTGTTTCCAAACGTCATTATTAATATTTACCGTAAAATGAATTAGCCTTCATTCGCCCATCATTTGTCATAATCATTTCTTCCAAAATCTTTTGCTTATCCCGAATATGCTGAGCTGCCTTAATAATGAACGGGCTTACTTCTGCTGCAACTTGCGCACGCGTTTCTTCATCCAATGTCATCATCCAGCGATTTAACATCTCACTCTTCTCAGCAAACTCTCTGTCTGACACTTGCAATTCACCGATTTCATTAAAACAGCTGACAAACGTCCGATAAATATCATTGTTCATTTTCAAGTGCTCCGCGGTAACCGTCTATTAAATCTTGTAACACTTTCACAATTGCATCAATATCTTTCGCTTCACGAGTTACTTTCATCGTTTGAATTTGAATGCTAATCCAATCATATAAACCATAGAGACTATCATATAAATCTTTCGTAATTTCAGGATTTAATTGAAGTTTTAGTTCTTCAAAAATACGTTCTAATTTTTCAAGAAGTGCGTCCCCTTCTTGTAGTTTAAAAGTATGTAAAAGTTCTTCTAAATTACGAAACTCTACAATACATCTTTCATAAATAAAAATTGTATTTTTAATCGGATTACTCGTCATAATATCATTTTGCATATAACGTTGCCATGCTTGCATACGATCACTTCCTCAACTTTCATTAATCATCACTTTTTTGTTTTGTCATTGCTTTAATTGTTTTTAGTTGGCTATCAAGCGCCGCCAATGTACTCTCTAGCTTTTGATACTTCTTCACAATTTCATCTTGCTTTTGCAAGTTTTGCGTCTCAATATCTTTAATCTTTTTATCTAAATCACTTACACGTGAGTCAATGTTTTTAACTCTCTCGCCGACCACACCTTTATCACCGAATAGTTTATCAAGCGGTTCTTCCATCATTTTTCCTAAACCGTTAGAACTAAAGAAAAATTGCTTCGCTGCATCGGGTTTTTCTTTTAATGCTTGTGTTAATTTTTCATCATTAACTTCCATCGTTCCATCTTGCTTTAATTGAATACCAAATGTGAATAAATAATTGCCATCTTGAGAAAATGTTGCAACATTGTTCATCGCTTGACGTACGCTTTGCATAATTACCTGCCCTTGGAAAACTCCATCTTTCCCAGCAAAAAGGTCAACTGTAGAAACTGCTTTATTATACTCTGCTACCATCTTTTTAATAATATTGGCTGTGTCTGTTACATTAGAATCACTTACCGTAAATTTTAATTCTACACCTTTTGTTTTTGGATCTGTTGTTGTACCGGCATCTGATGTCCCTTCTACTTTCGGCTCAGTTACTTTTAACAATTCAATTTTCACACCCGGAAGAGCCTCAATTGTATTAGTAAAACTTTCAGCTTCAATACCATTAATACTATATTTGGCATTTTGTGCTTCATTGATTGTATTAAGCGCTGTTCCATCCGCATTAGCTAAACCAATATCTTGAAATAGTGTAGATGTGTTCCCCTCAAACTTAATTACTCCATCTGTTCCTTCTTTTTTCGAGGTCATGAAAATTTTATTTCCAAGTGTATAAGCTGATACGCCATAATCTCCATCATTAATCTTATTAATTAAATCTTTATATGTCATATCAGTTGTTACTTTTAGTTCTTTACCGCCTAGTTTTAATGTTTCATCTTTAGGAAGCTTCGCATTTATATCTTTAATGTCATTTGAAGCTATTTGATGACGCTGCGCAAGCTGTGTAATAGTCATATTAAAAGTTCCTGCAATCGCCCCACCATCAGCTTTCACATTAATGTAGCCGTCTTGTGTTGTCGTTACTTTTTTCTCATTCCCTTTAAAAGCTGCTAAATCTTTAAACACTTGAGTAAAAGGAGTAAATTGTGTCTTTAAACTTGCATATACTTGTTTATCTTGCGTAAGTTTTTGCTTCTCAGTAGTATACGGTGTTTTTCTCATATCTAACGCTTGCATCTCTAATTCTACTAGGTTAGAAGTATCGATCATATTATTTCCGAGGTTCCAAATTTGTTGTCTACCACCAATACCTGTCATCGTTGTTCCTGCCATTTTTCTCACTCCTTATAGATTACATGTAGTCTAAAATACTTGTTTTACTCATCGTACTAACCGCTTTAAGCGTCGCTTCATACGTTGCATTTATATATGCCAAGTCAGAAATTGCGACCGCTAAATCAACATCCTCAATTTCTTTACGGTTTTCTTGAAGCGCTAAGTTTTGCTCACTTAAAATTGTTTTAAACGTCTCCATTGTGTTCATTGTTGAACCAACTTCAGTCGTACGGTTAATGATGCCATCTAAGTTTTTCTTGTTTTCTCCTAATAACGGTTGTAACGCTTTTTGGTCACCATTTTGCATCGCTTCGCTCATCTGTTTTAACGTTTTTATAACCGGTGATAATAACGCTTCTCCGTTACGGAACGCTTTGAATTCATAACCGTCATTTAGCTGCCAGTTCACATCATTTTTTCCGCCCTGGTATGTACCATCTTCTGTAAATGGTGGCTTCTCTGCACTATCACCACCGAAAATATAACGGCCTTGCTCTTTCGTATTCGCTAAATATACAACTTGTTTTAAAATTTGATCAATCTCTGCACCGATTGCTTTCAATTCTTTTTCACCATTTTGCTCACTTAATGCTTGTACTGTTAATTGATCTGCTCTCGTTAAAGATTTCAAAACACCTTGTAAAGTATTTTCAGTTTGTGTTAATACATTTTTCGAATCCGCTATATCTTTTTGCATTTGCTCCATATTTGCCAATGAATGTTGAATCGCAAATGATTTACTCGCTGCAAGTGGGTCTTCACTCATAAGAAGATTTTTCTTCCCTGAAGTTACTTGGTTTCTATGGTATTGTTGTTGCACATTCAAATCCATTAACTGATTCTTTGCCCAGTTTGCATTTTGAAATGTAGATACTCTCATTTCTATCTCCTCCTTATATATTTCCAATCAAATACTATCACTTATCGAATAATCGAAAATAGACTATCAAACACTTCATTCATCGTAGTAATAGCTTTAGAATTTGCGACGAAGTATTTTTGGAAGGCCATTAAATTTACCATTTCCTCTTCCATATTTACCCCTTCGACGCTCATTTTTTCTTGCTGAATACCTTCTAGTAAGTCTCCATGAATTTTTTGATAAGCATTCACTGCACTTTTATCAGAGGCTACACGAACTATAAATTGGTCTAATGCTTGTTTATAAGAAAGACCTTCTTTATAATCTCCATCTGTAATTGCTGCTAGTTTATTTGCTGTTTCAGCAGACATTTTCATTTTCGAAACATCTTTTTGGAATTCTGGATTTAACTTCATCTCTTTCGCATAATCTCCAACGAAGAAATCTTTTCCCATCACTGTATTCACTTGATTTTTCATCGAACTCATTAAGTCTTCGAGATTTTTTTTATAATCAACAATCTTCGCTTTCGTATCAATCGCTGATTTTATCGCCCCGCTAGTTACAGAGATTTCTGAACCGTAAATCTCAACTGACATTGGGTCTTTTTCTTTATTTAATTGAAGTGGATATGTATCTTGTCCATTTACTGTTAAAATACCATTCATTCTAACACTCGCGATATTAGGATTCATAGATTCATAAGATACTTCGATGTTTGCATACTTAGACATCTCTGTAACGATGCGATCTCGTTCGTCTAAAAGTTGATTCGGCACTTGTGTACCCGCTTGTCCAATTTTATGATTCGCTTCTGCTAAACTAGCAGCAAGACGATTAAATTCATTAACATGCGCTTCAATATCTTCTGCTGTCTGTGCTTCCACTGTATCTAAGTTTTTCGCAAGACGATTCACTTGACTTGTGAACTTCCCCGTTTCAGAAATTAATGTATCGTAGTAGTTTGGTTGCTCTGGATTTTTTGCTACTTCACGAAAGGCATTAAAGAAACCGTCCATTAAACTAGATAATGAATTCTTTCCTGTCGTTCCAACCATAGACTCTACACGTGATAAAGTCGAATTCATGTAGTTATAGTAAGAGAGTTGAGATAATTGATCATTAAACTGCTTCGTCTTTACCTCATCAGTAATACGGTCAACACCTAGCGTTTGTACACCGTAACCAATTCTCTGTTCTGGCGTATGACCATTGCTTGCTCCAACAGATCCGTAATTCACCATTTGACGCACATAACCCGGTGTATGAATATTAGACAAGTTTTGTTTCGTTGTTTGTAACCCCATTTGAGCCGCTAACATGCCCGATAGCGGTGTATTATAATCAGATAATCTCATAAAGCTTCACTTCTCCTTTACAATAGTTCGTTCATAAAGATTTGCGAATTATTGTTTCGCTCTAAATTATATTCAGAAACAGAATCCACAATACTTTCTGTAGTTTTTAATAGTACGTTTAAGTAATATTGATTTTTCAAAAGAATCATTTTTACATTCTCTTCTAATTCAGTTACGTTTTTTTGTAATTCTTTCATTTTTTCAATTTCTTCTTGAGAAAAATACGAAAATAACGCACTTACACGAAACGATTCAACTCCTTGTTCTTTACAGAACTGAACAACCATTTCTTCAAATGAGCTTGATAACCCTTTTAAACCATCAATGTACTGCAATTGCTCTACTTGTAACTTTTGAACTGCATTTACATTTTTATTTTTTAAATTCTCATATATTTGCTCTCCAAGCGCTTGAATATTTTCATACGCTTTTTGTATAATAACAAGCTTTTCATATAATTGTATGTACATATAGCTTCCTTCCTTTTACAAGACTAAATTTACAATTAAGCCATGGATTTCTCCAATTTGATTTAACATTTCTAAATGTCCTGTTTTCGTGTTAATTAAATTCATAACATCTTCTAATTCATTCAATCCCATTTCTGCCTGTTTCACAATCGTCATTTTCTGTGAATATCCGTAACGTGGGTGACGAGACATGACATCTTTATACTGCAATACATTATCAACGTAGAAATTCAAAAATGATTTTACTGTATTTTTGTATTCCATTACATTATCAAGCGTTAATTCCATTTCAATTTTCTCTTTAATTTCTCCAATATTATCGACAAACGCTTCCATTTGTTCTAGTAATTTATCTTTTTTCGGATCTGCATGCAAATTATCCGAAAATGCAAGTCCTGTCCTGACATTTGCTTCTTTCGGCATTTGAGTAGCAGGCGGTATATGCGATAAAATTGGATTATGCGAGATAGAACGTAGCATATATATCACCTATTTATTTTTTTATTTCTTCCTAAACTTAATCGTAAAATCCAGTTATTTATAATTATACTCTGAACAGTAATATTTTGCAGTTATTTTTTATAAAAGATATGTTACAATTTAGCATGAGGTGGCACAATTCTATGAATATTTTCCTTTGTGGTTCAAATCAATTAACAGCATTAGATCAAGAAGAAATTAAAAAATTTTTAACTGACTATGCTCACAAACATAAAATTTACATATTATGTTATAAATCTATTGAAAATGAGGTTCTTCGTTTTTTCGTTGAGAATGAAAGACTCGCTCAAAATTTATGCCTTTACACGCTGCAACCATTGCAAGCAATTACAGATGAATTCCAAGAAGTCGTTGATTACTTAAAAAAACACGGAGCCGAATATGTTGCTTTTGATCATCCTTCTGACTCCATTTACCGATCAGATTATATGTTTTTTGTTAAACAAATTATTGAAGACACTGATTTAGTTCTCTGTTTTTATAATGGGGACAAACATACATCTGTCATCCCTGTCGATGTTGCAAAAGAAGCAGGTATTGATGCTGTCATTTATGATTTACCAGGATTACATGAAAAGCAAATGAAAAAAAGCTTTGAACAAAAAATTCGTATGATGTAAAGGGGGAGGCACAATATCATTATTGTGCCCATTGTAAATATGATAATTGAACAAGATTATGATCATTTTATCGCGAGTTTTAAACAACAATTCAATATGGACATCGCTTCATATAAACAAGATAGAATGCGCCGTAGAATCGATGCTTTCATTTCGAGAAAAGGCTTCGAAAACTACACTAATTTTTTAAACAAATTACGCGCTGATCAAAATTTATTTTTAAATTTTATTGACTATATTACAATTAACGTTTCAGAGTTTTTTAGAAATAAAGAACGATGGCAAACTTTAGAGTCGAAAGCACTACCAAAATTACTCGAACAAAATAGCGGAAAATTAAAGGTATGGAGTGCCGCTTGCGCTGCTGGTGAAGAACCGTATACACTCTCTTTAATTTTATCGAAGCATCTTGCTCCATTTCGTTTTGAAATTCAAGCAACAGATCTTGATTTTCATATTTTAGAAACCGCAAAACGCGGTCAATATACAGAACGTTCTTTAAAGGAATTACCTACTGATTTGAAAGAACGTCATTTCACAAAAGAAAATGATCTATATTCATTGCATCAAAACATTAAACAAAACGTCTCGTTTAAACAACATGACCTTTTAATGCAGTCATTCGATACAAATTATGATTTGATTATTTGTCGCAATGTAATGATATATTTCACAGAAGAAGCAAGAGTAAAACTTTACGAAAAATTTAGTCGTTCTTTACGAAAAGGCGGTGTACTATTTGTTGGTAGTACGGAACAAATTTTAACACCCGAGCGTTACAATCTTCAGCGATTTGATACATTCTTCTACGAAAAAATATAAAAGAGGTCGTCACAATGGAGTGACGACCTTTTTACATAACTCGAATTAAAATAATACCGACAATCCATATAAAGAGAAAAAGAAGCGTCATAGACCATTTATGTTCTTGCATCGTTTGTTTCAATGCCTGTGATAATTGTGTCATGTTCATTTCCGCAAGCGCTCTCCATACACTTACATCCCGATCTTTAGCAATGCGGTCTGTAACACTAATTAAAATTGTTTCGTTAGACAATTTCGTTATATAAGCAGTAATAACCGTTACCATCAAATTTATATTTCCTTCTGAAGAATCACTTTCCACTCTAGAGATAAGTGCACTCACATCTAGTAACGGAATATGTACTTTTCTACCAAATGATAGTTGTACTTCAGCGAAATCATATGTTCCATCTAACAAAGGAAGTTCTTTTATATGCGCCTGCTTAACAAGCCCTTGTAGGCTTCTAATTACTTGTTCAAATATTTTTTCTGTTTGCTTACCTTCTCCAGATAACGTATGTAACTTTTTAAAAAGTTGTAACACTGTATCCATCTCTTTAGAAAGCATTTCCTTCATAATCTTTCCATCACTTAAACTTGCAAGTAAAATACCTATTTCATTATTTTTCGAAATAATTTTAGACTGTCCAGTAAACACTAAATTGCTACGCTTTCGTTCTTTCTGGATTTCATGCTCCGAAATAGCTGCAGGCTGTTTTAATGGTTGTAACGCCTTATCTTCAATTGTCGTACGTTTAATCTCCATTTAAGCGCCTCCACTACTATGAAATAATTAGCCCCATTCTTTATTACTCTTTAAAACTAAAAACAGTACGAATAAACCTGACATGATAGTAAACACATCAGAAGCTTGCACTCCCTGTTCACCTTTTTCTTCTTTCTTGTCTTTCGGTTCTTCTTTTTGTTCTTTCTTTTTAGAGGCAACTTGTTTGTTATTTTTCTCTTTTTGGTCCTTCGCCTTATGTACTTCCTTGTTGTCTTCGAACGGCTCTTTTATAACGTAAGTAAATTCCTCTTTCTCTTCCAACGGTTCTTTTATAAACTTATTTACTTTCTCATCTCGCTTCGGAATTTGAACAACTGGCAAATTTTCTTCTGGAACCGGGTTTTTGACTTTAGAATCTTCTTGCTTCTCATTTTCTTTCTTATCTTCTAATTCATTTTCTAGTTTATTATCTAATTTATCTTCTTTCTCTTCTATCTTTTTATCATCTTCATTTTTTGGCACCAAAACAGAAATGGTATATTCACTTTCCTCAACAAGTTTATTACCTGCTGCATCTATTATCTCTACAAGTAATTCGTATGGCCCAGCCGGCAATGCTTCTGTTATTTCAAATACTTTTTGCCAATCCATATCATGCTTGTTGTAGTCTAATAAAAACGAAAGCTCTTTATTTTCTTTCCCTTTTAATGTAACGCGCACTTCTTTTACAACCGATTCTATATCTGATGCTTTTACTCGTATATGTATAGAATCTCCCTGTTTTCGTTCAACTAAGTTCTCTTTTACTTCATCAATAGTAACTTTCTGTAACTTTGGCAATTCTTTATCTATAGTTGGCGTTTCATTTTTAATACGAATGAGCGGGACTTTCACTTCATTTTTTATGAGCTCTTCTTTCTCATTCTCTTTGTAACTTTGAACGAGCTGAAGATTCCAATCACCTTGCAAATCAAAATCCCCTGCTTTATAGTTAGCAACCCAGCTCTTCGTTTCTTCATCATACTCAAAAGATAACATTCTTTCTTGCGCATATTGCTCCCCATTTTTTTGTAACTGCAATATACCTTTCATACTTTGAATGTTTTTCCCATTTGGTTCTACAGCAATTCGCACCTCTTCGCCAACTTTAAGCTCCGGCTTATTTACTGTAATAATTCCCTGTTCTGTTTCTATCTTTCTTTCACTCAATTGTTTATTTACTACTTCTTGTTGTTCTGCTTCTTTTTGTTTCTCTTCATCTTGTTTCGTTTCCACTTGTTCTGACGATTCTTGAGATTCCTTATTTTCTTCTTGTACATTCACTTCATTTATTTTTTGATCTGACTCAATTTGTTCCTCAGCCTGACTTTGCAAGGGGAAGAACAAGCATACATGTATGCATAGCCAACTCATTAGAAAAAACTTTACGTTTTTCATCTACTAGTTCAAACTCCTATTTCAATGCCTTATAGTGATTTCGTCACTTTTACTCCGAAAAATCCATCTACATTTACAAGTTCACCATACGCCACTAATACATCATTTACATAAATACGAATTGGTTCATCAATATCCTCATCTAGCACAACTGCTTCATTTTCTTGTAAACTTAATATATCTTGAATCGTTTTCACTGTACTTCCAAATACAAATTTCACATTCATTTCTACATTTTGTAGAATGGACGTGTCCATATATACTGGTTCCATTTGTTTTACTTCTTTAAATTCAATAGGTTGCACAACTGGTTCTACAATTTTTTCTTCTTCAATTTCTTCTGTGGCAATCTCTTCTTCTTCCACCATTGGATACAGAAGTCGCCTTACCATTTCTTTCGCTTCAGAAATTGGCAAAATTTGATACATTTTCGATTGAAGCAGATCACCAATTTCAAGATTGAACGTAATTTGAACGAGTTCGTCCACTTCCATTGACTCTCCCAAATACTCCATTTCTTCTTTTAACGTTACAAATTTAACATTTGGCGGCGTCATGTCCATTTTTTCTTGGAACATTTCTGACATCGCCGTAGCAGCATGACCCATCATTTGGTTCATAATTTCTTTAATACCGCTCAGTTCTAATTCAGTAAGCTCTTTTTCCGGATCAACTTCCCCTGTTCCCATCATCATTAAATCTACCATTGTTAAGGCGACATCTTTCGTAAATACGAATACATTCTCATTCTTTAGCCCTTCAACAAAGTCGACATTTAAAATAACAAATGGCACTGGTACTCCATCATAATGACGAACATTGATTGCTTCCACATTTGGTGTACTAATTGTAACTGGCTGATTTAAAAGCGTTGACAATACTGTTGAAGCGGAACCAATTGAAATATTTGCAATTTCACCAAGTACATCTTTCTCTTCTTGTGTTAAATGCTCTTTTTCAACTTGTTCTTCTACAATCTCAGTTTCCACTACTTCTGCTGGTTCGACTGTTTCTTCTACTTCACCAGATAATTGCATTAATTTATTTACCATTTGTTTCGCATGATCAACTGAAACAATTTGTACAAGTTTAGAGTTTACAAGATTATCTATCTTTAAATCAAACGACACTTTAACAATCGTATGATTCCCATCGATTTCAGAAATTTTCTCCATTTCTTCTGATAACTTTACAACTTTAATCGTCGGCGGAGACATATCTACTGTATCTTGGAAGAATTCCGACATAGATGTAGCTGCGAATCCCATCATTTGATTCATCGCTTCTTGTACAGCACTTAGCTCTAATTCGCCAAGTTCTTTTCCGTCCTCCACTTCACCTGTTCCCATCATCATTAAATCAGCAATGGATAATGCAACATCTTGCTTAAGGACAAGAAGGTTTTCCATATCCAATCCTTTTGTAAAATGAATGTTTAATACAACATGTGGAACTTCGACATCTCTTGAATCATATAAATCTACCAACTCTATGCGAGGAGCAGTAATGCTTACTTGCCTATTTAAAATTGTTGATAATACAGTCGAAGCTGAACCAAATGATATATTTGCAATTTCGCCAAGAATATCGCATTCTTGAGGCGTTAAATGCTCATTTTCTTTTTCTAGCACAATCGTGCTCGTATCCCCTTTTGTGTGTTGCTCAGGCATTTTCCCTGCCTCCTCATTTCTGTTTTTCTATCAAATAATATAAACTCTCATTTAATTTTAACAAACTTATTATATAAAACGTTAATATGTATGTATTCCCATTATTAGATTCGTAGCGATTAGCCAAAAAGCTCCCCAATTGTATACAAGTGGGGAGCTTTCCTTCATTCCTATTATAAACCTTCTGGGTTTAAAATGAGGACCACTCGTCCATCACCGAGAATCGTCGCACCAGAGAAATAGTTAGAACTCTCTGCAAAGAAGTCACCTAATGACTTTAAGACTATTTCTCTTTGACCGATAATTGTGTTTACAATAAGTCCATAGCTGCGATGTGTATTACGAACAATTAACACAGGAACCATTTGACCATCATATGACGCAAACGCCTCATCTACTGTTTTTTCACCAAATACAGTACTTAAATGTTTCACTTCAATAATTTGATTACGATAATTTAACACATCTTTTCCTTGTAAGGATTGGATGTCTTCTCTCTTAATTCGAATTGCTTCAACGATATTTCCAAGAGGTAAAGCATAACGCTTATCATTCGTTTGAACAAGCATAGATTGAATAATAGATAACGTTAATGGAAGTTCAATTCTAAATGTACTTCCCTTTCCTTCCTCAGAATCAATAATTAAATGCCCACCTAAACTATGAATCGTATGTTTTACAACATCTAATCCGACACCGCGTCCAGAAAGATCTGATACAACTTCAGCTGTACTAAATCCTGGTTGGAAAATAAGATCAAACACTTCACGATCTGTTAATCTATTCGCATCTGCTTCAGTTACAACGCCATTTTTAATCGCTTTTTCTAATACTTTCCCTTTATTAATACCGTTTCCATCATCCGTAATTTGAATAACGACATGATTTCCACTATGAAAGGCTTCTAATTTAATCGTACCTGTCTCATTTTTACCTGCATCACGTCGTTTTTCAACAGTTTCAACACCGTGATCGATTGCATTTCGAATTAAATGAACGAGCGGATCACCGATTTCATCAATAACAATTTTATCTACTTCAGTATCTTCACCTGTAATTTGTAAATCGATTTTTTTCCCTAAATCTTTCGCTAACATACGTACCATACGCGGGAAACGATTGAACACAGTTTCAATCGGCACCATACGCATATTTAATAGTACATTTTGAATATCTTTTGAAATATCGCCTAATCGATTTAAATGTTCAATTAGCTCCTTGTTTTGAATCGTTTGAGCCAATTCATCAATACGCCCACGTTCAATTACACTTTCTTCAAACATATTCATTAATCTTTCGATTTTCTCTAATTGAACACGAATTGAACGATTCTCCACTTTAGCATTTTTCGTTTTTGTAGTACTTTTAGCTGGCATAGTACTTGAAGGTTGATTCGTTGCCTCTATCGGTGATTCTACCTGAGTAGCCACAGCTGGTTGTAGCTTTTCTTCTACTTGCACAACTTCTTGTGTAACAACTTTTTTAGAAGCTACTTCCTTCGATATAGGTTCTCCTTGCTTTACTTCCACTTTCTCAATTTCAGAAACATGAAGTACTACTTGTTTCAACTCTTCTATACTACAATCCGTATCCATAAATACTGTAAATTCAAATCCGAAAGCATCTGCTTCAATTTCTTCAATACTCGGAGCTGTTTTTTGTATATTCCCTACATTTTGCAATGCTTCAATACACATAATGGCACGTACTGCTTTTAAAATCGCTTGCTGTTCAACTGTTATATGCACTTCATGCGAAACTGCATCATCGTTGTCTATATGATTTTGCTCTATATGTTCCGTAGGAGTTTCTACATTGCCGTTCAATAACGCTTCTAATTTCTGTTTAGTTGAGGCTACATCAATATTGCCCATTCCACCTTGTTGCACATCTGCAACCATCTTCTCCAAATTATCAATGCACTCAAAAATCACATCAATAATATCCGCATTTACAACTATATTTCCATGACGAATTTCATCTAACACATTTTCCATCTTATGCGTTAAATCAGCCATCTCCGTAAATTCCATACTCGCAGACATACCTTTGAATGTATGAGCGGAGCGGAATATTTCTCCCACAACATCCATATCAGCAGGATTTTGCTCTAACACTAGCACATTTTCATTTAGCGACTGTAAATGTTCTTCTGACTCTTCGAAAAATATATTTAATAGATCTGTTTGCATTTTTATCCCCTACCTGTCTAACAAACATTTCATTTATGTATAACAATTTAGTGTTTTACAATGAGAAAAAAGGGGGCCACACGTCGATCCGCTATCACTGTTTTGATTCCTTGTGGCACCCCTTCTATATTAACTATTTGCTACTTTTGTTAAAGCTTCAATTACACGATCGGCTTGGAATGGCTTTACAATAAAGTCTTTTGCCCCGCCCTTAATTGCATCTAATACCATACCTTGTTGTCCCATTGCAGAACAAATAACAACCTTTGCACTTGAATCAATTTTAATAATTTCTTTTAATGCTTCAAGCCCGTCCATTTCTGGCATAGTAATATCTAATGTTACAATATCAGGTTGAAGTTCTTTATACTTTTGAATCGCTTCTACCCCATTCTCTGCTTCGCCGATAACTTCAAAGTCAGCATTACTTTTTAATAAGTTTTTAATCATCGTTCGCATAAACATCGCATCGTCTACTACTAAAATTTTATGTGCCATTCTTTTTAATTCTCTCCTTCTATGTATAAATATATCTTAATATTTCACCTTATCATTCTCACTCATTATACAAAATAAAATGATAAAATTTAATATTTTTTTAAAAGAATTTTCGTATTTTTATTATTTTATTATTAAAATAATAATATACTACTCTTTTATATAAATAACAACGCGACGGTTTTTTTCCCAGTTTTGCGGTGAATCATTTGGTACAATTGGCTTTGTGTCTGCATATCCTACCGCAGCTAGCCTTTTATCATCCACATTATACACTTCAATTAAATGGTGAATCATATTTGCCGCTCGTGCTGAAGATAACTCCCAATTAGAAGGGAATTTCTCGTTATGAATAGGTCTACTATCTGTATGTCCCTCTACAACAATTGGGTTAGGTACGGATTGAAAAAATCCAACTAATTGACTTATTATCCCTTTCGCTTCGGGCTTAACGTTTGCATCGCCTGTATCAAATATTAAATTATCTACTATAACGACGCTTACCCCTGTATCCTCCCGATATACATTCACTTGACTAATACCGTTATTATCTACATACGCTTTTAACTTCTTATATAATTCATCCATTCTCTTTTTTGAGATCATTTTTTCATCATTTTTTTCATGTGAAATATCTGGTATTGTATTTTCCATTACTTTTGCATCTACTTGCCCCGTATCACTAAACTTTTCAAGCATCTTTGACAATTTTACTGCATCTTGCTTTGATGTAGCAACTAGTAATACAAAGAAAGTTAATAATAACATCGTTAAATCTGTAAAAGTCGTCATCCAACGAGGCGATCCCTTTTGCGGTCCTTTACTCATCATACCACTCCTTGAAATATTAGGCTGCTCCTTTTACCTTTTTTACCTTTGTTTCGTATACGTATGTATCCAGTTTCAACTTTAATTTAGAAGGGATTTGTCCACGATACAATTCTGAAATTGCTTCTATTACAAACTTCTTCTCTGTATATAAATCTTCAATACCACGATATACTTTTTCCGCAAGAGGGATTGCAATCATATTCGCAAGTACAGACCCATATAATGTCGTTAACATCGCAACTGCCATCCCTGTACCAATTTGCGATGTATCTTGTAAGTTTTGGAGCATAATGATAAGACCAATTAAAGTCCCTATCATGCCCCAAGCTGGAGCAAAATCACCAATTTTATCTAATAATGCTGCTCCTTTTCTTAACTCATACACTTCCGTTTCAATATCTTTTAATAACACTTCTTTTAATTCATCTTCATCGTAACCGCTTAACATTAATCGAATTCCTTTTTGAATAAAAGGATTATCCACTTGCTCTCCATCTACCTCTAAAGAAAGCAAGCCGTGCTTTTTAGACTTTTTCGAAAAATCGACAAACAAATCCGTTAACTGTTCTAAGTCTTCTTCTCTTCTATGTAAAACAGTAAAAATGCTTTTCGTATATTTTTTTATTTCTCCAAATCGATATGCCACAACAATTGTCGCTGTTGTTCCCCCTATGACAATTAAAATAGATGAAACATCTAAAAAGTTTTTGAAAGCTTTTATTCCACCGCCGCCAAGCATAATTGCCGCTATCACTATAATGAAACCTACTATAATGCCCACTGGGCTAGAAATATCAAACTTCCTTTTTCTTCTTTGTGGTCTAGCTAATACTTGATTTTTCTCTCCCATATTTCTGCCCTTTCCTTTCCATTTTTATATAACATTTTTTTATTTTAATAATACGTTTTCACATATAACATGTATTATACGCTTATCATCTGTTTATCGCAATATACTCATGAAATTGACACATTTCATTTCTATATTAGAATTATGGTATGAATAAATGAGGAGGATTACGATGGAACACAACATTTTACAAGTCATTGCATTAGCAGAAAAACTAAAATATGAAATGCGACATAGCTGGCTTTCCAACGGACGTCAAGAAAGTGTTGCCGAACATACATGGCGCATGTCTCTAATGGCCATTTTAGTTGAACCTTATTTGGATCAAAAAGTAAGTATTGAGAAATTACTTAAAATGGTTATTATTCACGATCTAGTCGAAGCCGAAGCTGGTGATATCCCTGCATTTGATACAATGAATAGTCATGACTTACAGCTACAAAAACAAAAAAATGAACTAGAAGCTATTTTAAATATTAAACAAACATTAACAGGTTCTCTCGGTGAGGAATTATATGACTTATGGATGGAGTTTGAAGCGAAAGAAACGTACGAAGCAAAAGTTGCTAATGCACTCGATAAACTTGAGGTGAAAATCCAGCATAACGAAGCTGATATTGATACGTGGCTACCAATTGAACATAAAATGACATTCCAAGTAGCAAAGCATACAAACTTTGATTCTTTCCTATCTAAATTACAAAAAATCATTGAACAAGATGGAGAAAAGAAGTTAATTGCTGCCGGCATTGATGTTGAGGCATGCAAGCAATAATGAAATAAGACACTCAACAAGAGTGTCTTATTTCATTATTGTTGATATAGCTTGCTTATAAATAAGCTGTTGTTTTCCATCCACTAAGATTAAAACTGTAAATTTATCTACTCCAACAACTTCTCCTACTATTCTAACGCCACTCTTTAAGAAAATTGTAACTGTACCTTTTTCTTCTTTTATTTGTTTATACAATTCTTCCTGTAAATGTTCCAATTACTGTCCTCTCCTTTCTGTGAAACATCTTAATATAAAAAACTATAAATTTTTTATTTATGCACTTTGTCTTTTATATTCATAAACTTATTAATTAGTATATCTAAATCACGACTAAATAACAAAACTTTATCATGATCCAATCCGTGTCTCGCAACAAGTTGAATTAACTCTTTCTTTTTGTTTTCTATTTTATTTTGTAATTGTCCCATCTCCATCTCTATACTAAAACTCCCTTTTCCCATAATATTACTTGTAAAATTATAGTACATATTCTCTCATAAAAAAATAAAAAAATGGTTTTTTTTACAATTTTTTATTTTTCTATGCCTAAATTACGAATCACGTAAAGATTTATTTACAAATCACTAACATACAATCCTAATGAATCTACAGGCATTTGTCTAATTATAAATGAGACTGGCTCGTTTTCTATACAAAAAACATACTGTATATAGTAGTCCATGAACCATATAGATTAACTTATTAAAAAGGAGGAAAACATATGAGTTATGGTGGAAGTTGCGCTGGTTTCGGCGGTGGATTTGCTTTGCTTATCGTACTATTCATCCTTCTAATCATCATCGGATGTAGCTGTTGGGGTGGCGGCGGATACGGATATTAATATATCCTACCCTTGACAAATGAACGAAAAACTATAGAAAAACAGCTCATATTTGAGCTGTTTTTTTCATACTTTCGTATGAATTTATATCCCTCTTATTTGCGATTTCAACTAACAACATATTGTTTACTATGGAATAAGAACCATTTTACTAAGGAGGATTACGATGATTAAAGGTCTTTACGAAGCACATTTACCTGTTGGACTTCCTACAGAGAAGAGAGTGTATGTAAGCGAATTAGAAAAACAAGTTCCAGCATCATCAATACATAAGGATTAATCTATTTATGTCAGTTTCTTATTCCACACTTCTTAAAACAAATAAAAACTTCAATAAACTATTTTATGGGCAAACATTAAGTGTACTTGGGGATTGGTTCCATACGGTAGCTTTATTAACATTTGTCTACAGCATAACGGAATCGCCGTTTATGATCGCACTTACTTTTATAAGTAAAGGTTTACCACAGCTTCTTCTTAGTCCATTCATAGGCTTAATTGTAGATCGTTTCTCTAAAAAGAATATTATGATTTTCACCGATATTACACGGGGAATTCTAGTTCTTACATACTTACTCGCAGGCTATAAAATTGAGATTATTTTCATTGCCAATATATGTTTATCCGTACTTTCTTGTGTATTTGAGCCGGCTAAACAAACAGCCTTAAAAAATATCGTACACCAAAACCATTTCGTAACTGCTAACTCTCTTTCTAGTACAATTACTGGTTTTATGTCTATTATAGGTGCTTCTTTGGGCGGGATACTTACACAATCTTTACATATTGAGTTCGCTTTTTTAGTAAATAGCCTATCATACTTTATTTCAGCCTATTTTATTTATAACATGAGTATTCCTGCTCATGATACTTGTAACAAGAACAAAGCATTTTTCACTGATATAAAAGGTGGTTATACATACATATTACAAACAAAAATCATTTTAACATTAATTCTTGTCGGCATTTCATGGGGCATTATTGGAGGCGCTTATCAACTACTTCTAACGATCTATGCCGAAAAAATTTTCCATACGAACATTGGGATTTTATATACGGTTCAAGGGGCTGGGCTTATGATAGGAAGCCTTCTCGTTAATCTTTATATATCCCATAATAAAGAAAAAATGAAAAAAGTATTCGGTTGGGCCTACTTATTACAAGGAATTTTCTTTCTCGGATTCATTCTATCCGATCAACTTATTATCGGTATCATTACTTTATTCTGTATGCGTATAGCAGGAGGAATCATCGTTCCACTTGATACGACATTACTTCAAACTTACACACACGAAAATATGATAGGTAAAGTTTTTTCATTCCATTATTCTATTTACGGATCTCTTATTCAGTTATCGATGTTTTTTACAGGAGGGCTGTTAGAAATTCTTTCTCCTCAAATGATTGGCAGTTTATTAGCTACATGCTGTATTTTTGTAAGTTTTATATGGCTGTTCTTGTTTTATCGCGGGGATCTCAGTGAATAATTTAATGATAATCAATACATTTTGATCCCATTCATTATTTGTTTCCCCATAATAAAATTGTTTCAAAATGTAAGTCGGATTTTTTAGTTAAAGAGCCTTATATGGCAATACTATTTGAGAAAAAACTAGATATTTATGTTAAAATACAAATGAGTTTGTGAAATATTGCACTTAAATAATAGACTTTAACTAGTTAAACTTGATTAAATAGGAGGGCTGTTTTGGGTATCACATTCATTTTCGTATGTATTATATTAGTGGCTTCTATTCTGCAAGCAAGTACAGGTTTTGGCTTTTCCATAATGGCAACCCCTTTCTTACTTATGTTATTTCTACCACAAGAAGCTATACAAATAAACATTATTTTATCTTTAATTATTTCCATTTCACTCATTTGGAAAATAAGAATGGACGTTGATTTTGTTCTACTGAAAAGGTTTATTTTTGGAAGTATAGTTGGTGTTCCTTTTGGCATTTTAATTTTCATTTCCGTTAACATAAACACTTTTAAATTAGCAGTTAGCATCCTACTCTTACTATTAACATTATTGCTAATATGCAACGTTAAGGTTAGATCAACACAATCTAGAGATTTCATAGTTGGTGGATTATCTGGTCTTTTAACGACGAGTATCGGTATGCCCGGTCCACCCCTGTTACTTTATTTTACAGGAACTGATACTGAAAAAGAGAAGTTAAGAGCAACTACATTAGCTTTTTATTTGTTTATATATTTCATTAGCCTAGTAACTCAAATACTCTTTACTGGCACAAACAAAACCATTTGGGAATCAAGTTTTTATGCCATTCCAATTGTATTTTTAGGTTTGTTTATAGGTCAAATTATTTTTAAATGGCTTAATCAACGGATTTTTAAAATATTTACGTACATTCTTTTAAGTTGTACAGGGGGTTATCTTCTTATTGAAAGTTTGAACTTGTTATAGAAGATGCTTTAGATTGCGCCATAACAGATATGTTCAAACAAAATTATTGCTGTATTTTCCGGCAGGGTATTCCATATCAAAACTTAAATAACTTTATTGACAGTTTACAATTAGCAATAATCTTTCTTTCATAAGATAAACATTTCAAATCAAATACTAAATAAAACGATAAAAAGCGGCTATTATGCCGCTTTTACTTACTATTGGCATTTCATTCTCATTTTCTATCACTTTTGTAAAAAATTATTAATTTTTATTTCTATGTATATGATAACAAACAAAATACCTAAGTTCAGAAAGAATAAACAACTTTCTGGCCTTAGGTATTAACAATCAAACTATTCACTTATACTAAAGTTTCATCATAAAGCTCTGTTACATTTTTAAAATATTGCAAGTTCTCCTTCGCTTCAGCTTCATTAAATAAATTGAGTTGCTTCATTATTTCAGTAGCAAATTCAACGTACGCAGACCCTACCGCTGTTATTATTTTTCCATCAACCGTTACATCTTTGTTTTGTTTATATTCCCATTCATGTAAATGAGCTAATTGTTTTTCATCTGATGTTAATGATGTTGAGAATTTCTTCTTATTCAGCACCCCTGCTGCATGTAATAAAGATGTTCCGGCACAAATACCCGCTATCCATTTATTTTGCTTATGTAATTTGTTCACAATAGATAACAATTGTTCATTTTCTAAATGATCAAAAATATGTCCGCCTGGTACGATAAACACTTCATAGTCCTCTATTTTAATTTGCTCAATAGAGACATGTGGTTGACACAAAAAACCGCCTTCTCCTGTAACTGTTTTTCCGTCTACAGTTGCTGTTATTATTTCAAATTGCTTACTTATCAAAAATAAACTCGCTATATTCACTTCAAATTCTGCAAACCCATCAAACAAAAAAATTAAAGCTTTTTTCATATTATCTCCTCCCCCTATACTTATTCGAAGACAATCACCTTTCTCCTCCAAAAAAAAAAGCAAACCTGCATCACAGGTTTGCCTCTTTGCTCTCTTTGCTCACTTCTTATTAAATCCTTTTTCACTTAAAAACTCTTTCATATGCATTCTTTTTTCTTTAGACATAAATGAACTCATTGATTCCGTCCATGTTACGTTTTTTTGATTTGATGATCTTTCTTTATAATACGCGCTCATCGTTTCGTCGTATTCGTTTAATAATTCATCATATTTCTTTTCATCATATCCATTTTCATGAAGGATAGCTGTTACTGGTAAACGTGGTTTCACTCCATGATCTTCATCTGGTACACCGACTGTCATTCCGAATACAGGATATACTTTATCTGGTAAATGAAGCAATTCACTCACTTCTCTTGGGTTATTACGAATACCACCAATGTAACAAATACCGTATCCTAACGATTCTGCTGCTAGCGCTAAGTTTTGCGCAAAAAGTGAAGCATCTACTGTCGCAACGATAAAATCTTCTACTCCTTCATGCTTTATCTCGGTACCATGTTTTTCACATGCCATTTCAAGTCGTTTTAAATCTGCACAACAAACAAAGAATGCTGCACAGTCTTTCACGTGACGATTTCCGGATAGCTCTGCTAGTTTAGCCTTTAATTCCTGATCTGTTACATATATAACAGAATACGCCTGTACAAAATGTGATGAAGCTGCATGTTGCGCAGCGTGCACCATCTTTTCTACTACATCTTTCGGAATTGATTCTTCTTTATATTTACGAACTGAAACATGTTGCTCCATCTTATGTATGATCTCATTCATGAAAATCACTCCTTTTTCTCTTCCTAATGAAAAATTAACATATCTTTTTCAATATTCACAACTTATAAGCACAAAAAGAGCAATTCTTTTTGAATTGCTCTTTTTAAAACGTTTATTAATACGGTAAATGAAATTATACCGACAGATTTACATCATATTATTTCTTATCTTATTACGCCGTTTTCAAAATTTTAATACCTTTTACGATATTCCAAATGAAGTAGTAAATTCCTACAAGAATGAACACTGCATATGTGATCATCATTCCAATTCCAGCACCGTCAGATTGATTGAATCCTAAACCGAATATTCCTGATATCGCTAATCCTCCGAATAAAATTGCGTACGGGAAAATATGTGACCAAAATGCTTTTTTCGCGTGGTATTTCACTTCATCTTCCGCAACGAAGTACACGATAATTGGTAGTAAAAATGGTGCAAAAAAGATACTAAAGTAACATAGTGAAGATAGTATATTATTTCCTTTCATCCGACTCACCTCTAAATAGTTTTTGTTATCTTCATTATGTCAGGAATCCATTCTAGAAACTATCGCTTTACCTTTCATTAAGATGACATGTTTGTAAGATTTCCCTCAAAAAATCCCACCTGGACTTTCAGACGGGATTTTTTTCTCTATATTCGATTCATAAACCAATATTGCGTAATGGCTAAATACTCACGTATATTCGATGGAATGACAATTCGCTTTGGTGTTTCGGCCGGAAGACCTTCTAATTGTAACCCTTGCTTAGCTGCTATTTTTTTCGCTCTAAACATGTGGAAATCGTTTGTTACGATCATTCCTTTTTTCATATTGTCCGGAATTAAAGGTTTTGAGAATTTAATATTTTCATCAGTACTCGTTGACTTATCTTCCATTATAATGCGGTCTTCTGCAATTTTTAATTTCATTAATTCATTTTTCATTGCTAATGCTTCTGAAATATCTTCCCCTTTTCCTTTCCCTCCAGATACAATAGCGATTGCTTTATCATGTGATTTCAAATACTCAGCTGCTTTATCAATACGATATTGCAATGAGTACGATGGTTTCGTTCCGTTTACTTTCGAGCCCAATACAATTATATAATCAGCTTCATAGGTCGCATTCATTTGCCCATGCTTATAAATGTTATATTGTAAAAATCCCACATAAACGGCGCAAACCATTATAATTCCTATCATATACTTAATTATTTTTTTCTTTTTCATATCCATATACTCCTATGTTCTTTGCTTCTTTCATGATAATATCCATTTATTTGTTTGTATACAGACAAATTCCAATTCAACCTAATTTATCCTCTAGAAAGTAATATTTATATTTCTTTCGGGAACAGTAAGTACAACTTTGCACGAAGGAGTGTCTCTATTGCTTCTCTTTTTATGTAACGTATCGTTCTTTTTTATTTTATTTTTACTATCACTTAAGATGCTCGGTAAATCAGCTTTAGCACAACTAACTCCTCATGATTTTGGTGCTATTATCTTTTTATCTTATTTAGCTTTTCAGGCCATACCAGTCTCTGGTGCTTTGCAAGCTTTTCTCGGTATGCTTGTAATTACATGTTTACATTTAATCCTTACAAAATTAAGCCTATTCAACAAACTAAATCGTTTTATTCTCGGGCACCCTATTATTTTAATTAAACATGGTGACATTATTTTTGAGAATTTACAAAAAAGTAGATATCCAATTGCTGAATTACTTTCTAACCTTCGCGTTGCAGGATATCCAAGTGTTCATGAAATTGAATACGCTATTTTAGAAGCGAACGGCGCTATTAGTATTTTACCAAAAAGAGAACTTGTACCATTAACTCCAAAAGATTTAAACATAGAAGTTAAGTATGCTGGATTACCAATTGCACTTATCGTCGATTCACAAATTCAATATGATAACTTAAAGTTAATACATAAAGATGAAAAATGGTTATATAAAGAATTAAAGGAAAAAGGAATTACAAATATTAAAAACGTTGCCTTTGCTTCTGTTCAAGAAACGGATGGATCTTTTGCGATTAGTTTAAAGGAATAAAAAAATCCCCTTAATTGCTTAAGGGGATTTTCTTCATCATATCGCTTCTTTCTCTCCTGCCATATTTAATGGAACAGGATGTTTCATACGATTCATCGTAAATACGATAATCGCTGTCATTACTTCTGCAACTGGCATAACGAGCCAAATTCCGTTTATCCCAAATAATTTCGGCATAATCCATAACAATGGAATAATAAATAGTAATCCTCGGCTCATTATAATAAGTACTGATTTCTTCGTTTGTCGCACTGATTGGAAATACTCTCCATACACAATGTTATAACCTAAAAATACGTATTGGATAAAGAATAAGCTAATACCTGTTAAGGTTAACTCCAATAATTCTGGAGATTGAACATCAAATAAACCAATGATATATTTCCCGAAGAATAATCCGACAATTATCGCAATGCCTCCGAGGACAACTGCAATTTTCACAGCAAACTTCAATCCTTCACGAAGTCTCTCTGATAAATTTGCCCCATAATGGAAACTAGCAATTGGCTGTAATGCTGCTCCAACACCAAAGAATAATAGTAATGTCATTGCATGAATACTATTCACCATCGCATAGGAAGCTACTCCTACTTCTCCTGCATATTGGACGAATGCGATATTAAAACCAATCGTTACGATTGCAACCGTACTTTCTGCTGTAAAACTTGGGAAACCAATCACCATAATTTGTTTGACAGTATCCCATTCAAAATGGAATTTCGTCCACTTTAAAATACTACTTTTTCTAAAGAAATGAGTTAATAATACAAGGAAACCAATCGCTGCCGAAAGAATAGTCGCTGAAGCAGCACCTGTTACGCCCCATCCAAAGATAAAAATAAAGATATAGTCAAACACTATATTTAATACAGCTGTTACAACAAGACCAGCCATTGCTAAATTAGGATTTCCATCATTCCGTATGAATGTACTTAAAATATTTTCTAAAACGTATATCATTCCAAATGTTAATAATACGTGTAAATAGTCTAACGCATATGGTAGAATCACTTCATTTGCACCAAATAAGTATGCTAAATCTTCTATTCTCCATAAGCAAATCGCTGCTAAAATCCCTACGATAACAACTGCTACCGTCATGGATTGAGTAAAAATAGACCTTGCTCTTTCTCGTTTATTTTCGCCTAATGCAATGGAGTATAACGTTGCCCCGCCCATTCCGATCCATAATGAAATAGAGAAGAAAATCGAAAATGCTGGAATAGCCACGTTCACTCCTGCTAAACCGTTCGCCCCAACTCCTCTACTAATCATGACCGCGTCAATTACAATATTCACTGACATTAATACCATTCCAAGAACGGCTGGTATTAAATAAGAAATAAATAAGCTTTTTATCGGTTTTTCTCTTAATTTTTCTGTTGCTTCCATACTCTAATATGCTCCTTTTTTTCAACTCTCTTTTCTTAGTTTAAACCTTCAAGTAACTTGAAGGTCAAGAGAGAATTAAAAAAACAGGTAACTGACTTATACTAATGAATGTAAATTTGTAATCAATTCAAAAGTTTTCATCTTATTTTTTCACTACAGGAATTTGAATTTCTGTTACTTGCTCCTCTGGATTTTCTGTTACAGACCAATCAATCAATCCAATCTCAATCGAATCTCCATGTACTTCGTAACCTTCTTTATCAATGTATGTAAGTAACTCCTTGTACGTTGCATCTGTTTCTTCATACGGTCCATGATGATAAGAGCAAGCATATAAACCTTCTTTAATTTCATCTGAAGTATGCACTTCATACGGCATATAATCCAAAAGAATAAATACACTGCTATATGCTTGAAACTCATTTTGCATTAATCCTTTTTTCGCAACAGTTACACCAATATCTCCAGAAAATAAACTATCATCCATTTGCCTCATATTTTTTTGTAACGAATGAATGTAGTACTCAAACATATCATCCGTCGTATTTGGAGCAACCGCAATTGCTGTAATTTTTCGCTGCGGAATCTCTTTAATTACCATTTGTTCAGCTTTTGCTTTTGTTGCTTTCTTAATTAAATGAATTCTATGCTCCATTTTCGCCAAAGCATACTCAATTTCTCTTTGTTTCTTCAGCATCATCTCTTGTTGTTTTTCCAGTAAATTGAGTGCGTATGCTGGATTTCTTTCATCAATATATTTCTTAATTTCCTTTAACGGAATATTTAACTGGCGTAAAAATTTAATCGTATCTAACAGTGAAAATTGATCGATTGTATAATAACGATAATTCGTTTGAGGATCCACAATGGACGGATGAAAAATTCCTTTTTCATCATAATACCTTAATGTAGATTCTGCGATATTATGCATTTTCGCCATTTCTCCAATTGTAAAACGTTTATTTAATAACATCTTTTATTTCCTTCCATTTCTATTTATTTCATTATATGTTCATTTTCTCTTCAAAACAAAAAAGAATTCCCATACGAGAATTCTTTTTTACTATTAAACCTCTATTATTATAGGAAGAATCATCGGCTTTCGTTTTGTATTTGTATATATATACTTCCCTAACGCTTCTCTTACCTCCCTTTTCAAAATACCCCAGCTATTCACATTCTCTTTCTTTAAATTATTAATCGTAATAACAGCTAATTTATTTAATTCTCTTAGAAATTCTTCTGAATCACGGACATAGACAAATCCACGAGAAATAATATCTGGACCTGAAATTATTTCTCCATCCACTTTATTAAAAGTAATAACTATAACGAGCATTCCATCTTCTGAAAGTTGTTTACGATCACGTAATAATGCATTTCCAACATCTCCAATTCCTAATCCATCTACATATATATTTCCTGCCTGTATTCTTCTAGATTGAATTGCCACTTCATTACTTATATCTACAACATCTCCATTACGTACAATAAAGATATTTTCCTTTTCAATACCAATTGATTCTGCTAACAAACTATGGTGATGTAGCATTCTAAACTCTCCATGAATTGGAATAAAATATTTTGGCTTCATTAATGTAAGCATTAACTTCAACTCTTCTTGATATGCATGACCGGATACATGCACTCCAGTAGAACTACCTGATCCGTAAATCACCTTTGCTCCTAATGCAAATAAATTATCGATAATTCGAGAAACGTTACGTTCATTTCCTGGGATAGGGGTCGCGGCTATAATAACCGTATCTTCTGGTAAAATATCCACTTGTCTATAGTTTCCACTAGCTAAACGCGCTAAAGCTGCCATTGGTTCTCCTTGACTTCCTGTACAAAGTATTGCAACCTGCTTTGGATCTAAACGATTTACCTCATTTGCTTCAATCAACATACCTTCTGGAATATGTAAATAACCTTTCTCTAGAGCAACCTCTACTACATTTACCATACTTCTCCCTAGCAAAGCTAGTTTTCGATTTGTTTTTATACATGCTTCAACTATTTGCTGAACACGATTCACATTAGAAGCAAACGTAGAAATAACTACTTTTCTATTTGCTTTCATAAATATTTCCTCTATCCGTTCTCCTACTGACCTTTCTGATGGAGTAAAACCTGGGCGTTCTGCATTTGTGCTTTCAGATAATAAAGCTAGTACACCTTCACTTCCTATTTTAGCCATTTTATGAATATCAGGATGTTGATTATTTACTGGTGTTAAATCAAATTTAAAATCACCTGTATGTACTACAGTACCTTCTGGTGTATGAAAAACAATACCGAGACAATCCGGAATACTGTGGTTCGTTTTAAAAAAAGTTGCCTTAATAGAACCACAATCAATTTCTGATTCTGAATGAATAACGATTAATTCCGTATCATTTTGAAGATTGTGTTCCTTTAATTTAATTTCAATTAAACCTAACGTTAACTTTGTTGCATAGATTGGTACATTTAGTTGTTTTAAAAAATATGGTATTCCGCCAATATGGTCCTCATGCCCGTGCGTTACTATTAAACCGCGAATTTTTTCTTTATTTTCTTGCAAATATGTGACGTCTGGAATTATTAAATCAATCCCTAATAAACTTTCATCTGGAAATTTAGATCCACAATCAATGACGACAATATCATTTTCATATTGGATAGCATACATATTTTTTCCTATTTCATTTACTCCACCTAAAGCAACAATAGACAAGTTATTTTTTAATGCCTTCAAATTATAAATCCTCCCTTTCACAGTTATAGTTCGTGAAATAGTATGTAGAATTTATTATTTGTAATGGAAAAGGACTTCATACTATTTTATACATATAAAATTCACACACTACTCTTACACCTATATCCCAATAAGGCAGCTTCTTCCTCAAAAAGCTCCCATTTTTTCATTGATTTTTTATAAAATCTATTATATATTAATTACAGGTTCAAATTACGAGTTCAAAAGAACTTGTAATCAGACCCTTTTGTTTAATGGGTTTTACATATTTTCATTAGGCAAATTCCGAGAAATCGTATGATAAAATTAAAAATGACGAGGAGAGGATCAGATGGAATTCGAATTTTTCTTTCAAATTGCACTTATTTTATTAAGTACAAAGCTTGCTGGTGATCTTAGTGTTAGATTAGGTCAACCTTCTGTACTAGGTAAATTAATTGTCGGTATCGTTATCGGTCCAGCTGTATTAGGTTGGATTGAAAATTCAGAGCTTCTAACTCAATTAAGTAATGTCGGGGTTATTCTTTTAATGTTTATGGCTGGACTTGAAACAGACTTAGAAGAATTAAACGCAAATCGTAATTCTTCTTTAGCAGTTGCACTCGGAGGTATCATTCTTCCATTCGTAGGTGGTTACGTTTCCGGTCTTGTGATGGGAATGGAACAAGGAAACGCTGTATTCTTAGGATTACTTCTATGTGCGACAAGTGTTAGTATTTCCGTACAAACACTTCGTGATTTAGGTAAAATGAAAACACGTGAAAGTACGACGATGCTTGGAGCCGCTGTATTTGATGACATTCTTGTTGTTATTTTATTAGCATTTGCAATGAGCTTCTTAGGTACTGATGATGTTAACTTAACAATGGTTATCTTGAAGAAAGTAGTATTCTTCGCTTCTATTATTTTAATCGGATGGAAAGGTGTTCCTGCGATTATGCGCTGGTTATCACCACTGCGCGTATCTGAGTCTATCGTAAGCGCGGCTCTTATCATCTGTTTCTCATTCGCATATTTTGGCGAATTATTAGGAATTGCTGGTATTATCGGTGCTTTCGCTGCTGGTATTGCAATTTCTCAAACAAACTACAAACATGAAGTAGAAAAGAAAGTAGAACCAATTGCTTACGCTATGTTCGTTCCCGTATTCTTCGTTAGTATCGGTATGAATATTACATTTGACGGTATCGGCAATCAAATTTGGTTCATCTTAGCATTAACTGTTATCGCTGTATTAACGAAATTAATCGGCTGTGGATTCGGTGCACGAATGACTGGATTTGACGCTAAGTCTTCTGCAATTATCGGTGCTGGAATGGTTTCTCGTGGTGAAGTTGCACTTATCATTGCAGGAACAGGACTTTCTTCAGGTCTATTGGCACAAGATTACTTTACAGCAATCGTTATTGTCGTTATTTTAACTACAATGATTACACCACCAATGTTAAAATACACTTTTGGTGCAAAAGATAAAGCAATGAAAGCAAGTAAATAAATTTACTATAATAAAAGGAGATTGCTATTTTATAAGATAGCAATCTCCTTTTTGTTTTATCTTTAAACAATCCCGTTCTTTTTTAACCATTTTTCAAAAATAATTCGTGCTTCATCATCATCAATATCATTCCCAAATGAATACACCATAATGCCATAATCATCTATATATTTACCTAGCTTCATTCCCTCCACTTTCTTATAAAAATCGTCTGCCTCATAGTGCGGAATATAAGCATCCCAAACTGGTTCATTTATTCTTTTGTACGCCGTCACTTCTAAATCATATCCGTCTTCATAATATCCGATGTGATAATGTTTGTTAGGATCATATTTCTCCATTAAAAGTCCCCTCCTACTAAACAAGAGCGAGCCTTATATTACAGCTCGCTCCTCTCTCTATTTATTAAATACGCTCCATCGCTGTCTTCAACGTTCCAACAACGAAAGCAATCTCTTCACTTGAAATAACAAGAGGCGGCGCTAATGTTAAAACGTTATTATATCCTGCTGTTGTCATACCGTTTCGTCCTATAATTAAGCCCTTTTCTTTACAAGCATTTACAACACTTGCAATTTTGTCGTTATCAATTGGCTCTTTCGTCTCTTTATCATTTACTAATTCAATTCCAACTAATAGACCTTTTCCTCTAATATTCCCAACAAGCGGATGTTCCCCAATTTCATCTTTTAGTTGCTCTAATAAAAGGGAACCCATTTGCGCAGATCGCTCGATTAAATTTTCATTTTCCATAATCTCTAAGTTTTTAAGTGCTAATGCACAAGCTGCTGGATTTCCACCAAATGTATTAATATGGCGGAAGAATTCATATTCTCCTTTACCTTTAAAAGCCTCATATATTTCTTTTTTCACAGCTGTTGCAGATAATGGTAAATATGCGCTCGTAATGCCCTTTGCCATTGTAATAATATCTGGCTTCACATCATAATTCATAAACCCAAATGCTTTTCCTGTACGACCGAAACCGCAAATTACTTCATCACTAATAAGCAAGGCACCGTGTTTTTGACACGTCTCATGAACAGCTTTCATATAGTCTTGTGGTGGCATTAATATGCCCCCGCCTGTAATAATTGGTTCCATAATAAAAGCGGCAATTGTTTCACTTAATTCCCACGTCATAACACGATCGACTTCTTTCACACATTCTACATCATAAATATGCTGCCCTTCAATTTCAGGCATACGGTAACAATCCGGTGGTGTTACGTGTAAAAAACCTGAAGCAAACGGCTCATACTGATATCTACGCTGCGCTTGTCCCGTCGCTGCCATTGTCGCCATTGTATTCCCGTGATACCCACGGTAACGTGACATAAATTTATAACGATGTGGTTCACCTTTTTGAGCATAGTATTGCCTTGCTATTTTAAAAGCTGTTTCGTTCGCTTCTGAACCACTATTTGAGAAGAAAATAACATACTCTCCCCCAAGCCACTCATTTAACTTTTCAGCAAGCTTTATAGCTGGCTCATGGGATTGTGACATTGGAAAGTATGATAATGTTTGTAATTGCTTATAAGCCGCTTCTGCGAGCTCTTTTCTTCCATATCCACTATTGACACACCAAAGGCCACTCATACCATCTAAATATCTTTTTCCTTGTATATCTTCAACCCAGCACCCTTCAGCTTTTGCCCCTACCATTGTACTATTTGGACTAAAGGGACGCATTCCGTGCCAAACATATTGCTCATCTTTTGCTAATAATTCATCAGTTTGCTTCGTTTTCATCATTACTTCCACCTTCCATAACAACTTATTTTTCACAAAAGCTGCGCTGGTGCCATGATGACTTAAATTTCTCCCTGCTATTTTCATTCCACAAAATTAAGACAAATCCTACTTACAAATCAGTAATATTTACAAGAAAATGACAAAAGAAAAAAGAGCTTTTCTTATCTATCGAAAAGCTCCTCTTTTATTTAATGTGAAGACGCATCGCTAATGCCATGACCAGTATTAGATTTCACTAGAATTTCATCAAATTTCGCTTCATCTTCTTTCTTACTAGATAAAACCGTTCCTAAATATGCTGCAAGAAATCCGAGTGGAATTGAAATAATTCCTGGTGTCGTATATGGGAATAACGCTTCCCCAACAAAAATAGCTTTTCCAGCTACAGGGTTCCAAACATTCGGACTCAACGCTACGAGAACAATTGCTGATACGAGACCTACAATCATACCCGAAATAGCACCCGTTGTATTAAAACGCTTCCAATATATTGTAAATAAAATTACTGGTAGATTTGCACTCGCTGCAACTGCAAATGCTAATGATACTAAAAATGCAACGTTTAATGTTTGGGCAAATAATGCAAGTATGATAGATAGTATCGCTACTCCAATAGATGCATAACGAGCCATGGATACTTGCTCTTTTTCCGTTGATTTTCCTTTACGAATGATTTCATTATAAAAATCATGAGCGAATGCTGATGCTGCTGTTAATACAAGACCTGCCACTACAGCCAAAATCGTTGCAAAAGCAATTGCTGATACGAAAGCAAATAAGAAGTCTCCACCTAACGCTTTGGCTAATAAAGGTGCCGCCATATTACCAGCTGGGTTTGCTTTAATAATCGCTTCATTTCCTACAAACGCTGCCGCACCAAATCCTAAGAAAATCGTCATAATATAAAATGCACCAATTAACCACGTCGCATATACGACAGATTGACGTGCAGTTTTTGCATCACGTACTGTAAAAAAGCGGACAAGTATATGTGGTAATCCAGCTGTACCAAGTACTAGTCCTAAATTTAAAGAAAGTGTATCAAGACCATCCTTATACTTTACACCTGGATTTAAAAATGAATCTTTTAAAGGTGTAGCTGTTTTCATTTGAGCGAACATTTCAGTCACGCTGAAGTTGAATTTTGCGAAAACGATAACAGAAATAATAAACGTACCAGCCATAAGTAATACAGCCTTTACGATTTGTACCCAGCTCGTTGCTGTCATACCTCCAAAAATAACATACACCGTCATAAGTGTTCCAACGATTAATACAGATGTCGTATATTCAATCCCTAATAATAATTTAATAAGTGCACCCGCGCCAACTAATTGTGCAATCATATAAAAGATAGAAATCGTCATCGTATTAAGAGCTGCAACTCCGCGAACTTTTTTCGCATCAAAGCGTGCTGCAATCATATCCGCCAAAGTGTACTTTCCTAAATTTCTAAGCGGTTCTGCAACAAGATATAGTACAACTAGATAAGCAACTAAAAAACCGATACTATAAAAGAATCCATCAAACCCAGTTAATGCGATTGCTCCAGCTATACCGAGAAATGAAGCAGCAGACATGTAATCTCCAGCAATGGCCAGACCATTTTGCCAACCAGTTAATCCCCCTCCAGCCGTATAAAATTCACTCGCATTTTTCGTTTTTTTCGATGCAAAATAGGTTATGACGAGCGTACCAAGAACAATAATTAAAAATAGTGCAAATGCAGTAGTATTCAAGTTCAGCCCCTCCCTTTTTGCATATCTTGCAGAATTTTTCGGGAGATTTCATCAAATGATTCTGCTTTTTTGCTATAAATCATACATAGTGCCCATGTCATGATAAATTGGGAAAAAGCAAATACCCACGCCCATGTAACGTCTCCAAATGCAGGTGTATTAAGCACCTTTGAATACGATGTTAGAATAGGTAATGCGATAAAAAAACTAAAAAAGAAAATACTCATTGGAATGATAAACTTCTTTTTCGTATTTAATAACAATTGAAATTCTTCCGACTGAACGACCTCTGTATAATTCACCTCATTTTGCAACTTACGTGCTGACGTATCGTCTCGTTTCATTAACCGATCCCCTCTCTTACTTGAAATACACTTCCCCCTTGCATACCTAAAGACTAAATTTTATAAATATTCAGAAACTTATATTCATTTTAGACAATCCATGCATTCATGCAAAGATTTTTTGATAGACATTTTTCGGCAATTTCCCCTAAATTTTTAATATACTTTTTCAAAATAAAGTGACACTTTACTTATTTATCCTCATTAAGACAAAAGCAGTGCTTAACGCACTACTTTTGTCTTTTTTTCCTTTTCTAAATTACGAGCCGTTTCGCTTAGCTCAACATCTTTTCCGTCTTTCAGTGTTCCAAATATAAAATCGAATACTGGATTTGAAACACCAAACCAAAACTTTTCATTTTTATAATGGTGTAATATATGTTGTTTTTTTAGCCATCTTCCAAACTTAGTGACGGGACGAATCGGTCTATGAGCAATATAATGTTTCCATTCGTAAACGAGCAGCATAATAATCATTCCGATTCCAAATGAAAGTGTAATAGTAACACTTTTTGTAATACCATATGCTATAAGTAAATATATAGTAAAACTAGGTATACTAAACCATACAGGTAAAAACAAAAGTTTTAAATCATCTGGATATACGTGGTGATCATAATGCAATCTTCTTAACATTTTTAATAGAAATGTGTTTTTAGGTGGCTTTATATGGAATAAAAAACGATGTGTCATATATTCATTAAGTGTATAGAAAACAATCCCAAACATACATGCTAACATGCCAAACCACGTAAAAAATTGCATTTTTAAAATAATAATGAAAACAAATAGAATGCTATACATAATAACGATATCATGTTGTAAAAAGAACTCTTTCCCCACTTTCTTCATCTTGTTTCCCCCTTTTCCAAAAAAACAGCCGCAACATATCGTTACGACTATTTCTTTTCTATTCTTATTCTATTCACTTTACAAATTTGCCTGCTGTTCTATTGTCGAGAAAAAATTGTTTGGTCCAAATATATTTTGCTTCGGAATAATATGTTCCACTGCAAACACTGTTACTTCTCCTCTTTGCACTTCTCCAATAATGAGCCCAAATATTTCATGATTTACTGCAAACGTCGGTTGCTTTGTTTGTAACAATCTTGCAGCATTATGAAATACCGCTTCATATAGTGGATTTCTATCAGTAATTTCTTTTCGGATTTTTGGCGCTAACGTAATTATAATTTCTTTTCCGTCAATAGTGGTTCGATACATAAAAATCTCCCCTTCAATCTTATGTGAACAACTGTAAAGCTTTGTATGCAAAATGTATAGAGTAACCTACTAAAATAATACCTGCTCCGGCTGTTATGTAGCCAAGCGCTTTTGGTTTTAATAAAGTTCTTCCAAAATGTACAGAAAAAGCAATATTTAAATTCCATAAAATAATACCAACAATAATGCAAAGACTGTACAAAAAAGCTTCTTGTTTCGTTACCTTCGTAAGTAATGAGCTAAGTGTACTTCCGTATATACCAAACCAAAAAACAAGATTTAATGGATTGGATATCGCAATTAAAAATCCTGCCATAAACGATTGCTTAAGGCCACCTACCTCTTCTTTTTTATATTCCATATTCGAGTCGAAAATTCCTTGTTTTACACTTTGAAATCCTAAATAAAATAACAAGAAAAAACCCGTGCAATACATGAAGGCTTGTACATATGTATACATAAACACAGAAGATAAACCGAAATAAATGAGAAGCATAAATAAAACATCTGCAGTCATTCCACCAATTCCAACAACCCAAGCGTGCCAAAACCCACGTTCAATTCCTCGTTTTAACATTTCAATATTAATCGGCCCTACTGGCGCAGCTAATGATATACCTAATACGATTTGCTGTATAATTGCTCCAAACATCGCTCTATCCTTTCTACTCTCTTTACTACTAGTTAATGATGTAATTTGAAAAAATAGACTAGCTTTCATAATAAAATACCCTTTTTTATCCAAAATATACAAAAGAGCCATCTAGGTGATGGCTCTTACTTTTCTATCCTATGAAGAAAAGGACATTTCCCTTTTATTGGCTCTACATCGTCTCCTATGAAATATTGTTTCCATTCACGATGCTCTGGGTCACCATAATGACTAATGTTAGGATGTTTCGGCAATTGATCCCACTTTTCAACTCGCTCACGAACCATTTGTCTTGAATATGCTCCTTTAGGACGATCTCCCTCTAATCCATCAAAAATAGTGCGTGGCTGAAACCCAATAACGAGAGAATTCCCTAAATGTCTAGTTTTTCGTTGTTTATAAGCTGGCGCATTTCCAAATGCGAATATTGGCTCACCACCAAATGAAAATTCCCATAAATAATGGTCTGGATCTTCAGGAATTTGCTTTGGCCATGCTTGATTATCGTTTTCATGTAAATACTGTAACACTTTCCAAAAGGAATCACGGTAATATTCGAGTGGCTGTTCTTCACATTCCGGTTCTACAAAAAGGAAAAAGCCCCTTCTTACAATCGGCCTCTCTTTCATTAACTCTAAAAAAGATAACATTGTATGTGGTAAATGACTCCAATCATTATGAGAAAGAAATGAATAACGAAGTTCATTCTTTTTCAAAGCTGTTAAACCGAAATAACATGGAAAAGTTGGTTCTAACACAACATTTGAAAAAATCTCAAATTCTTTTGCAACCCAATCCGGTATGTCGGTTCTCGTTCTCATTCCTTCATTATCTAATAAGTAAGACTTATTCATTCTTTCACCTCATTATGTATAGCATTCAATTAAGAATATTATATACTCAGCCTGTCCTATACCTATTTAAAAATTTGACTGAAAAATTATTTAAAAATACAAAAAAATAAAATCGCTTACTTGACTAAATTCTCCCAATTCGTGTATATTTAAATTAATCATTTAGCAGAATATTCAAGAATATAGCATTTTTAGTTTATATTATTTTTTTAAAATGAATTTCACTAAATGAAAATAGTAAACGCTTTTAGGAGGAATTGTAACATGCAAGGAAAAGTAAAATGGTTTAACAACGAAAAAGGTTTTGGATTTATCGAAATGGAAGGCGCTGACGATGTATTCGTACATTTCTCTGCTATTCAAGGCGACGGCTACAAAGCTTTAGAAGAAGGTCAAGAAGTATCTTTCGACATTACTGAAGGTAACCGCGGACCTCAAGCTGCTAACGTAGTAAAACTTTAATCCAACATATAACAGGAGGTTACCTTACTTGGTAACCTCCTTTGTTATTCCTTTGTATATTTCCGTTTTACAGAGCAAAAACTATGTGAAATGCGCACTATACAAAGGAGGAATTATTAATGGGATCAGAAGTAAATGATTTTGAAGAAGTGAAATTCCGTGTAGAAACAGCACAAAAAATGGTAGGATCAGCAACAATTTCAATGGATCCAGATACATTAGAACATGCTACTACTGCTGTAGAAGCAGCTCGCTCTCAGCTTGAAATTATGAAATCTGTTGCAACTGATTTAGATGAGCCATTTTTAATGAATGAGGAAAAAAAATTAAATAAATGTGAGCATCAACTAAACGAAGCAAGACACTAAAAAACATCCAGAGAATTTTCTCTGGATGTTTTTTCATGACAACTGTTCCCCATACTTTTTCAATGTTTCTCCCACTGTACATTGCCTTATACAAAATGAATGAGCGTAATACTTACTATTTGTCTTTCGATTATGTTCTCGCAAAAAACATCCTTCACAATACGTTTCTAATAAGTCATTTACCTCTGTAATGAGTTGCTTTTTATCCACCTTTGCACCTCTCTATTCGGTTATTTCTTTATGACTATCAATACTTGTTCCTTCTAATGCTTGCGTAGCTAATTGATGTGCTTCTTTATTTTGTTTTCTAGATATCGGCTCACATATAAGTTTTAATTTCATTTGCTTCGCCTTTTGCTCAATTTGGTCTAAATAATGATTTAAATGTTCATCATAACAAGGCCATTCTCCGGCTAATTGCTGCAGTACCACTTGTGAGTCTCCGCGAAGTGTAACTGCTTCATACTTAATCCCTAGTTCCTCGAGTATATTCATACCGTATAATAATGATGCATATTCCGCTTCATTATTATCATATATACCTTCTATATATGCATTGCGGCGAATGCGGTAGTTTGTATTTCCTTTTTTATAATACACACATATACCAACGCCAGCTTCTTTCGTTTGCACATCATACCCCCCATCAAAATAAACGAGTATTTCTTGGGGCTCTTCCTCTACTTGCTTACTTAACTTTTTCATCTCTTTTAATGACCATTCTGCGTCCATTTCATCGTAAAATAAAAGTTCCTTAGCTCTTCCTGTTTTCTCAAAATCCTCTGCAAATTGAAGTACTTCTTCTATGTTCATATACTCTGTTGTTAATTCCGTCTGCAATCCACGCTTCGTTTTATACAACCAATGAATTTTATATTTCATACTACATTCCCCTTATGTAAGACTTCTTATATATATCCGGCTAATTGAAGCCTCACTTTATTTTATTATATTTTATCTAGAGTCACAGCATTATATTCAATATGATTACATACAAAAAGAGCTATCCCTATAGGAATAGCTCTTTCATCTATTACATAAATCTTTCAAATTGTACTCGCTTATTAATCCAGTACATTACAGGCATACCGATCGCCATGACAACAAATTCACCAATTGCACAAGTTAACCAAGACAACATAAATGGTAAACCCAATGCAAGATGAAGTTCAATTGCAATCATAAACATTGTAATTGTAAAGATAACTGTATTAAAAATCATACGAGCCCAAACACCTTTAATAAATCGCATAGAAATAATCGTTGCAACTAACGCAAGAATAGATTGCCCTACTCCAAATACTAAATCGTAAGCGATCATAGGTGAGAAAAAGAGATTCGTTAAAAATACACCTAATACAATTCCGTAAATTGCTTTCTTGTTAAATACAACGAGATGATTAAACATCTCTGAAATACGAAATTGTACATTCGTAAAGCCAAATGGCTGAATAAGCATAGAAACAGCAATATATAATGCCGCTAAAATACCATTACCGACTAAAGTTCTAATATTCATGACAAAATCTCCTTAGTTTTTTTACGTGGGATGGTTTCGAACCACGTTATTCGTTTTTTAAGCAACAAGATTATATTTTACGTGGTAGCCCCTCTTTCGTCAATAGATTCCTATCATAAACTACCTTTTTCCTTTTAGACAACGTATAATGAAACATATGAAAGATTTAGGAGGTTTCACTTCATGACAGCAACAATTCAAAATGAAAAAGTGATCGTTTCCATTTCTGACAAAGGTGCAGAATTACAGAGCGTTCGCTTAAAAGAAGACAACACAGAATATTTATGGCAAGGTGATTCTACTTATTGGGGACGCCGTGCACCAATTTTGTTCCCAATTGTCGGTCGATTAGTAGATAATACATACTACGTAGACGGTAAACCATATTCATTAACACAACACGGTTTCGCCCGTGATCTTACTTTCTCTGTGAAAGAACAAAGCGAAACAAAAATCACTTATACCGTTACTAGTAATGAAGAAACATTAAAAAAATACCCATACGAATTCGAATTACTCGTTTCTTATGAGCTAGATGGACAAAGTTTTCATGTAACATATGAAGTAAACAATCCTACTTCTAAAGAAATGTTCTTCTCAATCGGAGCACATCCTGGATTCAACTTCCCTTTATTGGACGGTGAATCATTTACAGATTATCACTTATCGTTTAATGGTTCGGAACGCTTAGAAACAAGCGTATTAGAAGGACCTTATCTTTCAAACAAAAAGCAATTAATCGCTGAAAATACGACTGAATTGCCACTTACATACGACCTATTTAAAAATGATGCACTTATTTTTGAAAATATGAATACGGATGAAATCTCTATTCGTTCTCATAAACATAATAAATTTGTAAAAGTAGAATTTGATGGATTCCCATTTGTGGGCGTATGGACACCAGGCGAAAATGCACCTTTCTTATGTATTGAACCTTGGTATGGAATTGCTGATGAAGTAAATCCAGCAAAAGATTTCAAGGATAAAAAAGGAATTCAATCTTTACAAGCGAATGAAACATTTACATGTCGTTATAGCATCACAATCGGATAACTACTCTATCCCCTACTTCAAAAAGCATTTAAGTAGGGGATAATCTTATAATTTGGAGGTTTCTCATTTTGATTGAAGTATATATTGATGGTGCATCAAAAGGAAATCCTGGTCCTTCTGGTGCAGGAGTGTTTATTAAAGGCGTTCAGCCACCTGTACAATTATCAGTACCACTTGGAACAATGTCCAATCATGAAGCAGAATACCGCGCTTTACTTTTAGCATTAAAATATTGCATCGAGCATAATTATAGCACTGTCTCTTTTCGTACAGATTCGCAGCTTGTTGAGCGGGCTGTTGAAAAGGAATACGCAAAAAATAAAATATTTGCACCTCTTTTAGATGAAGCACTGCAGTACATAAAAAACTTCGATCTCTTTTTTATTAAGTGGATTCCAAGTAGTCAAAATAAAGTAGCTGATGAATTAGCTAGAAAAGCTATCTTACAAAATTAACGGGGGTATGAGTGTGAAAAAAGAGTGGATTGCTCCTCTTGCTTTATTATTTGTCTCTTTTATTTGGGGAGCTACGTTTGTTGTCGTTCAAAACGCTATGTCTTTCGTTGGTCCATTTACGTTTAATGGTATTCGCTTTTTATTCGCTGGAATTATTTTATTATTCGTTCAAATTATTTTCTCACAGAAAACTTCAAAACAAGAATTAAAACATAGTAGTTTAGCTGGATTAATGGTTGGGTTCTTCTTATTTGTCGGCTATTTATTACAAACATTTGGCTTACTCTATACAACTTCTTCAAAAGCAGGTTTCTTAACTGGGCTAAGCATTGTTATGGTCCCAATCTTATCATTTATCTTTTTAAAACAAAAAGCCACCATTTTCATCATACTTGGTATTGCTGTAGCTACAACAGGTTTGTACTTATTAACAGCTTCTGATTCTTTCCAATTAAATATAGGAGATATACTTGTTCTTGGTTGTGCAGTCGCTTTCGCTGCCCATATTCTTATTAACGGCTTCTTTTCTAAAAAAATATCACCTTTATTATTAAGCACATCTCAAGTATTAGCTGTTGGTATATTTTCTTCTATTTGCGCTTTCTTGTTTGAAGATTGGGAAAAGTTATTTTCAGTATCACTATGGACGAATCAATCCTTTTTATTCGCACTCTTTCTAACTGCCCTGTTTGCAACATCTATTGCTTTTTTCATTCAAACATCGGCACAAAAACACACTTCTCCAACGAGAGTAGCAATTATTTTCGCAATGGAGCCCGTTTTTGCTGCATTAACAGGCGTTCTCGTTGCAAATGAACAACTTTCTATTTCTGCTATTATCGGATGTCTATGTATTTTTCTAGGCATGATTTTTGTTGAATTACCTTCCAAAACAAAAAAAGAAGCGCAGGCTGCGTGAAGTTACGCTTGTAACTTCCGCATAAAAGCCTTAGCGCTTTTTTTATCTGTAATTTCTTCCTCTTTCAATCGTTCTAATAACGCAACGAAATAACTACCATCAAACTGCAATTGATGTTTAATTGTGGCTTCTATTGCTGCGTTCACAATCCCATCAGACGCACCAGTATATCCTTGTCCAAACATAATAAACCCTTGTGCTTCCTCTGATAATTTAAATCCTTTCGTATGTAAGAATGAAAGATAATCTTCTACTGTTTGCATGTTATTCCCACCTACTCAAAAATTCTCCATCTCCTATCATACATGTTTTTACACGCTATGAGAATGAAATTTCTTTGACAACTTTGTAAATCAATCTTCTACTTCTCTTACAATGGAGGATTTTCTAACAATCTGAAGGAATATGTACAGTGGAACTTATTTCATATTAAAGGGGAGACACGATGAAACAAGCACTATTAATTATTGACGCTCAGCAAGAATTAATTGATGGAAATGAGCAAGAAAATGAAGTTTTTCGTAAAACCGAGCTATTATCTACACTAAATATAGCCCTGCAGAAAGCAATAGATTCAAATGCTCTTATTGTTTTCGTAAGAGATATCGATGTTGCTTCTGGTAGTGGCGAAGGATTTGACGTACATAATCAAATTCAAGTACCCCAGTCTGCAATCTTTATTAATAAAGCAGCAACCAATTCATTCTACGGCACTTCTTTACTTGAACTTTTAAAAGAAGAAAACATTAATCATATTGTTATAGGCGGATGTAAAACAGAACATTGCATTGACACTGCAGTTAGAGCAGCAACTGTACAAGGATTTGACGTTACCTTAATTAAAAACGGTCATTCAACAACTGATTCTAACGTATTGTCTGCAGAACAAATTATTGGTCATCACAATAAAACTTTACACGGTCATTATAACGTTGATCATTTTTCTATGGTGAGAGATATCGAGGAAGACCTCTTTCAGCCGACTCATGATCAATATCGTGATTAGCGAAAAAGAATCCTTCATTCAGAAGGATTCTTTTTCACCCAAAAATTTGTGCTGCAATGCTATATAACTCATTATTCCTTTTTAATAATTGATCGCTATTTTTCATCATAATTGGTGGTGTATTCACCTTTTTAAAACCAGCAATCTCTAATACTTTCATGAAATCTTTCTTTCCTTCTAGTACATCAATTCTTAATTTACTATTATGCCCTTTTGCTAAATCATGTACAATTCTCATTGCCATCTCATCATTTTTAGCAACAACCGGCCCTATTATCTTATTTTCTGGTGTTTGTATGCTTAAACCGTAACCTAATACATTTTGTTCCTTGTCCTTTACAACGATACACTGTTCACTTTGCATAATTCTTTTCTTTAAAAACTCTTTTCTATTTGTTCCAAACGCATATTCATCTATTTTTATTATTTTTTCTAAATCACCCTCTTCATAATTCATCACATAATCTTCATTTCTTACACAATAATGTTTCGCATTGTATGAGTTACATATGTATTTAGAAACATAACTTACTGCCCTAAATCCTAACTTTTCATATAAAGGTTTCCCTTCATCCGTAGCAATAAGCATAATTGGAGTATGAGCTGATACGCTTTTAACGCACGCTTCCGTTATTATCTTTCCAATCCCTCTCCCCTTATAATCTGGATGTACAATCACCATTCCGATAGATGCTAATTTCTCCCCATATAATATTATTGCTGCGCTAGCAATTAGTTCCTCTTTCTCATTCCAAACACCGTATACAATCCCTGCGTTAAAAATAGTCTCAATTTCTTCTCTGTTATAATCCCAACCAATATAAGAAGATAGCGCTACAATGTCGCTTATTTGTTCTTTCCGAAGACGCTCCACTCTAATTTCCAATTCAATCATACTCCATCCCCTTATCTAGACATTTAAATCATTATTACGAAATCAACTTGTACATGTTTCCCTTTATTTGTCACACACATATGTTATTTTGACCAAGACTATATTGTAAATGAGGTGACAACATGCCCATTACGAATCGATTTTCTACCACCACTAACGGCGCACTCGCTATTACAGGTAATACTTTAGGCTTAAGTAAAATCAGCAATCAAAACCGTGCTGGTACAATCGGGGCAATTGGTGCATTCGCAACTACGAATACTGCTTTACAAGTAACTACTTTTCCTGCTGGTACAACATTAAACTATACACAAAATAGTTCTACCGCTATTTTAAATATCCCTGCTGGTAGTACTATTCTTTACGCAGAACTCGTTTGGGGTGGAAACTATTTATCTCGTGATCAAAACATTACGAGTGTATTAGGAAACCCAGTTTCTTTTACAACACCTGTTTCAACATACTCGATTACTCCTTCAGCTGTTACGGCTTCAAATCAAACTTTCGTTTCAAACTCTATTACATTTGGCTTTTACACTCGTTCAGCAGACGTAACAACTCTTATTCAAGCGGGAGGTGCTGGTTCCTATACTACAGGAGCGGTTCCTGGACTTGTAGATCCTATAGATGCTTCTAATGGAACAATTAATTCGGCTGGATGGACGCTTATCGTCGCTTATCAAAACGGGACATTGCCAGCAAGAAACTTAACCATTTATGTAGCTGGTAACCGTGTTTCTGCAGAAACTGGTAGTGCCGATGTATCTGTTTCTGGATTTTTAACACCTTCAGGAGGACCAGTAAGCGGGAGATTATTTTTAAGTTCTACCGAAGGAGATGCAGATTTAACCGGGGATCAAGCTTTATTTGGACCAAATTTCAGTTCATTAAATGCTTTATCTGGACCAAATAATGCCATAAATAATTTCTTCGGTTCTCAAGTTAATAATGCTGCAGGAAACTTAGATACAACTGGGACATTTGGAACGCGAAATCAAAGTGCTTCTACAGGTACAAACATTTCCGCAGGAAGACAGGGCTGGGATATTACTTCTATTGATATTTCTCCTTATTTAACAAACTCACAAGTATCCGCTGCAATCCGTTTAACTACTAACGGAGATGCATATATGTTAAATACAGTCGGCTTACAAATTAATATAAACTCCCCAAATATACAAGCAACGAAAAGCGTAAATAAAAGTGTTGCTGCAATTGGAGATATTCTCACTTATACAGTTACTATCCCTAACACCGGGCTTCTTCCTGCCAATAACGCTATTTTTATAGATAGTCTCCCTAATGGTACTTCTTTTATACCCGGCACTGTAACAGTAGATAACGTACCACAAACAAATGCAAATCCTGCGGCTGGTATATCTCTTGGAACAATTAATAATGGTGCTTCTCGTATAGTAACTTTCCAAGCTACTGTCGTTTCTCTTCCAAGTCAAAATCCTATCTCTAACACTGCTAATATTACATTTCAATATACACCAATCGCCGGAGGAACAACTTTTAATGGTCTTGCAACAAGTAACTCTGCTGGAACACAAATTAACCTTGCAGATATTAATGGAACAAAATCAGTTAACAAACTTTTTACCGATATTGGTGAAACATTAACTTACAGTATTGCCTTAGCTAATATAGGAAATATCGCTGCAACGAATGTGATATATACGGATCCGATTCCTAGCGGGACTACTTTCATTCCAGGGAGTGTAACTGTGAACGGAGTTACTCAAGCTGGCGCAAATCCCGCTAATGGTATAACAATTGGTTCAATTGCCGCAAATTCCACTACTACTATTTCATTCCAAGTGCTCGTTCCTTCTATCCCTCAAACAAACCCAATATTAAATAGTGGAACAACAACATATCAATACATTCCTGTACCTAATCAACCAGCAGTAAGTGGGACTGATACGACAAATATTGTCTCCACTCAAGTGAATAATGCTACTGTAACAATGACGAAAGCAGTAGATAAAAATTTTGCAGATATTGGTGATACACTAACGTACACCGTTTCCTTTACAGGTACAGGTAATACAAATGCGAACAATGTTATTTTTACAGATGTCATCCCTACTGGAACAACTTTCGTTCTAAACAGTTTAACAATAGATGGCACGACACAAGTGGGTGCAAATCCCGCTACCGGCGTGAACATTGGATCCATAACAAGCGGCACAACAAAAAATGTTGCATTTCAAGTAGTAGTAAACACAATACCCACGTCAAATGTCGTATCTAACGGATCAAGCGCTTCTTATCAATACACTGTCAATCCTAGCCAATCACCTGTTACAAAAAATATTTCTTCGAATCTCGTTTCCACTCAAATTAACAATGCGAATGTAACATTAACAAAATCAACAAATAAACAATTTGCTACAATTGGCGAAACAATAAGTTATACAATCCTTATTACAAACAGTGGAAATAAAGCCGCTAATAACGTGCAACTAACAGATCCACTTCCAAACGGAACGATATTGACTCCTGGTACTGTAACACTAAACGGAGTTTTACAAAATGTAGATTCTCTCGTTGCTTTACCTATCGGCACAATTCCTGGTGGGGCTACTGTTACCCTTTCTTTCCAAGTAACAGTCATCAATATTACGACCCAAAATCCTATCATTAATAACGCCTTCGCTTCTTATCTATATACTGTAAATCCAAGTTTGCCACCGACTTCAAAAACAGCAAATTCTAATTCTGTTACATCAACAATTAGACTAGCAAATCTCCGTGCTAATAAATCTGTAGATAAAACGTTTGCGGAAGTTGGCGATGTATTAACTTACACCTTCGCTCTTACGAACGATGGGAATGTTGCAGCAAACAATGTATTACTATCTGATTCAATTGCGAATGGAACCGCCTTTGTCCCAAACAGCGTTATAGTTAACAGTGTTACTCAGCCAGGCGTTACACCAGCTAGCATCAATATTGGTAGCATCAATGCTAATACTACAATTACAGCTTCATTCCAAGTAGTAATAACTAGCATTCCAAATCCAAACCCTATTTCAAATAGCGCTTCCATCTCCTATAACTTTATCGTTGATCCAAACGCTTCACCTGTAAGTAAGAACACTACTTCAACTACTACATTTACTCAAGTAAACGATGCAAATGTCATTTCAGCCAAAACAGTGGACCGAGCGTTCGCTACCGTAGGGGATATATTAACTTATACTGTTACTTTGACGAATGCAGGAAGTGTTTCTGCTGATAGTCCTACTTTCGTAGATACGAATCCAGACGGTACTACCTTTATCCCAAACACTTTTCTTATTAATGGTGTACTCCAAAATAACGCAGATCCAAATATAGGTGTTCCACTACCTTCCATTGCTGCTAATGGCTCACTTACTGTCTCTTATCAAGTAACCGTCACCTCTTTACCAACACAAAACCCAACATTAAATTCATCTAGTACACAGTATAGCTTTATTCTAAATCCGGGCGATCCACCAACTATAGAAACATCTGTAAGTAATACTGTAAGTACACAAATTAATTTAGCAAATGTAGTGATTGTCAAAGAAGTAGATTTAACTATCGCCGATGTCGGGCAACCAATCACATATACAATTTCTTTAGCTAATCTTGGCAATACTACAGCAAATAATGTTATTGTTACCGATATAATCCCTAATGGCTCCACTATCGTACCAAATAGTATTTTTATAGGTGGTACTTTACAACAAAGTGCAGACCCTAGTACCGGTCTTCAAGTCGGCTCCATTCCTTCAGGTGGTTTTACAACGATTGTTTTTCAAATAAGTGCAAATGGGCTACCTTCACCAAACCCAATTCAAAACAGCGCTTCACTTCAATATAGCTTTATCGCTGATCCAAACTTACCTGCTCTCGTTAGAAACACTGCTAGCAATATAGTAACTACACAAATTAATACTGCTAATATCGTTGCTACAAAACTCACAAGCACAAACTTCGCTGATGTTGGTGATGTCATACTATATGCAACTATTTTAACAAATAACGGGAATATCTCTGCTGCTAATGTAACGTTTACAGATATCATTCCAGCGGGTACCCTCTTCATTCCTAATACTGTAACGATTAATAATGTCCCTGTAGCTAACGCAAATCCTGCCACTGGCATTTCAATTGGTACGATAGGAGCGAATTCATCACGCACCGTTGCATTTCAAGTTTTTGTACCAACTATCCCTGCTGTAAACCCAATTACAAATCAATCAAGCACAACATTCCAATATACGTATGATCCATCCAAACCTGCTGTGATGCAGATGGTTGCTTCTAACACTGTACAGACAACTATTAATAACGCCTCAATTGTCGCTACTAAATCTGCAGATAAACAGTTTGCTAACGTAAATGATATTATTACGTACACGACTACTTTAACGAATAACGGGAACACACTTGCATCAAATGTAATATTTACAGATGTAATTCCAAACGGAACATCGTTTATTCCTAATAGTGTTACTGTAAATGGGAATACACTGCCTAATGTCAATCCAGCAAGCGGAATTGCAATCGACCCAATAAATCCGAATGCAAATACAATCATCTCATTCCAAGTACAAGTAAATTCTATCCCGAATCCAAATCCAATCCCGAACCAAAATAATACAACGTACCAGTATGTCGTAGATCCTAACTTACCTCCAGCATCCGCCAATACGTTAAGTAACGTAATAACAACTCAAATTAATAACGCTACTATTGTCGCTACTAAGTCTGTGAATACACCGACAGCTGCAATTGGTGATATTGTTACTTATACGATTGCAGTAACAAATACAGGTAATATCCCTGCTAGTGCAACTGTTTTAACAGATGGGCTTGGCGCAGGAGCTTCATTTATCCAAAACTCCGTAACGATCAATAATGTTCCACAACCAGGATTAGATCCATCACTTGGTGTTCACTTGGCAGATATTTCGCCAGGAGATACTGTATTCATTACTTTTCAAGCACAAATTTTAGCGATACCACCTAGTGGCACATTAACAAATAATGCTCTTGTAAATTATGAATATACCGTAAATCCAAACCAATCTCCTGCTGTTGGTAGCACTGTAACAAATACAACAGTTACACCAATTATTGACGCTACTTTAGTAATAAATAAAAGCGCTAGTACAACTTTCGCTACAATTGGTGATACAATTACATTCACTTCAGCTGTTACAAACAACGGAAATACTACTGCGAACAACATTATTTTTACTGATACAATTCCAAACGGTACTACCTTTATCCCAAATAGCTTTAAGATAAATGGTGTAACCGTTCCGAATGCAAATCCACAAAACGGTATCAATATTGGTAACTTAAATTCAAATGCATCTGCTACACTCAGTTTTCAAGTAAACATTACAACACTTCCAAACCCTAATCCAATCCCGAATAAATCATCGCTTCAATATAGCTTTATTGTAGATATAAATGAACCGCCAGTTTCACGAACAGTTCAATCTAATAAAACCTTTACACAAGTAAATACTGCTTCTGTTATCGCAACAAAAACTGCAAGCAGTGCTTTTGCTGCTGTTGGAGATACAATTACGTATACAACTACCCTCACCAATAGCGGAAATACTGCCGCAAACACACCTGTTTTTATCGATATATTACCACCTGAACTTTCATTCGTTCCTGATAGCGTACAAATTAATACCATCCCACAACTTGGATTTAGACCAGATAGCGGGATTTCTTTAGACTCAATTCCAGTTGGAGGAACGACAACAATTAGCTTTCAAGCTATCGTTGGCTCAATACCAGTTACAAATCCAACTTTGAACCAGTCTAGCACGACATACTCGATCATTGTTGATCCTACCCAGCCGCCGGTGACAGAAACAGCTACAAGTAATCCAACTTTAGTTCAAATTAACGAAGCGATTATTCAAGCAACGAAAAGTGTGGATCGGCTATTTTCTGACATAGCACCTGGAAATTCATTTTTAACGTATACAGTTTTATTAGAAAATGTAGGAAACACAACTGCTACGAATATCATTTTTACAGATCCGATTCCAAATAACACAGTATTTATAGAAGATAGCGTTCGAGTAGGCGGAGTTTTATTACCTGGAGTAAATCCAGCTAACGGGATACCAATTGGAGATATTATTGCAGGAGATTTTATAAATGTTACCTTCCGTGTGCAAGTAGTTAGCATTCCAAATCCAATTTTCACAATTGGACCAGGCGGACCAAACTCACCGGTTGTAAACGGCGCTTCTATTGATTATAAATTTATGACAGGACCTAATTTACCACTTGTTTCACGAAATACGACATCTAATTCTGTTTCGACACAAATAAATTCTGGGGAAATTGTGGCAATCAAATCTGTAGATAAAACTTTCGCAACGATTGGTGATACAATTTCTTATACAATTACATTAAGTAACCCTGGAAATGTCACTTCACAAAATATAATTTTCACGGATACTTTACCTGATGGGACGACATTCATATCTGGCACTCTTACAAACGATTCTGGTACACAGCAAATCGGAAATCCATCTAACGGGATTCAGATTGGAAATATAAACCCAAATGGAACGGCCGTGATTACTCTCAACGTACTTGTTACAAACATTCCAAGTATAAATCCAATTTCTAATTTTAGTTCTGTACAATTTGCACATGTAGTTGATCCTAGCCAACCTGCCGTAACACAAACGAACGTATCTAATGCTGTTTCGACAACAATTAATAGTGCAATATTAACGACCCAAAAAAGCGTTGATAAATCTATCATTTCTGTTGGAGATACGATTACGTATACAACAACTATTACAAATACAGGAAATACGACTGCAACGAATATAACGTTCACGAGCGCAATTCCAGCTAACACTACCTTTATACCAAACTCAGTCAAAATAAATGGGGTTCAGCAATCTGGTGCGCAACCAGCACTTGGAGTAACTATACCAAATATCGCTCCTGGTGAAACAGTAACCGTTACTTTCCAAGCAAATGTTCTTTCTGTTCCCCCTTCAAGTTCGATTATGGGTAATGACACAATTTTATATTCTTATACTGTCGATCCAAACGGAACTCCTATTACAACTTCTACTTCAACGAATATTGTTACAAACCCGGTACTAGATGCTATGATAACGATGGTAAAATCGGTCGATCAAACAATTGTAACACTAGGTGATACCATTACCTATACAACCATTCTAACGAATAATGGCAATACAAATGCAACGAATATTACTTTCACTGATCTTATTCCAGACGGCACAACGTTCATTCCGAATAGTGTCACAATCAATGGCAGTACACACATCGAACTCGATCCTAATACAGGTATAACAATCGGATCAATTGCTCCTAACAACTCAATATCTATCGCATTTCAAGTTACTGCTACTTCTACACCAAACCAAAATCCTGTAGCCAATTCCGCTACTGCTTCTTACACATTTATCGCTGATCCAAATGCACCGATTGTTTCAAGAAACGTTACTTCAAACACAGTGTTTACTACGATTAATACAGCTAACATTCTTTCATTAAAACAAGTCGATAAATCCTTTAGTCGTATTGGAGACATACTCACTTATACTGTCGTTTTAACAAACAATGGAAACTCATCTGCACAAAATGTTATATTTACAGATACAGTGCCAAGCGTCACTACATTTATTGCAAACACATTTTCTATTAATGGAGTTCCTCAAAGTGGGGCGGATCCATCGAACGGTGTGAATATTGGGACAATAACAGCCGGGACTACAGTAACAGTTTCGTTCCAAGTTACTGTAACATCATTACCAACCCAAAACCCAATTGTAAATTTCTCATCAACATCGTATCAATTAGTCTCACCGCCTGATGCAGAAACTTCAATTAGTAATCCTGTTTCAACCCAAATTAACGAAGCAATATTGTCTATGACGAAAAATGAAAGTGTATCCTTTGCAGATATCGGGCAAACTGCTTTTTATACTACTTCTATTACCAATGTAGGCAATACCGATGCAACTAATATTGTATTCACAGATGCATTACCAAGTGGACTCACATTTGTTCCTAACACATTAACTATCGATGGCGTTTTACAACCTAACGCGGATCCAAATACAGGTGTATTACTTGCAACACTTCCACCAAATGAAATATATAGTATCGTCTTTCAAGTTACAGTAAACAATATTCCCCTTAGTAACCCAGCACCAAATACAGCATCAACGACGTATGAATTTACTGTTGATCCTGTTAATCCTCCCGTTTCAAGTGCAGCTACTTCCAACACTACACTCCTTCAAATAAACAACGCAACTATTATTAGCACCAAAACAGCAGATCTTACTTTTGCGGATGTTGGTAATACAATAACATTTACACTTAACCTTCCTAATACCGGAAATGTGACCGCAACTGATGTAACTATTATCGATATTCTTGATAGCAATTTAAGTTTCGTTCCAAATAGTTTCACAGCTAATGGGCAAACCATTCCAAACGCCGATTTATCAACTGGTGTAAATATTGGTTCCATTAATGGTGGTAATACGGCAATCGTTACATTCCAAGCAACTGTTATTACACTTCCAACACTTAATCCCATTTCTAACTCTGCTTCTACCACATATCATTATGTCGTTGATCCTAGCCAGCCACTTATTACAACTTCCAATCAATCTAATACAACGACAACACAAATTAATAGCGCTATCCTTACTGCACAAAAAAATTCAAATGTATCTACGGTAGATATCGGGCAGGATATTACCTACACCGTTACAATTACAAATAGCGGAAATGTAAGTGCAACGAATGTTATTTTTACCGACCTTATTCCAGACGGAACTTCCTTTGAACCGAATAGCTTTACACTGAACGGAACTAGCATCCCAAATGCAGATATCATTACAGGCGTTCCAATCGGTGATATCGCGCCAAACGAATCTGTCATCGTAGCATTTAACATTATCGCCAATGAAATTCCGCCTATAAATCCAATTACTAATCAAGCTAGCGTTAGCTTTCAACATATCGTTAATCCTGCTAATCCCCCAGTTTCAAAAAATATTATTTCTAACAACGTTACAACAAAAATTGAAAGTGCTATTTTAAATACTATTAAAATAGGAGATAAAACTTTTGCAACGATTGGTGATACGATTACGTATACAACGACTATTACGAACACAGGCAATATTCCTGCTAACAACGCTATATTCTCAGACCCTTTACCATCGTGGACACAATTTGTTGCAGGATCAGTTATTGTTGATGGCACTCCATTACCATCCGCTTCGATTATTAACGGTGTTGGCATAAATACAATCAATCCAAATCAAACTGTTACAATCATATTCCAAGTACAAATCGTAAGTAATCCAACAACGTTCACACCTGAACTCCAAAACTTAGGATTTGTTAACTTCCAATATAACGTAGGCAATGCATTACTGGCTCAACCTGGCAATGTGGAAACGAATGTCTTCGTTACTTCTATTAATACAGCAATACTTTCAGCTGTAAAAACTGCTAATACAGCCTTTGCAAATATTGGAGATACGATCACTTATACAGTTTTGATTCAAAATAGCGGCAATACAAACGCTACGAATGTAAATTTCTCAGACCCAGTTCCAGCAGGAACAACCTTTGTTGAAAATAGTTTTGCTGTAAATGGAAGTACCATTCCAGGTGCAAATCCAAATAACGGAGTGAATATCGGAACAATTAGCTCGGATAGTTCCTTAACCGTTACTTTCCAAGTCATAGTTACATCAACTCCACCTTCAAATCCGATTACAAACGTAGCATCTATTCAATACACATTCATCGTTGATCCGGCCTCTCCTCCTGTTACAGGCACGATAAATTCTAATAGCGCTTCAACACAAATTAATAACGCGACTGTTACAACTGTTTTACAAGCAAATCGTTCAATTGTGTCTATCGGGGATATAATTACGTATACAGCAACATTAACGAATACTGGAAACTTCCCTGCAAACTCTGTATTACTCATTAATGGAGTTCCTGAAGGAGCATTATTTGTTCCAAATAGTGTTACGCTCAACGGGATTTCACTTCCAGATGCAAGTCCAACTCTCGGTATTCCCGTTGGTATTATCGCACCAGGTGATTCCGCTACTATTACGTTCCAATTTCTTGCAAGTTCTATTCCACCACAAGGAGCAATTATAAATCAAGCACTTACAAGTTACACGTATATTGTCGATCCAAGTCAACCTCCTGTTACAGCAACATCCTCGTCTAATACGGTTAATACAGCTGTTGTTGATGCATCGTTATCCGTAATTAAAAGTACAGATTCTCTCGTACAATCTACTGACGGTACAATCACTTACACAGTAGTCGTTCAAAATAACGGAAATACTACTGCAAATACAGTTACTTTAACAGATTTGGTCCCCGAAGGAACTGCCTTTATTCCGAATAGCGTAACTATTAATAGCGTTTCCGTTCCAGATGCTGATCCTAACGTAGGAATACCATTAAACTCCATCACACCGTCAGAAATCGTCACTGTAACATTCCAGGTTATCGTTCAATCTATTCCAAGCGTAAACCCAATTTCTAATACAGCCCGTATTGACTATACTTTTATCGCCGATCCAACTGCTCCTATCATCTCTCGAACAATTACGTCTAATCCTGCTTTCACACAAATTTCGGATGCGACTATCCTTTCTTTAAAAGCAGTCAATGCACAGCAAGCAACAACAGGTGATATTTTGACTTACACAATAACACTAGAAAATACCGGAAATATTCCAGCTACGAATCTCATATTTTCAGATACGATCCCCCAAGATACTACATTCGTAGAAAATAGTTTTACACTTAACGGAACAACTATACTTGATGCCAATCCAAATGTAGGTGTTACTTTACCTACTTTAGCAGCAAACGCTACTCACCTTATTTCGTTCCAAATTCTTATTAACGATTCATTCTCCCAAGAATCGATTACAAATCAATCCAATACAACATATACAATCCAACCAGACCCAGGGCAACCGCCTATTACTGAAATATCTACTAGTAATATCGTTATTACAAATTTCGTGCAAGCACAATTGGCAATTACAAAAACATCCAATCCAACAACTGTAGATATCGGTGGAACTATACTTTATATTTCTGAAGTGAAAAATATCGGTAATGTTGACGCAATAAATATTAATTTCACAGATTCTATCCCTGCTGGGACTACATTCGTTCCCGATAGTGTCACAATTAATGGTGTCCTTCAGCCAGGTGTAAATCCTGAAAACGGAATACCGATTGGAACAATTCCAGCAAACAGTTCCAAAACGATACTATTTCAAGTGCAAACAAATAATCCACCGAATGAAACTGAAATTGTAAATCAATCTTCAGCAACTTACCAATATGTAAGTATTCCTACAGCCCCACCAGTAAATCGCTCTGCAAATTCTAACATTGTTACAACATCACTTCAAAATGCAAATATTATTTCTGTTAAAAGTGCGGATGTAAATTTCGTATCAATCGGGCAAATGATTACCTACACAAATACACTTCAAAATATAGGAACCGTTCCGGCTAACAATATCGTGTTCATTGATAATATTCCAGAAGGTACTATATTCATTGAAGATAGCTTAGCAATAAATAATGTAATTCAGCCTGGCGTGAATCCTGAAAACGGAGTAACTCTCGGCACGATACAACCAAATGAAACAGTCACTATTTCATTCCAAGTACAACTTACAAATATATCAGAGGGCAATACAGTCATTAATATTTCAGACACTTCGTACGAATACCAAATTGACCCTAGTTCTCCAATTATTCAGCGTAGATCGTTATCAAATGCAGTAAATACTGAAGTGCGAACGGCAAATGTTAGTGCAATTAAATCCGCTAACAGATCCATTACACGTATCGGTCAAATCATCACATATACAGTCGCAGTTACAAACGCCGGTACAATACCTATTACAAATACTCTCCTACTTGACGCAATTGCTTCTGGCACCACATTCGTTCCAAATAGCATTCTTGTAGATGGCGTACCAAGACCTAACGAAAATCCAATTACCGGTATCAATCTTGATATAATTCTTCCAAATAATACGATTATTGTTACGTTCCAAGTAAGCGTAGTTTCTATACCGCCACAAAATAACATTAATAATATCGCCGTCATTCACTATGAGTATCGACCAGACCCAAGCACACCACCAATTTCAGAAACGACCTCTTCCAATGCTACAAACATACAATTTATTGATGCTATTCTTATTACTACAAAATCTGCTAATACTGTATTAGCTACTATTGATGAAACCATTGAATATACAGTATTCATTCAAAATAATGGATCGGCTACAACTAACTCCATCTTTTTTACAGATACTATAGCAGATGGAACAGTATTTATTCCAGGAAGTGTAATAGTTAATAATACTGTACTTCCTGCAGCAGATCCGAATATCGGCTTTTCCATTCCTAATGTCGCAGCAGGTCAAATGACTACAATAACATTCCAAGTTTCCGTTACGAATTTACCTACTGTAAATCCAAAACCTAATACTGCAAACATTGTCTACGACTTTATTTTCAATCCTGACTTTGCACCAATTCAAAAATCTACTACTTCCAATACTACTTTCGTTCAAATTAATGATGCTGATATCGTTTCACTTAAAACCGTTGATTTAACCTCTGTAACGATTGGTGACATTTTAACTTATACAACAACTTTAACGAATACAGGGAATACGGATGCCACTGCTGTTGTATTTACAGACAATATACCTGATGGAACAACCTTTATTGACGGTAGCGTTTTAGTAAATAACATTCCTCAGCTTAACGCCAATCCAAGTGTAGGTATACTTGTAGGAACGATTGCTCCTAACATTTCTATCCCAGTCACATTTTCTGTTACCGTCGTAGCTCTTCCTGCTAGCGGTCATGTTCAAAATCAATCAACTTCTCGTTATACAATTAACGTGGAAGAACAAATATCGACTAGCAATATTACCTTCACTGAAGTTATTTCCGCTAATGTAATTGCGACAAAAACAACACCTATCCAATATGCTGACTTACAAACTATCATCCCTTATACAATTTCCATCATAAATAACGGAAATATACAAGTCGAAAACATTATTGTTACAGATATTATCCCAGCAAATACGAGCTTTATAGAGAATAGTGTTATCGTGAACGGCAACGCTCGGCCAAATGACAATCCTCTTAACGGTATACAAATTGATACCATTCCACCTAATACGACAGCAACTATTCTATTCCAAGTAAGGGTTACTTCGATTCCACAAACAAATCCAATCTCTAACACGAGTACAATTGAATATGAATACACGTTACCAGATCGACCACCTATTACCGAAACTATTATTTCATCAGCTGCCGCAACAGAAATTAATCACGCAAATTTGAATAGTAATAAAGCTGTTGACCTTGCATTTGCAACGGTTGGTGATACGTTAACGTATACGATTACACTAAATCAAACCGGTAATGTTGCAGTAAATGATGTAATCATTCAAGATATTATTCCTCAAGGTACTACGTTTATAGAAAATAGCGTCATTGTAAACGGAGAAACTCTTTCAGGAGTGAATCCAGTAAGCGGCATACCAATTGGTACTATAACTATTGGTGAAGATGCTATCGTTTCATTCCAAGTAACTGTGACTTCTATTCCAACACCAAATGAACTAAACAACAACGCAATTACTACTTTTAACTATATAGTCAACCCAAATAACGTACCTGTTACAAATACGACTACAACAAACACCGTCACAACTACTGTCCAAAATGATAATGTCATTGCGATAAAAGCTGTTGATTTCACAAGTGCCTTACCCGGTCAAACTTTAACGTATACCATCACGATTACTAATAATGGTAATATCATTATCGAAGACCTTCTTTTAGTAGACACAGCACCAGCAGATACGACATTTGTTATTGGTAGTGTTACGATTAACGGAATCAATCAACCTAATGCGAATCCGGAAAATGGTATTACGTTAGGAAATCTTGCTCCAAATGAATCTGTTATTATTACATTCCAAGTGACAATTTCTTCTTCTACTCTTCAATCTACAATCAATAACGATGCTACTATTTCCTATACGCCTATTGTCGGTCCAATCCAACCTCCTATTACGATTACAAAGCAAACAAATACCGTTACAACGACAGTCGTTGATCCGATGGTTGACATTGAAAAAACAGCTGACAAATCTATTGTCGTTATAGGAGATATCATTACATTCACATTAGCGGTATTTAATCACTCCCCAATTCCGACAATCAGTACTTCTGTTATAGACAGCATTCCAGCTGGTACAACATTTATAGAAAACAGCGTAACAATTAACGGTACTCCCGTTACAAATGTTCGTCCAGACACTGGTATTAATATCGGCTCTTTACCTGCAGATTCAGTAGCAACTATAACATTTCAAGTTCTCGCAACTTCTATTCCTTCAAACAGTACAATTATAAATTCTGCAACAGTTACCGCTGCTTTTCAGTTGACACCACAGGATCCAATTATTACTTTCATTGTTAATTCAAATATCGTTCGTATACCAGTTCAATTTATAACTGCAACAGTCACGAAAAATGCTTCCGTCAGCTCAGCTTATTTAAATCAATATTTTGATTACACGGTACGCATTACAAATACTTCTGAAATTTCACTCTCAAATATTTCGTTACAAGATACTATTCCAGCAGGTTTACAATTTATAAATGGCACTGTCTTTATTAACGGTGAACGCTCTCCACTAGCGAATCCGAATATCGGTTTCCTAGTCGCTACTAATTTGGAACCAAACGAAACAATTATCGTGTTATTCACAGTACAAGTGATAAGCCCCCCTGTTAATAATCCCTTTAAAAATACGGCCAATATTTCGTTACAACTTCAAGTCTCGCCTACCGACCCACCAATTACAGTAACCGTTACAAGTAACGAAAACATCGTCACTTTTGTTCCAGAAAATCCAGATGAAACACTTCCAAATTTAAATTGCTTCTTTGACGGTGAACGCTTCATTCGCATTACTCCTCGAAATGTACGAAATTACCTTTGGACTTGGATTTGGTGGAAGTAATTGAAACAAAAAAGAGATTGTAGTTTGGTTGAAACCAAATTACAATCTCTTTTTCATTACCTATATCCCACTACGTTGTAACTCGTCCAAGGATATACAATTAAACAACATCTCAAGTTATCTTAGTCGTAATAAGTTGGCCAGCTTCATTAATAGTAACTTTCCATTTCACTCCACTAGCAGTCTTCATGATTATACCTTTACTTGCCTCTATTTCAATATCTCCAAACATTCTTCCGCCAGTTGTCGCTAACCAAGCGTTCCCATTTTCCATAGAAGACCTTGCAAAAATACGATTAATTCGAAAACGCTTATGATCTTGAGAATAACCACTTAATGTAATTCTAACTTTATATAACTGACTCGCCTTCATATTCGATATAATTGTATCGCCAACATTTAATGGAACATCCAACGCGATAACCCAACTTCCAGTTGCGCTTAATGCATATTCAATTTTAATTTTCTTTGGGCTCTCTCCCCACCCAAAATACATTCCAAAGCAATTTAACATTTGTATTGGTTTTTTCGTAAAATCCAGTTCAATTACAACTGGATTACTATCTGGAACGTCAATATAGTTTACACTTTGTTCATCTATTAAATTAAAGCAATTTGCGAGATTCCCCCCGTAAGGCACTTTCCCACTTACTTGCTTAATCGTATACTTCTGCTGAGCATTTACTAAAATATCATCTTGATTCCCTATTAAATGTGGTTTATTTAACGTAATCGGTAACTGAATTCGAAGAGATTCTTCATAGGTAGACTTACAAACATTGTATTGTCCTTTATCTACAATAGTTGTAGAAAGTAAATTTGAAAAAAGGTAGTTACGATGCGAATTAGAAGAAAATTCAATGACAATTTGTTCACTACTCATCCGGTACGTATCCCAAATCATACAATCAAATGTATTATACGCACCTGAGCAACGAATTGCTTTTTTCGTTTGTTGTCTACATTGCACTTGAATATCATGAAACGTATTTCCTGAACTTTCATTTGGTAAATCACTATTTCCATCTACTTCAATCCCATACACACATCCATCAATAAATATTGATTGAAATACATTGGCATTAATCCAGCAAGGTGTATTGATATCATCTATATACTCTGTTTTCAAATATATTGCAGTTTGAAAGTTTTTAATTTGAATAAATTTAACTTGAAAGAAACTAATATAATCCCATGCCTTTTGACAATAAAAATGTATAGCTTTTCCTTTATACGATGGAGTTGTATTTATTATATTTATATTTGATATAACAGATTGATTAGGTACTTCGATTTGTTGTGAACCAGAAACATAAATGACAGCCGATTGAAACAACGAATTTATAACTTGAATAGTACCACCAACTATCGAAGCGTTACTTTGTAGCTCAAATGCATTAAAATCCCCATCAATTTGCAGCGCTACGGTAGGATCTAACTCTAATCTTACGTTTGATTTAATAACAATCGGCTTTACAATTTTGTACGTATTTACCCCTGTAATTCTAACCGTCGAAATTCGATTCGCTACACAATAATCAATAGCTTGCTGAATTGCTAATGAGCTATCATTTCCCGAGTTTGGAACTGCGCCAAAACAATCAATGTGAACGCTACTTTCTGGCGCACAATCTTCTTGGGAAGAAATATATTCTGACAAAATAAATTCACTCCTCATATTACCTTTTTTCATATAATATGTGAGTTCTCTCTTAAAAGTTTCTATAATTAAAAAAACAAACGACCTACCCGGTCATTTGTTTAACTCATATATATTTTTCGTTTCTTCTATCATTTTAGCTAACGAGAAATACCTCACTGCTTTCTCTCGTGCTTTCAATCTAATATCATTTACCCTTTGTTCATCCCCTTGTAGTTCTTCAAGTGCACTTGCGAATTCAGATTCGCAATATTCAGATATTAAAACACCTGATTCTCCATCTATTACCGCTTCATGTATTCCACCAACATCTATTGAAACAATTGGTGTCCCTGTAGCCATCGCTTCAATTACTACCATTGGAAACACTTCACGAAAAGATAATAAAAGTAAAGCATCCATATTCCCTATAAACTCATGCGGCTCTGAAATATTCCCTAGCATCTTCACCCTTTGCTGTAATCCATATTTTTCTATTTCTTTCATAATCGATTCTTTCTCTGGTCCATCACCAGCAATATAAAACATAAAATCATTTCTCTTTTTCAACACATTTGCAATTTTGACAAATAGTTGATGGTTTTTCTCTTTGGATAATCTAGCTAATATCCCTATTTTATATGTAGATTCTTTCTTTTTCTGCTGGAATAAAAACTTTTCAATATCGACACCGTTATAAATTGTATTTATTTTTTCTTCTGCTACATGAATTGAAATTAAATTATTCTTCTCAAACTCACTTACTGTAATAATATTGTTCACATATTTATTCATGAAATAACGAAAAAGCGTTGGCATTTTCTTTTCTAATATCGTTACATTATGTTTCGTATAAACAATTTTCATCTTTTTTTTAATAAACTTTTGAATTAGAAAAGCATATAATACCATTCGCAAACTATTTGCATGAATAAGCTCTATCTTTCGTTTACAAATTTCGTTTCGTAAATAATAAATATTTCTCAAATGATTCCATCGACTAAGTAATATAAAATTTTCTTTTCTAGTAAGAGATTCATATAGTTCTCCATCACCTGCAGCTGTATAAATCTTAAAATCATCATAACGCAAATTACTTTCCAATTTACAAAAATAGCTCTCGGCTCCGCCAGTTATCAATTTATCTGTCATCAACAGTATATTCATAATTGCGTCTTCCCAACTACATTGATTTTATTTTTTTTATAAGCATGATAAGCATACTTACTAAAATAGTAAAAAATTTGCACCGAATTCAGTCGTTCTTGTTCCCTTAACAATTTCCAATACCGGAAAGCTGCTCTAATTTTATTTCTAGAAACAGAATTTGTAACAATTCTATATTTTGCTAACACTTGCTGTATCCCTTTTGCTTCATACCCTTCATGTAATAAGTTCAGCCATAACGCTGTATCTTCCGGCTGTATACTAGGCATTTCGACATATGGAATTTTTTCACGATCAATCATCACTGTTAAACAACCGATAATTGTATTTCCTACTAAATAATGATAGTCAACAGATTTTGGTGCACTCACTTCACGATTTAATTCATTACCGTTTTCATCAATTAAACTATACGACGCATATGAAAAAGCAATATTCATTTCTTCCATAAATAACAATTGTGTCTTCAATTTATGCGGCAACCATATATCATCGCTATCTAAAAAGGCAATGTACCTTCCTCTCGCCTCTTGGATCGCTAAATTCCGAGCTTTAGCAGCACCAACATTTTGTTTTAATGATAATAACCTAATACGTGAGTCTCCTTCTATTATATCTTTAATTTTTGTGGCAGATTGGTCGGTTGAACCGTCATCAACGATAAGCATTTCCCAGTTTTCATACGATTGATTCTGTACAGATAAAATTGTCTCACCTATAAATCGTATACTATTATAAGAAGGTGTTATTACAGAAACATAAGGCGGCTCGTTATGTGCTGATAGACATTTTACCATCTATCTTTCCCCTTCCTTCATATATTGAAATATACTTCACAACAACTGCTAAAAATAAAAAGAAGGCTTCGTTAATAATGAGTGACAATGACATCATCTGAAATATAAATGCAATCATAGTCAATAGAAGATATGGTTTTTCACGAAACAAAGTATGCTGCGCTAGCTTGAACATTAATATGAATAAAAACGCGCTATATAGAAGAAAACCAATTGTACCCGATTCAGACAAGATTTCTAAAAATGTATTGTGTACATATAATTTTTCATTAAATTGATACTCATAATAATTCGAAAAGTTAAAAGCACCGATTCCGATATATGGATTGGATAAATAATATTTAAAAGCAGCTTCCCATAATGTAAATCTACCACTTCCATTATCATGGGAAAAATCAGAAATTCGTTTATTTAATATGTCATCTAATTGCCCCCCCATTACACTATTCGATAAACTAAAAATAACTACACTAAACAATACTAAACTTATAATTATTTTTATTTTTTTAGCGAAACTAGACATACATATATATACAAAAACGACAAGCACAAGCGCTAGTATACCACCCCTTGAAAAAGTTAATAAACTCGTCGTAACACATAAAATTAACCCTAGAATGTTAGTGATATTTTGTAAATTCGTCATATAGTACATAAAAAATATTGTATTATAGAAAATAAAGATGTTAGGATCATCTAGCAATCCAATTAACCGTGGATATCCTCTATCCACTAATAAACCAGCAAAAATTTCTCTCTCTTCTCCACCGTATAAACTAAAGTATTGTAAACCGATTATATAGAGTATTAGACTTACAACATTAAATACTACTCCTACATAAGCAATAGATGATTCAAGTACCACTATTTCAGTATTCCCCAATAAATTCCTCATTATAAAATAGCATCCTAAAACGAGTAGCACGCCAAAAATCATACGAATACTAGCATTTAAATACATAGAAAGAATTCCACTTAAACAATAAATGAAATAAAACAGTAAAAATATAACTTCATGAAAATATAATTTTTGAATATGAAAGTCTTTAATTGTTAAACAAAAATATATGACTAAAAAAATCATATATATCTTCAATGAAAATCCAATATATAAATTGTATTTACTTAACATAACAAATAATATTAGAAGAATAATCCATCCCATCGATACTTTCATATTATTTTCCATAGGCTATATCCCCTGTTTCGTAATATAATCCTTTTTGCGTATTTTTCTTATAAAAGAAAGAAGAAGTTTTTTTAGCTCATAATCATATAGGAATATGGCAGCTAGTACAATTAGTATATTAAGAACAAGCGCAATTAAATGATATGTATGCAATATATATTGCACTCCAATAAAGGTTACACCAAAATAAATTGTATACGGTATTACAATTTGGAATACAATTTTTTTCTTCACTACACTCACTGCTATATATCCCACTAAAGCGACTATTTCAAATAAAACCATAGCGTATGCCGCTCCTATCACTCCACCAAGACTACTAAAGCTATACAGCATAACCCCACCTATCACCAATGCTACACACTGCACAACAGTTCTCTTATTTTGACATCCACTCGTCGTTAAACCGTCAGCAATGGCAATATTTAAACTTTGTAGCACAATAAGAAATGATAATATTTGGAGTGGCTCTACTGCATTGCTCCATTCTTCATGAAAAAATATAGAAATAAAGTATGGTGCTAAATGATATAAACCGATCGTCATACATATTCCTACAATCGCCATTGATTTAATTTGAAGTAAATTTAATTTCGTATGCTCTTCTATATTATTCTGGTTATAATGCTTAAAGAGCACTGGAAAAAATGCACCTGCAATTACCCCTGGTACTTGATATAAAGCTGCCGGCATCCGGTACGCCACTGCAAAAACACCTACCATACTTAATGGCAATGTATAGTTAAGCAAGATAGGTGCTAATTGTGGCGTACTCATTATTAAAAAACCGCTAATAATAAAGGGAGTTAATTGCCAAAATAACGCTTTATGAATTACGACTTTCATATTCATTTTCGTCTTTTTTCTCATGATATATATACTGAATAAACCACCGATCATATACCCAAAAGCATATAAGCGAGCTGTTACATACACCGGTAACTCTCCGAAAATACAAAAACATGTAATTATAATGACAACTGATGCTGATACAACTTTTATGAGCGCTATATACTTCATACGTTCCGTCAGTTGAAAATAGGCAATCCCTATGTTTTGCCAAGTTAATCCTATTAACATGAAAAACATTACGTTTATCATCATATAAATTAAATTTTTATCCGCATACATATAATGAATAGCAATATAACCGATTATAGAAATAAGAATAAGTAGAATCATCCTTATTTTTATATACGATGATAAAATCTGCTCTAAATCTGCTCCATCCTTTGCCCCTTCTCGAAGAAACGTATTACTAAGTCCTAAGTCTGTAAAAAATAACATAACAAACGTCACTGCTATGGCAACACTAAACATCCCATAATGTTGTGCGTTAAAAAAGTTTGCTAAAACAATTAAACTGACGGCCTGAAGAAGGTTAGCTAAAATCGTACTATAAAATAGATGGATAATATTGTTTAGAATAGATCTACCCATACAAGTTCTCCTTTGCAAGTAACCTACTTACATATGTTGTTTGTTTACATATATATTTATCTTGCACCATTACCGTTCAATACAATTAAAACGGTTTTACATAAAATACGGATGTCCATCCGAAATGTTTTCATTTCAATATACTCCATGTCCAGCCTCAACTTTTCCTTTGGATCAAGATTATACCCTCCATTTATTTGTGCCCATCCTGTTAATCCTGGTTTTACTATTAAACGTTCCTTAAATTCTGGAATATACGCATCAAATTCATTATAAAAAAACTCTCTCTCTGGTCTAGGACCTACAAAAGACATATCTCCTCTTAAAATATTTAAAAGTTGTGGTAATTCATCAATTCTCGTTTTTCTTATAAACAATCCAACTTTTGTAATTCTTGAATCATGTTCTTTTGCCCATTGTGGGCCATTTATTTCAGCATCCTTTACCATTGATCTTAATTTAAATACATTAAACTTCTTCCCGTTTATACCTAAACGTTCTTGAAAGTAAATTGGAGCCCCTGATGTTTCTAAAGTAATCATAATACAAAAGAACAACATAATTGGTATCGTTAATAGTAACAATATGAGTGAAAATATAATATCAAACAAGCGTTTTACACTTCGATTCAATATGCTAGGCTTTTCTTGAGCCGGAATCGTATACAACTTGGCTTGATTTGTTTCACGAATCATGGATCGTTACCCCCACATTCAAGAATATAAAATTATACCTATTAATTCACATTCTTTCCTATTTATATCCACTATTACTTTTTGCACTGTACGTAGTGAATCTTGTCGCTTTTTAACTGCTAACACCACTCCATCGCATTTCTCTGCAATAATGTGCGTAGCAGGAAGATCAAATACTTCAGAAGAATAAAAGAAAATGTAATCAAAATCTTCTTTCCACTTAGCAATCGCATTATCAAATTCATCCATAGCAACTAAGGGCGTCCCTGTGTGTACTGTTTTTTTTGCAGGAATACAATATAAGTATTTAGACAAATTACTAGAAAAAGATTCATAATTGCAGGGGGAAGAGCTTATTATATCGTTTACGGTTATCATGTGATCACTTTGCAATAATACATGTAATTGAGGGTCAGAAAAATTCACATCAATAAGTAACACCTTTTTCTTCATTTCCGCAAACACTAGACCCATATTTACTATAAGCGAGGCAACAACCCCTCTGTCCTTCGTTGAACTAACTGTGAACAGTTGTTTCCCAGATTTTTTCAGCTCGTGATACACCGTATAAAACTGCTCTTTCATCAGATCATCATGCAAATCGGATGGCAGCTGTTTCTTTGTCCTAAACATCGACATGTTCACCTCGATATATAGATGATTGTTTATCAACCTCTGTAGGTTTCTTTTTTCTATTCGGTTTCATATTTATGTGACCAATAACAGAGACTGTTGTTATTTTCTCTAAATCTTGTTCCGTGTATATACGTTCATCAAAATAATCTTGAAATACAGCTAAACCTATCCCAACAAAAAAACTAACAATTAAAGAAATAGGAATGATCAGTTGAAATTTTGGAAACATTTTTTCAGCCTGTTCCTGTAACTCAGGATCCGTCAACACTTTCACACCTTGTACATTTGTGTACTGTTGAAAACTTTGTTGTGATTGCTCTGCCAATGTCTTTACAATGTCTTTCACGACTTTCGGATTGGAATCTTTTACTGTAACAGTTACAATTTGTGAGTTGTCTGTATTCACCACCGAGATTTTTTGTGCTAATTCATAACTTGATTGCTCTAATTTCAAAGTTTTTTTGACTGTTGATATAATTAATGGGCTTTTTAAAATATCAACATACGATGTTACTAGTTGCTTATTTTCTTGTGTTTTATTTGTTGAATTTTCCTTATTAAACTCATCTAAATTCCCAACAAGAATTTGCGTTGAATATTGATATGACGGCTTTAAAACATACATAGAGATAAGAACTAAAGAAGCGGTTAAACAACACATCGTTAAAATAATCGTTACGAATCTTCTTTTCAATAATTGTTGAAAATCTTTTATACTCATTTCTTGCTTCAATTATTTCACCGCCCTTTTCTGAATAACATCCTGCAAGTCACTCTTTACAGATACCCCTCTCTTCTTTCTATCCACTTGTTTTGTTACATACTTTCCGACTCTGAATGCAAATTTTTCTACATATATATACGAAAGTATTGCAAGTATAAACGAAAAAACAAGTGAAAAAATTAAAATAATAGGCAACGGTAATATTTCATGGAGCATGTATATAAGGGAAAACAACGATATAATATGGTATAAATAAAGACTGTAAGAAATCTTCCCCAAATATAACAAGTATTTATTGCGTAGCAAGGACGACAAAGTTGATATTGACAAGCTTAATATGACAAATAGACTTGCACTTATCGCCACTACGTAGGCTCGAAATATGAAATTATTGAGCACTTTCATTTCTCCAATAAGTCCTTCGTACATAAAAAGTAAAATCGCAAATAAAAACCATGCAATTTTCGTGTTTTTAGTACAATTACTATAAAAAACTATTAATTTATTTTTATACTTCGCAATTAGTGCCCCTAGTAAAAACAGCACCGTATAATGCAACGTTAATGCATAGCTTGTTAATGTTAAGCCCGAGCGAAACAAAAATAATATTACGACAGAACATATACTAAGACTAAACAATAATAGTAATGAACACCTCAACGTTTTTCGTAAGCAAATCATCAAAATTAGCGGAAAAATTATTGATATTCGCATTTCATGGACAAGTGACCAAATCACACCGTTATATGCATCTGTATTATATTTCCCAACCAATAAAATATGTTGCGCTATTAAACTTGAAGAACTTTCAATCGTCCACGAGCGATTAAACCATTCACTTAAATAAGAAATACCATATCCACTAATTGTAGTCTGGCATATAATAGCTATAATTAGTGCTACAATATAGGGAATGTATATTCTGCATATACGTTTTAAAAGGTATGATCCATAACTACTATAGGTTTTTTGAATAGATTCATACAAAACAAATCCGCTCAAAACAAAAAAGATAATAACAGATTCATTACCACTACTAAAAATTAGACGAGCAGGCGTTTCTTTTAATAGATACACAACAAATGGTTTATTATCTTCATAACTGTAATTTTGAAATGCTGAAAAAATCATTAAATGATGACCGATCATTACTATTAATGAAGAAATCCCTCTTATAGAATCCAATTCCTCGTATCTCTTCATCTTTTTACATCAACTCCTAATGAAATGATAATAATCATTTCAAAGCGACATCTTTATTCATATTCCTCTCCTTTCTTTTCATTCCAATTTTTCATATTAAAATGATTTTATAGTATAAATTTGAGTGTATTGTAACATTTTTTGTAATATTATGAATAGCGAATCTCAAAAATTGGTATATACCAATTTCAACCTCGAAAAATGAGTAATATTGATAGAAAAACGCTATAAAAATATCTTGCAAATTTACATAAATTAAAGAGATGAATAGCGTTTTTTCAATATAAAATAAAAAAGATAGCCTGCATAGGCTATCTTTTTTATTTTATTTAATTACTAGCACCACTATATGCTACATGTCGTTTCTCAATTCTCTCTTCAATTTCTTTCATATTTTCTTTATTATTTAATAGTGATTGTTTATTTTCAATTAATAATTGTTTAAAAGATTTTCTCACTTTTTTTCTCATTTTCATTGTCCTCCTTGGGGGATGGTTTATATAAAAGATAAAGAATTATCTGTGTGTCCTTATAATAATTGATTGTTGTGAATTCTATTTGAACTTCATATGAAAATTCCGTTTATTTTCTGACAACTTTGTGAACACGAAAAAAAAGACTCTCTAAAACTATGTTGAAATTAATTCACTTCATGATAAAAATTACTATTTTCATCAACTTTTATCATTATATCTTGTCGAAACATTTATATATTTAAAATTGAGTTCGACATAATTTTATTTACTATCATACTGTTTACAAAAACAAAAAGAAGGTGTCACCAAGTCAAAGTTCGACTTATGCAACATCCCTCTTTCCAAACTATTTATAGCATATTTATTAATATTTCAGGTCTTCCCCAATTCATTTCTTCACAAACAAATCTAAGTTTTTCTTCATCCATTGTGTGTAATCCCTCTTCTAGTAAACATGAAATTGGAACTTCACAGTGAATTTGTGCTAATTGCAACGAAATATTTAAGTTCTCTAAATCACTTTCAATCTTCGTACGCTGCGCTTTTGTTAATGATTCTACATTTTCTAGTACAGCGGATACTGTTCCGTGCTCTTGAATAAGCTTATACGCTGTTTTTTCACCGATACCTTTTACACCTGGATAATTATCACTTGTATCTCCCATGAAAGCTTTTGCATGGACGATTTGCCACGGCTCTACACCTTTTTCTTCCATGATTCTCTCCGGTGTGTAATATTCGTAATTTCCAATTCCTTTACGCAGAAGCATAACTGTAACGTTCTTATCAACAAGTTGAAGTAAATCTGTATCACCAGTTAAAATATAAACTTCAGCTTCATTGCAGTATTGTTTTGCAAGCGTACCGATACAATCGTCCGCTTCGTAGCCTTTCATACCGATAACTGGAATGGATAATTTCGCAGTCATTTCTTGCACTAAATCAAATTGAGGAATTAATTCTTCTGGTGGCGCTGCACGATTTGCTTTATAATTCGAGAACGATTCTGTTCTAAATGTCGTACTTCCCATATCCCAGCATGTAACGATATGTGTTGGTTCGATCGCTTGCGTAGCTGTTAATAAGTGTTTCATATAACCATGAATCCCGTTCGTAGGGGTTCCATCTTGTCGTTTCATAAATTGTCCGTAGACACTTGTTGCGTAAAAAGCACGAAATAATAGTGCCATACCATCAACTAATAGTACTTTTTTCATAATTCCTCTCCTATTAAAAAAATAATAACCTCACGTTATCACGTAAGGTTATATAAATAGATTACCATTCTACGTTTTTGCTCAACTTTGTCTATTATACATTGTTTTTGTATATTTAGCACCATTAACACATTAAGACGTTCTACTACAACAAGTATGCAAGATGCCTGAATACGTATTTTTTCCAGTAGAAACAACGATAGCTTTTGCATTTCCACTAACGATATGCGAACCTTTAAAACATACATTTTCAAGCTCAAGTGGATTATAATCTTTCATCCGTTTTAATGGAATAAATCGTTTACGTTCAAGGTGATAGCAGCTCTCAAACTTCTCTATATTCGCTTCGTTTCCCGTTAACACAGACTCATTCACTAATAAATCATCTGCATAAATAATACGTACATCAGCTGGCACAGCATCTCCAGCCGAAAGAAAAATCATATCTCCAGGTACAAGTTCTTGCACTGGTATCTCCATCATTTTCAGTTCACTATTTAACCCTGTACTACTAGAACATTCTACTCTAGATACAGTAATCGTTTCACGTTGTAATTCATCACACACACGTTGTTTTGAAAAACCTGGAATCATGCCACCAAGCTTCATCATTACTTCTGCGAGAAGTGCTCTTTTTGAAGTTAGTTCATTTCGGCCATATACTTGAATACGTTTTTGCGCCTCTTTCATTGATAGTCCGTCTCTTGTTGTTTTAAAATATGCAAATACAGATTTTACATCTCTTGTTGCAATTTCAATTAATAAATCTTTATTTTTTTGGAGCATTGTTTGTTCTTTTATTGATTTTTTACTTAGTTTATATGACGTGTTACCCACAGTTTTGTTTGCATATAACATATTATCGTCTCCTCCTTTACAACATAGGAAGAAACGCTTTGTTTCTCAATTTATCCACTTTACTGTGAAAGTGTCTCGCGTTTTATAAACGCTACATTATGATAAATATAGAGGGAGGAACAAATCGTTTCCTGCCTACATCATATATTTTTGATTTGAAGTATATGGGTAACGGAACCGAGTCAGAATTTGACATGCTCCTCACCTCCTCGTTTAATTTTATAGTTTATACTATGAAATTACTCATAGCTTGGTAACAAAAAAGGCCCCTACCCTTAAGAGAGTAGCGGCCATTACATACACAAATAAACGATTTCTAATATAATTAGAAATCTACGGACCTCTCCCTCACCGAGTTTTAGCACTGTATAGCATAGGTACATTACCAGCTACGTTAAGAAAAACCTTAATTCGATCATTCCTGTTGACCCATTGGCGTCTCTCGACATTTTTGGGCAGTAGCATTTCTCTATACAGGAGCCTCACCTAACAGAGACTTATTTTCATTACATTGAAAATGTTACTCTTATTTAAAATAGATGTCAACCGTAGCCTACAATTTTTTCAAAAGGTATGGCAAACTAACATATATAAAGTGTAACTTTAATCAGTGGAGGTTTTGTTCATCCCCCACTGATTATTAGCCCTCACCAATCGGGCTTTTACGGGATAAAATAAAAAACTTTACGTTTAAACGTAAAGTTTTTAATAAGTTATACAACCAGCAATTACAATCCCAATTGAAATTGATAAAAACATAAGAAAAAGACCGACTGCTTGATTATCTTCTTCGAGACTTTTGTTTATATTAAAGCGTGGTGTAAGCCACTCAGCTAAATAAAAGACGATAATTTGAGCCAAAATCCCAACTGCTCCCCACGAAATCATATCAAGAAGTGAAATTGAATTAGCTGCTGTCGAATATAAAACAACAGCTAACCCAAGTAATCGTCCTCCAAGCACATAGCTTACCGCCTTATTTCCTTGAGCCATTAACTTAAATTCCTTTACTTTCGTTGTCACTTCCATCAAGAACAGACCTATACATAAAAGGCCGAGTGTTACTACTAAATATAATAAAAAATTAATCATTTTTTCCCCTCCTTTTTATACCTACCGGTAAATAGTACGATTCATTTCCTGTAATCTTTTCTCCCGCACGAATACCGATACTACTCGCTTTTCCAGCAATTAAAAACGAACCAAACACATATGACAGTTTCTCGATCCCTTTTTCTGTTTCCAAGGATACGACTGGCAGTTCGATATACTTTTGAAATATCGGCAGTGACGCTTTATATGTTTGGTGTGCATTTTGAAGCATAATATTTTCGTCTTTATCGCGAATCGTAATTGTATCTCCTTCTCTCCCAAATGAAGGTTTTTGAACGAAAGAACCTTTTCCTAAAAATAAATCTGGTTCTAAATATGTAGGTAACATATATTCTTTAATCCACTGTTGTTCCTCATTTGTATAAAAGGCCTCTTCTTCTGCTAACCCCCAAATAAGACACTGAATTGATTTTGGCTGAAGTAAAAATGCTGACAAAGGATTTATTATAAAAAGCTTTCCGGCTTTTACAAGTTGCAGCAGTTCCACACCTACCAAATCTCCTGTTTCAGGATCTTGATCCTCAATTAAATCTTCTATCGGATATGTTTGGCGATATAAAACATCAATCTTCGCCCCATCTTTATCGACTAGAGCATCCTTTGTAATTCTAAGTTCTGACATTGGCACTACTTTATTTTCAACATGGCATAGCTGACTTAAATACATAGTGGTATTCCAATCCTCGATATGTTCATGATGTGCTGTAAAAACAACATTTGGATTATCTAATCCCTTTGTCGCTTCCATTACTGCTTTCGTTACACCAGAAGATAGCAATCGTTCTTGATCCGAGTTTGGATCATCATAGCCTAGATTTCCACATACTTTCCCATTCATTTGAAAACATTCCACAATAAAAGTTGGTGTATCACTATTAAACTCAAGCATTTTGATTTTGTTATCCTCTGTTACAGCAAAATCAAATCGCGAAATTACAGATTCAGGATAGAGCCCTTTCATTCTAATGAAAGATAAACTCGCGGATGGAAAGCCAAGATCTAGAAGCTGTTCGTCACTTAAATTACGCAGCAGTCTAGCAGTCTTAAAAAATATTTTCCCCATTCGTTCAGTCGCTAAGTGTAATTGGTCCAAAGTCTGATTTGTTATAGAAAAAACATGAAACAAACTATACTCACATTCATATAAATCCGACCAAAAATCCGGATATTTTAAATAAAATTCTTTTCGATCCCTTATGTATTGCGACATATTTTAGCCCCCAAATCCTCCCTTTGAACCGCTTCCAATTCCACCTTTAAATTCAGCAGACGATTGATACGATTTAAACGCCGATGAATTTTTAAAAGTGGATTTATTTTGATAGTATCGCCCACCATAGAAATAATGCCCACGATAACCTGAACTACTATCATCACACTGCCATACCCCAAGTTCATCATCCCAATCCCAATCAGAACAACTATTATCATTTGGTTTTGGGGGAAGATCTTGTGCGCAACCAAATAAAGTGCCAGTCATTAAAGACGTTACGACACCACCTACTAGCCATTTCGTTTTTGTCACCTTCGCACTCCCCTTTTTAAATTCTATTCCTATTATATAGGATGGCATGATAAAGTAGAAGAAAAAGGAAGAAGAGGGATTAAATGCGCTTAGAATATCGACTTAATGATGAAACGAAAGGGTATCCTGCTTTATGGAACTACGCCAATATTTCTAATTCTGAAATTATCGCACGCATGACTTGTGAATATTTTATTAAAGAGAAAAATACTTATGTTGTTACTGCAACTTCGGTTGATCCAGACGGAACAGCAGTTATTTATATTCAAAAAGAAGTTTTCGCAAATGACCCTTCAGACCCTACATACTCCTACATCGGTTTTGAAATTAGAGAACTAAGTGAAACGAGTTCAAACATAGTAGATAGTCAAGATGTATGGAACTATGAAGAAATTTTACCATCTCTTCATTCAGATATTATATATATTCAGCGAGACGGCATGTCTATGGAGTTCTCCTTAGATTCAAGAGAGATTGATGAAGACAGAAAGTGCTACATTTATTACGGAAACTTCACAGGTGAATCAAGATAATATTGATATATCTATGCAACAAAAAAACCTTACGTATAAAACGTAAGGTTTTTATATAGCCCCACATATGCCGTTCTCTCTAGATGTCCATAAACCTGCTCTCACAGGTGGATGCTCTCACAAATGTTTGTAACTTCCTTCTTAAAAAGATGGCATGTTAGCTACATTTAAATATTGAACTTCCATATTAAACTTATTGGTTTAAGACATGCATAAGCTACGTACACCGTAGGAATTTTATATAAGGTTAGTTGAAATAAGACCCCCGCACGTGCCGCTCCTCGTAAATGTCCAAAAACCCGCTACTCGCAGGTGGATGCCCTCACAGTTACCGTACATCTTCCTCCACAAGGAAGGCTTGATGATGGTCGCTAAATATTGAGCTTCCGTATAACTAACATCGGTTTTAGACATAAATAAGTTACGTACACCGCAGGATGTATTATTTACTTGTCGTTATATTATCACATTGTTTCCAATGTGTAAAATACAAAGTTTTTCGAGCAATCTCTTGCTTGTGACCTTATTTTAATACAAATTATTTTTGCATGCAAGTGATTAATCTTCTTCTTTTGCAATTTGATTTTCTGGATAAGAAATCCAATCACTCCAGCTACCTGCATACAATTTAACATTTTGGAATCCAGCTAATTTTAATGCAACGATATTTGGGCACGCTGTAACACCAGAACCACAATATACAATGGTTTCCTTATCTTTCGAAAGATTTTGGAAGCGTTCTTGTTGCCCAGCTCCATTCTTAAATTGTCCTGATTGCAACATTCCATCCTTCCAAAAATGGTTTACCGCTGTCGGAATATGACCTGCTTTATGATCGACAAGTTCCTCGACACCAGCATAACGCTTTGGCTCTCTAGAATCAATTAATGTAACATCCGCACCTGCACGGATATTCTCTCTGACCGTTTCCATCGTTACAAGCATATGATCTTGTATGTTTGTTTTGAATGTTTTTCGTATAACAACAGGAATTTCCGTTGTTGTCGGTAGTCCATTCTCTTTCCAAGCCGGGAAACCACCATCTAATATATATACTTTCTCATGTCCTACATAGTTACATAACCACCATAAACGAGCAGCATTTGCACCGGCTTGACTGTCATACGCAATTACTGTCGTATGCTCATCAATACCAGCCTCCGAAAGCTTGTCTGCAAACTCCTCAATATTTGGTAAAGGATGGCGGCCACCATGTTCTGCTATAGGACTTGATAAATCTAAATTCAAATCAAAATATAACGCATGAGGAATATGTCCTTCTTCATACTTTTCTCTACCCCAATTAGGATTCGCTAAATCAAAACGACAATCGATTATACGGACATTCTCATCTTCTATATGCTCACGTAACCATTCGACTGTAACTATCATCTTTAACGACCTTCTTTCTCTTTCAAACGACTTACATACTCCATAACCATTTCTTCTGTAACATATTTACGCTGCAAGGTAACACCATTTTTTGCAAGATCATTAATTTGCTTCGTTACAACATTAATGACATCAACCGAAAATTCTTTCCCATTTGACGCAAGAGATACGGCAGCTTCAATAGCTGCTTCACGCTGTGCATCTAATTGTAAACATGCTTTTACACTTTCATTTTGTTTACGAGAATGTGCTGTAATTGCTTTATGTACTTCCATCTTCTCTTCCCCCTAAATAGTTATACGTTTTTATTCAATTCCATTGCAAGCCGGATCATATCACGACATACAATCCCATTTTCAATAATCTCTTCTTCATAATGCTTCGAAAAGTAATCAAAATCAATAGAAAAAATACGAAATCCACATTTTTGATATAAAGCAAGTTGTGAAACACTAGAATTGCCTGTACCAACTTCAAGTTTTGACATACCATATCCTTTAGCAGTTTCTACAGCATGCCTTAATAGCTTCTTCCCAATCCCTTTTCCTTGTAAATGCTCTGCAACCGCAATATTCATGATTTCCATCGTCTTTGGCCTTGTTTCCAAAAGAACATATACACCGATAACGCTCCCCCCCTGCTTAGCTACGTATGTTAATCCTCTTTGTACATATGTAGCTATTTGCCGTTCACTTGGATCAGCAAGTAGCAATAAAGACTTCGGTATAGCCTCTTTTGGAATACGTTCTATTACAACAGACATAAAAAATTCCCCCTTCTCTATTGTTCTAAACCCTCCTTGTCTACCATAAGTAATAGAAAGGAGGGATTCACCATGGACAACAATGAGAAAAAATGCAACGTCATCTCTATTGATGGAAAGAAGAAGAAAAGCGACACGTATTCCTATCCAAAATTAGTAGTTGAAAACAAAACATATGAATTTTCTTCATTCGTCTTATGCGGTGAAACACCAGATGGCAGACGACTCGTTCTTACTCATATGATTTCTACCGATGAATTTGCTGGATTTGTAAAATCTTTAGATACTGTACTGCAAAAGAAAATTGAACGAATCTTTTTCTCATAACGACTATATAACATAAATTTCTTTTTCAATCTCTACTAACTGCTTTTGCAATTGTTCTTTACTTTGTTCATATAGAGATACATCGATCGTTTCAGCCAATGCAAACAATATACTTTCATAATAGTTCATCACATCTTGCTGCATCACTTTTTGGAATAAGTTCCACTTCATATCCCACTCTTGCTTATAATGATGAACAAATAAATCTTTTTCATCAGCTACATAGTTTGATACGAACGGTTCTAATACAGATTTAGCGTCTTCTTGCATAAAAGCTTTGTCATTCTTTTCAAAAAAGCTTTTCTCATTTTTAAAATGTGCCAGTGCTTTTTTGAAATCTTTTATTTCAACTGAAGGGAACGGTTCTTTATGTGTAATATCTTTATATTCATACTCCACTATTCCATTCATAGAAATTGATTCATTTTCTACTTTACAGTTCACTACAATTTCGTCCTTTGCACGCTTCATCGCTTCGTCTATCCATTTTTCAAGGCGTAATGATGTCGCACGCATTTCTTGCAATAAATCATGCTGAATAAATGCTACTAATTCCATAACACACTGTTGCAATTGTGTTTTCACATTTCCATCCGTTCGAAGTGACGCCGGATTAATAAATTCAGTAAACACATCGTTATAGCGCAGGAATAGACGCTGTTGCACGTAATAAAGCAACTCTTTCACTTCATTTTGCATCGCCTGTTCTTCAGCAAGTACACTATATGATGAAATGATATGAAGTAGTTGATCACGCTCTGCTTCATATTTTTTCGTTTGCTTCTCTTTCTCTTCATTCCCCTGTTTTGCACCCTTTATCATGTTTACTAAAAGCTGATCTGCCCCTTGCAAAGCACCATATAGAGCATGCACAGAAACAAGCATTAAATCTCTCATCATAAAGGACGTAAATGATTCCTCAAACTTCGTAATCCCAGAGTTTTGTAAAATACCATACTTCTCTTTTTCAACATTCTTTCCTTGTTTCTCTTCAAGCGCACATAAACTTGAAATTGCAAATAAACGCGGATTTCTAATACCGTATTGCAGCAGCTGATCTGCGATATAACCTTTTACCATTTCAAGTTCTTCTTCAGACTCTGCTAAATCCGCCGCATTAATTAAGAAGAACATTTTATCAAGGGCAAAAGTATCCTTTACACGACCAAGCTGAATTAAAAATTCACGGTCAGCACGAGAGAATACATGATTATAATATGTTACAAATAAAATAGCATCTGCGTTTTTAATATACTGGAATGCAACATCCGTATGGCGAGCATTAATAGAATCCGCTCCAGGTGTGTCTACAAGCGCTACTCCCTGCCTTGTTAAAGCACAATCATAATAAAGTTCCATATACTCAACGAAGCATGATTTCTCTTCATTCGCTACATAATCAGAGAACTCTTCTAATGTAACTTGTACTTGTTCTCCTAAATAAGTAGAAACTGCATCATATCCTTTTTGTACCGCTCGTAAAAAGCTAAATGTTGTTTTTTGCTTCCCAGTTGGTGAAGGATATTTCATAACTTTATCAATTTGTGCTAACGCTTCATCTAACGTAGCAATCTCATAATGAAACAGCTTATAAACAGCTTTCATATCTTCTAATAACGCTTGCTTTGATTTAAACTGAACAATTACTGTTCCGTGTGGTTTTTCCTCTGTAACCGGCAAAATTTGATTAATCGTTGCCGTCGTCGGGTTTGGTGATACAGGAAGTACTTTCTCACCGAGTAAGGCATTGGCAAATGATGATTTTCCAGCACTAAATGCCCCGAATAACGCTACTGTAAATTGTTTTGTTTCCACACGTCTTCTTTTCTCTATTACCTCTTGCTGTACATGTTTCAGCGCTGGCAATGGCTCTAATATCGTTTCAGCTTTTTTCACTTTCTCTAATATCCGCTGAATATTTAAAGCCGCCGTTCCTTTCAGCTCTTCTTCATGAACCGCTACGTTATCGCTTACGATTTCCTGCTCTTGTAGTGTAAATTTCTCACTAACAATTTGCTTTTCCCTTTGCAATATCTCATCTATTTGCAGCCCTTCAGGCGTAGCAACATGATCGTGCCAAACATTTCGTAAATAGTCTTCATATGCCTCCAAATTGTTACTGTATTGTAATTGTGTTTCTTTCGCCGTTTGCAGCATCGTATATGTTTCAATCTCTTCTTCAATACGAGCAACTGCTTCTCTCACCTTTTGCTTTAAAACGACCGCACTTTTATCAAAAATTTGCTGCGCTTTTATAAAATAACGTTTCTTCAGTTCATTCGCTACATCCGCTGTATAAAGAAGTAAGTAATCACCTGTGAAACCTGCGCCTTGTTTAATTACTTCAGCCAACATTTCTGGTCCGAAAGCAATTTCTAACCCATATATGTCTTTCCCAATTTCCTCCGTGAACAATCCTTCTTCTTTTAAGAAGGCTACAATAAATTCCTTCACATGAAAATCAAGCTGCGTTTCAACAGTCTTTTGAAGGGCAGAATAAAACGCCTCTACACGTCTTTGTTTTTCTTGCTCCGTCTTTCCTTTCGCAAATAGCAAACCGACCTTAAATTTTGTTAATTTCGTTTCTAAATATGCATTTGCCAATTCTCTCATTTCAAACGGCATTAAATATGCGTTATCTAATATAGCTTGTAAACCTTTTATAAATTCATTTCTCACATAAGATTCTTTACTTGCCTCACGATTTTTCGCTTCCGTTAACTCTTCCTTCTTTTCAACTACCTCTGAAATAGAAAGTGGTGATGCTAACTCTTCCTCATATTTCAAGAGAGCTTTTTCATTTTCAGAAACAATAAACGAGAAATGTTCTCCCATTAAATATTCTGTTTCTCGCTCCATTCCAGTCCTTACATACTGCTCTTTTTCTTTCATAATAGAAGTAATTAACGCTTCTAAGCTTCTAATTTCATTATGTGGATGGTTCATCATTCGTAATGACGTATAATAAACACCATCTACTTCAATATCCCAGTTAGAGAATGATTGTTTTACACTATCTTTATAATTCTCAAACGATAATTCATTTTCTTTATGTTTATCTATTTGATTTACAACGAGATAAACCGTTTTATTACGTTGTTTCAATTCTTTAACAAATTGTAAATTCACTTCCGATTGGACGTGATTATAATCCATCATATAAAAAATGACATCTGCCAGATGAAGTGTCGACTCTGTCGCTAATTGATGGGCATCATCTGTTGAATCAATCCCTGGTGTATCAACTAACATAACCCCTTCAGGAATCGGCGCGTCGTTTCGATAAATATGAACACCAATTACTTCATCGCCGTCTTTACAAATTTGTTTTAATTCTTCTGCTGAATATGCACCGTCATATTCGTACTGCTCTCCAGATTTAACCGTTACAACAACACGATCCATTCCTTTTTCAATTTTGACAACGTTAGCGCTTGTCGGAATTGGACTTGTCGGTAACAACTGCGCTTTATATAGATGATTCATCATCGTTGATTTCCCTGCAGAGAAGTGACCGCAGAACGCTATCATAAGCTGTTCTTGTTTATATTTTTGAATTACCTCAAACAACTTTAAACTATTCTCTGCATCGCCGTGTTTTTGCCACTCTTCATAAAAACAAACAAGTTTTTTCATACCGTTTGTCTGTACTATGTTTGTCATCCCCTTGTTCCCCTTTATCCAAGATGTATATACTTTTCCCCGCTATTTGCGAGCTCATAACCAGTGAGAGTTACACCTACCCATTGATTACAGTTTCACTTTACTATCATACTAAATTTTCAGCATATTCTCATTAAAAATAAAAAATCCCTTTCATTCTTTTTACAAATGAAAGGGATTTTATGTCATATCACTCATTTTGCTGTTCCTACTCCATTTAAAACATACTTCGCAATAACTGCATATACAGCGACTGTACCTGCTACTAATGCATATACCATACTTACGCACCAACCTTTTTTTGATAATGATTATCACTTTTGAATACAGTTTATCATTAAAGAGAATCATTATCAACACTTTTCATAAAGAAAGCTCCTTATAAGAAGGAGCTTTACTGCCTGTTTTGAAAAAGGTTAAAACTTGTTGTGCACTCTTATTATATCTCATCCTACATAACTTAACAGTTTAAAAAAATGGAAATATCCCCTATCCCCTCCACCTTACATTTCGTATAATAAAAGGGAATTACTTAACAAGGAGGAAAAAAATGACACAAAATCTCACACAAGGCGAGAGGATACACTCCATTGATATTATTAGAGGAATAGCTGTACTAGGTATTTTTCTTGTGAATTGGCCTGTTATCGCCGGGGTTGACTCACGTGATCTTTCAGGAATTTACGAAGGGATAGACAGCTACATTCGCCTATTTTACGATATGTTTATTCAAACGAAATTTTATACAATTTTTTCGTTTTTATTCGGATTAGGTTTTTATATTTTTATGAGTCGTGCTGAAGCGAAAACAGATCATCCAAAAATTTTATTTGTTCGCCGCTTACTTATTTTATTATTATTCGGTTTCTTACATTACGTTCTTTTATGGGACGGAGACATTTTACATACTTATGCGATTGCTGGATTTTTCTTATTTTTATTTTATAAGAGAGAACCTCGTACTATTTTAATATGGGCTATCGTTTTATTGAGTATTTTTCAATTCATTATGCTAATGGCTGGTATTACGGTTGCATTGGTACCAAAGGAAGAGCTAGGTTTTTCCTTACCTATCATGCCATTAGAAGACTGGCTGTCACAAATACAAAATCGTTTCCATGCATTTTACGCTGATGGAATTGGATTAAATTTACTTATGCTCCCAGAAACAGTTGGGCTGTTTTTACTTGGTTTATACGCCGGCAAAAAGGATATTTTCCGCCGCGCGAAAGAGTTAGATCCAAAGCTTAAAAAATGGCAAATTATTATGTTCCTTTTTACATTACCAATGTGGTTCTTCATGGTTCGTTACTTCTTATCAAAACCATTTTATGAACCAATTTATATGCAGGTCTTTACAATGTTTAGCGGAAAAACGTTATTCATATTCTACATTTTCACACTAATGCGTTTATTACAAAAAGAAAAATGGCAAACGTTATTACGTCCATTCCAATACGTTGGACGAATGGCATTAACAAATTACATCTCGCATACAATTGTTACATTACTTGTATTTGGTCTATTTCTTAAAAATTATTATCCTGCTCCATTATGGGTTGGACCAATATTCTGCATTAGTTTCTACACGTTACAAATCTTTATTAGCCGCTGGTGGCTTTCACATTACCAATACGGGCCACTTGAGTACATTTGGCGTCTTGGTACTTACGGGAAAATGATGCCACTTAAAAAGAAAAGCAAGGTCTCATAACGAGACCTTGCTTTTTTACGCTTCTCTTACTGCACTTTGCATAGATACTGGCTCTTCTTCTACTTTCACTTTGCGCTGCGGCACCATATTAAATACGATATTTAAAAGTACTGCTGACGCACTTCCAAGTACAATTCCGTTATCTGTTAAAATACGAATGCTTTCTGGGAGTTGTGAAAATAATGTAGGAACGACTGTTACGCCAAGCCCAATTCCGACAGAACATGCAACGATTAATAAGTTTTCCTGTCTTCCGAAGTCAACGCTACTTAACATTTTAATACCATATGCCATAACCATACCGAACATCGCTAACATCGCACCGCCCAGTACTGATTTCGGAATAATTGTTGTAATAGCTGCGATTTTAGGAATGAAACCAAGTGCGATTAACATACCACCGCAAGTATAAATAATAACGCGATTTCTTACTCCAGTTAATTGAACAAGTCCTACGTTTTGAGAGTATGTTGTATATGGGAACGCGTTGAAAATGCCACCTAACACCATCGCTAATCCTTCTGCGCGATAGCCTTTTGTTAATTCTTTTTCACCGATTTTTTTATTGCAAATATCAGATAATGCAAAGTATACACCCGTTGCTTCTACAATCCCTACACAAGCAACGAGAATCATCGTAATAATTGGTGTTAATTCAAATGTTGGTGTACCAAAGTAAAATGGTTGAATACCGTGGAACCAATCCGCCTCTCCAACCGCTTGCAAACTTACTTTCCCCATAAACGCTGCAACGATAGTACCGAACAATAGACCTAGTAAAATAGAGATTGAACGAATAAATCCATCAAAGAAACGATACATAATGATGATAAATAATAACACACCAAATGCTAATGCTAAATTTTCAAGACTACCGAAATCCTTACTTCCTACTCCTCCAGCCATGTCATTAATTGCTGCTGGAACAAGTGTAACTCCAATTACAGTAACAACAGATCCTGTTACAACAGGTGGAAACAGTTTTACAAGTTTTCCAAATAATTTCGCAAAAATAACAACGAATAACCCAGCAGCAATAATTGCTCCATAAATTGAAGACACACCGTATTGTTTTCCAATCGCAATCATCGGTCCAACGGCTGTAAATGTACAACCAAGTACAACGGGAAGTCCTATACCGAAAAAGCGATTTGATAATGCTTGTAAAATTGTCGCAACGCCGCACATTAATAAATCAATTGAGACTAAATATGTTAACTCTTTTTGATTTAAACCAAGTCCACCGCCCACAATAAGCGGAACGATAATTGCTCCAGCATACATTGCAAGCATATGCTGCATACCAAGCGATGCAATTTTAAATGGATGCTGCTTCATCGTTTATTTCACCTCCGCAGTTTCTTGCTGTACAAATGTAACTGTGCCGTTATCAAGTGATGCAATTTCTGCTAGTGATTCAACACGAACGCCTTGTTCACGAAGCTTCTTTCCTCCATCTTGAAATGCTTTTTCAATAACAATTCCAATTCCTGCAATACTCGCTCCAGCTTGCTCTACTAAACTCATTAAACCTAAAGCAGCCTGACCGTTTGCTAAAAAGTCATCGATGATTAATACACGATCATTTTCATCGATATGATTTCGAGATAATGAAATTTCATTTGTTTCTTGTTTTGTAAATGAATATACGTTTGCAACGTACATATTATCTTGTAACGTTAACGATTTACGTTTTCGTGCAAAAATTACTTTTACACCAAGCTCTAATGCAGCCATAACTGCTGGTGCAATGCCTGAAGATTCAATCGTCACGATTTTTGTAATGTTCTCTTCTTTAAAACGTTTAGCAAATTCTTTTCCGATTTCTTGCATAAGTACTGGATCAATTTGATGATTTAAAAAAGCATCTACCTTTAATACGTCACCAGATAAAACCTTTCCTTCGTTCAAAATCTTTTCTTGTAATACTTTCATGTTTGTTCCCCCTCTTATGCAATAAAAAAACTCCAAAAGCCACCACCACTCGTTACAAGTGAGAGACGCGCTTTTGGAGTTTCGCAAAAAAAGAATGCTAAACAAGCAATTATATTCGTCCTCACTCATAGTCAAAGTATTTACGGTACTTCGGTAGAAACTTGCAGGCCATATCCCCGCGATTATATGAGTGTAGCTAACTATTTATTTTATAGAAGGATTATAACGTACTTTTTATGCTTTGAAAAGCATTTATCGAAAAAACACGTACAAATTTTTAAAAACTACTATTTTTGTTCGAGTTTTGCAAACTCTTTCATTTCCAATTACAACTTCGTTAAAATGATTGGCCCATCTTTTGTAATCGCAATTGTATGCTCATATTGAGCTGATAATTTCCCGTCCATCGTTCGTGCAGTCCACCCATTTAAATCTACTTTAGAATATCGCATACCTATATTTACAATCGGTTCAATTGTAATTACCATTCCTTCTTGTAACTGAGGTCCTTGTCCTTGTTTCCCAAAATGAAAAATTGCTGGTTCTTCATGAATCTCTTTACCGATTCCATGTCCCGTAAAGTCTCTTGCAACAGAAAAACCTTCATTTGTTACATAACTTTCAATTGCATAGCCAATATCTCCTACATGGTTATCGATTATCGCCTGGTCAATTCCTTTATACAAAGCATTCTCAGCTACTAACAACAACTTTTCTGCTTCATCAGAAACTTTTCCAACTCTATACGTCCAAGCAGAATCTGAAAGACCTCCATTTAAGTTTACTACCGTGTCAATTGTTACAATATCACCCTCAGTTAAAGGAACATCGGCCGGAAACGCATGACACATTTCATCGTTTACAGATGCACATATCGCATATGGATATCCGTTGTACCCTTTCTGCTCAGACGTTGCACCATGCTGTTCTAAATATGCTTCAACAAACGTATTAATTTCTTTTGTAGTAATACCTGGTTTCATCATCTTCGCAATTTCTCTATGACATGAAGCAAGTAATTTTCCAGATTTATGAATTAACTCTATTTCATTTTTCGTTTTAATTATACTCATGCTGTCTCTCCTTACTAAACTTGCTATTTACTATTAAACTTCAATCATACACATCCTCTTCCAAAATTTCAAAACTTCCAATTACAAAAAGTATGATTTATTTCTGCATAAAAAAAACAGAAGGAGATTCTTCTGTTTTTTAATCATTTTTACATATATAATTCATTTTCAAAAACTCAAAACAACTACCATTTGTTTTCTGTATAAACGTTCCAACTACTTCAAACCCTGCCCTTTTATACACTTTAATCGCTCTCTCATTAAATATAGCTACTGATAGTGTTATATACTTGCATCCATATTTTTCTTTACTAAAAGCTAGTATAGCGTTTAAGAACTGTAAACCAAATCCGTTCCCAGTCATATTAGGTCTCATTCCAAGACCAATATCAACCGTTCCGTCATTTATTTTACAAACAGTAAAATAACCAATGAGAGTGCCATTTTCCTTCACAGAAAATGTATGATCCCCTCTACTTTCATCATGTAAAAATTCAGCTAAATCTTCTTCATCTGCCTCTATATCGTAAAAGGAATATTTCCCTTCATAATGCCAGTTGTATGCAATTTCTTCTGCTTCTTCTTGCGTCATTACTGTATATGTATAGTCCATTCTCCCATCCCCCTTTAAAAAAGAGCTGCAATTAAGCAGCTCTTTTTTTACAACTCATAAATCTCTTTATATTTCGCTTCTAAATAATCGGCTAAGTAGTTTGCATTTAAGCCTTCACCTGTTACATCTTCTAAAATTTCAAGTGGCTTTTTCGTTTTACCGTATTGGTGAATGTTTTCTGTTAACCATTCACGAATCGGTGTTACGTTTCCTTCTTCTAATAATGCATCAAAGTTCGGAATGTCTTTTAACATTCTTTGCTTAAATTGCGCTGCATACATGTAACCAAGCGCATAAGATGGGAAGTATCCAAATGAGCCACCAGCCCAGTGAACATCTTGCAATACACCTTGTGCATCATTTTCCGGACGAATTCCTAAATATGCTTCCATCTTATCATTCCAAGCTGCTGGTAAGTCCTTCACTTGTAATGTACCATCAAATAATTCTTTCTCTAATTCATAACGCACCATAACATGAAGGGGGTATGTAAGCTCATCTGCTTCTATACGAATGAATGACGGCTTCGATTCGTTAATTGCATCATAAAACTCATCGACTGACATATCATCAAATTGACCATCGCTATACTCTTTTAATAAATCATAATTTTTCTTCCAGAATGATTTATTACGGCCGATAAAGTTCTCAAAGAATAATGATTGTGATTCGTGAATACCCATAGATGTACCACTGCAAAGTGGTGTACCTTCAAATTGTTCTGCAATGTTTTGTTCATATACTGCATGACCACATTCATGAATTGTTCCAAATACAGCCATACGGAAATCTTTTTCATCATAGCGTGTCGTAATACGAACATCCCCTCTATTTAATGTAATTTCGAAAGGATGTACTGTTTCATCAAGACGACCTGCTTCAAAGTCATAATTCAATTGCTTTAATAGTTCTAATGTAAAGTTCTTTTGTTTTTCTTTTGAAAACTGTTCCGATAAAGCACTTGTTTTTAATCCTTTTTTAGACTCAGAGATTTCTTTTACAAGCGGCACGATGCGCTCACGAAGTTGACCAAATACGTGATCTAAAACTTCTACTGTAATACCTGGCTCATACATGTCTAATAATGTATTATATTTATATGTTTCATAACCCCAATATGTAATAAATTTCTTTTTAAATTCAACAATTTTTTCTAAGTACGGGCGGAACATCTCGAAATCAGATTTTTCGCGAGCTTCTTCCCACACACTCTCTGCTTTCGCTTCTAATTTCACATAAGCCTCATATTCAGCTTGTGGAATTTTTTTATTTCTATCATATTCTTTCCGACACTCTTCAACCATTTTCTTTGTCGTTTCAGAAAGTTTATCTTCACGTATTAAAGCTTCAAGTTCTGTTAAATAGTTTCCCATCTCATCTGAAGTCGACATAGCAAACACTTCTGACGAAAGCATACCAATTACTTCTGAACGCTGATCTACACCTTTTTTGGGTGCACCTGTTCTTAAATCCCAAAACATTAAACTTAATGCTTCTCCGTAATTTTGTATCTTCTTCACGTATGTTAAAAATTGTTTTTCTACTTCATATGTAGCAACTGTCATCGTATAAAAGCCTCCTTTTTCTACCTCAAATTTAATTCGACACAGAAACATAAATTCCTTTTATAATAGAAAAAAAGCTTGGCAAGCGCCAAGCTTTCTCCTTATAATTCTTTACCTTCTACTGGCAGTACATTTTTCACAGCTGCAACTACTTTCTCATCTTCTGAATCAGATAAGAAAATTGATATAGCACCTTTATCTTCACTTGTACGAATTAAACGCCCAATTCCTTGACGAAGTCGTAAAATCATATATGGTACATCTACATCCCAGAATGGATCATTTACGTGCTTACGTTTCGCTTCAAACACAGGATCGTTTGGAGGGAATGGTAAAGACCAAATAATAACGTGCGATAATGATGAACCAGGAATATCTAAACCTTCCCATAAATGAACCGCACAAAGTACAGTCTCTTCTTCATTTTGGAAACGAGAAACGAGCTGGCTAATTTCCTGATCTCCTTCATATAAGAACGGAACCGACATTTGCTCTTTACTTACATACTCTTTGAACGCTGCAAGCTCTTGCGTTGTACGGAATAATACAAGCGTACGTCCATTTGTTTTTTGTATATTTTCAAGTGTATATTGACACTTTCTTTCCCATTCATTTTCTTTCGTATGTGATAGTAAGTTTACTGTCATTTGCTCTTCGTAATCAAACGGTGAAGCAACTGAGAATGACAAGTAATCTTTTACCCCTAGGCTATTAGCTGTGAAAGCGAATGAATCGTTGTTCGATAATGTCGCAGAAGAGAAAATATACGGTATTTTCTTCGAGAATACTTTCTCTTGTAACACTTCTTCAACTGCACGCGGCATAATAACTAACGTGAAGGCACCATCACCTTCTTCACCCCAAGTAATTACATTTTTCTCGTGCATGAACAGACGAAGTGAATGTTCTAATACATCTAAATGCTCATCAACAATATTTAAATCATACGTGTTTACTGTATGCATTTCACTTTCGAATACTAATGCATCTCCAACTTCACCGATTTTTGCATAAAGTCGTTTCGCTTCAGCTGTTACTTTTTCTGTCACAGTAATTTCTAGACGATCAGAACCGGCAATTTCCTTTTTATTCTCTTGTAACACATCAAAGAATCGTTCAGTTTGCCAAATTGTTTCTTCTACTAAATGTGCAAACTCCTCACGAATATCGTTTTGTAGCAATCTCGTTAATAGTTGCTCCATCATCGTTTGCTTTAAACGGTATGTTAAAGCTTTTTGAGCTGCATATTCTACAAGATGTCCTTCATCGAATACAACGCAGCTACTTTCTGGTAATAATGGAATTTGCCCTTCACGCTTACGAGCATCGTACGTCCAAATATGATCCATATAGAAATCTTGAGAACAAATAATTAAATCTGCTGCTTTACGATAATGTTCACGAGAAAGAGTTTGTCCACAACGATGACGAGAATCACAAGTAAAGCAATCTTGGAAGTAATCCCAATTTACTTTTGACCATTCTTCGTCATTTAAAAGTGGAAATTCTTTTCTGTCACCATAGTGAGTAAAGTTTTGCATCGTACCATGATCGAATACAAACTGTGGTAACTCGTAATATACGTCTTCAATTACTTCTGGAGCTCGTCCACTCATAACATCTTCAAGTTTACGTAAGCATAAATAATTATCCATTGATTTTGCAAGCCTTACATCAACAGATAGCCCTAATGCTTCAGATAACTTAGCGATGTCCCCTTCTTCTTTCACAAGCTGCTCAATTAACGTTTCATCTGCACAAGCAATAATAGCTGGTTTCCCAGTATAACGCGCGTAACAAATTGCATATAGAAGATATACAATTGTTTTCCCTGTTCCTACACCAGCTTCTGCGAACATAACTTTCTTTTCTTGGAAAGCGCGTTCTAACTGAAACGCCATAAAAATTTGTTCATCACGCTCTTCAAATCCTTTTTCCGGAAGGATGTCGTAAAACACATCTCCAATCCACTCATTCAACTTATCATAAAAATTATCTTGTTTTCCTACTTCAAATGGTAATCTCTTCTCAGTAAACATCCTTAGCCTCCAACCAAAAAGTTTTTCTATAAAAAGATAATAGCAACTGCTACGCATATGTGTGCAGCCACTTTCCCCTGTTGCAATACATAGAAATTCACGAAAAAAAATTTTCCTTTCGAAAAAGGAAAATTTTCTTCTATATTAATGACTTTAAATACCGTTTATCAATCGCTGTTTCATGTGAAAGAGCTGACAAATATTCTTCTTGTGCTTTTTGTATTTCATCTACAATCGCACCTTGACTATCCACTTCTTTTCCGAGCTCATCATACGTACGGTGAATAGCTTTTTGAATCATTGATAATTGAAAATTATCCATATGACTTCCTCCTTTACGCATTACATAATAGCCAGTATATGCGCGCTAGAGGAGTTTTATACTATGAATTACGCGGTGGACGTTTTCCGAAGTATTGGTAGTAATCTGTACGGATAAATCCGTTAAACAGCTTACGCTTCTTCGACGCATCTTTTCCGTAACACTTCTCAAATGCTTCGTAGCTTGTTAATACATACGCTGACCATGTATCTAATGGGCGGAATACTTGTCCCATTTCTTTATACAGTTGTTCAACGAGTGCTTTTTCACTTAAACGTTCTCCGTATGGAGGATTCGTTACAACGTAGCCATAATCCTCTTTTGTTGTGAAATCTTTTACTTGCATTTGTTTAAATGTAATTAAATCGCCTAAGCCTACTTCTTCTGCGTTATCTTGAGCAACTCGAATCATACGATGATCAATATCTGATCCAATGATTTGTAATCGTTGATCATAGTTCGCTAAATCTTCAGCTTCTTGACGAGCTTCACGCCAGTTTTGTTTACCTACCCAGCCCCACTCGTCAGATGCGAAACCACGGTTAAATCCTGGTGCAATGTTTTGTCCAATTAATGCTGCTTCAATCGGAATTGTACCTGATCCACAGAATGGATCAACAAATGGACGATCTGGCTTCCAGTTTGTTAATTTAATTAAAGACGCAGCTAATGTTTCTTTTAACGGAGCTTCCCCTTGATCCATACGGTATCCACGTTTATGAAGCCCAACACCGCTCGCATCAATTGTTAATGTTGCAATATCCTTGAGCATTGCAATCTCGATACGGAATAACGGACCATCTTCTTCAAACCAAGTTGTACGTTTATATGTTGTTTTTAATTTTTCAACGACAGCTTTTTTAACGATACGTTGGCAATCCGAAACACTGAATAATTCAGATTTTAAAGATTTACCGATAACAGGGAATTCACCATTCTCTGGAATATAATCTCCCCAGTTTAATGCTTTCGTTTTTTCAAATAGCTCATCAAATGTCGTTGCTTTAAATTCGCCAACTTTAATTTTTACACGGTCCGCAGTACGTAACCATAAGTTCGTACGACAAATCGCCTTTTCATCTGCTTCAAATGTTACTTTGCTGTTTTCTACTTGACATTCATAACCAAGATCGCGAACTTCTCGGGCAACTAACGCTTCAATACCCATTGCCGCTGTTGCAATTAAAGTAACTTTTCCCATTTTCATTCACCTCTTATGTATATTCAAACAATAATTAATAGCAATTGGTCCTATTAATTATTACATTTTACGAAAAATTTTCTCATTAACCATTTTAACTCATACTTTATAACTTCATACAAATAAAAAGCCCTCCTCTAACAAAGGAGAGCTGAGTTATTTCATAGTTGGTTCATAACGTTCTGTAAGCCATGTTCTGTTCCTTTGTACTACAAACGGCCCACGCCTCGTACTCCGGTGGCAATCATCTATCTACAGGTTATAAAACCTGTCCTTTCCCGTCGTTCATTTCCTTGGAAAAGATTCCCCTACCATTATTTGGGTTTCTCGCTCGTGGGGTTTACCTCGTTCCACTCCTATCATTTCTTCAAGGACTTCGTCACTGTGGCACTTTAAAGGTAGTCAAACCATATCCGAAAGGACTTAGGTTTTTTCCCTGCCGTTAAACCAGCATTACAGCCAGAATACCCTAGCTTATGAATTGGCTAGGCACGAACACTACAGCCATCTCAGGCCGTGCGAGCATGGACTTTCCTCTACAACGTTGGCGTTGCAGCGATTACCCAAACGTTATGACATCCATTAGTATAGTGGAAACAAAAAGATTTTGCAACGTTTTTTTCTATGTAAAATGCTTAAACCTTTTCCCACCTTACATCATTCGTATAACTTACTTCCAAATACAGCTTTTTCTAAGTTAGATAAGCGTTTTAAAATATCCGTATTCGTGTTGTTATAAACCGGTTGTGCAACTGGTGTTTGTACAGGTTGTTGCGGAACTTGCGTTACTGCTAGTTTTTGTTCCTCTAATTCACGCTTTAAACGAGCATTTTGTTGCTTTAATTGCTCAAACTCTTTGTGGAAAGCTTCATAGTCTTTAATGATCATATCAAGAAACTTGTCTACTTCTTCTTGCTGATAACCTCTCATACCTGTTTTAAATTCTTTTTCTAAAATATCTTTCGCTGTTAATTTAATTTTATCCGAAATCATTTTCTTCACCTCAAATTTTTACCAAAACTTTCATTAACTAAATTTTTTCAGAAACAATGCTTTTTGTCAATCATATATACGAGTACTATATTACATATTACTCTGCATTATTCCACTGTTCCTCTTCTATTATATCTTGTAAATCAGAAAAAAGAATGAAATAACTGTGATAATTTTCTATTTCCCCTTTTTTCTTTGCTGATTCTACAATATATTTGGGACTTCCTGGTTTTTCTTCATCGTATACCGCTAAAAGCGCATCACTTTTTTCAATAAAAAATTGATTTTTTAATTTAAATTGCTCTGGGCTTTCATACTTCCGTTTCGTGATACTATCAACATGGTCTGCTTGAGAAAGAATAAATTCGTAATATTCACGATTATCTTCTTTCCAATTTTCTTCTTGTTCTAAAAACGGAGTGAATACCGCTAATTTTAAATCAGGATATTCTACTTGCATTTCAAAAACAACTTCAGCAGCCCATAATTCTACACCTAATTGGCCGCTTATTATAACCCATTCTAAACCATCTTCTACAAAAGTGATTAATTTACGGTGTAATGCTTTCTTTATACACTCCACTCCTGGATGATCATTTTTAAATATTCCAAGTTCAAATGGCTTATATCCTGTTACTGCAATAACTTTCATATCAACACTCCAATTACAAAAAAAAGAACTAGCATTTCGCTAGTTCTAACATATCATTTACTTTTTAAATATTCCACCAACGTTTGGTCCGATATTTGGACCTACTGGTGATACATTGTTTGGTAAAAACGGTGATACATTTGGTCCTGGTCCAAACGGTGATACATTCGGTCCTGGCCCAAATGGAGATATTTGATGACCGTGGTGATGATGATGATGACCATGGCCACACGGTCCACATCCGCCACCGAATCCTGGGTCGATTGGGTCCACAACATTTACATTTGAATTTGTTTGCGGGAAGAAGTTTTGGTTTTTAATTTGTTGATGATGTACATGTGTTGTATGTGTTGGGAAAATGTGTGGCACCACCGTTGTTGAAAAAGAGTGTGTTACGCATTGTTTCGTCGGATGAATGACAGGAGCAGTCGTACAAATAGGTCCTGTAGGCTTATGCCCTCCAAAGCAAGGATGACAATGATGCATAGTTTTTTCTCTCCTCTCTCGTTAAAAAAATCTGATTACACTTTACAGTATGAGAAAAGAGAGAAAGCCGTTTGTTATATATACCCATTTATTACAAGGAAATTTGTCTAGTCCTTTATTTCATTTACATTGTTTTTATAGACAATTCTTCAACATCACTTACCAAAAAAGCCTCCAACTTGCTTTACAATACCTGTCACTTGATTCATCGCATTCATCATTTGTCCAGCTGTATTCATCATTTTATTTACATCATAGTTACCATCTGATGTTTTAAATTGAGAAACAAAACTAGAAAACTGACTTGGCTGTTGTTGCTTTTGCTTACCCTGCGTCGGGTACGGTTGTTTTGGTGGATAAAACATCGCTTGTTGATTAGCATACGGAGATGGTGGTGGCATATAATATTGCGAATTCATATAAGGCTGCTGCTGTGGTTGATTCATGTATGGTTGCTGAGCTTGTGATTGTTGAGCTTGATTCACATAAGGTTGCTGCTGTTGTGGTTGTTGAGCTTGATTCACATAAGGTTGCTGCTGTTGTGGTTGTTGAGCTTGATTCATAAAGGACACTTCAAACGGTTGATAATAATTTTGATTTCCATAATAAGGCTCGAAAGGATACATATTATACCGTAAATATGTATCCGTATTATATTGGTACATATTTTGCTGTGCATATGGATTCGTTTGCTGATATAAGTTAGGTTGTTGAAACATGCATTCTCTCCTCCTTCACATAAGTTTCTACATATATAATATGTACCTATAAAATAATATGTGTGATGGAGTATCTGTCTATTTTTGTCGGAAGTTTAAATTTTTAAAAAATTAAAAAAGAAAACCCTTCCATGCTATGATAATGAAGAAGAAGATTCTCATGGGGGAGGAATCAACATGGTATTAGGGGATTTAAAACAAGCGTTTTCTCAAAAAAAGGGGTATTGCACAGAGAATGCAAATGAATTATTAGACTTTGCGAGACATTGGTATCTCGAAGGAAAAATATGTATATCAGATTATCGAACATTAATAAAAGAATTAGAAATAAACGGCGCAACAAAACCTACAACAATGACAGAAGCATAAAAATAACAAGAGGGCTCTCCCTCTTGTTATTTACATTGCTCAACTATATTTTGCAAAGTATACGAAATGGCTTGGTGTGTTTCAAAGAATCGTTTACCTTTACCTTTATTTACAAAGCATTGCAACACATTCGTTTGTAAATTATCATATACTTGATCAATTTGCTGTACATGTATATATTTTGGCTTTTCTTCTTTAATCCACTTATAAGCTAATTCTTTCCACTTCTTTAATTCCTCATCTACCCTATCTACAAACGGTTTCATATCCTTATAAAAGTCGTATTCGGTTAGTTCTCTCTTTTTTACATTCGCTTCATTATTATACTGCATGAGTTTTTCTGAAGACTGTATTAATGCTTCATTCTTCATTTCTTTCCCACCTTATTATGCACTCACTACGACGTTTTGAAATGTCTTTACCCAATTCCCTTTCTCTTCGTGATGCACTAATTTATTTTCCATATGTTCAATATGCATCTCTGTTATTTCTATCTTATTGCATATTTTTTCACTCGCATCCTTTAATGCATGATTCATTCTAATCCCTATATTCATTTCCAGCAAATCGAGAGAACTTAACATTTGATCCATTTTTTTCATTACATCTTCCTTCTGAACCATCGCCATATACAAAACGCCTCCTTCTTTGCTTTTCCTTTGTCATGTAATTTCGCCGAATGATTCACCACTCCTGCCCACATGACAAAACTAGTTGTTATTCGTCAAAGAAATCATTTCGTATGTCATTTATAGAAATGGTAACAATACAAAAAGGAGGTGTATTACAATGGCAAAGAACAAAAATGAAAAAAAGAAAAACCAAAACAAACAACAAAATAAACCCGAGACTGGCAATCCAAAGCTAGATGGTCCAAACTTCCCTGCTACATAAAGCGAGACTTTATTACGAACAGTTAAATTTCAAGTCACCCTTAATCTCCTACTAGCATTACGTTTTGAGATTAAAGTTGTAGCACACATAGCAGGATTGTTTCAAATTAAGAAGTCCCGTCTTCAAAATGGAAGACGGGACTTCTTTTTTATTATATCATGAACTCATCCATCCTTTTAGCAAAACGATTTGCGATAGATAGCCTATAGATTTGTTCTCTCTTTCTTCTATACCATTCTGTTATATTAACTTCCCCTTTAGGTTCTTCAGGTACAAATAGCACATTCATTTTCATATTTGCACAAAACCAATCTCTCATTTTTATTTCTTCATGTAAAATAACAGGATAAATATCTCTAAGTGTTGGCGTATAAGACTTTCGAGTTTCCTTTGCGTAAACTTCATAATCTTCCCTAGACCCAGTATGTGTAGTTTGCAATGCAAACTTATAAAACGAACCATTATAAATTGGATGAAACAATAACCATGCTAATTTTTTTCCTAGTTCTATACGCTGTTGTAACGTTTCAAATTGATAAACCGAAAATCCATACATTCTCCCTTCAATTGTTGGGAAGATAACTGCACTAATATGAAGTCTTTCTTGTACTTTAAAAAGTGCAGTATGGAATACATGTTTTTTAAAATATGTGTTCTCAATGACTGGTTTTTGAATTTTATTTTGTTCATTTATAATAAGCGCTGTCATAAGCCTATTCATATCTCTTCTTTCCCAGAAAAGTAACCATTCTTTTTCCATAAAAATTGATACGTTGAAATATTGCAACAAATGAAAGAGAGGTGCACGTCTCTTCTTACTTTCCTCATACAATAATAGCTGAGGAAATGCATCTAAAAAAATAATCCAATTAGCCTGTTCGTACAGAATAAATAAATGTTTTTTTACCGTTCTAGGTAAAACAGTAGCATAATATCTCCCTTCTAAATCAGTCATATTCCAGCCCGCATTTCTCGAAACCATACTCGCTAAAAAGGCCCACCTGATTTCACTATTTCTTAAATAATATTCTTGATAAGATTGTGTCCGAGAAATATTGTCCACATTAGCTATTTCTGTTTTCTTTTTAATATTGTGAATGATTGCTTTTTCTTCCTCTGTACAAAAATTTTTTTCTCGATTTTGTTTCATTTTCATATAATCATTCCATGTAAACATAAATAAGTCATCATACCTTTCATCAAAAAGGTCACATCTTTTTTCATTTTTTGATATAATCACCTTTGTAAGTAATTCTTAGCAAGTTGGGGGTGGACACACTATGACCATTCGTTACCCAAATGGAAAAAGGTATAATCAAGCTTCACAACCTCAAAAAACACCTATAAAAACACATACTTATAGTAATAGAGGTATGTCCCTTGAAGAGGAATTGAATGAAACAAATCAATATTACTTAACCCATAATATTGCATGTGTACATAAAAAGCCTACACCTCTTCAAATTGTAAAAGTAGATTACCCCGCTCGAAGTGCTGCAGTGGTAAAAGAAGCGTATTTTAAACAACCTTCTACAACAGATTACAACGGTGTATACAAAGGGAAATACATCGATTTTGAAGCAAAGGAAACAAAAAATAAAACTAGTTTCCCACTTCAAAACTTCCACCTTCATCAAATTGAACATATGAAGCAAGTGGTTGCTCATAATGGAATTGCATTTGTTATTATTAAATTTACACTTTTTGATGAATTTTATTTACTAGATGCAAAACATATTATTGCATTTTGGAATCGTCAAAATACTGGTGGACGCAAGTCGATTACGAAAGAAGAAATAGAAGAGCATGGATCCTTATTATCATGCGGTTATCACCCTCGGATTGACTATATCCGTGTACTAGACATGGTTTATTTTTCGTGATAGAGTCATCACTAAGGCTCTTTTTTCGACTTTTGGGGGAGAGAATGAAAGGTAGGAGAAAGTATAATGTCAGATAATTATCGTTCTCGTACAGAACGAAATCATGTGAAAAATCAAGAGAAAAAAACACATAAAGAAGAAAAACCAAAGAAAAAAGGCTCCTTTTTCAAGAAATTTCTTATAGGTTGTCTACTTCTTGGTATCGTTGGTCTTGTAGCCGGCGTTTCCGCTTTCTTTGTTATGGTAAAGGATGCTCCAAAATTAGACAAAGCCAAACTTGTTAATCCTTTATCAACAAAGTTTCTTGATAAAAACGGGAATTTCTTCTATGAATACGGTGCTGAAAAACGAACACACGTTACTTATGATCAAATTCCAAAAGTAGTTGAAAATGCATTCCTTGCAACTGAGGATTCGCGTTTCTATGATCATAATGGAATTGATTTTAAACGAACTACAAAAGCAGTTATGGAAAATGTCACTGGTGGTTTCGGTTCCCAAGGTGGTAGTACGATTACACAGCAAGTCGTTAAAAACTACTTTCTAACGATGGACAAAACTGCTAAAAGAAAAGTACAAGAATGGTACTTATCTTACAAATTAGAGCAACAATACTCTAAACATGAGATTTTAGAAATGTACTTAAATAAGATTAATTTAGGTAACCGTTCATACGGTATTGCGACAGCAGCGCAAAAATATTATGGTAAAGATTTAAAAGACTTGCAATTACATGAAGCTGCTATGCTCGCTGGTTTACCCCAAGGTCCAAACATTTATGATCCAACAAAAAAGGAAAATGTTGAACGAGCAACAAATCGTCGTAATGTCGTATTATCATTAATGAATCGACATGGTTATATAACAAAAGAAGAAATGAATAACGCCGTTAAGATCCCAGTAACTGAGGGCCTTCAACCGTCTTCAGAAGTAACTGAGATGAAGTATCAAGCATTTTTAGATGCGGTTGTAAAAGAAGTTGAAAAAGAATATCCTGATGTAAATATCGGTTCAGATGGTTTAACGATTCATACAACACTTGATCAAGATGCTCAAGATTACGCTGAAAAAATTATGGATGGTAATCTTATTAAGTATCCAAACGATCAATTCCAAGGATCATTCGTATTTATGGATACACAATCTGGAGAAGTTCGAGCAATTGGTGCTGGACGTAAAGAAAATAAGTCCACTTTCAAAGGTCATAATATGGCAACTGATTTAAAACGCCAAGTTGGTTCAACAATGAAACCAATTTTCGACTACGGTCCAGCGATTGAGAATCTTCAATGGTCTACTTACCATCAATTAAATGACTCTGAATATACTTATTCGGATGGCACAAAGATTAAAAATGCTACAGGGAGTTTTAAAGGTGACGTTTCACTTCGTGAAGCATTGAAGAAGTCATTAAACATCCCGGCTTTAAAGACAGCTCAAACAGTTGGACTTAATAAATCAAAAGAGTTTGCTGAAGGTTTAGGCATGACATTTGAAAATGGAGTACATGAATCTACTGCAATTGGTAGTAACGATAGTTCTCCATTAGCAGTAGCAGGTGCATATGCAACCTTCGGTAATAGTGGTAACTATAATAAACCACACTTCGTAAAAGAAGTAACCTTCCCGGACGGGAAAAAGAAAAGCTTTAAACCGAAAGAACAACGCGCTATGCAAGACTATACAGCTTACATGGTAACTGACGTTCTTCGTGACGTAGTAAAACCTGGTTCTGGTGGTACAGGACCAACAGCATATGTTTCAGGTGTTGACGTAGCGGGTAAAACTGGAACGCAAAACTTTGATGCAAAAGATTTAAAGAAATACGGCATTCCAGCTGATGCAAACAGGGATAGCTGGTTCGCTGGATATACACCACAATATACGATGGCTGTATGGACGGGTTACGTAAAGAATGGTCCAGAAAACTACATTAGTGATCGTTATACTAAAATTGCACAGCAAATGTTCCAAGTAATGATGAGCAAATTCGCTACAGATAAATCTCGCTTTGAACGTCCTTCTTCTGTACAAGAAATAAACGGAGAATTATACGTAAAAGGTGCGAAAAAAGATGCAATTAAACAAATTAAAGTAGATGCCCCTAGTGGTCTGAATGTCACTTTTGATGGCGCTAGCACAGTTACACTAAACTGGTCTGGACCAGCAGAAGTCGATGCATATGCAGCCAGCTATAAAGCAACTGATGGTTCAAGTGGTAGCCTATCAATAAGTGGTACGACAGCTACTCTTGGTGGTATTAAACCAGGTGTTACTTACAGCTTCTCTGTAGTAGCGAAAAAAGGCACTGGAACAAGCCCAGCAGTTGGTGCATCCTTCACTGCGCCTGGCGGAACTCCAGATGCGAAAAAAGCTGAAGAAGAGGCTAAGAAAAAGGCCGATGAAGAAGCTAAGAAAAAAGCTGATGAAGAAGCCCAGAAAAAGGCTAATGAAGATAAAGTAAAACAAGACGAAGCTAAGAAAAAGGCTGAAGAAGAGGCTAAGAAACAACAAGAACAACAGCAAGAACAACAACGTAAACAGCAAGAAGAAGCTCAAAAGAAAGCTGATGAGGAAGCTAGAAGAAAAGCTGATGAAGAAGCTAAGAAAAAAGCTGATGAAGAAGCTAAGAAGAAAGCTGAAGAAGAGGCCAAGAAAAAAGCTGATGAAGAGGCTAAGAAACAACAAGAACAGCAACACCAAAATACCGGAGGAGATACACCTCACGCAGACGGTGCTGTTGTTACAACAGAGTCCTAATATACAAAAAAGAAGTCCGTTTCTCTTAACGAGAAGCGGACTTCTTTTTTGTTATCATTTTCTTTACATACAGCTTTTCTATTTCGATATACAACTGCGCTAATTGAATATAAGAATGATAATTACTCGGTTTCTTTATAATGAATGAATATCTTTCCATAAAATTAACAGGTTGCACTTTTAATTTATTCGTATTTATTTGCATTTCATTCAAACTATGAACAGGTTGTTCATTTAGCCAATAGACAACCGATAACAAGTGAGCTGCAAAAAGAATCATTGGTCCCTCAGCCTCTTGCTTATTTCTATTTCGAAACAGTATAGCAATGTCTTCATGCTTATTTTTCCATACATTCAACATCGCTGGAATGCTGTTTTCAATTTCCTTCCACGGCTCATACTGTCTTTCAATATCAAATATAAAGTAAGTATTTTGTATTATCTCTTCAAAAGAATTGTCTGTATGATACTTAATTAAATTTACACTTTCTTTAAAAAATGGTAAACAGTGAAATTCTTTCGGTATTTCTATAACTCGCTCCATCCTTTATTTCACCTTCATTCGCTTCTTTCCTTCACGACATACTTCTAACAGTCTGCACTCCTCACATTGCGGTCGTTGTGCTTTACAGTGATAACGTCCAAAGAAAATCATACGATGATGTGTAACTCCCCACTCATCCATCGGTACTTTCTTCATTAATGTTTTTTCTACTTCTAACACCGAATCTTTCCATCTACAAATCGCTAACCGTTTACTCACTCTTTCTACATGCGTATCAACAGCAATTGCCGGGATGCCATACGCTACCGAAACAACTACATTTGCTGTTTTTCTCCCTACTCCTGGTAATTTCGTCAACTCGTCACGGTCTTCTGGAACTTTTCCATTGTAATCATCCAGCAACATCTGACACAATTTTTGAATGTTTTTTGCTTTATTTCTATACAACCCAATAGAACGTATATCTTGTTGTAACTCTTCCAAAGATACACTTAAATAATCTTCTGGTGTTTTATATTTTTGAAATAAATTTTTCGTCACTTTATTTACAAGTGCATCTGTACATTGTGCAGATAGTGCCACCGCGATTACTAATTCAAAAGGATTCTCATGAATTAATTCACAATGTGCTTCTGGATACATATCCGCCATTGTGTCTAAACAATAGCGAATTTGCGTTTTATTTAACATATACTTCCTCCTATATTACTGCTCCAACCAATTATAAAAAGGCACTTTTCCAGTAAATTTCGTCTCTTGTTTTGTCATTTGTTGTGCTCTTTGTTGATTCGCTCTAAATTTTTGACCTTGATTTTGAGCCTGATCTACCGTTTTAATTCCATTCTTTTTCCACTCAAATAAAATACGATCAATATATCGGAAATTTAGTTTTCCACTCATTACAGCTTCTCTAAGAGCCGCTTGAATTAAATTTGGATGATGTTGATCTTGGTCCTCCCACATTCCTAACGTTTCACATTCGAACGGCGAAAGTGGTCTTCCAAATTCTTTTTCAAATACTGTATATAAATTTACTTGCAGCTGTTTTTTTTCTTTTTGCTCTTCCTCTATTGATTCATCCATTAAGAAATGTAATATTTTTTCCCATAACGGTTGTAAAGAATAACTTTCGCACATCATCGCTTCTGATCTTTGTCCACCTTCTAGTGATAAAAACCCTTTTTGAATCAATGCTTGAATTACTTCCATACATTTCATTTCCGTTATCGTCATCCGTTCAGAAATCTCTGATGGAGTCGGAAACGAATTACCTGATTCTAAAAATGTGTGTACATGAAGTACGACCATAAATTCCGTCTCATTTAAACCTAATTTTTTATAATGCATCATAAGTAATTTTGGAATTGCAATGCTTCCCTGCTCAAACCACTGTAACATCATTTTCTTTTTCATCACCAAACACCTCGCTCTCTAGTATAACACACCTTTAGCTATTTCTTTTTGCCACAATTCGTCAAAAAAACCTCCCTATTAATGGGGAGGTTTTTTATATTACATGAATGAAATATAAAATTAAGCTTGCACTTTACTTTTCATAAATGTATGGATACGCTCTAATGCTTTCTCTACTTGTTCAAGAGATGTCGCATATGATAAGCGAACATTATTTGGAGCACCAAATCCTGTACCTGGTACAAGAGCCACTTTTTCCTCTTCTAATAGAGCTTTTGCCCAATCATCAACTGTTGCATATCCTGATAAAGCTACAGCTTCTTTTACGTTAGGGAATAAGTAAAATGCACCTTGCGGTTTAATGCAAGTAAAGCCAGGGATTTGAATTAATTTATCATAAATGATGTTTAATCTCTCTTCAAAGGCTTGACGCATTGTTTCCACAGGTTCTTGTGAGCCTGCATATGCCGCAATTGCGCCGTATTGAGCGATTGAAGTAGGGTTTGACGTACTATGACTCGCTAAGTTCGTCATCGCTTTAATAAGCTGCTTATTTCCTGCAGCATATCCAATACGCCATCCTGTCATAGAATGAGATTTAGATACACCATTAATAATAAGTGTTTGTTCTTTTAATGCATTAGAAAGCTGGGCAATTGAAGTATATTCTACGCCACCATAAATTAATTTTTCATAAATTTCATCAGAAACGATTAAAATATCATGTTCTAAACATACTTCTCCAAGCTGTTGTAATTCTTCTTTGCTATAAATCATTCCTGTTGGATTGCTCGGTGAATTAATAATAACTGCTTTCGTTTTCTCTGTAATTGCCTCACGCAGCTGCTTTGCTGTAATTTTGTACTCATTGTCTTCTAAACCTTCTACATAAACCGGCTTACCGCCAGCAAGCTTTACTTGCTCTGGATAGCTTACCCAGTAAGGAGTTGGGATGATAACTTCATCTCCCTCATCAAGTAATACTTGGAATAATGTATACAATGCATGCTTTGCACCATTACATACAATAATTTCAGATGGATCATACGCAATACCTTGATCGCGAGTAAATTTCTTCACAATTTCTTGTTTTAACGATTGTAATCCACCTGTTGGTGTATACTTCGTATGCCCTTCTAACATCGCTTTATGTGCAGCATCCATAATATGCTCTGGTGTATTAAAGTCAGGTTCCCCTGCCCCTAATGCAATTACATCATGACCCTCTGCTTTTAATGCTTGTGCCTTTGCTGTAATTTCTAAAGTTGAAGACGGTGTTAAAGCAGCTACTCGCTTTGCTAATTTCATTTGTAGTTCCCCCTACATCTATTTTTCAATGCTATATCGTCTTAAAAATTTTCCATCTTTAAATTCAAGATAGTAATAACTATAACGATTGTCATCATCAATATATGTAACTTCCCATAGTGGTACATCATTTTCAAAGCCTAATTTCACTTTCATAATCTCTTTCGGCTTACTTTTTGATTCCTTACTTTCATTGCCGACTTGCTCTATTGTTCTTTGTATAGCCTCTTTTTCAGAAATACCTTCGCTCTTTTTCCTTACTACAGTATCCCCTTTTTTCTCAGGCACCCAAACGATAAGTTGTTCTCCCTTTTCATCTGTACCTTGCACGACTATATATGCAGATTTTCCGTTGTAATAATCAACAGATTTCACCTTTGTAAGCTTTGCTTTTTCTTTAGCAATTTCTACAAATTTCGACTCTTTTGGAATTTTCTTTCCCATCGCTTTATTATAAACATACGCCCCATATATTCCGCTAGCAACGATAACAATAATGATTGCAAAGATCCACTTTTTCATTGTATCACTACGTTCTGTAAATCGTAAATACAGCTGTTTCTTTATCTTTTTCGTCTAATGCTAGTCCGAACATGAGGTCCTGCTCTTTTAACGTACGATTTAAACTATCAACAATTTTATACAAATCCGACGAATATTTAATACGCGTCGTTGATAGTACTTCGATTTTCTTCTCCATGAAAAAACTCCTCCGTTACACAAAAATTTCTAATTATAGAAGAACGCAATGCGGTTACAATAAGAGTACATTCTTTACAACCCCTGCTTCATCACCCATCTATTATAGCAGGACATGTACAGCAAAAAAAGGTTTCAAGTCGAAAACCAACACATTTTGTATACAAGAAGTAAGAAAAATAAAATTCCTCCTACCCACATTTTTTACGCCTGAAGTTTATAAGTACTTCAGGCGTATTTTTCTTCCATTTTTATTCATTTGGTGGTTCTTCTAATTGTACTAACAATTCTTCTAATGGCCCTTCATAAAGAGGTACGTTAGGAATCGATTGTAGAAATCGTTTTCCATAGGAAGAACTCGTCAAACGACGATCTAACACTACTACCGTTCCTGTATCTGTATTCGTTCGAATTAAGCGGCCGAATCCTTGTTTGAAACGTAATATTGCTTGTGGAAGCGCTAATTTAGCAAATACATCTTCACCTTGATTTTTTAGCCACTCACCTTTCGCTTCCATCATCGGCTGATGAGGAGGTGTAAATGGTAGACGGACTATAACAAGACAACTTAAGGCATCTCCTGGAATATCTATTCCTTCCCAGAAACTGCTCGTCCCTAATAAAATTGATTTGTCGAATTCTTGAAACTTTCGAATTAAGCGGCTTCGACTTCTATTATTCACACTTTGGGTCAGTAATAAATACCCCTCTAATTCATCATTATTTTTTAAATTCGCATACGCTTCTTTTAACATTTCATACGAAGTGAATAAAACGAGCATTCTGCCTTTTGTGGCTTTCGCTATCTTTGCAATATGTTCCGATACAGATTCAATATATCGCTCATTACTTACTTGCTTAATAAAAGGTACATCCGTTGACACCATTAATTTCATCTGTTCATCATAACGAAATGGCGACGGAACCTTTAAAGTATTTGGAGCGAAATCATGTAAACCAAGTTCCTCTTTTATATAATCAAACGTATCGTTAACTGTTAGTGTTGCGGATGTAAAAATAACACTCTTTTTTTCTGTTAAAAATTCATCAGCAAATCTTTCACCAATATGAACAGGCTGTGCATATAGAACTGTTGAATGAATCGTCCCTTTCGTTTCAGTCTCCATCCAAGTTACATACGAATTCTTTTCTAATACGAGTAACTGTAATGATTCTGCCATCTTTCTCAGCAACTCAATTAAATGCATAAATTCACCTGTTACAACATGCATCTCCCATTCTAACTTACTTTGCAATATATCCACTTGCTTCTCAAGAGCAGTTACTACCCTTCTTAATTCATATATAAAACGATTTGTTAATTCGACGATACTATCCCACAACTTACCTTTTTCTAGTTCTGCGTTATACCTATAGATGAGCGGCATATTATTCGTTCCTTGCTCTTGCTTTGTTTGTTTAAATATAAAAGTACGTAACATTTGGAAGAGTTCATCCGCATCAAACTTAAGTTCCTTCAAACTATAACTTATCATACGGAAAGTTGAACGAGATGCTTGCTCTGATTTTTTCATCATTTTATATACTTTGGAGAGTACATCTTCTGTTTCTAGTGTCCCAAGACGAGATATAACCAATTGAAAATACATACAAGAGAACTGTTCACCCAATGTTCTACTCGCGGCTTCTTCAATATGGTGAGCTTCATCAAAAATAATATGTTCGCATGAAGCAAACAACGGTTCTTCACTTGAAAAATCTTGAAATAATAACGCATGATTTGTAATAACGATATCTGCAAATAAAGCTTTATTCTTCGCTCGCTGGTAAAAACAACGACTAAACCAATTACTTTGCATATCGCCTGGACTATACGCATCGCTACAAATACGATTCCAAAGTAACTTTCCGCCCTCAGGAATATTTAATTCGTCTCGATCACCTGTTTCAGTTTGCAATAACCAAACTAAAATCTTCGCCTTTGTAAGTGCCATATCATAATTTTTTTCTTCCTCTTGCAAAGCATACTCAAATTTATGTAAGCATAAATAATGCTTTCTTCCTTTTAGAAGAGCTACCTCAAATGAAAATGGCATTATTTTTTGTAATAACGGAATTTCTTTTTCTAATATTTGTTGTTGGAGTTGTACCGTTTGTGTACTTATAATGACAGGTTCTTCTTTTCTCTTTGCAAAATAAAGACTAGGAAGCAAATAAGCGAGAGTCTTTCCTGTTCCTGTACCGGCTTCAATTAGTGAAAAACGAGAATCTCTTAACGCCGTATATATCTCTTTCATCATCAGTTGTTGACTTTCTCTTCTTTCAAACTTTGGCATATGTGATTCCAATTTATCCATCGTTTTATTCAAGAAAGCATCAAACTTTGATGAACACGTTTCTCCAAGGTTTAAGGAATAGTTCCGCTTTTTCAGCGCAATATTTCGATGTATTTCATACTCCGCTATATCTTCTTTACCGTGCATTACTTTCTTTAAAATATTTTCAGAAAGCACATCAGCTATATCGCTTTGGAACACATCACTTAATTCATAAAGCGATTGCAACGTGACAAGTGGTAACTTTTCAATTTCATTTAAAAATTGTAAAAATAATTCCGCTGTTGCAAGAGCATCACTATCCGCACGATGTGGTTGATCGTGCTCTAGTTCATGCTTTTTAGCTAAATCACGTAATTTATAACTATCGGCTGTCGGCAAAAGAATTTGAGCCAATTCAACCGTGTCGATTTTCGGACAATGTATTTCTGTATATCCAGCTTGCCTTAATTCTTCATTTAAAAAATTCCAATCAAAGTGAACATTATGCGCAACGAAAGCCGCACCTTGTAATAGCTCAACAATCATCGGGGCTACATCTTGAAATAACGGGGCTTGTTTTACAAGACTTTCATCAATCCCTGTTAATTCTGTAATAAATGGTGGGATCTCTCTCTTTGGATTAACAAAAGACGAAAAAATCTCCAATATCTCTCCATCTTCTACTACAACAGCTGCAATTTGGGTAATTTTATCCTTCCCATCTTTCCAGGAGTTCCCTGTCGTCTCTAAATCAACAACGACATAACGCTTACTCATATATGTAACACCTCAATTTCTTACCTTTCAAACAACAATAATTTATATAATGTTACTATACCACGTTTTATCTCATCTTAATGAAAAGATGCACAAAAAAGCTATCTCCGCAATGGAGATAGCCTTTCTACTTATAATATCGTACCCGCTTTTTCAGCACCTAACATTTCAATAATTTGATTATTATCGTCTAGTACTGCAATTTTTGGTTCTTGTGTATGAATCTCTTCTTCCGTAACTAGCCCATAACAAATAATAATTACTTTGTCCCCTGGTTGTACAAGTCTTGCCGCCGCACCGTTTAAACAAACAACACCACTACCGCGTTCCCCTTTAATAACGTATGTCTCTAAGCGAGCACCATTATTATTATTTACAATTTGGACTTTTTCGTTTTCTACAATATTTACTGCATCCATTAAGTCTTCATCAATTGTAATACTACCTACATAATTTAAATTTGCCTCCGTTACAGTTGCACGATGTAACTTTGCTCTCATCATTGTGCGAAACATAGATGCTCCCCCTTATTTAACCGTTAATGTTATATTGTCAATTAATCTTACATTTTCAAACTTAACTGCAATAGCTAAAATGATTCTTCCTTCGACTTTCTCTACCATTGTTAATGACGGATATGCATATAAATCCGCATAATCTACAGTGCCTTTCGTATGCGTCTCAATATAATCTTTCACAAGATTTGTAATGATTTCCGGATTACGTTCACCTGCCTCAATTCTTTCTTTCGCTATACATAGGCTGCGGTATAAATGAAGAGCTTCTTCACGTTCATCTTGTGATAGGTACACGTTACGAGAACTTTTCGCTAAACCATCTTCTTCCCTTACAATATCAACTGGTACGATTGTAACTGGAATATTGAAATCAGTTACAAATCCTTCAATTACTGCAACTTGTTGAGCATCTTTCATACCGAAATAAGCACGCGTTGGCACCGTAATATTAAATAGTTTCATCAGTACAGTTGCAACACCAGCGAAATGACCAGGTCTTTGTTGGCCGCATAATACGTCCGTGCGCTTCACAACTTCTACTGTTGTTGTTTGTTCTGCTGGATACATTTCTTCTACACTCGGATAAAATAAATAATCTACACCGTTTTCTTTTGCTACATTTTCATCTCTATCAATATCACGAGGATATCGATCTAAATCTTCATTTGGGCCGAATTGTAGCGGGTTTACAAATACACTTAAAACTACAATTTCATTTTCTTCTCTTGCCTTACGTAATAAAGTAGCATGGCCTTCATGTAAATAACCCATTGTTGGAACAAAACCAATACTCTTTCCACTTGCACGAAGTTCGCTTGTAATTTGCTGCATCTCTTGCACTGTAGTTACGATTTTCATTATTGTTTTCCTCCGTATAACGCTAAGCATTCTTCCTCTTTCATTGTGAACGAATGTTTTTCTTCAGGAAATTGCCTTGTCTTTACTTCAGTAACATATTGTGAAATCCCACGCACAATCTCCTCTTGAACAGACGTATATTGCTTCACAAATTTCGGAACACGATTTACGCCGTATGAGATAAGATCATGATAAACAAGCACTTGCCCATCTACTTTTTGTCCTGCACCAATCCCAATTGTTGGTATTGTTAGTTGCTCTGAAATAAGTTCTGCTAACTGCATTGGTACACATTCTAACACAAGCGCTATTGCACCAGCTTCTTCACATTTCTTTGCATCTTCTATTAATTTTTTTGCACTCTCCGCATCTTTTCCTTGCACTTTATATCCACCCAACACTCCTACAGATTGAGGGGTTAAACCTAAATGCGCTACAACAGGAATTCCTGCGTTCGTCAAATATTGAATCGTCGATATAACTTCTCCAGCACCTTCTACCTTCAGTGCGTGTGCCCCGCTCTCTTGAACGATGCGACGTGCATTCACCATCGTTTCTTGTAATGATACGTGATACGACATAAATGGCATATCAGTTACAATAAACGTCTCTTTCGCTCCACGGCGTACAGCTTTCGTATGATGAATCATATCCTCTACTGTTACAGGTACTGTTGAATCGTATCCGAGTACAACCATTCCAAGAGAATCTCCAACTAGAATCATATCAACTTCAGCTTCTTCTGCTAATTTAGCAGATGGATAATCATACGCCGTTAGCATTGTAATCGGCTCACCTTGCTCTTTCATCTTCAAAAAATCTGTTTTTGTTTTCAAAAACTACTCCTCCTTTATGCAGGAGAGAGGAGATGGCCGAAATCATATAAAAAACCCCTCTGACCATAAAAGGGCAGAAGGGTTGTGTGTTAGTCGGCATTATTCATCCCTCTGTCCCAGTCCGTTATTGGATCAAGGCAGAATCCAAGTTATTATTTTTCGTATGACTTCGAATCATGGTGCAGTTCGCTCTGATACTGCCCACATTCGAACTAATTATAGCAAACTACAAAAAGGAATTACTACATTTTTTTGAAAAAATAATTTTTTATTCTTATTACGGTATATGAAATTTAACACGAGAGTATATATGCTATACAGTTTTTATGGAGAATTCAATCCTGAAAAGATACATGTTTTTTCAACGCATGCTAAAAAAGTCCAAGTTAATTTTTTCTGTAATCCATTTAACTGTATAGTATAACTCTTAAACTAATGATGCAGGTTAATTGAGGAAAGTACTTAACAAAGGAGAATTGCAGATGTCTATGAACAGGTGGTTATTTCGATTCAGCAGTTTGCTTGTAATGATTGTATGGTGGATGTCTTTAGGATCCTCCCATGTATTTGCCTCAGTTACTGTCGTAACACCCCCCACCGATTTAACGAAAGTGATTGAGGTTGAACTAAATGATGATTACTTTAATCCAAATGTTATCACGATTCCGCTTGAAGGATCAACAACATTACTATTGAAAAATAAAGGTAAAAACGAGCACACCTTTACAGTGAAAAAACTCGGCATTGACGTCGTAATCGAGTCAGGAAAAGAAAAGAATATTACCGTGAAACCTAAAAATACTGGTACATATGAATTAATATGTCGATACCATCTTCTTAAAGGAATGGCAGGCAAAGTAATCGTCAAATAACATGCCCTGCCAACTAGGCGGAAGATATTTTGAAATGAACTTTAAATATGAAAAAAATTTATTATCATGTTACAAATTCAACTCAAAACTATTGAAATAAAAAGAAGTTCCAAAAGAGGAACTTCTTTTACTTAATTTCAATATCTGCAGAATGAATATGATGTACTTTCCCCTCATGATCCTCCAGAAGTAATACACCATCCTCTGTGATTCCTTTTGCTAACCCCGTAATTGTCTCTCTCATCGTTCGAGCGGTAATTTCTTTCCCGATGCTCACAGCGTAACTTTCCCAAAGAATTTTAATGACAGAGAAACCATTTTGTAAATACTCTTCATATAATTTTTCTAGTTGTAAATAGATTTGTTGCATAAGTTCTGCACGAACAATCGGCTTACCTGATTCAATCGCTAATGAAGTAGCAATGTGCTGAATTTCTTCATCAAAATGTTCTTGCTTTTGATTCGCATTAATACCGATGCCCATAATGACAGCATTAATTTTATCAGGATCCGCTTGCATTTCTGTTAATATACCTACAGCCTTTTTACCTTGAATTAAAATATCATTTGGCCATTTTATTCCTACGTTTACACCCGTGCATTTTTCAATTGCCTGTGCAACACTAACGGCCGCTAACAAAGTAAGTTGCGGTGCATGATGAACTGGGATTGATGGGCGTAAAATAATACTCATCCAAATCCCTGTTCCTTTTGGTGAATGCCATTTTCTGCTTAAACGACCTCTTCCCGCTGTTTGTTCTTCTGCTACAACGACTGTTCCTTCTTCTGCACCTTCATAAGCAAGTTTTGCTGCAATGTGCTGCGTTGATTCAACAGTTTCTTCAAAATACACTGTTCTACCAATCCGCTTCGTTTGTAGCCCTAACTGAATTTCATTAGCGGTCACTTTGTCTGGCTTACTTGCAATTCGGTAACCTAATCGACGCACAGCTTCAAGTTCATATCCCTCACTCCGCAGATCCTCCATATGTTTCCACACAGCAGTTCTTGAACAACCAAGTTTATCACTAATTGTTTGGCCGGATACAAACTCGCCATCCGCTTCAGAAAAAACTTGCAATAACTGCTTTCTTATAGTAGATTGCATCCTTGTAGCCACTCCCTTATACGCTCTTTCTCATTAACTACGTTTCCTTGTACGATTGCTTCTTCGATTTTCTGAAGCATCTCAGCAACCCACGGACCAGGCTTTTTGTTTGCCCAGTTTAATAAATCATTACCAGTCACATTCATTTCTTGACGCTCCTGGATTGGCAATGCATGAAACATTGATTGTACTCGTTCAACAGATGTAGGGTCATAGCGTTCAATCATCGCTTCATATACTCTCTCTGCCATTTCAGCGATATGAATTCCCGTTTTATAAAGAAGGACTGTATCCCAATCCTTCTCCTTTCTAGTACGGATTGTCAATAAAACTGCAACAATATCTTTTATTTTTTTATTCGAAAACTTCCATTGACGTAAAAAGACAGATGGATGTTCTTCTCCGATACAATATAAGAAAAATGCCCACGCCTCAATATCCGTTTCGAAAGAATCCCATTTATACTGCGTAGCTTTTAACAGTCTCTCTTCTGACATTTGTAAATATGGCAAATGAGAAAATAGCTTCGTCTCTACTAATTCTTTGAGACCTTTCACACAATATGTACCAGTTAACAGTTTCTCAAACTCTACTGTAATACGCTCAATTGCTATATGTTCTAGCAAATGCCCATACGTTTCAATCGCTTGCTTCGTTTTCATTTCTAATGAAAAACCTAACGTGCTTACAAACCGAATACCACGCATCATTCGCAGGGCATCTTCTTGAAAACGATCCGCAGCATTTCCAACTGTCACAATTTCTCTCTGTTGAATGGCTTCCTGTCCAGCAAATAAATCGACCATTTTGCCTTCTTCTGTCATAGCAATTGCATTCATCGTGAAATCACGACGTTTTAAATCCTCTTCTAATGAACGAACAAATTGAACACTACTAGGTCTTCGAAAATCTTCATATTCGCTTTCTGTTCGAAAAGTAGTTACCTCATAGGGCTCACCATTTTCTACAACAATTACAGTTCCATGCTCAAGACCAACAGGAACATTTCTTGGGAATATAGCCATCACTTCTTCTGGTAGAGCAGATGTCGCAATATCAATATCTCCAATCGGCCTATCGATAATAAGATCTCGTACGCTCCCACCAACAAAGTAAGCCTCATGTCCTTGTTGCTTTAATGTCTCAATAATAGAACTAGCTTTTTTAAATCTTTCCATTTTTGTCATCCCTTAGTACGTCATAGTAAATCGTTTCATATTGTGAAACAATTTTTTCTGAGCGAAATTGCTCATAAACACTTTCTCTTGCTCGTTCTCCCATATTACGGTGAAGTTCCTCGTCCTTTAATAGCTGAATAGCTTGATTTGCCACTCCTGTTGTATCGCCAACTTCACATAAATATCCTGTTTCCCCGTGTTGAATAACCTCTGGAATACCTCCAACCCGTGTTCCGATACAAGGTACACCACACGCCATTGCTTCTAATAAAACAAGACCAAAACTTTCCTTCTCTGATAGAAGCAACATTAAATCACTCATCGCAAGTAGTTCTGCAACATTATCTTGCTTCCCTAGGAATAAAACGCGATCTTCAATATGTAAATTCTTCACTATCTGTAAAATCGTACAGAATTCTGGTCCGTCTCCAACAAGAAGCAACTTCGCATCTACTTCTTTAACAATTTTAGCAAATGCCTGAACAACATCCTGCACACGTTTCACTTTACGAAAATTCGAAATATGAATAAGTACTTTTTCACTCTCACTTATACCATATTCTTTCTTTAATTGAGACATATTACGCTTGAAATATACACGTTCGTCTATAAAGTTATATACCGTTTGAATTTCTTTACTTGGTTTTACAAGCTCATGTGTTTCGTTAATTAATGAATGCGAGACAGCAGTAACAACATCCGATTGCTCAATACCAAAACGAATTAAATTATTTAACGAAGGGTCGGAACCTAACACAGTAATATCTGTTCCATGTAAGGTTGTAACAATTTTAATACGCTCTCCGATCATTTGTTTTGCTAAATATGCACAAATTGCATGTGGTATTGCGTAATGCACATGTAAAATGTCTAAGTTTTCTCTTTGTGCAACCTCGGCCATTTTACTTGCTAACGCTAAATCGTATGGTGGATATTGAAATACAGAGTATTGATTTACCGTCACTTCATGAAAATAAATGTTTGGATATACTTTATTTAACCGGAATGGTAAACCCGATGTAATAAAGTGAATTTCATGCCCACGTTCCGCCAATTGCTTTCCTAATTCTGTTCCAACAACTCCAGAACCACCTACAGAAGGATAACATGTAATACCTATTTTTAATTTCATTTACATCCCCCTAATAAATCAGCATGTAATAAAACCGGTTTCTTACTCATAAATCCCTCGGCATACAAGACTCCAACTTCTTTTCCAAACATCTTCTCACGAGCAATCACAGTTTCAACGTAACCTTCTGTTAACGGTGTCTTAACACCATCACTCCCTGTTGAAAACTGACTTTCATACGCTTCTAATGCTTCCACCTTTATAGAGAGGTACTCACTTATATCTATACAAAAATTCGGTTTATGAAAACCATTAATCATATAATTATAAAAAGACTCCACACGATGTGGTGAAAGTTCCGGCATATATTTACGGATTCCTGCTGAAAAAATAGCCTCTTCCACAAGCTTTGCACAATTTGCATGATCTGGATGGCGATCTTCATAGTACGGCGCAAAAACTAGTTTTGGTTTATATGTACGGATCACCTTGACAATTTCACGTATATACTCTTCTTTCATATACAAACCTCGGTCTGGCATCGCTAAATTCAGCCTCGTTTTTACTCCCATTATACGAGCTGCGACCTTCGCTTCTTCTTTTCTCAACTCTATCGTTCCATTTGAAGAAAGATCAGCTTCTGTTAAATCACAAATACCTACTTCATACCCTTGCTTTGTATATTTAGCGATGGTACCAGCCATGCCGATTTCAACATCATCGGCATGAGCACCAAACGCTAATATATGTAATCCACTCATAATTGTTCCCCTCATTTTCTTAACTTACGATAATCTAAATCTCCTCGCTCTAATGCGTGCATTAACATTTCAGCACTTGCCATATTCGTTGCAAGTGGAATCGCATATACATCACATAAACGAAGTAATGCATTCACATCCGGTTCATGCGGCTGTGCTGTTAATGGATCGCGGAAGAAAATCACCATATCTAAATCGTTCTTTGCAATCATTGCACCAATTTCTTGATCTCCACCAAGAGGGCCAGATTGATATCTTGTTACAACTAATCCAGTCGCTTCCATAATGCGAAGCCCTGTCGTTCCTGTTGCAAATAATTCATGTTGTTCAAAAATTGGTTTATATGCGTATGCAAACGAAACCATATCATTTTTCTTTTTGTCATGTGCGATTAAGGCAATTTTCATCCGTTGTCTCCCCTTTAGTCGATAATATTTTCTAAACCGTACACAAGATGATCAAGGTTCATTACTGTCTCAATTGATAGTTTTACACCTGACATAAATGATGCACGATTGAATGAATCATGACGAACTGTTAACATTTGTCCATCTCCACCAAACATTACTTCTTGGTGTGCAATAAGCCCTGGCAAACGTACACTATGAATGTGAATACCGTCTACATTTGCACCTCGTGCACCTGCTAGTTGCTCTACTTCATTTGGATGACCTTGCTGCTTTGATTCACGATTTTGACGAATTAACTCTACCGTTTTTACAGCTGTACCAGATGGTGCGTCTAATTTTTGATCATGATGTAATTCAATTACCTCAACATCTTGGAAATATTTCGCTGCCATTTGTGAGAATTTCATCATAAGAACTGCACCAATTGCAAAGTTTGGAGCAATAATTGTTCCTACTGCTTTTTCTTTTGCATTCTCTGTTAAACGTGCCAATTCTTCTTCTGTAAATCCAGTTGTACCAATAACTGAACGAAGTCCACGCTCAACTGCAAGTGTAACGTGTTGTTTCCCCACTTCTGGTGTTGTTAAATCTAACAACACATCTGCTTCTACTTCATCTAAACAAGTATGTAAATCAGCGTAAATCGGCGCATGTAATGCTGGCATGCCAGGTAAATCAGAAATCTTCTCACCACCATGCTTATAATCCACCGCTGCTACTAAATTAAAATGTTCCGTTCTTTCCATAAGAAGGACTGCTTCATGTCCCATACGTCCTCTTGGTCCGGCGATAATTACTTTAATTTCTTTCATTATTCTTTCTCTCCCTCATCAATACGTGTCCAGCGATCTTTATCACGTGTATTAAATTTATTCATTACAATGTTATGTGCTGTCTCTAAATCAATATTTAAACTATTTGCCATACAAATCATAACAAATAATACATCTCCAAGCTCTTCTTCAATACTTCTTTCTTTTTCAGTTGTTTTCTTCGGTTTCTCACCATAATAATGATTTACCTCTCTTGCAAGCTCTCCCATTTCTTCCGTTAAACGAGCCATCATTGCAAGCGGACTGAAATAACCTTCTTTAAACTGACCAATATATGCATCTACTTCTTTCTGCATATCTTTCATCGTTTTTGCTTCCATACTATTCACCTCTAATCCTTCCTCTTTCATGTTAGCCAATTCATCGCGATTTGACAAATATTATTCCCCGCCAAACACCTATTTGCGACCCATTTTTGGATAGACTATAATAAAGTGAAACTTCTTTTGTAATTTTTTTGCAAAAGATTAGTTGAACTAATCGGGTTCCTACGGCTGGTTCGCCTTTCTTCAGAGCTTTATCTCCTAACAGCCGTTGGTACGGGGTAAAGTGAAACTTCTTTTGCGATTTTTGCAAAAGATCAGCCCACACCAATCGGGTTCCTACGGCTGGTTTGCCCCTCTTCTTTGCTTCATCTCCTATCAGCCTTTAGAGCGGGATAAAGTGAAACTTTCTTTTGCACTTTTCACAAAAAATCAGCCCACATCAATCAGGTTCTTACTATTTTCACTAGCAACTAGAAATTACTTATTATTATGTTTTACCGTTTCAGCGGAGCAATGCAATCATTACATAATTAGGGGGATTTCTATATGACATCAAAATTGAAGATGCGAAATATTATTTTTATTTTAATTGGTTCCGCTATATTTTCTTTCGGTATTGTCAATATCAATATTGAAAACCACCTTGCAGAGGGTGGGTTTACTGGTATTACACTATTATTGTATTTTTTATTTAAGTTTGATCCTTCCTACTCAAACTTAATTTTAAATATCCCTATATTTTTTATTGGCTGGAGGTTACTTGGCAGAACGACATTTTTATATACATTAATTGGCACCTTTAGCGTATCTTTATTTCTATGGATTTTCCAGCGTTACGAAGTACTCAACTTACATTTAAACTTGCAAAATGATATGACACTCGCAGCTTTATTCGCCGGGGCATTTATCGGTATCGGCCTTGGAATAATATTTAAATATGGCGGGACTACTGGCGGTGTAGATATTATCGCACGACTAGCGCACAAATATGTTGGCTGGAGTATGGGGAAAACAATGTTTATGTTTGATGCTGTCGTTATCGTCGTCTCTATTCTTACCTATTTATCATACCGCGAGGGCATGTATACGCTAGTTGCTGTTTTTATCGGTGCTAAAGTCATTGATTTTATGCAAGAAGGAGCTTATGCTGCCAAAGGAGCGACTATTATCTCAGAGAAAAACGATGAAATTGCTGCCAAAATTTTATCTGAAATGGAGCGCGGAGCAACCTTTTTAAAAGCTGTTGGATCGTATACAAAAGTGGAACGTAATGTATTGTATTGCGTTGTTGCTAAAAATGAAATCGTGAAATTAAAGAATATCATTACTTCTGTAGATCCTCATGCTTTTGTCGCTGTAAGTGATGTACATGATGTAGTTGGTGAAGGGTTTACGTTAGATGAAAATAAAAACCCTTTACATAATTAAATATAACTAGAAAAGCGCCTTAGCTTTTCTAGTTTTTTATTACAAGTCTTTTAAGCTTCTCAAAATCCTCATGAATAAGCTCCAATAAACTCCGATTATAAAAAATGGAAGCTGGATGAAAAGTCGGAAAAACATGATATTCTTTCTCTGACCATGTAAACTCTGCACTTTGCATATCCTTTAATTTTTGAATGGGCTGTTTTAATAATTGCCCGTGTACATCTGTGATTTTTTTATTTTTTCCTGTTAAACGTTGAAGACCGATATTTCCAAGCGTGACGATAAGCTTCGGATGTATTTTCTCTAATTCATAATCTAACAAAGGCGCATGGGCAACTATTTCTCCCTGATTTGGCGTTCTATTATACTTTTTTTGTATGATTTCACCATTTCGTTCTTTTTTCTCTCGCCATTTATAAGGTCTACTCCGAACAGCGCTCGTAATATATACTTCTTCCCTTGTAACGTGGATACGCTCTAAAAAAACCATTAATTGTTTTCCCGCCCTCCCGCTAAACGGAATCCCATTATGAATTTCTGTTTCACCAGGTGCTTCTCCTAACAACATAAATTTGGGATTTTCAGGACCTTGTCCACTTAAAAAACCTTCTAGTTGATAAGGAGCACTACGCTCTTGTACTTGTTTTACTAAATGGTCTGGATATTTCATTTCCCCCACCACCTTTCCGCATTACTTCTATTATTTCTATTTGCAATACATTATATAATTCAATCCACACAACAAAAAAAGACTATCAAAATTGATAGTCTTTAGTCGTCGCTACGCTGCATACCAGTATACATTAATACGAGACGTAATAATTCAAATACCGCTACAGCTGCAGCTGCTACATATGTTAATGCTGCCGCATTTAATACTTTACGAGCTTGCCCATATTCATCTGTTGATACAATACCTAACGCTTCAATTTGTTGCATTGCGCGCTTTGACGCATCAAACTCAACTGGCAATGTAACGAGCTGGAACACAACACCTGCTGCCATTAAAATGATACCTAATAACAATAGTTTTGACATTGTCGCAAATATACCAATCATAATAAATACCCATGATATATTCGATCCAAAATTAGCCACAGGAACTAACGAATGACGAATACGCATAAAGTTATAATCTTGTGCATCTTGAATTGCGTGTCCTACTTCGTGTGCTGCAACTGCTGTACCAGCAACTGAATGTCCATAATAGTTATCTGTTGATAATCGAACCGTCTTAGCGGTTGGATCATAATGGTCTGATAAATGACCTGGTGTTTCTTCTACAGCTACGTTGTATAATCCATTTTCATCTAAAATTTTTCGAGCCACTTCCGCTCCTGTCATACCTGATGTTGAATAAACTTGTGAATACTTGCTATAGGCACTACGTACTCTTGACTGTGCATACAACGGTATGATCATTATGATCGCGAAGTAAATTAAATAAAACATCATGAACCTCCATTGAAGTTTTAATTATAGTACTTCTCATTCTATTTTCTTCTGCCACTATTGTCAATGAATAAACCTTACAATCCATATCTTTATTTATTGCATTATCTATTTTTAGAATGTACATTACTTTTTCTTTTTTCTCTCTCTCCTTTATACTTTCTCCATCCAACATAAGTTAATGTGAATAAAATAAGTCCCCCAGTAATTGTCATAAACCAAATGAGAGAGGGTGCAATTTCATCTTTTTTTACTGTGTGAAATATCTTTTGCAAATCCCCTTTAATAATCCCTAATTGCATTTGGCCGCCTTTCGTTTTTAACATAACGTTACGAAATTCATCTAAATAAGATAAATGAACATTTACACGCTGGACCTCGTTTTCTGGCAAAGCAATCATTAAGCTTGGATAAATAATATTGAATTCATTTAAAAACGTATTTAACGTTTGTTGAAACTGCCCAGCATCTTCTTTTTCCATCGCTTTTTCCATTTGAGAAAAGGCATCCATTACTTTCCTTTCTCTTTCCATCCAAAGTGGTTGATATTTCGATACTTGTGCATCAACAGCAAGTTGTAATGCCAGCACATTATCAATTTTAGCTTGCTTACCTAAACCTTCTTCAGAGAGCGATTGTTGCGCCTTATCGTAAGCTAAAGAAATAACTCTAACTTGATCTGGTGTTACTTCCTGCTTCTTTTCATTCCCCTTTATTAAAAACTGCTCCGAGAAATGTTGTAATACTTGTACCGCTTTTTCATCTTCATTACGCTTCACTAACTGTAACGAGTCGTCTAACAACCCTGTTAGCTCATTCCACTCTTCAGCATATATACGTAACGGAAACATTATAATTAGAAATGCTATCAATCCAATTAATGTTCTCTTCATCCCGGTCCCCCCTTAACTACTAGTACAAAATATGTTAATTTGGACAAGAATAGAACAGAACTAGACCGAAAAATATATTATCGTTTTACAAAGAAAAAAATTCTCTTTAAGCAGAGAATTTTTTCTGTGACATCCTTTTCTTTTTTACGAGATATCTATATAAGCTGTAACAAAGTATACTCCCACCTAAAATGAATAATAAAATAGCACACGCAGCATGCATAAAGAACTCTTCTGGTAACATTAATATAATTGGATCCTTTTCAGGATCAAAAACCCAATAATCATTACTAAATAAAAGTTTATGGAATAATACAAAACTCTTTTCAAAATTAATAGCAATTGGTAACATAAGCGCTATCGGAAAAATGATTGTTAAAATCGATCCGTGCAGTAAAAACTTTTCATTTTTCTTTTTTAATAAATAAATTCCGCCTATCACTGCAATCATAATTGTCGCATACATCACATATTGAATCTTTACTAAAATATTTTTAACATCTACAAAATGAATACGGCCATTTGTGGACATATCTAATGTGGGCAAATGTAATGCTCCGTCATAAAACGGGGATAAATATGTAATAAGCACATCGTAATTTCTTTTAATTTCATCCTTCGTCATATCCGCTAAATCAGGAATATTTAAAAAATCAATTTCAAAATAATACAACCATTTTCCATATACAACTGCCGTTGTTGCGAGTGCAAAAATAGAAAATGCTATGCTATATGAAACAACTAAAGTAATCAATCGATCCAATATTTTTGTACCACTCTTATTTTTCTCCATGTTCTCCCCCTAAATGTTCTAACCATCATAAAGAAAATTGTTTTCTTTGCTCACGTAAGCAACAATAATATGTAATACATAGTACAGCAATACTTAACCAAAACGTAAAATAACCAATTTCCTCTACAAACAAATGCATAATTCCATATCGCGGCATTTGCCAAAATAAATAATCAATTGCATCGTTATGCAACGTCCACACAGCTGCTACTATAAAATGCCATTTTTTTATACGATAGAATGGAGCATATAAAAATCCTTGTATTGCCATCGCGAAGTGCGAAAGCATTAACATGTAGCCCATAAGGCCTATAGGCCCTTTTACGTAAATCATAATCGCGTTTACAACAACAGCCCAAATACCATATTTTATTAAAGTTACAATCGCTAACGCTTCTATTAATCCCCAGTTTCTCTTTGCCAAAAAAGCAATTAAAACAAAGACAAAAAAGAGAGTCGCCATAGGACTATCTGGTACAAACGGCCAAAATATAGGTGACGTTTCTTTCAATTGATTTCCGTACCATATAAATCCATAAATTGTACCTAATAAGTTAACAATTAATAAAAATAATAATACCGAGCGTTGTCTTAACATTGCATACAAGTACACCAATCCGTATGTCCAACACCTTTCAAGCAAAGTAATTCATTCACTAAATCCTACTCTATTATAACAAACTTCATCCAACTAAATAGAAAAGCTGACTACAAATTTTGTAGTCAGCTTTTTTATTATTTTTTATTATACTTTGCAACGAATTCCGAAAGCTTCTTCAGTTCCTCATCCGTACCTTTAAATACACCTTTAGGCATTGAACCTTTTCCCTCTTTCGCAATTTTAGCAATTTCTTCTGGCTTTAAAGTTAAGTTTTGCAGTGCCGGTGCTGCTGCCCCGCCTTGTAAATTGTCACCATGACATGTTAAACAAGTATTTTTTTGCATTAATTTATAGCCATCATCATTTTTATCAACTGGCGCTGTTTTTACAATTGCTCCTTGTTTTTTTGCAGCTTCCCAGTCGTGGTGTGCTACAGATTCCCAAGTTAAAAAGATAATCGATGCAATTGCTAAAAGCATAAATCCAGTTGCCACAGGACGCTTCAATGGACGTCTTTCTGGACCTCGATCAAGAAATGGAGCTAACAGTAATGCTCCAAACGCAATCCCTGGCATAATAAATGCTCCAATTACAGTAAATGAACCGGAAGCATACGAATACTTTAATAACTGATACAAGAATAAGAAATACCAATCTGGAAGTGGTATATATCCAGCATCTGTTGGGTCCGCCATTCTCTCAAGCGGCGACGGATGCGCCACTGTTAAACATAAATAACCGATTAAAAAAACTGCACCAACCATCCATTCTTTTAACAAGAAGTTCGGCCAAAATGCTTCTGTTTTCCCTGGGTATTCAGAATAGTCTTTTGGAATATTTGGTTTCCGAGCTACTGGTACCCGAGAATCTCCTACAAACTTCATCCCTTTGCCGCGATGCATAATCTCCCTCCTTTAGTTCTTTCCCCTTTAATTTAGCAATCTCTTATAGTGGACCGGAAATACCTTGTTTGCGAATCATGATGAAGTGGAAGGCCATTAAACCTAGAAGTGCTGCTGGTAAGAAGAAGACGTGAATAGCAAAGAAGCGAGTTAATGTTTGAGCGCCAACAATTTCGGAATGACCAGCGAGTAATGTTTTAATATAAGGACCAATGAGCGGTGTTTGCTCTGCAATTTGAATCCCTACTTTTGTAGCAAATAAAGCTTTCATATCCCACGGTAATAAATATCCGGTAAAACCAAGACCTAACATAACAAAGAAAATAAGAACACCAACAATCCAGTTTAACTCACGGGGCTTTTTATACGCACCTTGGAAGAAAACTCTGAGTGTATGTAAAAACATCATTACAATTACGAGACTAGCACCCCAGTGGTGCATACCACGAACAATTTGCCCATAAGCAACTTCATTTTGTAAATAGTAAACTGATTCCCAAGCATTTTTAATATCAGGCACATAATACATCGTCAAAAACATTCCAGATAAAATTTGAATTACAGTAACGAAAAAGGTAAGTCCTCCAAAGCAATAGACGAATGCAGAAAAGTGATGTGCCGGGTTTACATGTTCAGGTACTTCATGATCAGCGATATCACGCCATATTGGTGTAATATCTAATCTTTCATCCACCCAATCATAAATTTTATTTAACATCTACTTTGCACCCCCTCTTGGCTTCGCTTTTCCTAGATACAGCGTTCCATCTTTCACTTTAGACTCGTACACATCAAGCGGAGCAAGGGGTGGCGTACCTTTAATGTTAATCCCATCTTTTGTATAACGACCCCCGTGACATGGGCAAAAGAATTGATTCGGATGTGCTTTGTCCGAATTCCAGTTAACTGTACATCCTAAATGTTTACATACTGGAGAGAACGCAACAATGTCTCCGCTTTCATCTTTATGAACCCAAGCTGATTTTGGTTCTTCAGACTTGTACCAACCATCAACCTGCTTCACTTTAAAATCGAAACGCTTCGGCTCTGTTGTAATATCCTTTACTTGCGCAACAGCAACCATATCCGTTCCCGCTTCTTTTCTTAACACCGGATCAAGCGCAAATCGCGTCATCGGCATTAAAATACCGGCAGCCATAAAGCCTCCTACCCCTGTGAGTGTGTAATTTAAAAATTGTCTTCTTGACACGCGATGTTCTTTCTCGCTCACGAAAATTTCCCCCCTCTATCAGAAATTGTCCCCTCGTGATAAATTATATAAAAAATAAAAACTAGGACACTATCATGATATAATACGCTCATGCACAGGTCAATATCATACTACTCATAATAATAAGAACTTTCTGTTTATTATGAGTTTCCCCATTTCTCTTCCAACATCACCATTATATTTTTTATATGTGCATGAATAACTTCTCTTTTTGCTTGATCACTAAATTGTTCTAATGCTAATGAAGGAAACCAAAACAAATCTCCCTGTAACTCTTGCATATCCTCTTTCCATGAAAAATCACTTGTAACATAAGCAATATGCTTAAAACCTTCACTTCGTAAATGATTTGTCCATTCTTGCAAACGACCTTTTTCATTCTTTTGACTTTCTACCAAATACGTAAACGCAGGCAGTAAAAGCACTCTTCCCTTATACTCTCTTTCCAATTCCGTGCTCAACAATTCGATAAATTCACCTTGTTCTACAACCATTTTCATTTCTTTTGCTGCCGAAATTGATAACAGCGGTATTACTCCTGTATCAACATACTCTCTTGCTTGCTCAAACTGTTCCACATCTTTTACAATCCACTTCAAATTCCTTCCCTCCTTCACTTACAAATGACAGAACTTTCACTTTATATATATTAAACCATACTAAAAGAGGTAAAAAAAGAAAAACTACCCAATATAGGTAGTTTTTCTTGATGAAAGTCTGAAATTTATAAAAATTTATTAATCCAAATAAATTCTATAAAGTTTTTAACTCTGCCGTTAATCTATGAAACGCTTCCTTATCTTGCTTATCTAACGCTTCATCAATTTGTTTCAAAAGGCGTTCTCTCCTAAACGAAAATACACTTTCTTCCAAAAACCTTTCTGCAAGTAAACGATCTTTTTCATTTACTTCAATATGCTTTGGTAGATATGGGTTTTCTTCTAATACAGCTACATAATTCGCATTTTGAAACGATGATTTAAAGTTGAGTTGAATATAAATATCCTCATCTCGATTTAAACGAATATCATGAAACGATTTTTCAGCATCTGTTGTCATAACATTTTGTTTAAAAAAGTGAAACGGTGTGTCTTTCACACAATTCGCTGACATCACTAAGCCACGCGGACAATATTTTGCATGCTCTACGAAGTGGACTTTATGCATCAATTGGTCGTGACTCATTAAATAATTCAGAATCCATACACATTCACGCTGTTTCAGTTGGTAATTATTCAAAAACCATTTTACAAAATCCTTCTTCTCGTTTACAGAAACAGGGGTATTCATAGCAATTAAGTCCCTCCTCTGTCTTTCTCTTTTCTTTTTAGATTCAAGAAGCGGCATTCAGTTTCCTTCCAACTTATGAAAAATCCTCTAAATTATATAACAACTCTTCAATATGAATTTGTGTCGGGTCTAGTTGTAATAACTGGGTAAATACTTCTTTCGCCTCTTTTCGTTTTCCTTCTTCCAATAAGAAATAACCGTACTCTTCTAAGAAGTCTGGATGATTCTTAAAAGAAGTATATGCACTTTCATAGTGTTTTAATGCATCCGAATACATTTCTAATTGTTTTTTTGCATACGCAAGATCCCAAAGTAGTTGTGTATCTGGTTCTCCACTATCAATAGCACGCTCTACAATTGCAATTAACTCTTCGTACTTTTCTTGTTCTTTTAAGATATATGCATATTTTAATGTTGCACCTAAATGCCCTGGATCTAACTCAAGCGCTTTTTGAAGAACTTCCTCTGCTTCTACTATTTTTCCTAATTTCGCCGCAATGTTCGCTAACTCTACATAAAATGGAACTGAAAGCTCATCTACTTTAATTCCTTCATGAAGCGTTTCATAGCTTTCTTGAAGCATTCCTTCTTTTTCATAGCTTTTCGCTAAATACATGTACAGTGATGCGTACTCAGGGTCTAATTCTTTTAGTTCTTGCCAAGCACCAATTGCTCTCTGATATTCTTCACCTTGGTATAATGTGAAGGCATATCCAAATAATGAGTGAATATCTTTTTGTTCCTCTAGGCCTGCTTCATAATAAGAAATCGCTTCTTCCCAGTTTCCGATCGCGCTTAACGTTTCTGCGAGGCGAAGTGCGATCACAACACCACCCATTACTTTATGTTCCGCTAATAGCGATTCATAATAAGTAATTGCCTTTTGTTCTTCACCTTTACTACTATATAATTCTGCTAACCCAAACGTAATAACAGGTTCATCAGGCATCATTTCTTTCGCCTTTAATAGTTTTTGCTCTGCTACATCATCAAAACCTTGCATTTGGAATAAATCTGCAACAAGTAATAACGATTGAACATATAAATCGTCATTTTCTGGAATATCATGAAGCACTTCAATCGCTTCATCTTCTTTATCTAGATCAATATATAATTCTGCTAAAAATACAGTGAATTCACTTTCTTCTGGATACAGTAAACGTAAGTCTTCAGTAATTGCTAATGCCTCATCTGTAAATCCAAGTGTATGATAGTAACGAGCGATATCATACTTCTCTTCATCATTCGCAATTTTTAATTGTTCTTTTAATAATTGTAATCCTTTTTCTGCTTCACCATTTTCAATATATGAAACAGCTTGTTCAAACTTTTGCATAAACGTCTCCTTTAATTCTAAAAAATATTCTCTTCTGTTCATTTATCATAAGCAACTCACTGTTAGAACGCAACCTTTAGAATGAGCATGCTTCTTCTTATACTTCTTCCTACAGAGTAGTTAATTGTTCAAAAGGTTCGGATATGACACCGATACCTTATCATCATCTTCTATTGTACCGCTTTCTTTTATGACCGTGCAAATAACTTCTCTCACTAATTATCAAGCCATACAAACCGTGGTTTACAGAATAACTTAATTAGCAGTCTTCAACCTTTATTTTGAATGCGATAAAAAAGGCTCCTATAATAGGAGCCTTCACAATCTCTTAAGAATATGTTTCTTCTTTCTGTACTTGCTCATTTACAAGCTCTTTCAGTAACTCTATAATTTCATCATTTTCTTCCTTCAAACCGACAGTAATACGAATACCATCATCGATACCAAATGCAGCACCAGAACGAACGATATATCCTTTTTTCATTAATCGTTCGAAAGCTTCATTACCTGGTATACCGAGTTTTAAGAAAATGAAATTTGTTTGAGATGGATAATAGAATACGTTATATTCTTTACAAAATGCATAATACTGATTTAAACCTTCAGCATTCTTTTGCACACAATCTTGTAAAAAAGCTTGATCTTCTAATGCAGCGAGTGCTACAGATTGGGCTACAGTTGATGTATTGAATGGTAACCTAGCTACTTCTAGCTGTCCGATTAACTTCGCATCCCCAATCGCATATCCGATACGAAAAGCAGCTAAACCATATGCTTTTGAAAACGTGCGTAAAACCATAAGATTTTCATACTTTTCAAGAAGTGGTAATGTTTGCGGATAGTCTTCTGCTTCCGCGTATTCGTAATATGCTTCGTCCATAATAACGAGAGCCGACTTAGGAACTGATTCTAAAAATGAAAGTAATTTTTGTTTCTCAACATATGTACCTGTTGGATTATTCGGATTACAAATCCATACAATTTTCGTTTTCTCATCTACTTGCTCTAGCATTGCATCTAAATCGTGAATACCATCTTTAAGTGATACTTCACGAACTTCTGCTCCTTCAATAACAGCATGGTGATGATATTGTGAAAACGTAGGATTCGCCATTACAACGTTTGTTCCTTCATGTAGTAACGCTCGGCTAATCATTTGAATGACTTCATCTAATCCACTACCAAATAGTAGTTGTTCTGCTTTTACACCTAAATGTTCCGCTATTTTTGTCCGAAGTTCAAAGGCATATCCATCTGGATAAAGGGCATATTGGCTCGCTAAAGAAGTTAATGCTTCTGTCACACGTGCTGAGCAACCGAATGGATTTTCGTTGGATGCTAATTTCACAATTTTTGATAAACCATATTCTCTTTTTACTTCTTCAATGTTTTTCCCAGGCACATACGCTCTCAAAGTTAACAATTGCTCTTTCACTCTCATTTTTCTTCCCCCAGTCATTTCATTCAATTTGATTACAATACGGTTATAGCCCCTTACTGTAATCTTTTGTCATAACCGTCACTATTACGAGAATACCTCTAAATGAGCACTTCACAGCACTTCGCTATCATTTTAAACCATATCTTTTTGAAATGCCTCTAACGCAATATGAACAGTCTCATCTGAAATAGATACGACATTCACTACCCCATATTCCTGCATAAGCACCATATGAATTGCTCCTGCATTTGCTTTCTTATCTTGTTTCATCAATTGAACGAGGCGCTCTACATTCAAATCTCCTGGCATTTTTGGATAGCCGTATTTCAAGAACCACTGCTTCATATCTTCATAAGCAAGATCAACCTTGTACACTCGCTCACTTAAAAATATGGCGAATAACATTCCAACCGCTACACCGTCACCGTGAGTAATATTTCCATACCCTAGCTCTTTTTCAAGAGCATGTCCTAACGTATGTCCAAAATTCAAATGAGCACGTACACCCTTCTCTGTTTCATCTTGTGACACAACATTTGCCTTTACAGGAATCGCCTTCGTTAATATATGGATTAACTTCTCATCATGAAGATCCGCTAATGTTTGCACTTCTTCTTTTAACCAATGGTATAGCTCCACATCACCGATAAGAGCATGCTTTATCACCTCTGCATAACCTGAACGCCACTCTTTTTCAGGAAGAGACTGTAAAAACGGTGTATGATATACAACTGCTTCTGGCTGATGGAATGCACCAATCATATTTTTACCTAACGGATGGTTAATCGCTACTTTCCCACCCACTGCGCTATCGTGCGCTAATAAAGTTGTCGGAACCTGCACAAAGCGAATACCACGCATAAACGATGCAGCAACAAAACCAGCTAAATCTCCAATCATTCCGCCTCCAAGTGCAAGAATTAAAGAATTTCTATCTAATTTATTTTCAAGAGCTGACGTATGAGCCGCATAGAAATTTTCGAAAGACTTCTCTTTTTCGCCACTTGGTACAACAAACGAAAACACGTGCTGCTCTACTTGTAATGCATCGATAACTGTCTGTAAATGTAGTGATGCAACAGCTTCATCTGAAATAATCATTACGTTAGATACCGCTGGCTGCATATTTTGAACGATCGTTGTTAAGTTTGACAACACTTCTTTACCAACATGTACATCATATTCTTTTGATTTCGTTTGAATATGTATGTTTCCCATTAAAATCCCCTCGCATATTCATTATGTTTCTCAATATTTTCACGAATTAGTTCCATACGATCTAATCCGAATTGTTCTATTAAAGCTGTCGCTAATTCCCAAGCCACAACCGCTTCTGCAACGACACTAGCTGCTGGCACTGCACAACTATCTGAACGTTCAATGCTCGCTGTAAAAGGCTCTTTCGTATCAATATCTACACTTTGAAGAGGTTTATAAAGTGTAGGTATCGGTTTCATCACACCGCGCACAACAATTGGCATTCCAGTCGTCATACCGCCTTCTAATCCACCTGCATTATTTGTTCTTCGTGTATATCCATGCTCCTCATTCCACAGAATTTCATCATGAACTTCACTTCCTGGTCTATGCGCTGCTTCAAAACCAATTCCAATCTCGACACCTTTAAAAGCATTAATACTCATAATTGCAGCTGCTAATTTCGCATCCAGTTTTCGATCATAATGCACGTAGCTACCTACTCCAATTGGCATCCCTTCCACAATTACTTCAACGATTCCACCAATTGAATCACCATTTGCTTTCGCATCATCAATCGCTTTCATCATTTGGTTACCAGCTTCGTCATCTAAGCAACGTACAGGAGATGCTTCGGTAATACTCTTTAATTCTTCAATTGAACTATACGTAATCTCCTTAGCTTGTACACCGCCAATTTCAATTACATGGCCCGCTACTTTAATACCAAGTTCTGCTAACACCTTTTTAGCAACCGCACCAGCAGCAACACGCACCGTCGTTTCGCGCGCTGACGAACGTTCCAGTACATTCCTCATATCTCTATGACCATATTTAATCGCACCATTTAAATCAGCATGCCCAGGCCTTGGTTTTGTCACTTTCCTTTTCATCTCTTTTTCTTCTTGCTCAGTTAAAGGCTCCGCCCCCATAATTTTTGTCCAGTGTGCAAAATCACGATTTTCAACAACAAGTGCAATAGGGGAACCTAATGTTTCTCCATGTCTAACACCACTTAAAATTTGCACTTGATCCGTTTCAATTTGCATGCGTCTACCGCGCCCATATCCCTTTTGCCTTCTAGCTAACTCTTCGTTTATATCATCTGCTACTAAAGACAATCCTGCCGGAACACCTTCTATAATCGTTGTAAGTTGTGGACCATGAGATTCACCAGCTGTAATATATCGCATACGTTATTCCTCTTTTCGTATATGTATTTATCTCACTATATTAACTTTTATCATTCTAAAAATATTAAAGAAATTATATCATAAATCGACCATTTTCTTATTCTATATTTCCGATAGTCCTAATTTAAATATCAACATATCATAACAGTTCAAACTTCGTAACTAACTGAAAATAAAAAAAGTGCAAGAAGAATACCCCTATTCTCCTTGCACTTTTTACTATTATCACAGTGATTAAAGCGTTTACAAATTATTTCAAAATAATTAGTAAATCCATTCATTCATTAATTTTGAGTAGTCAACTAATTCTTCTTCTTTAAAGAAAATAGCAATCTCGCGCTCTGCGCTTTCTAAAGAATCAGAACCATGGATAATGTTTTTCGCAACAGTTACACCGAAATCTCCACGAATTGTTCCAGGAGCTGCTTCATGTGGTCTTGTTTTCCCCATCATGTTACGAGCTGTATCTACTACACCTTCACCTTGCCATACCATTGCGAATACAGGTCCAGATGTAATAAAGTCTACTAACTCACCAAAGAAAGGTTTTTCCTTATGCTCAGCGTAGTGTTGTCCAGCAATTTCTGGAGTGACTTGCATTAATTTTGCACCAACTAATTGAAAGCCTTTTTTCTCAAAACGAGCTACAATTTCCCCAATGAAGGCACGTTGTACACCGTCTGGTTTTACCATTAGAAATGTTTTTTCCATAAAAAATCTCTCCACTTCTGAATTATGTATGTAATTGTATATCCCCACACACATATTATCACCCTTATCACAATTGTGCAATAGTTTTGAAATAGAGAGATTATTTTATTTTTTAGAATAAACCTTAAAATTTTCGTTTTCCAATATACTTTGCAACATTTTGTAATGCGTACTTTGCTTTTCCACGTGGGAGTGGTTTTATTATTTCTAAAGCTTTATGTAAATAACGTTCACTAAACGCAAATGCTTGATCAATTGCTGTACTATTTTTTACAGCATCAATAATTTCTTGCATTTCACTTGCTGTTGAATTTTCATGTACAGATGTGATTTTCTGACGAAGTACGGGATCTTCCATCGCATATAAAGCAGGAAGTGTAATATTCCCTTGTAGTAAATCCCCACCAGCAGGTTTTCCAAGTTTCTCTTCTGTAGAAACGAAGTCTAAAATGTCATCAATAATTTGATAAGACATTCCTACAAAATACCCATACCAAAATAGACGATTTACCGTATCACGATTAGCACCAGCAGCAATCGCTCCCAATTGACAACTCGCGGCAATTAATAATGCTGTTTTTCGCTTTATTCTTCTTAAATACGTTCTTAAATTTTGGTCATAATTGTATTTATCTTTAATTTGTTCAATTTCACCTTTACAGACTTCTAAAATAGTATGTGATAACGCTTGATGTGCCTCTGGAATTTCGATATTGGTTATACATTCAAGAGACTTAGCGAACAGATAGTCCCCTGTATACATCGCAATACGATCTCCCCATTTCGCATTCACAGTCGCACTGCCGCGTCGTAAAAATGCAGCATCAATAACATCATCGTGAACAAGAGAAGCCATATGAATAAGTTCTAACGCAACAGCAACATGCTTAATCGCATCTAACTTATAATCTCCAAATTTCCCTGCAAGCAACACAAATACAGGACGAATTCGTTTCCCACCAGCTTCAATAAGCTGTAATGCTGCCTCTTCTACTAATGGCTGTTCAGAAGCGACTGTCTTTTTTAATTCTTTTTCTATCACATTAATATCCGATCGTAAAAAAGAGTACATAAGTTGTAACTTCATATTGTTCACCTTAACCTAAAACTTCTTTTTTCTATTTTGATTCTGGTTTAATTCCTAAATGCATTGCTGCTACCCCAAAAGTAAATGGTTTCACTTGCACACGTTCAAGTCCAGCTTGCTCAAACATTTGAGCCAATTCTTTCATCCCTGGGAACGTACTAGCAGATTCTTGAAGCCATGAATATTCTTTATAACTTTTCGCAAACATCTTTCCAAATAACGGCATGATATATTTAAAGTATAAAATATAGCCTTGTCGAAAACCAATCATTGTTGGTTGAGATGTTTCTAAACAGATTACTTTTCCACCTGGTTTTACTACACGCGTCATTTCTTTTAATACGTGCATATAATCCGGTACGTTACGTAAACCAAACCCAATCGTCACATAATCAAACGTATTATCTTCAAACGGAAGTTCCATTGCATTCCCATGTAGAAGTTCTACTTGTTTTAATTGTAACGCCTCTACCTTTTGCTTACCGACAGATAACATATTTTCACTGAAGTCTAAGCCAACAACCTTTCCTTGCTCACCTACGGCTCCAGCTAGCGCAATTGTCCAATCTGCGGTTCCACAGCATACATCAAGCGCTTGACTGCCTGGTTGTACATCCATAATTCGCATCGTTTCTTTCCGCCACGCTTTATGTCTTTGAAAACTAATTACAGAATTCATCACATCGTATTTATCAGAAATCTTTTCAAATACGTCATGTACTCTTTCTTCTTTTGATTGTTGCATGCTCGTACCTTCTTCCAATGTAAAATTGCTTATGTCTTCTATTTATTCCTTAACACAGAATTTATTTCATTTATGTCTGTGTGATTTTCTAAAAATTGTTTTTCTTTCTTTCTCAATTCCTTCATCCAACCATTAATCACTACTTCTGCTTTATCCCCTAAAGCATCTTGCATAGCTTGAAAAACAGGTGAATGTTGCTTATCAGCATACAATTGAATTTCTTTTTGAAGGCGATTTCCACCTAATACGTATGTGATAAATGGCTTCCAATGTGATAACTGAAAATGATCACATGTTTTTTGAAGGAGCACAGACTCAATCGTTACTATGCTTTTCATTATGTCATCCGTCGTTTCATGCGCTTTTTGGTATAACATAATTTTGTGTTCATTTATCTCTTTAATTCCTTCAGCAAGTGCACGAATTAAAACAATATCACGATTCATAGACAATAAATAATAATATAGTCCACTATAGTAATCGCCTGCAAGTACTGTTAATTGACGACATTTATGGAATTCAATCTCTTCCTCGCCTGCTTTATTTGATACCCTTTCATGCGTATCAAGCGCAATTTGTACAAGCATAATTGTTACTACGTAATGCTCAATTTGTTCTATATGTAAGTTTGCACTCTTTAAAGCACCATATAACAATGCTATCTTTTCTTCATCAATAAATGGTTCTTCAATATAGTTTATAAAATAAGGATGGCGTAATTTCTCCATCAATTTTTCTTTTATACCCGCATACCCTCCGTAGATGTCACACACAAAAAATCACCCTTGTTTTCTAATTCATAAAACTTATTATAACACATACACTCTATTTTCTATAACCAAAACTTGGCTACACCTACCATTCATGTAAGCAATCTTTCTAATCTCACTCTGTCTAGTTAAAACTATATCATTTATTTACTAAAAAAAAAAAGAAAAGCAGTTTCCCGCTTTTCTTTACTTCGTTTTAATAAACGATAAAATTTCACTGCGCGCTGCAGCATCATTTTCAAGCACACCACGCACTGCTGTCGTTACTGTTTTCGCACCTGGTTTTTTCACACCACGCATCGTCATACACATATGTTCTGCTTCTACTACTACCATTACACCATGAGGCTCTAGTACTTCCATAATAGAGTTCGCTACTGTTGATGTAATACGTTCTTGCAGTTGTGGGCGACGTGCAATTGTATCTACGGTACGAGCTAATTTACTTAACCCTGTTACCTTTCCACCTTGCGGAATATATGCAACGTGAGCAACTCCATAGAATGGTACTAAATGATGCTCACACATCGAATAAAATGGTATATCTTTTACTAGTACAAGCTCTTCGTGATCTTCTCCGAATACTTTATGCAAATGCTCTTTCGGATCTTCATGCATACCTGAGAACACTTCTGCGTACATTTTTGCAACACGCTTTGGTGTATCAAGTACTCCCTCACGATTTGGGTCATCTCCAATCGCCTCTAAAATAAGGCGTACTGCATGTTCAATTTGTTCTAAATTAACTTTTGCCATCCGCTAGCCCTCCCGAAAACCTAAAAGTGATACGAACACATTCTAGCATATTTATGTTTTTAAAAGCAAAAAGAAGAGTTCCCAAAAAGGAAACTCTTCTTCCCTGTTAATATGTAAGGATTATTTAACCGCATCTTTTAACGCTTTACCAGGTTTGAATGCAGGTACTTTACTTGCAGCGATTTCAATCTCCTCACCTGTTTGTGGGTTACGACCTTTACGAGCCGCACGCTCACGAACTTCGAAGTTACCGAATCCGATCAGTTGTACTTTATCACCTTGTTTTAAAGCTTCTAAGATAGAATCAAAAACAGCGTCTACTGCTTTTGTTGCGTCCTTTTTAGAAAGGGAACTTGCTTCTGCAACAGCATTGATTAAATCTGTCTTGTTCATGCCATTCACCTCCTCCCAAAGATAAGACTGTATAATGATCATAAAATGAGTCTTACTTTCATTTGTAGGCAATTTTTGCAAATTCTATACTACAAAGATGTAGATAAATCATTATCAACGCCTATATTATACGATTCTCCTTTATAATTCAATATTTTTAAGGAAATTGTTACTCTTAAAATGTGAAAATCTGATGAAACTTGACAATTTACAACAATGTATTAGATAATGACTGTTTATTTTTCTATTTTATAATCAAAAAAAACAAAAAATCCCTCTACAATGAGAGGGATTTTTTCTTATAGTATAATCGCAATTAATCCGCCAGATCCTTCATTAATAATTCTTTCTAGCGTTTCTTTTAATTTATATCTAGCATTTTCTGGCATTAAAGATAATTTCGCCTGAATTCCTTCTCGAACAATCGAGCTAAGTGAACGTCCAAATATATCAGAATTCCAAATTGATAACGGGTCATCTTCAAAATCTTGCATTAAATAACGAACTAATTCTTCACTTTGCTTTTCAGTACCAATAATCGGCTCAAACGTTGACTCTACATCTACTTTAATCATATGAATAGATGGCGCTACCGCTTTTAACTTCACACCAAACCTTGAACCGTGACGAATAATTTCTGGCTCATCTAAGCTCATATCCGCTAATGCAGGTGCTGCTACACCATATCCTGTTTGCTTAACCATACGCAGTGCATCCGCCACTTGATCGTACTCTATTTTCGCATGAGATAAATCGAGCATAAGCTTTAACAAATGATCTTTCCCTCGAATTTCTACTCCTACTACTTCTTTTAAAATCTGATCATATAATTCATCTGGCGCATATAAATCAATCTCCGCCACACCTTGCCCCATATCAATGCCAGCTAGGCTCGCTCGATCAATAAATTCATATTGACTAAACTGCCAAACAACGCGATCCACATCACGAAGACGTTTTATATCCTTCACAGTTTCTTGAACTGCTTCTTGATAACTTTGACGCAACCAATGCCCTTCATTTAGCACCATTACCCAACTCGGAAGGTTCACATTCACTTCTAATACAGGGAATTCAAATAGCGCTTCACGAAGTACATTATATACATCTGTTTCTCTTAAACTCTCCACACTCATTGCAATAACCGGGATATCATATTCTTCTGATAAACTTTGGCGTAATTGCTCTGTATCTGGATGATACGGCTGTACCGTATTAATTATCATAATGAAAGGTTTTCCTACTTCTTTCAACTCATTTACAACGCGTTCTTCTGCCTCTATATAATCTCTTCTTGGAATTTCACCAATTGTTCCATCTGTTGTAATTACAACACCAATTGTTGAATGTTCTTGAATTACTTTACGCGTGCCGATTTCTGCAGCTTCATGGAATGGAATAGGTTCTTCATACCAAGGGGTATTAATCATACGCGGGCCATTCTCATCTTCATAGCCCTTCGCTCCAGGAACCGTATATCCAACACAATCTACTAATCGAATATTCACTTCAAGTCCTTCATCTACTTCGATAGAAACCGCTTGGTTTGGAACAAACTTCGGTTCCGTCGTCATAATTGTACGACCAGCAGCACTTTGAGGCAATTCATCCTGCGCTCTTTGACGGTCAGACTCATTCTCAATATTTGGAATAACTACAAGTTCCATAAATTTTTTAATGAATGTTGATTTCCCTGTTCGAACAGCTCCTACAACTCCAAAATAAATATCACCGCCTGTTCGTTCTGCAATATCTTTAAAAATATCTACCTTTTCCAAGTGATTCCCTCCCTCAAAATTTTTGGGAATAATTCCGCGTTTATAGTCAACTAATACCTTCTCTAACGTTGCCTATAATATCTGATATAATATAATGGTATTCTAGAAGTTCGGACAATATATCATATAATTTTGTCCAATTTCATATGACTATTAAAAAATATCTTTTGTTTGCATCGTAAGTTGTATAACATAAAAAACCTTTCTTCTAGAACTTATTCACTAAAAGAAAGGTTCATGACTTATCATTTTAAAAAAATTGGTTCTCCGTCCTTTACTGTGTACGGTAAAGAATAAGCTGGTACAAACGGGGAACCTTTCGAAAGTATATTTCGAATATCTTCTCCCTCTGTAAACTGCCCTTCATTTTTTTTCAAAGCGTCATATAGGTCGATTCTATAATCAACAAAAACTTCTCCTTTTTCATTAATTACAAAAGGAAGTCCTTTACCAGAATATGGACTTGTCACTTGTGGTACATCTTTATATCCTAGTTTTTTGAAATCCAATTCATATACACCATCTGAAATTACTTTTTTAAAAGGTGGATATTGATGTTCATCACGATACATCCTAAGCTTTAAAGATAGTTCCTGAATTTGTTCAGCCATCCTAACATCAATTAACTTTACTGTCGGATTTGTTTCAACGTCTATTAATACGTATTGATATACTCCTCCACTTTCATACGCATTCCCTGGCGCTTCTTGTATGTAACGCGGGGCAATCTGTTGAAAATCGATTGGATACTTTTGATAAATAGGTGTACTCATATCCCTCGTCTTAATTGGCAATATCCCATCATTTTGCTCCTTAAATGTCACAACAGCTTTTTGAACAACCTGTAGCTGATCTTCATAAGGAACCGCATTTTGCTTCATATTTTCTTTCGGATACAGACACCCCGTTAAAAGGCTCATACAACAAAATATTAAAATAATATGGAATTTTTTCACTAGCATCACCTTTTCATACTAATCTAATTTGCTCCGTATGTAGTATTTTCGAGACCATTCCATTTACTGCTGTACAGGTCCACTAAATACAACAAGAAAAATAACAATTCCTGACACAATCATAAGGGTGTACGCTACTAACGCTGTAATCCCTTTCAAAAATTTATTCTTTATTCTATGTCTACTTAATAAAATAAAACTTACTGCAAAAAACATAAATCCAATTGCCCCTAAAGCCAACCACATTTTCATAAGCCCTTCTGACATATACACACCCCTTTTTATTAATCTATTTTTATACTATTTTAACAAATTAAAATCTTTAAACAAATACAAAAAGAACATTTTACTACAAATCGCGAGTATGTAACTTTAATCAATAGGTTTTCCAGCATTTCTCACCAATCTAGGCAAAAATAAAACCGAAGCGATTGTATCTCTCGCTTCGGTTGACCAAATATGCCCAAAAACAGCTCTATTCCCATTCTTTCATGGCTATCATATGCAATCTCCAAACTCTTTGTTTCTCATAATTTATTTTTTAAACATTTTGCTTAACGAACCAAAATCTGTTGGCATATTATTATTAATAATCGCTTTTACAATTTGATCCTCTTGCTCTTTCGGCACTTCACGTCCCGCCATAAGAGCCACTTGATGAATTAATTGACGAAGTACAGTTTCATCACGTAAATTCGCATTTTGCACGGATGATGCTAATTTAAAAATATCCTCTTTATTTACTTTCGCTTCCTTCTCAATATTATTAAAAATATTATTATCCATTCTTTTCACCCTCTCCTCAAGTTACTCTTCATCCTATGCAAAAATGAAAAAATGGTGAAAAGACCCAAAAAATAAAAAAGCGACAGAAGTACAAATGTACTTCTGTCGCTTTTCTTTACAGTAAATCAGGTATAGCTTCCACTTCATGTTTTCGAACACGTCCCATCAATGAGCCTACTGCATCTTTTACGTTATTCCCATTGAACAGCACGTCATATAAAGCAGCTGTAATCGGCATTTCAACTTCCATTTTCTCTGCCAATTCATGAGCAGCTTTCGTTGTTCTTACACCTTCCACAACCATACCCATGCTTTCTAACACTTCTTCTAAAGAGTGTCCTTTTCCAAGCATATTTCCAGCGCGCCAATTTCGGCTATGAACACTTGTACAAGTTACAATTAAGTCTCCCATACCAGTTAGACCAGCAAACGTTAACGGATTCCCGCCCATTTTTCTTCCTAAACGAGCAATCTCTGTTAAACCACGTGTCATCAATGCCGCCTTTGCATTATCACCTAATCCAAGACCATCAGTTATACCAGCAGCTAATGCGATAATATTTTTTAACGCACCACCAAGTTCAACTCCAACGATATCTGGATTTGTGTATACACGAAAATAACTATTCATAAATAAATCTTGTACTTCCTCAGCCGCTTCCATACGCTTTGCTGCAGACGTAACTGTTGTCGCTTGTCGTAAACCGACTTCTTCAGCATGACTCGGTCCAGACAGTACAACAACATCTTTAATTAAGTGCTCTGGAATTTCTTCCTCAATCACTTCCGAAATACGTTTTGACGTACCAGGTTCAATTCCTTTGCTCGCATGAATCCAAGTAATTGGTTCAGTAACAATTTCTTTCATCTCTTGTAATACATCTCTGTACGCTTTCGTTGGTACTACTAGCAGTACTGTATTTACATCTACTAATGCTTCTTCTAAAGAAGAGTAGGCTACGATTGTGCTTGGCAATGTAATGCCTGGGAGATATCGACTATTCTCATGTTTCGTATTAATTTCATCCATAAGTTCTGGGCGATTTCCCCAAATACGTACATCATGTCCATTGTCAGCTAATACCATCGCTAACGCTGTTCCCCAGCTACCTGCTCCTACTACTGTGATTTTTGTCATAAAATCACATCCTCTCCATTAGTCTCTTGCTCTAGCGATAATGTGAATCGGCGTTCCTACGAAGCCAAATGATTCACGTAAGCGATTCTTTAAGAAACGCTCATATGAGAAGTGCAATAATTCTGGATCGTTTACAAACACAACAAATGTCGGTGGTTTTACCGCAACTTGTGTTGCATAGAAAATTTTCAGACGGCTACCATTATGAGTTGGCGTCGGATTCATCGCTACCGCATCCATAATTACATCGTTTAATACGTTCGTTTGAATACGGATACTATGACTTTCATTTACCTCATCGATAACCGGTATTAATGTTTGTGTACGTTTTCTCGTTTTTGCAGATAAGAAAACAATTGGTGCGTATTCTAAGAATTGGAAATGAGCACGGATATTTTCTTCAAATGCTTTCATTGTTTTTTCGTCTTTTTTCACTGCATCCCATTTATTTACAACGATAACAACAGCTCGCCCTGAATCATGAGCATATCCAGCGATTTTTTTATCTTGCTCAATAATTCCTTCTTCACCATCTAAAACAACTAAAACAACGTCAGAACGTTCAATCGCTCTTAGCGCACGAAGTACACTATATTTTTCTGTACTTTCATACACTTTTCCTTTTTTACGCATACCAGCTGTATCAATAATTACATAATCTTTTCCATCTTTACTATATGGTGTATCGACAGCATCACGAGTTGTTCCTGCTACATTACTAACAATTACACGCTCTTGACCAAGAAGAGCATTTACAAGTGATGATTTCCCTACGTTTGGACGTCCAATTAAAGAGAAACGAATTGTGTCTTCATCATATCCGTCTTCTTCAATCTTTGGAAAATGTTGTGCAGCTTCGTCTAGTAAGTCACCTAACCCTAATCCGTGTGTACCTGAAATTGGGAATGGTTCGCCAAATCCTAATGCATAAAAGTCATAAATGTCACTGCGCATTTCCGGATTGTCTACTTTATTTACTGCAAGTACAACCGGTTTATTTGAACGATATAAAATTTTTGCAACTTCTTCATCAGCTGCTGTTACACCGTCACGACCGTTTGTCATAAAAATGATAACATCCGCTTCATCAATTGCTACTTCAGCTTGTTGACGAATTTGTGTCAAAAACGGCTCGTCTCCAATATCAATTCCGCCCGTATCAATAATGTTAAATTCATGATTTAACCATTCTCCAGCGCTATAAATACGATCGCGCGTTACACCTGGAATATCTTCTACGATTGAAACTCTTTCTCCAACAATTCTATTGAAAATAGTAGATTTCCCTACGTTCGGGCGACCTACTATCGCTATTACTGGTTTCGGCATATACTTTCATCCTTTCAACTTGCTTCTGTTTATTATGTAAAAAACCCTTCTTTGTGCAAGAAGGGATTTGCATTCCAGAATATTTCTCAACGTATCAAAACACCTCACATTATAACACACGTTGCTAATGTTTCACAATAATATATACATTCTCTTGTAAGCGATGTGCAATACCATCTAAAATTGCTTCTAAATTATTTGCAACAAATTCTAGTTCCTCCGTCGATTCGCAAACGAATAAAGGAGCACCACCTGCAAATTTTTCTGGAGTCGTTGTTATAACTGCCAGAATAACACTTTCTAACATCATCTCTTATCTCCCCTTCCTTTTGGGGCTTCCGATGACATATGGACAGCACTTTCTAACGTTGGTACATTTCCTATGACACCTATCGCTTTCTCTGCATCTTGATCTTGCGGCAGGACAAAAATCCCAACCCTGCCATCCTCTAAATCACGCTTTGCTAACGGTACAAGCGCTGGTGTACCAGAATCTCTATAAATCCCTAACGCTACTGAAACATCGTGTAAAATAGCTTGTCGTTGCCCTAAATTTGAGACTGTAACCATCGCATCAATTGATTTCGGCTTTAAAATAAAACCCATACCATATTTCATAATTTCTTCTTGTCTTGCTGGCAATCCAATATTCATAATGTAAATATTGTCAATATAAAGCCCTGCTCCTTCAAAACGAAGCGGAACGTGCTCAATTTCAACAAGATCATGTAGCCTTTTACCAGACATTAATTTTTTCGCGATAAAAAATGCGATTATAGCCATAATTACTCCTGCAATCCATGAACGGAATCCTATATACGCAAACGTCGTTGCAAACGACGTTAACATTGCCAAATAGTTGCGACTTTCAAAAACCAATGCAATTCCTTCAATGTATGTATTTCCACGCGGTACGAGCTCATACCCATCTAATTGTTGAAGCGTATTTCTTTCCATATTACGTACATCACGAAATTGTGTCGCTGCTAATGTAAGAAATGTAATGGCAGAAAAATCTTTTTTCAAAATAGACGGGATTGCAATCGCTCCTAAAGCAGCTGCAATTAACCCCATTGCAATATGAATAATTTTCCCATGTAGCCTCGTCGGATATTGCCGCGTATCCGTCCGAAGCATTAGCACCCTTGTAACTGTCCCTGCTATTACGCCGCATAAAATGGCTGGTGTATATTCAGTCATGTATTACCCTCGCCTTTCTTTTACGTGTTTTTCTCTTAAACCGTTCCATGTATACTGATGCTTTTGCAATCCAAAACAATATTGCCATGAATAATGTAGAAATGGCGACGATATCAAAAAATGCTAAACTACCGTAATCATATGGAAAATTCAATTTCCTAAAAATAAATGTCACTAGCAGCTCTCCTTGTAACATCCCTACATATAGAGAACATAATCGTAATATGCGATCCCCATGCAATAACACCGATGCATACACAAGAGCACTACTTAGCAGAAACACTCTATCCACCACAATCCAAATCGGATCATATATTTCTAACAGATGAAAACTCGTATATAACATTGCAATAATAAGTGCCGAAAGTAAGCTATACAATTTTTTCCAGACGGAATATAGCGTGATCCCTATAAAAGAAATAATACAAAGTAAAAGAGCATTTACTGATACCACGAATGAGGCAATCGTTACATGTAACGGAGAGCAAATTATAAAAATCAGTATACAAGCGCCTAACTTCCACCGGATAGGGTCCTTTTTCATAAAAAAGGTTACAATGATCCACCCTATCCAAGCTACAAAATAAAAAGTACTTCCATCCATCAACTTCACCTCCTATGTTTTCCATTATGGGAACTTTTTATGAAAGTTAATCCACTTTATTTACGCATAGTTTTTTCTTATAACAGCAACACTTTTAACAAGGAGGTGTTATTCATTATGGGTAAAGATCGCCAAGAACGAAAACTACGAGAATCACGCCGCGTTGAATCCGATCGTGATCAATCACTACAATATCCAGGTGCAACTGGACTTGATACACCAGAACAGGCTCGAAAACAAAACCAGCACTAATTAATACAAAAAGACGGTTTCTATATTGTACGAAACCGTCTTTTACATAATCAGTTTAATGATTTCTATTTATATCGAAATAATATTTCGCATACTATATCTTCCCATTACTTCTTTTTACCTTCACCTATTCCCATTAAAAATTAAGTTCTCTCCAGTAATTCGACAACACACCATCTACATTTTTCAACCCTTTTTCAATTACAATTTTTACGAAATGATATTTTTATATAATACTAATTCCATTCTCCACTTTATATTACGAAAAAGAATAGAACAAAAAAAAATCAACCGAATGGTTGATTTTTTATCTCCTACTATAATGCGCAGTATCAATACCACGCTGCATTAACCAATGATATGTTTCACCCTTTACAACAAGAGGTACAGATTGCAACTCTTCTATCGTCTTCGCACCAAGAGCTGTCATTATAAATTTCAAATCTGTATGTAGAAGCTCAATTTCATCTACTAACTTCTCGATACCATCTTGCATTAAAATACGTAAAAAATAACCAGCAAACGCAGTTGTATTCGCCCCTAATGCGATTGCTTTCGCTACGTCAAGCGCTGTTTGTATACCCCCAGATGCAATAAAAGAGAGGTTATTATTTGTAGAGGTTGCTTCAATAATCGAGGTTGCTGTTTGTATGCCCCAGTTATTAAAATAAGAAAGCATTCGCTGTCTTCTTTCGTTTTCAACAGCAGCAAAATTCGTACCACCTTGCCCACCAATATCAATTGCTGTTACACCTACGTTCACTAACTGTTGCATTGTTTCCTTACTCATCCCAAATCCAACTTCTTTTACAATGATAGGAACTTTACTATTTAAAACAATTTTCTCAATGCGCTGAAGTACTCCAGTAAAATCACGGTCTCCTTCTGGCATCGTTAACTCTTGTATGACATTTAAATGAATTTGTAATGCATTCGCTTCAATCATATCAACGGCGCGCTCTGCCTGCTCGATAGTTGCCTCACTACCTAAATTAGCAAAGAAAATACCATTTGGGTTTACCTTTCTAATCACCTTATAAGAAGCAGCTTCACTTTCATCTTTTAACGCCGCCATTTGCGAACCTACAGCCATAGCAAGGTTATGATGTTTCGCTACATATGCTAATTGCTCATTAATATGTAACGTTTTCTCTCCTCCACCACCAGTCATCGCATTGATAAAAATCGGCGAACTTAGTGAAAGTTCGCCGATTTTTGTTTCACATGTTATTGTGTCATAATTTGAATTTGGCAAGCTTTGATGCACAAAATCAATATCATGAAAGCCATGCGTACGAGACTGACCAGTAGAAAGAGCGTATTCAATATGATCTAATTTACGTTTTGCCCTTACCACTTGTACCCCTCATTATTTCTTTAATTTTTTCAGTTGTTCACCAATAATATCACTTAATTGGAAAGTAGCAGAATCAGCATTTGGCTCATACTGACTATAATCTTCAGTTACATTATTTTCCTCAAGCGCTTCTTTTATACTTAAAGAAATACGTTTCTCTGCTACGTGAACTTCAAGTACTTTCACTTTTACTTCTTGTCCCATTTCCAATACTTCATTCGGATTTTTCACGTGACGATTTGCAATTTGAGATACGTGTACAAGCCCTTCAACGCCCGGTAAAATCTCAACGAATGCACCAAATGTAACAAGGCGTTTTACTACTCCCTCACGAATATCTCCAGCTTTTATTTCGCCAGCAACGTTTTCCCAAGGTCCTGGTTGAGCTGCTTTAATTGATAAAGAAATACGTTGTGTATCAGCATCAACAGATAACACCTTTACCTTAACCTTTTGACCTTGCTCTAACACTTCAGAAGGTTGCTCTACACGTTCGTGTGAAATTTGTGAAATGTGAACTAAACCGTCCACTCCACCAACGTTAACGAATGCGCCAAAGTCAGTTAATCGTTGTACTGTTCCTTCAACAACGTCCCCTTCTTTTAATGAAGAAATTGCTTCTTTTTTCTTAGAATCTAGTTCTAATTCTACTACCGCTTTATGCGAAAGGATTACACGATTTTTTTCACGGTCTAATTCAACAATTTTCACCGCTAATGTTTTACCTTTATAGTCAGTAAAGTCTTCTACATAATGTACTTCTACAAGTGAAGCTGGAATAAAACCGCGAACACCAAGGTCCACAACTAATCCGCCATTCACAATATCTTTTACAGTAACATCAAATACATGACCAGAAGTAAATTTCTCTTGTAGTTCTACCCATGCTTTTTCTGCATCAACAGCACGTTTAGATAAGACAAGATCATCTTCTTCTAATTTAATAATTTTCAACTCTAGTGTTTGATCTAATTCTACAACATCGCTTGCTTTTTCAATATGAACGTTAGCTAATTCACTAATTGGAATTACGCCATCTGTTTTGTATCCAACATTTACAAGCACTTGTTTCTCTTCAACCTTCGTTACAGAACCTGTAACAACGTCACCAACTTGTAATTCTTTTGAATCCATAACTTCTTCATTCATTTTCTCTACCATGGAAATACCTCCCTACAGAATTGACAAAGCATTTTTTATGTATATACGAAATGAAAACAAAGTTTTCATTTGCATGTTTAAGAATTTCTCATCACATACTCTTTTTCAATAACATTCACAAGAAAATATATTAAACCTATATAAATAGTATACAGCAAAACCAGCTTGAAAAAAGTATGTTTTGAAATATAATAGCGAATATATTCTGACAGTTTTATTCCTCTTTAACTAACTTCTTACAAATCAGCTCATTTGTCAAGGAAAGAGACTCACAATTCACGTATCCTTTACATTTCTATTTAAACAAAAAAAGAAAGAGGACTATCCCCTTTCTTTATTTCGCAAACACTCCAGAAACAATGCTCATAATTTTTTGGACAACTTCTTCAATTGATAAAGAAGTCGTATCTAATTCCAATGCATCATCAGCCTTTTTTAGTGGAGAAACTTCGCGTTCTGAATCTAATTTATCACGCTGAGCAATTTCTTCTTTTAGCTGCTCTAAATTAGATTCGAAACCTTTATTTAAATTTTCTAAATGTCTTCTTTCCGCTCTTTCTTCAACAGAAGCAAGCATAAAGATTTTCACTTCAGCATCCGGTAATACATGTGTACCAATATCACGGCCGTCCATTACAACGCCGCCTTTTTTCGCTAACTCTTGCTGACGACGTACCATTTCTTCACGAACAAGGCGATGTTTCGCTACAATAGATACTCGATTCGTCACATCAGGTGTACGAATTACTTCAGAAACATCTTGTCCATTTAAAAATACAAGCTGTGTATTTTCTCCTTGCTGAAACTCAATATTTACATTCTTTACAACTTCCATTAACTGCTCTTCATTTTCAATGTCTACTTTTTGTTCAAGGGCTGCATATGTAAGCGTACGGTACATTGCGCCTGTATCAATATAAACGTAAGAAAGTTCCTTCGCAACAACTTTTGCCACTGTACTTTTCCCAGCAGCTGCTGGACCATCTATAGCAATTGAAATTCGTTTATCCATTGTAACACCTCATTTTTTCACTTATAAAACAAAACGAAAAGCAGGTGTTCACCCTGCTTCTTCTCATTTGCTTCACGTCATTAAATCCTCAATTATTGTAGCATAATCCTTCATAGAAGAAAATGAAAACTACCTATTCACCTGCAAGATTTCCACTTTGTTTTTTACCATGACACCCTCATAATAAACAATTTTAGATAAATATTTCACTGATGACTTATGTATAAATAACAATTGCACAACAGAAAGACAAATGAATTGTATTATTAATATACGAATAAAAATTCTCTCCACCTTTTTCACCGGAATTCTTCCCTCCTATACTATATTTGCACATTTCGTTTCATAATTTTATACATCGTACATATAGCAGTTAATTTTATTGTCATTTTCGAGGCATACTTTTATACATTTCCATTGTCGAATTTACTCAAAACATGTTATGTTCTAAATGTATTTTTTTACTTGAAAGGGGTATAAGCATTGAAAAGAATCCTAGTTTTACACACAGGTGGAACAATTGCAATGGAGGAAGATAAAGAAACTGGGGTCGTACAACCAGGTGAAAAAAATCCTCTTTTAAAATTCATTCCTGATTTAGAAGGCGATGTTGATTTAATCGTTGAAGATGTGTTCCACCTACCATCTCCTCATATGACACCGAGCGAAATGTTACAATTACAAGTCATCATTGATGAAAGAGTAAAACAAGACAACATTCATGGCGTAGTCATTACGCATGGCACGGATACATTAGAAGAAACAGCTTATTTCTTAGATTTAACAGTACAAGCAACTATTCCGATCGTAGTGACAGGTGCAATGCGCTCTAGCAATGAGTTAGGTGCTGATGGTCTATATAACTTCTTATCAGCTGTAAAAGTTGCTAGTTGTGATGAAGCTGCAGAAAAAGGTGTTTTAGTCGTATTAAACGACGAAATTCATTGCGCTACAAATGTAACGAAAACACATACAAGTAATGTTGCAACATTCCAAAGCCCACAATACGGACCAATTGGAATGGTAACAAAACGCGGCGTTGTCTTCCATCACGCTTTAGTACATCACGAAACATATACGATAAACAAAGTGTCTAAAAATGTAGTTGTTCTAAAAGCATATGCTGGCATGGATGATACATTATTAGCAGCAATCGAAAATCTTCCTGTAGACGGCATTGTTATCGAAGCTCTTGGACAAGGTAATCTCCCTCCAAGAACACTACCTAGTCTAGAAAGATTATTAAATAGAGGTATTCCTGTCGTATTAGTTTCTCGCTGTTTCAACGGTATCGTTCAAGACGTATATTCGTATGAAGGTGGCGGTAAACACTTAAAAGATATGGGCATTGTATTCACATACGGCTTAAATGCACAAAAAGCACGCATTAAATTACTTGTTGCATTAGAGAATACAAATTCTCATGAATCCATTCAAAATATGTTTATGCACGAATAAAAAGGAGCTGTCGAGGTTTTCCCGACAGCTCCTTTTTATTTTTCTCTTGATGCAATGGTTTGCGCAATCGCATCTCCATGAAATCTTCCGTTCTCGATAAATATTTCATTTGCATTATTTCCAGCAGCAATGACACCTGCAATGAAAATATTTTCAGCATTCGTTTCCATTCTATCCTCTGTATAAATTGGACGTCCTGTTTCTTCATCAATCTGAACACCCATCTTCGTTAAGAAGCTATGATCAGGATGATAACCAGTCATCGCAAATACAAAATCGTTTTTGATTGTAAGAGCTTCACCATCAACTGTAAACGTTAATGTATGCTCAGTAATTTCTTTCACATGAGCCCCAAAATGCATTTGAATTGTACCATTTCGTACTAACGCCTCAAATTCCGGCAAAATCCAAGGCTTTATGCTTGGTGAATACTCACTTCCACGATACAGTACCGTTACACGTGCACCAGATTTAACAAGTTCTAACGCGGCATCTACACTCGAGTTTTTCCCACCTATAACTACTACATCTCGATCAAAATAAGGATGCCCCTCTTTAAAATAGTGAGCTACTTTCTTCAATTCCTCACCTGGAACATTCATATAATTTGGATTATCATAATATCCAGTTGCTACAACAATATATTTCGCTATATATATTTCCTTACTTCCGTCACGCTTTGTCGTCTCAACCTGAAAAGCTTCTCCATCTTTTTGAACTTTCTCCACTCGCTCAAAAGCATTTACACGTACAGATTTACGTCTTACTACTTCACGATAATACGCAAGCGCTTGATTTCGAACTGGCTTACGATTTTCTGTAATAAAAGCTACATCACCAATTTCTAATTTTTCACTAGAAGAGAAAAATGTTTGATGAGTTGGATAATTATAAATGGCATTTACAATGTTTCCTTTTTCAATTACTAACGGATTTATCCCTACCTTTTGCAACGAAATTGCAGCCGCTAATCCGCACGGACCGCCTCCGATTATAATAACTGTTTCTTTCTGCATACTCGTCCACTCCTAGTCTTCTACCAATACACTATTTATAAAAACAAGAAAAAACCTACTTACAGCAGTAGGCACCTATCTTTATTGTATTCATTTTTCATATATTTGTCATCTAAACGAAACGTACATCCGATAGACATCTGCTAAAAACTGCTGAAATTTAATACCTTGTTTCCCTAATACATTCTCAGGATCAATCTTTCTAGCTGGATCAAGCGTTTTATGTGACACGATATCTTTTTTCGGATTTAAGCCAAAGTTTTGGCATAAATACGCATGATACCATGTAAAACGATTATATGCTTCCCAAAAGTTAACATCACCACCATAACAAAGTTCCACTCCAATGGCCGCCTTATTCGCGTCATAGCCATATAAGTCATTATCCGTCGGCACACCATATCGAACATGATACGCAACTTCATTTATAGGAATAATCTCCAATATTGTTTTATCATCTATAAATGTATGCGCCGAAGCTTTCGGTTGTAATTCATTAAAGTAATCTCGATTCCCTATCGCATTGCTTCCAGGATTCCCCGTATCATGGCTTACAATAAATCTCACTTTAGTCAGAGGAATCCCCGGTCGTGAACTTCCATATCCAATATAGTTGCGCTCTATAGGAAACATCGCCATTGCTACCAACTCCCGCTCTAGAAGATTACCTTACTTCCTTATATATGTATTCGGTAGCAATGTCCTTATCGCATATTTCTTACGCGAAGAGAAAATCGAAAATATTTGAAGTGAACACCATAAACAACACTATACTTACAGCCACTCCATAAAAACCGTAAAACCAAACACAATCTTCTTTCGTATCTAAACCGAAAAATTTATTTACCGATTGTAATAATGTGCCACGCTTGCTTTGTTTGTTTCGTAATACTTCCACTCGCTCTACAACATCTGCTGGCATCATAAATCTTTGGTCTACTGTCATTTTCATCATTTATCTCTCCTTAAAATCATTTCCGTTTTGTTTATCTAAGGAGAGTATAGCACGTTTGTTCGTATAGAACAAGCGTTCTTTTTATTTTTATTTTATTTTTCAGCAAGCCAAGTAAAAATCGAGATTACAACGGCAATAATCGGCCCTACTACAACCACACCAAATACCAAAAACAGTAACCCTTCCCCGAACATCCGAACGGTACTTATTTTTCGAGCTTTCATCGTTCTTGCAAGTTCTCCCTCTAACCTCTTAACCTTCTCTTCTAATTGTTCTACTCGTTCCAGCATTTCATTCTCCATATACAACACCTCATTTAATACTTCAACAAAAAAACGTGATTCCCTCGAAAGGAAATCACGTTTTCTCAAGATATAATATTTTATACCCAACCTCTGAAGCGGCTTGCTTCAGCCATTTTACGAACACCAACCATGTACGCCGCTAAGCGCATGTTCACTTTACGAACTTGTGCTGTTTCATAAATAGAATCAAATGATCTTACCATTACTTTTTCTAAACGTTGTTCTACTTCTTCTTCAGTCCAGTAGTAACCTTGGTTGTTTTGTACCCACTCAAAGTAAGATACTGTTACACCACCAGCACTTGCTAACACGTCTGGAACAAGCAAAATTCCGCGATCTGTTAAAATTTTAGTCGCTTCTAATGTTGTTGGACCATTTGCAGCTTCAACAACGATTTTCGCTTTAATATCATTAGCATTTTCTTCTGTAATTTGGTTCTCAATTGCAGCTGGTACTAAAATATCGCAATCAAGTTCTAACAATTCTTTGTTTGAAATTGTATTGTTAAATAGCTTTGTTACTGTACCGAAGCTATCACGACGGTCTAATAAATAATCAATATCTAATCCGTTTGGATCATGTAACGCGCCGTAAGCATCTGAGATTGCAATAACTTTCGCACCTGCATCATGCATAAATTTAGCTAAGAAGCTACCAGCATTACCGAATCCTTGAACAACAACGCGTGCACCCTTAATATCAATGCCACGTTTTTTAGCAGCTTCGCGAATACAAATTGTTACACCTTTCGCTGTTGCTGTTTCACGTCCATGTGATCCACCTAATACAAGCGGTTTACCTGTAATAAATCCTGGTGAATTAAATTCATCAATACGGCTATACTCATCCATCATCCACGCCATAATTTGAGAGTTTGTGAATACATCTGGAGCTGGAATATCTTTCGTCGGACCTACGATTTGGCTAATTGCTCGTACATAACCGCGGCTTAATCTTTCTAACTCACGGAATGACATTTCACGTGGATCACAGATAATTCCACCCTTACCTCCACCATATGGTAAATCAACAATACCACATTTTAAACTCATCCAGATTGAAAGTGCTTTCACTTCATTTTCTGTTACATTCGGATGGAAGCGAATTCCACCTTTCGTTGGACCAACAGCATCATTATGTTGCGCACGATATCCTGTAAATATTTTAACAGTCCCGTCATCCATACGAACTGGTATTTTCACTGTCATCATACGAATTGGTTCTTTTAATAATTCATATACTTCGTTTGGATAACCCAATTTTTCTAACGCTTCACTAATAACAATTTGTGTTGAATTCAATAGTTCAAAATGTTGTTCCCTTTGTTGTTGTGTTTTTGTTTGAGTTCCCTTTTCGGCTACCATAGTAAGTAAACCCCCTGTAATTTCACTTGTTTAGTAAACCTTCATTGCCTAGTATACACCCTTAAATTTGGAATGCAATAGAAAACGCTAACAAATATATACAAACTATTTTCTGTTGCAAGCGTTTTCACTATTATTATAGTCCTTTTATTACTTTTAGAAAAGTAAAATACTTAAATATTTAAATATTTTTTATTTTCATCAACCACACTCCCATAAAACTGCATATTTTATTTTCAAAAAGTATGTTCGAGTATTTACAATCATCCCTTCCCTTCTCCAAATAAAAACAAAACCTCAGCTATGTTGTATTAGCTGAGGTTTTGTTTTTTCACAAAGTAATTGTGTATTTGTTCTATCGCGTTAACATCCATTAATTCTTTACCGTACTCCATGATGCGATAAATGGTTGCTGTAGACGGATTACCGTATTCCGCTAAAATAGCTATAAAATCCGCCTTTAACAATTGAATTTGTTCCTCTTCTTCCACCCAAAGATAGAAGCGCTCATCCCACGTATATAGCTTTCCGCCAGTTACACCAAGGTTATATAAGCGATTCGACAGGTTAATTACGTCATCTAGCGTAGCAAACTCATATAATATATGCTCACTTTCATCTAGAGTCACTTGCATTTCAATAAACTCGTCACGGAACTCATCATCTGTATCCATTTCTTGATTTTCTTTCGTTACAATTACAACCATCCCTTGTGCTTGTAGAGAAAACACTTCAACTGCAATCGGACCATCTGCTTCAAACCCTAATTCCTTATTTGCTTCTTGCATCATATCACGAAATAATTGCTGTACTTTCGGTGCATTTCTCCATAAATCTTCTTTCGTTAATCCTCGTTCAGATAAATCATCAAATGTTAGAAAAATTTTTATCTTATTGTAATTTAATCGTTCCAGCCTCATCTCATACCCTCCCTACGTAACCAATGCATCTAATTTTTATTATATGAAATAGAAAATAGATGGTTCTTTTCGAACAACTATTCCGACATTTTTAACCATCCATCCCATTCTTCTTTCGTATCACCAATTAAGATTGTTTCAATGTCCAACTGGTTTAGAACGCCTAGCTTTCCGATAAATCCAACAGAAAGAGATTCCCTTTTTTCTTGTAATAAATTTATAAAGTTCATCGTCTTTTTCATTTCTTGTTCGTCAGCAAAAGATATAAATACATATTTCGGCTGTATTTCCTCTACCGCTGATAACATACCATCTTCAGCTAAGCTTGTCCTAATATATATCGCCTCATATCCTTTTAAGCGTAAATAAGTTGAAAAAATAAATCCTTTCAATGCATCCTTTTCTAACACAATAACTTTGTGTAAAGAGGAAAACATTGAGGCATTGTGATACACCATCCCTAGACGCGTTTGTAAAAATGATAGTGCATATTGAAATTGCACCATTGAAATCTCATTATTATTTTTTGACGTTAATAATTTGTCTGTCACTCGAAGAACGATACTGGCAACAACCTTTTCTGTTGAATATATACTAAAAGCTTCGTTTAATAATGCAGCAATTGTAATTTCATCAAATTTTAACAAAGCTTGTAGCAAATCGTCCACTAAAACAACTTCTTTATCGAAATGTATCTCTTTTTGAACTGTACTCTGCAAACGATTCTCTTCTAATAACTGAACTGCTTGTCCAATCATCATACCGGAAGAAACTTTTTCCATTAACCATTTTAAAATTTGAATATGCTCTTCTGTATATAAGCGATGCCCAGCTTGATTCCGCTTTGGGGCAATAATTTGATATCGTCTTTCCCATGCACGAAGCGTACTCGGCTGAACTCCAATTATATTCGAAACGGCTTTTATATTATATTTCCCACTAAGAGTTGGCATCATTTCCCTCCGCACAATGTAATGATATGTGTTTGAGCAGGTGCTCGGAAACGAAGTGGTATCAATGTTGTTCCATACCCATTACTAACAAAGAGAATCGTATTCAAATGGTTATATACGCCACCTTTTAAATATTTTTTAGATGGGAATAATCGGATTTGTCCTCCATGCGTATGTCCACTTAACACAAGTGAAATCTGTTCATTTCCAGACATTTTTTTTATTATATCAGGGTTGTGACTAACTAGGATACGAAAACCATCTTCTTTACAATCCGCCAATGCCAAATCTAGACGATCACGGTGCAATCCAACATCATCTATACCGAGCAAACAAATTTTCTCTCCTAATTCAGACTCAAATACCACTCTTGTATTATCTAAAACTTTTACGTTATTTTCTAATAATAACGCATCTAATTCATGATATTCTATCTCATAATCATTGTTTCCCCACACAAAATATACAGGACCTATCTCTCTTAACTTTTGAATATTCGCAGAGATTTTTGATAAAGAGACACCTTTCTCTGCTAAATCTCCTCCGATAATTACGAGATCTACTTTTCCTTTTACTTGTTCAATTAACAAATTCGAAATGACCCTTCTATGAATATCAGAAATAAAAAACACATTTACTTTTTGAAAACTTTTCGGAAATTCTTTAAATACTAAAGTATGTTCCAACACCGTATTACGCATCGCTTCTTTATACATCACAAAAAGTAATAAAATCCCCATGCCTATGAGAGTACTGAATAATATAATCCATATCATATTTTTGACTCCCTCCTCATAAAGATAATCCTAGGCTTTTATAACAAACTGTGATCGCTTAACTCGCTAGCTTTCTTGCTTTGTGGACTTATCTTTTATCGGAATTTTTAATTCTTGACCTGCACTCACTTCATCTTCCTGCAAGTTATTATACTTTTTAATTACTTCAATTCCATTTCCATCTGAAAAATATTGCTTCGCTATACTTTCTAAAGTTTCTCCCTCTTTCACAGTATGCGTTATTACTTTTTCAGAATGTTTCTGCGACTCAGATTTAGCTGAATCAAAGAAGATTACTTCAAACGCACTTTTTCCAGCATTATTACTATCACCCTTCACCTGAATATATTTATCCGTGTACCACAAAATACTAATCGGCAGAAGAATGAATAGAAATGTTAAAACCCGGACGAAAATGTGATTTATTTTAAACTTTTGTTTTTTCTCTTTATTTCTATGAATTTCACTACGCGGCGGTAAACTTTCTTTTTCTTCCACTCGCTCAACTTCTAATTCCTCTTCAAAATCAGGAATTCGTTTCCTCATGTTGTTCACCACCACCTTCCATTTATTTTCTTAATTGGAGTCCCATTATAAAATCAACAAGAAAGTGTGCAAAGATTGTTATAAACAAATTTCCTGTCCATTCAAATACATAACCAAAGACAAAACTAATAAAACAGACGAAACAAAATAAAAATGGCTTTGTTATATAACGAATATGTAACACTGCAAATACGAAGCTCGCAATTACAATTCCAAAATGAGTCTGTACTACACCTCTAAATAAAAATTCTTCTGCAAAACCAATCAAGAACGTAATAACGAGTAAGTGTAGAACGGACATTCCTCGAAACATCTTATCGTTAATACCACCATCATCAAACCATGACTCCGGAAACACTCGCATTGCAACATAATCTAATAACACAATACCAATCGCTAACAAACCACCTATAATAAGTATAGATACTGGTTCCCATTTCCATAAATTAAAGACTTCTTTTACATCTTGAAATAATATATATGCCAGTAAACAGCCAATACCGATAATAATTAACTGTGTTATATATAGATTCAGCCTTATTTCCTGCGGACTCATATCTTCAACATTATGCCTTTGAATGTTCATCATTCCTCCATCTTTTCTAGGCCGAAAAGCTTTTGTAACTCTGTTTCCCAATTATAGTCGAAATCCGATTGTTGCGCTCGTCTTTTTTTATAATCTTCTTTGGTAATACCGCAATAATCGCAGCAATTAATTAACTCTTGCTCTTTCCTATAACCGAACTGTTGCAGCACATATTCACGTCTACACCCTTTAACTTGTATCCATGACTTCATATTTTCTAGCTCACTATATTTATTACGCAACCTTATTTCTACTTCAGCTATTAATCGATTCATGATTTCATCTGACAAACCTTCTAATAATAATCTTCGTTGTTGTATAATTCCAACCTGTTCGAGATGATAACGAACGAAACGCCAATATTGCTCATTAAATCTTGCTGCATTATAACAAATTTCTTCTACATCTTCTATTGGTAATTCCTTCGTTTGAAATATTCTTTCTTGTAGTAAAGAAAATAAAAATTTTATTTGTGACTTACTTGGCAATTCATCCTCAATGATTGAAATTGGTAAATCATGATCCAACGGACTACATAATAAAATAGCTATACTCGGTTCGCCATCTCTTCCAGCTCTTCCGATTTCTTGTAAGTAAGAGGCTATATTAGTTGGATAATGAAAATGAATAATATATCGCGTATTCGCCTTATTTACCCCCATACCAAATGCACTTGTGCATATTACAAGTTGCAATTGATCGTTCATAAACTGCTGTTGAATTAACATACGCTCTTCATGTTCCATACCACCATGATAAAAAGCTACACCAGTAACACCTTTCCCTCTCAAGTATTCCGTTAACCTTTCTGTCCACGCTCTACTTGAGCAATATACAATCCCCGGCCCTTGTAAATACATCACCTGCTCTAAAAGCGCCTCTTTCTTTTCTTCTATCGTCTCTACAAATTGCACATCCATTGCAATATTAGGACGATCAATAGAGTATACATGTTCCGCGGCACCCTTTAAATTTAAACTATCTGCGATATCCTGCAGTACCCCTTTTGTCGCTGTGGCTGTCAATGCTAATACTGTAGGAGAACCAATATTTTCAATAACTACATTTAGTTTTTTATAGTCCGGTCTAAAATCATAACCCCATTGAGAAATACAATGAGCCTCATCAACAACAAATAATGAAATATGAATTTTCTTCAATTCCCTAATTAATAACTCCGACTGCAACATCTCTGGTGAAACAAAAATAAATTTATATGAAGATAATTTTTTCATCGCTTCTCTTTTTTCATTTAATGTCCGAAAACTATTAAATGCTATCACTCGGTTTTTCACAACATACTTTAATTGTGTCACTTGATCTTCCATTAAAGATAATAACGGTGATACAACAAGCACTGTTCCTTCTCGCATAAGCCCCGGAAACTGATAGCACATAGATTTCCCTCTTCCAGTCGGAAGCATTGCTATCACATCTTTTCCTTCTAATAAATCTGTAATTACTCCTTTTTGACCTGGACGAAATTCAGAATATCCAAACCACTTATATAAATATTCTTCAAGTTTCATTTACACCCTCCATCCGCGCTAATACAAGACGAACTTCAAAATAAGAGATATCTTCTCCAACCGCTTGTTTCAAAACACGTAACTTCCGCGTTTGCAATGCTTCAATTACTTTTATTACTTTGTCTATCTTTTCTTTTTCCATAAACATTTCAATAGAAAAATCTTTTTCTCGCAAAGCAATTTCAACAAAATGATCTTCTATCGTTGCAACCTTTAAATTCCGAATCGTCGCTATTTCTTCTAAAGAACGTCCTTGTCTCCAAAAATTATATGTTTTTTTCGTGGATAAACTAAATAATTCAGCTCTCTCATTTGGATAAGATATAATTTCAGCTAATAGTGGAAATTCATTTTCTTTATCACGAACTTCTTGTATAAAGAAATGTATTGTACCCCAAAATAAAAAATACACCCTGAATATATCTTGTTTCGTAATTTCTGCTAATTGTTGCAATGTACAACCAATGCGTTCATAACCCGTTAATCGATATGTTACAATCGTCGCTTCTATCGCATTACTCTTTTCTAAAAGATTATGTACTTCCGTCCATAGTTTTCTCGCCAACTCACTTCTCTTATATGGCCTTCCTGTTAGAAAACGTTTCACCCACATCATTATTTCTGTATCTTGCTGAATTGGAATAAACCTCGTATTATTCTGTTGTAAATTTGATATGGTTTGAATAATTAATGATAATCTTTTCCAAAATGTTTCACCTAATTCACCATAATGTAAACCATGCAAATGCGCCGGAAAAGCATAAACTTCCTCCCATTTATGTAACTGCATTTTACCCGTAGGTGTTAACACATATGTATTTTCATGTATTTCTTGAATAAAATCCGCTTGCAACAACTTTGCAACTTCACCATCATAGTCATTTCTATTTAATGATTTATATATTCCGAACAAAAAAGAAATTCGGAACATATTTCCATCTTGTAAAGTTTGCGAAGAACGTTTGCCCTTTAGTAAATAATAAATAGAAGAAACGGTTCTTTCACCATTCAATTGTTTTAAACAATGCAACAAAGTATATTGTATTTGCATGACCGCTTCCACCTTCCAATCTTAACTTCATTCTTTTCAGTACAATTACACTATCTACTGTCGCTCATTAAACTTATCATATAAGAACTATATACTTGTATATATTCTATTGTATCAAACGAAATCATATTTACGTATTTTGAAAATCTTATGACATAATTCAAAAATAAGTTGACACTCTAATTGATAAGCATTATCATTATAATTTTATGTTGAAAAGTTTTACAAACCGTTTTACAATAAGGTTATAATTTTTATGGCGAGCTTTTCACATACATATTATCAGGAGGGAAAAAAGATGGCAAAATATACAATCGTTGATAAAGATACTTGTATTGCATGTGGTGCTTGTGGCGCTGCTGCACCAGACATTTATGACTATGATGATGAAGGTATTGCATTTGTAACATTAGATGATAACCAAGGTATCGTTGAAATTCCAGATGTATTAATTGAAGATATGATGGATGCATTCGAAGGCTGTCCAACTGACTCAATTAAAGTTGCTGACGAATCATTCGACGGAGACGCTTTAAAATTCGAATAGTCTTTTATTAACTTCAAAAAACGCCCCTCCTATTGATGAGGGGCGTTTTTTGTATCTAAATTTTATTTTCCTTAATAAAAAACCATTAGTAGTTTCACACTACTAATGGTTTTAGTATATATTATGCATTTTTCATTTTTGCAAACACCCATACTTTCAGGCGTGAGAATAATGCTACAAATACAATTGTTACAACAATCCCTTTAATTAAATTAAATGGTAAGATTGCCGTTACAACCGTTGTTTTTATAGCTTCGCTAGACATAGCTGGTGAATTTAAAAACCAAGTGTACGCCGGGAATATGATGATGTAGTTTAATACACTCATAATAAGTGCCATTGTAATTGTCCCTAGCATTAATCCTGTAGTTAAACTCTTCACAGTACGATACTTTCTAAATAAGAAAGCTGCTGGCCCAATAAATAAACATCCTGCAATAAAGTTTGCAATTTCTCCAACTGGTACTCCCGTTAAACTTCCTTGAATCCCGTAATGTAAAATGTTCTTTATCGCCTCTACAATCACTCCTGCTACTGGTCCAAAGATAATTGCCGCAATTAGAGCTGGTACATCACTAAAATCAATTTTCAAAAATGGCGGAAGCCCTGGGAACGGGAAATCCAACATCATTAGTAAATATGCAATACTACTTAGCATCGCTACACTCACCATCTGCACTACACTGTTTTTTTGTTTCATCTTTCTCTCTCCTTTTCCATCGATCATCTCATGGAAAGTGGAAAGGTTCTGCTATGCCTATTTTTTCATAGAACGAAAAAACCCTTTGTGTTTTACACAAAGGGAGAATTTAAGGCACATCAAACAGACGTTCAAATCCATATCTTTTTTGAACGCTTGAACCTCCATCTTCTCCCATCCAGACTATACTGTCGGCTTTGGAATCACACCAAATCCTGCCTTAACGGCTCGCGGGCTTAGAACAAAATCATAAATAGTTCATCACCGCCGGTCGGGATTTTCACCCTGCCCCGAAGATAGACCGATATTCTATTTTCCCCTTCATTATACAACAACCTCATAACATTGTGAACTAAAAAATTGTAACTTATTTAAAATTAGTTATTTATTTTTCGTAACAACAAATAAATTGCGAGATATTTTACAATACAATCCATATTTTTTATTATTCGGCATTTCTCTTTTGAATTACCTAGTCATATATAATTAAAAGTGATAAGATATTGAATTGTTAAGATAAGAACATTTTCTGAGTTATGGAGGAAATGTCATGAAAAAAGACAAGAGACATTCTATTCGAGAAGCAATGAAAAAAAACTTAAGAAAAGAATACTTTTACTTAAAAAAAGAATTACTTTTCTACTGCCCAATTGATTTAGGCACATTCTCAAACGAGACATACTATGCTACTTTCGATGAAGATGGCATCAGTATTTATCAGTATGATAAAAAAACAGAAAGTAAATTAAAATTGTGTGAGCGTCATCCGTGGAAGAGTTGGAATAAAGTGAAGATTGATCACTATTTGACAACTTCTCAATTTATTTTTCAGGGTGAGCGAAATTGGATCTTATCTCTTTTTCAAAAAGGAAAAGAAGCTCAAAAAATTATTGAAGAGCATACATCTTTACAAACAGAAGTTGTTTCCCGCTCTTTCTTAAAAAAACTTCCTGGTTTTCGTTCTAATACACCACTGAATAAATACATCGGTAGTATTTGTTACACTGCACTTATTGCATTTTTATTAAAATGGATGATTCCATTTCAAGCACCACAAATCGCCCTGTATTCTATCTCGATTGGTTGTATGCTTCTTGGCCTACTTTGTTTGACAATCGGTTTAATTGAACCGACTATCGTACTGTTTCGAACAAAAGAGAAAACAAGAACAAAAGTTTTTTACTTATATAGCTATTTAGCTATTTCTGGATTTATATGTGTCTTTATTTTTTGGTAAAAGAAGCCGTCCCAAAATAAATTTTGGGACGGTTTTCTTTTAGATATAGATGCTCTGATTCACTCAATAGTTCTAGCAAAAGCGCCCATATAATTTCATTTATATTGAATCTTATTTAAGAAGAACATAAATTTGTTCAAAGTTTAATTTTTGAAGCGTTTCCTTTACTTAACATATAATTGTTGATTAGGATAAATTAGCTCTTGCTGCAATCCATTTTTTTCTTTAATTTCCTTAAGTGTCATACTAAATTTCCGTGCAATACTAACTAAAGTATCCCCTTTTTGTACGACATATAATGACGAAGAAACAACTTCATTTCTTTGTTCACTTAAAACAAGCAATGGGTTCATCGCATTCTTTTTCGCCATCGTCCATCTTCCTTGATGAAGTTCTAGATGTAAGTGCGCACCTCGCGATTCTCCCGTGTTCCCTACTTCTCCAATTTTTTCTCCTTTGGAAATATAATCTCCTTGATCCACATATCTCTTATTTAAATGTGCATATACAGCCTCATATTCTCCGTGTTTAATAAATACAACATTTCCATAACTACTTGAATAATAAGACCTCGTTACCTTACCATCTTGGATAGCTGCCACAGGCGTTCCAATCGGCGCAGCTACATCAATACCATAGTGTTTTCCATGCCTTGTCCCAAAATAATCACTTATCTGACCTTCAACAGGCCATGTCCATCGATTTTCTTCTGCATAAACATGTAATTGAGATACAAACAGTATACTCAATAACATGACACCGCATTTTAAAACTTTCATATACATCCTCCGTTTTCTAATTACCACCATACCTTCTCTATTTTGGTATATTACAGAAAAAAGTATACAAAAAAAGAAAGTGAATTACTCCACTTCCTTCTCTTTCTTATCACGAAAAACTAATGCACTACGGTTATACTCCACATCTTTCACTTGTAATCGGGCATTTATTACTCGAGCTATCGCAAACAAATAATCAGATAATCTATTTACATACTTTAATACAACTTCATTTATTTTCACTTCTTTTTGCAATGATACTATAGAGCGTTCTGCTCTCCTTACAACAGTACGTGCAATATGAATAGTAGCCGCTGCCTCGCTACCACCTGGCAAAATAAAGCGTTCTAGTGGCGGGGCTTCTTCTATATATAAATCAATCTTTCTTTCTAAACTTTCAACCATCACAATTGTCACTTTATAAGGAATTTTTTGTTCCACTATTGCCAAGTCTCCTCCGCAATCAAATAGTTCATGTTGAATATTTTCGAGCTCATTGTAAATATCTATAAAAGCCCCGCCTTGAAGCTTAGTCATTGCATATCCAATATGAGAATTTGCCTCGTCTATTGTTCCATACGCTTCCACACGGATATCATCTTTATCAACCCTGCCACCTATTACACTTGTCGTTCCTTTATCTCCTGTTTTTGTATATAATTTCATTTCTTCACAGCACCTCTCTTGTTATTCTTTATTCGAGCAACATAGAAAAAAGTTCTACCATTCTTTATTTAATTGAGTTTACAAAAAAATAAAAAACAGCAGAACTTTATTCATTATCAACTTTAAAAACGCATATCTAAATTATACGATTCGGTAAATATACAGAGAATGTAGTTCCTTCTCCAACAACACTTGATACAGAAATTTTACCATCATGGCCTTGAACAATATTTTTCGCAATCGCAAGCCCGAGTCCTGTTCCACCCTTTTTCCCACGTGTTCTTGCTTTATCAGCTTTATAGAAACGATCAAATAAAAATGGAATATCTTCTTCTGGAATGCCTGCACCCGAATCTTGTACTTCAAAAATAAGACCGTTATTTTTCGTATCAATTACAAGCGTTACATGTCCGCCTGCATTCGTATGACGTATTGCGTTATCAATTAAATTCGTCAATACTTGTTCCATACGATCTGCATCAAACGGGTATTGTTCAATTGGATCTTTGAAATCAACCGTTAACGCGACCTCTTTATCCTTTGCAATTCCTTGGAATTTACGACCAATTTTTTCAACAAACGGATGTATATCCACTTCACCAATATGTAACTCTACATGACCGCTTTCCATACGAGCTAAATCTAACAATTCATTTACAAGTTTACCTAAACGAACAGATTCATCATAAATAATTTGAACAAACTCATCTATTTCCTCTTTCGTTTGCACAATATCATCTAAAATCGCTTCACTATACCCTTGCAGCATGACCATTGGTGTACGAAGTTCATGTGATACATTCGCAATAAAATCTTGACGCATCTTTTCAAGACGACGTTCTTCCGTCATATCTCGCAGCACTGCTACAGCTCCACGAATTTTCGTTTGATTGTAAAGCGGCGTCATAAGAACTACATAGTTTCCTTTTTGTAAATTAATTTCAACAACTTGTTGTTGTTCGCTTTCTACAACGAGATGGAATAATTCCACAAGTTCAGAAGGTAGTTTTTTACTGAGCTCTATCTCTTTTTCTTCTTGCCAAACTTGTAAGAAATGTTCGGCCGGCGGATTGATTACAACGACTTCACCTTCTTGATTTAACGTAATAACCCCATCTGCCATACTACTCAAAATACTTGCTAACTGCTCTTTTTCTTGTTGCAAGGCGTTCATATTAAACTTCAACTGTTTTCCCATTTGATTTAAGGCCGTTGCAAGCTCACCAATCTCATCCTGAGATACCATAGGAGCCTTTGCATCAAACTTCCCACGTGACACTTCAAAAGCAACCTCACGCATTTTACGAAGCGGTGCTGTAATCCGAGTAGATAAGAAGAACGCAAAGAAAGTTGTTAATATAATCGCAATTCCAGCCGATAAGAAAATAAAATCAGTTGTTCTTTCCATACCTTGTATCGGTACTTGTAAAGATTCATATACGAACACTGCACTTTGATTTTTTGATTGCACTGGTTTTCCGACGATCATAATATCATTTTCGGTGTTTTTATTCTTCCTACTATTAGACGCTTTTCTAATATTATTCTTAATTTCTTTTTTGTCTGTAAACACAGCCGCTAATTCTTTATCTTCTTTTAAGTCATCCATTGTAAGAGTGACTAACCCTTCTTGTTTCGGTGAAGAAGAGATTTCTTTACCATCTTCTACAATAATAATCCTTGAAAGTGGGTCAGAGAATTTGTAAGCGATATTCTCAATCGTTTTTACATCGGCACCTTCTTCAATTAACTCTGAAACACTTGTTGCAACTTTTTGAAGCCTAGCTTCACTCATATCAACATAATACGTTCTAAAAAACTGTGAAAGTAAAATCGCAACAAATCCAAGAACAAACGAAACGAGAAGTAATATGGTCATCCATAACTTCCCTACTACACTTCTCCAAAGCATCAGTCGTTCACAACCTCAAATTTGTAACCTACACCCCAAACAGTAACGATCATTTTCGCTGCATCTGGTGATTTTTTGCTTAACTTCTCACGTAAACGCTTTACATGTGTATCAACTGTACGTAAATCTCCGAAGAATTCATATTGCCATACTTCTTTTAACAGTTGCTCACGATCGAATACTTTATCAGGAGCTTTCGCTAAAAATAATAGTAACTCATATTCTTTCGGCGTTAAGTTTACTTCATTACCATCTGCAGTAACACGGTGTGCATCGTTATCAATTGTTAAGTGCGGGAATACAGTAACATCTTTTGTCGTTGTATCTTGTGTAAAGAATGTTGTTGGTACAGCACGACGTAATACCGCTTTCACACGTAGTACGACCTCACGTGGACTAAATGGCTTTACAATATAATCATCTGTTCCAACTTCAAATCCTTGTACTCTATTTACTTCTTCACCTTTTGCTGTCAGCATAATAATTGGTGTCGCTTTCTTCTCACGAACCCCTTTACATACTTCAATGCCATCTTTACCAGGCATCATAAGATCTAATAAGATTAAATCGTAATCATTTTGCAACGCCATTTCTAAAGCTGTATCACCATTATCTGCTTCTTCAATCGTATATTGTTCTCTTTCTAAGTACATTTTCAATAAACGACGAATACGATCCTCATCATCTACAATTAAAATTCTTGATTCATTTTCCATCTCTACCCGCTGCGCACTCTCACCTCAGCGGTTCACACCTACCCTTCTTTAACTATTATGTTGCGCTATTCTCGTTTATTTAAGCAATCTTCTAAATGTTTCACTTCCCATATTATGCTTCACAAGAATAATAAATTTTGTTCAATTTTTTTCCAAAACTATGTATTTTTTTTGAACAGCATATAATGTCCTCGACATCATTTTACAAAATCAACCGCTACTTTGTCATGTTTTTCTCAAAAAAGAAGAAAAGTTGACAAAAATAAAATAGGAAAGTGACATGCACTCCCCTATTTTATTTCTCTATGCATATGAATGTAAACCGGCAATAATTAAGTTTACTACAATAAAGTTAAACATAATGATTGCAAAACCAATTACTGCAAGCCAAGCTGACTTCTCTCCATGCCATCCTTTTGATAGGCGTAAATGTAATACTGCCGCATAAAAGAGCCAAGTGATAAGTGCCCAAACCTCTTTTGGATCCCAGCCCCAAAAACGTGTCCACGCTATTTGTGCCCAAATCATCGCAAAAATTAATGCACCTAATGTGAACACTGGGAATCCAATTGCAATAGATCGATATCCGATTTCATCTAGTAAATCACTATTCGTATTCTTTACTAACGGCTGAAGTGCCGCCGATACTCGCTTCCGTAAAACAAGTCTTAATACAATATACAGTAATGTTCCAACTAACACTGACCAAATAACAGTATTTAATTTTTTCGCATTTACAATCGCTGGAACTTCAACTGCCGGTTCTAATTTATTTTCTGTCAGTAACTTCCCTTCGTGCGGTCCAACTAAAGCCGGAAGATTGTATTTCATTTCCACTTGTTGTTCATTTTTATCAATCCATTGAAACTTCGCTTCATATTTCATACTAGAAAATACCGTTGTTACTCCAATAAATCCAACTGTACAAACAAGTGTAAATACTACCGTCTCTAGCCAAAATGTACGTTTACTTCTCGTCGATTGATCTACATTTTTCAATAAATACATAACACCTGTAATAAAACTAATCGCTAAAATGGCTTGTCCTGCTGCTGCCGTCGTCACGTGAATATGTAACCAATTACTTTTTAAAGATGGAATAAGCGGAGATATTTCCCTCGGAAACATACTTGCATAGGCAATTAATAAAAGCGCAACTGGTAATGCAAATAGTCCGATTATGCTTACACGGTACATAAAATACATGACAATAAATGCTCCTACAAGCATCATGCCGAAAAATGTACCGAATTCAAAAAAGTTACTAACTGGCGCATGTCCTGATGCAATCCACCTTGTAACAAAATATACTGTTTGTGCAATAAACCCTAAAATTGTAATCGTTATTCCTACATTTGCCCATTTATGACCCTTTTCTTTAATTGCTCCCCCGAAAAATAGAGTGGCAATTAAATATAAAATAAATGCGGTAAAGAGAAAGTTACTACTTATTTGCACCATATCGTTTCCCCACCTTAACTAATTTTTTTATCAATTACTTTATCATTTGGCTGTGGAATTGCTGTACCTTCTAGTACTCTTTCAATATCTTTCTTTAAACCGAACCAATTTTTATTTGTATGCCCTGCAATCCACCATTCATCATTAACACGTTGTATCCAAATACGGCGATGATTCCAATACATACCTTGAATGACACCAACCATAAATATAAATCCTCCAATGCCGAGAATCCAAAGCGTTAAATCTTTTCTTACAGTAAGTGCTGTGGCATTTTGCATTTCAACACCTGCAAACGACATTTTATATTTGTTGTTTCCATCTGGTTCTATATTTTGCTGAATACCAACAAAACTCACTTCACCATCTGGTGTTTCAGGTGTAAACATTTTAAATACAAATGCAGGATTGTTTGGTAATTTCGTTTTTGTATTTGGTTTTCCATTCTCATCAAAATAAAAATCAGGAAAATAGCTTAATAGTTCTAGAGAATAACCATTTCCTAAATCATATTTTTCCTTAGGATTCGTTAAATCTACTTTAATTGGTCCCCACTTTTGATTATTTTCTTTATTTTGCAAGTTAAAGGACATACTTTTAAATTCACTTTCTTTATAATCCACTTGATACACTGCAAATTGATCAAATTTCAGTGGTTCATTCACTCGAATTTCCGCTTCTTTTACTTTTTCTAATTTCGGTTTTTGTCCTGCTATATTTTCTCCTACTGCTTTATATAATACGGCATTCGTTTGGAAGTTTTTCGCAATCATTTTATCGCCTACACGATCAATCGCTTCATCAAAAACTTCCTTGTCCTTACTTTTATCATAAACTTCTTTTATAAATTTCTCGTTTTTTAAGTAGTATTGTCCATCCGTCCCTGGTATTTCTTTCGTTTCACCGTCACGTAACCAAAGTGCTTCGTCTACGTACATACTCGGTAAAAAACGAAGCATCGCACCGAATAAAAAGATAATAAGACCGATATGATTTACATATGGACCCCAACGCGAGAAGCGTCCCTTTTCTGCTAAAACGTTTCCGTCTTCCACTTTCACGTTATAGTTTCTTTTCTTTAAATTCTCTTGCACTCTTTCCAGGTCACCTTCTTGCGGTGTACCAGTCCCATATAATCTCTGTCTCTTTAAAAAACTAGGATGTCTTTTTACGCCTTGCTTTTTTAAAGCTTTATAAAGTGGAATAACGCGGTCTAAACTACATATCACAAGTGAAATACCGATAGAAGCAATCAAAATCATATACCACCATGAACCGTATAAATTATTAAACCCTAATTGATAGTATAATTGTCCTAAAAATCCATATTCTTGTTTATAATATTCAGCTGGTGCAATACCTGGAGTTATGTACATTTCTTGCGGAAATATAGTTCCTATCGCTGATGCAGCTAAAGTTATTACGATTAGCCATACACCTACTTTTACAGAAGAGAAAAAGCTCCAAATTTTATCGACTATCGTTTTTGTCTGCGTGAGAGATCTCCGTGCACTCCCCTCATAGCGCATATCCAATAGTTTTGCATTTTCATTGCTTTCAAATGGTTTCCCGCAAGCTTCACAAAAAACGGTTCCTATCGGATTAACATGTCCACATTCACATTTAATTTCTTTCAACACTCTCACCGCCCCTGTATCTATATGTACTATTGTATATTCTAACCTCAAGTTACCGCAATACTCAGAATTTTTAAACCGGAGGCACTATAAACACGCACCCCTTATGTAAAGGCTTTCTTTATTACGGAGTAATTTTCTTTAAATACCCTTCTAACTGTTCTTTCGTTTGTTCCCCTATAATTTGCTCCACTACTTTTCCATCTTTATCAATCAAAAAGCTTGTCGGTAAAGGACCTACTCCATATGTTCCTATAATCTTTTGTCCTTTATCAATGGCAACTGGGAATTTCAAACCATATTGGTTCACAAAGTTCTTTACTGCAATATCCGTTTCATCTGCATCTAACGCTATGATTTCAACGCCTTTTTCTTTATACTTTGGATATAATTCATTCATATAAGGCATTTCTTTTTCACAAGGTTTACACCACGTGCCCCAAAAGTTTAAAAATACACCTTTTCCCTTTAAATCTTTTAGTTCAATTTTCTTTCCTTCTAAATCCGTCACAATAAAGTTAGGTGCTTCTTTTCCGATTTGCATTTTCTCTTTATTAGCAAAGAATCCTTGATAAAGGGTAAATCCTACAGCACCACATAAAATGAGTAGAATAATAACGCGAAATAATAAGCGATTTTTCTTCATATTACCTCTCCTCTCCTCGGTAAATGTTATGTATTATCTTCTGTAAATGTTGTATTGAATAAATCACCAGCAGAGCACTCCACTGGTGAATTTTTAACTCTATAGCTTATCTTGGCTTTGTAGAAGCAAGCGCGCGTAATTGTTTCACCTCATGTGGTGTCAATTCTCTCGCATCACCAGGTCGCAGGCTTCCTACTTCTAAGAAAGCATAACGTTCACGTTTTAATTTCACTACTTTACAGTCTAACGCTTCAAACATACGACGTACTTGACGATTACGTCCTTCATGAATTGTTAATTGTACAATAGCCATCTCTTTACGCTTGTCCCAAGAAATAATTTTCACACGTGCTGGTGCTGTTTTACCGTCTTCTAACGTAACACCGCGTTCTAACATGCGAATTTTCTCACCTGTTAATGGCCCTTTTATTTTTGCAACATATGTTTTTTCAACTTTATATCTAGGATGCATTAATACGTTTGCGAAGTCCCCATCGTTTGTCATTAATAATACGCCAGACGTATCATAATCTAAGCGTCCGATTGGGAATAAACGTTGTGTAATTTCCGGGAAAAAGTCCGTTACAACACTTCTTCCTTTATCGTCTGATACACTTGAAATTACGCCAGTTGGTTTATATAGTAAAAAATAAACAGGTTCTTCTTTTTCAAGAGGGATATTATTTACTTCTACTTTATCTTGAGGAGTTACTTTTGTCCCTAACTCTTTCACTATTTTTCCATTAACTTTCACTTTTCCTTGCTGAATTAATTCCTCAGCCTTTCTTCTCGATGCAATACCTGCTTGCGCAATCACTTTTTGTAATCGTTCCATTTCTTTTTTTCACCTCGAATTTATCTTACCTTACATTAGAAAGACTTGGCAACCGCATACGCTTTACGGCTATTCGCTTCATCTTACTTAAACAACATAGCGATGATAATAAACATATAAAGGTCAAATCATGTTTTTACCCTTTATTATTGTCCATATTTTTCATATTTCTCACAATAAAAGTTCATCATTTTGTCAAAAATACCACATAAAAAAACCACTATTAAGCTACACCTTAATAGTGGTCGTATACGTATTATAAGCGAAATAGCGTAAAAAATGAATAGTATTACTGAAACAATAAAGAAACGAACACAATTGAGCATATAATCCCGATTAAATCTGCAAAAAGTCCTACTTTTAGTGCATCCCCCATTTTTCTAATCCCAACCGCTCCAAAATATACAGTTAAAATATAGAAAGTCGTATCTGTGCTCCCTTGCATCGTAGAAGCCAATCTCCCAATAAACGAATCTGGCCCATATGTTGCAATTAAATCGGTCGTAATACTTAAACCAGCAGAGCCTGAAATAGGGCGTATAAGTGCTAAGGGTACAATTTCTGCTGGAACATGGATCAAATCTAACATTGGCTTCATTACCGATATCATTGCATCTAACGCACCTGAAGACCGGAATATAGAAATAGACACAAGCATTCCAACCATAAACGGTAAGATGGAAATTGCAATTTGAATCCCTTCTTTTCCTCCCTCAACGAACGATTCATACGTCGGCACTTTCTTTATTGTGCCATATAAAAGGATAAAACCAATTACACAAGGGATTACCCATAAGGAAATTGTATTTACAATGCTCATTTTTTCCGCCCCTTTCTACTCCTTCTTCGGTAAAAATAGCGGTCAATCCAAATTGCCCCAATCATAGAAAGTACTTGTGCAATAAATGTTACCCCAACAATTTCAGTAGGATTCGCTGATTCATACGTCATTCGAATGGAAATGACTGTCGTAGGAATTAATGTAATAGCTGATGTATTTAATGCTAGAAACGTCACCATAGAACGGCTCGCCGAATCCTTTCCTCCATTTAACTCTTTCAGTTGTTCCATCGCTTTAATACCAAGAGGGGTCGCTGCATTACCTAGACCAAAAAAGTTTGCCATCATATTTGATAGAATAAATCCCATAGACGGATGATCCTTTGGTATTTCTGGAAACAACCTTTTTACTATCGGCATAAAAAGTGTAACTAATTTTTTTAACAATCCGGCTTCCTCTGCAATTTTCATTAAACCGAGCCAAAATACTAAAACACTAATAAGTCCTATACAAATCGTTACCGCATCTTTTGCTCCGTCAAATACAGCTTTATTCACTTCTTCCATCGTTCCATTTATCATGGCGTATACAATCCCAATGACAGCCATCGCTACCCATACGAGATTAACCATCGTTCCCAACACCTATCATGTAAGAAAAAATTTCTTTCACATTATTCCAGTAAAGTCCCGTTGTAGCTACTAACTTTCGTTTACTATAAAATAAATTCCGTTCTCCAACTTTTTCATTACCAACATAAATGTCTGTCTTCCCAACCTTTACTCCATCCGTAAGTTTTGTACTTTTATCGAGTTCAACTTTTAATACTACGTTCTTTTTTTCTTCTTCAGTTAACGGTACCGAAAAACTATTTTTCGTATAAACATGGTTGGCATACTTCTTTTCATTTATTTCAGCAATTGCTCCTTGTCCTAAAACTTTCGTTTGTTTGAAACGGTCAAAACCTTTATCAAACAAATTCATATGATCATCCCAATCACTAGAGGCACTCAAAGTTACGACAATTAAATCTAGTCCACCTTTTGATGCCGTTGTAACAAGCGTTCGCCCAGCTTTCTTCGTAAAGCCTGTTTTTCCCCCTGTTGCAAATTCATAATAAGACGTTACCAGCTTATGTTTATTTTTCCACGGGTAATCCCAAGAATCTGATTTATATGTTTTGGTTCCAAAGATTTTCTTAAATGTCTCGTTTCCCATTGCATATTTCGTTAATAATGCCATATCGTAAGCCGACGAATAATGTGATCCATCTCCATCTAAGCCATGAGGGTTTGAGAAGTGCGTATCTTTCATTCCAATTTCTTTCGCTTTTTGATTCATTAAATATACGAATCCATCTATACTCCCACCCACACTTTCAGCAATTACTTGCGCTGCGTCATTACCAGATCTAAGCATGAGTCCGTATACTAAATCTTCTAACTTCACTTTTTGTCCAGGCTTTAAATAGATTGCCGATCCTTCCACCCTCACCGCTTCATTACTAACTGATACCATTTCTTTCATCTTCCCTGATTCAGCAGCTAATAAGGCGGTCATAATTTTTGTTATACTAGCAATTTTTTGAGGCTCATGTTCTGCCTTTCCGTATAATACACGACCAGACTGTTGCTCCATTAATACAGCATTTCGAGCACTAACATTGCTGTTCATCTTTGCATATGTAGGAATCGGCATAACGCTTGCATACATCATAAGAAGCGTAATGATTACACAAATTCGTCTCATATTTCCCCCACGTCCTTTTGGCACTTTTTGTACAAGTGTATGCTTGGCCTTTTAAAATATGAACGAAATCTTCCTTCTACTTCCATTAAAAAAGACGCAGAGAATTTGCGTCTAATATGGTGTCCATTCAATTTGTTTCGCAGTTTCAAACCTTTTTTCTACATCAGGCCAATTTACAACATTCCACCAGTTTTTAATATATTCATCTTTTCGATTTTGGTATTGTAAATAATACGCATGTTCCCAGACATCTAGTACAAGGAGCGGTATCGTATCCCATTGTGTAAATAATTGATGAAGTGTACTTTGCAAAATTTCTAACCTTCCAGACCGGGGTACCCAAACGAGAATTGCCCAGCCTGAACCTTCTACTTTAGAGGCTGCTTCTGTAAAATGTTTTTGGAAACGTAAAAAGCTCCCAAAATCTTGTTCAATTTGTTGTGAAAAAGTTCCTCTTGGACTTCCACCACCGTCTTTTTTCATGTTATTCCAAAATATCGTGTGTAAGTAATGACCTGACCCATGAAAAGCCGCTTCCCTTTCCCAATGCTTAATTAAATCAAATTTATTTGTTTTTCTCGCTTCTTCCATCATCTTCTCTGCTTTATTTAATCCTTCCACGTAACTCCGATGATGTTTATCATGATGTAACATCATAATTTCTTTAGAAATATACGGTTCTAACGCATTATATGGATAAGGTAATGGCGGGAGTGTATGTCCTCCAATTGGGACAGCTCGTTCACTATCCCCTCTTTCATATAATTCATATTCCTCTTCTTCTTGCATAAATACTTCCTGCAAGTGATGCTGAATATGTTCTACATCATCGCTTATTTCATACATAAACTCTGCATCTGTTTCATACTCATGCTCTTTCATACGCTCTAATAACGTCTGAATTTTATAAGCAAGCATATGGACATCATACACTTCCATTGCGCGACTATCTAATACGTGAAGAACACTTTCACACCAATTTTCTACTTCATGAAAGTAATCTGTAAATACACCTTGCTGATTCATGTTGCACCTCCCTAATGCTATCCACTTAACTATATTCAATGAAAATCCCTTATATAACTGTACAAAAGGAAAAGAAGCTAAGTCACCTTAGCTTCTTTTCCTCAATCAATATTTGTGTAACATCTTTGTCTGATAATCCGTCTCATAATATTCTAGTTCTTCACGCATCAATTGAAATTTACCTTCTAAACTCTTCATCACTTGCTCTAAAGATGCAGGTGGTGTTTGTTGAAAAACGATAGAATTTTTCCCTGTATATGCAGACCGACTATTTTCATACCAATGATCACTCTTCGGTGAAAAAAACTCTGCAATTACTTGATGGTAAATCTTATATAAAATTTTTTCAGCTGCTGTTTTTCGAAATGGCTGGCTATTCAACAAAACAAAACATGCATCCTGTCCTTCTTCGCAAAAAACGAGAAGTCGTCTCATTGATGCTAATAACCCTTTATAATATCGCTCATTCCCTGCTGGTGTTTCCTCTAATAAAGAAGGTAACGTATGATAATTTACATAATTGGTTATCAAATTAATAGCATCTTCTAAAAATATAGAAACTTGTTCTGTTTGATTTTCAACCATAAAATTAGACATTTTTTCTCTCTCCTTTGCCATTTCACGCTATTTCTACTCTTTTATTTTTATGTAATTCAGCCAATATTTCTTGTACTTTCGACACCGTTCCCTCATCAAAATATTGTTGAAATTCTTCCATATTATTTAAATACAAACGTTTTTGCGCACGAAGCTCCTTATCTTTCATTAAACAACATATCGCTACAATATCGCGCAAATATATGTTTTGTTCTTCTACTTTATACACTGGATTTCCTTCAAAAGGAGTAATTTCTTGTAAAACTTCTTCAAAATATCGAACGTATAAAACCGAAAAAGTTTTCTCTTTACCATTTAATATATATGTCACTTCAGATCTGTTAAAAAAATCTTCTGATGTATTAGGTTTCTCTTTTTCTAACTCATATCCTACGTAACCTTTTATAATCATATACTCCCCCCTCAACCTTCTTTCACCTTATTCTAACTTAATTTTCTGATAAACAAAATATTCTTTTAAATATACCTATATAAAAAATAGCTCCCCTATACAGGAAATTACCTTTTTATTTTTCTTGAAGTTTGTCATAATAATATTATTGTCTCAGTTTTCTTATACAAGGAGAGTTGTATTTATGTCGTTTTCATGGAAACGTTTCTTACAAATCGGGAAAATTATCTTCCCATTTGTTGTATTAACAATTGTATTCTTTCAAGCAAAAAAAGAATTAGCGGGCATTTCTTTTTTAGAAGCGATTGATACAATTAAAAACATTCCAACTGGAGGAGTCTTTTTAGCAATTACACTTGGTGCATTCGCTGTATCAACAATGTTCTTTTATGACTATGTTATGCTTCGTTACTTAAAAGCTGACATTCCTGTCCAAAAGATTTTCCGTATCTCGTGGATTGCTAATACTTTAAATGGATTTATCGGGTTTGGTGGTCTTGTTGGAGCCGGCGTACGCACAATGCTTTATCGTCCATATATAAAAGAAAATGGAAAACTTATTAAAAGTATCGCTTGGATGACAACTGCCTTTATTAATGGATTAGCCATTCTTTCATTTCTTGGTCTTATCGGAATATTAGACACGAGATTTATTTTGCATGAAAAACCATGGCTATGGCCTGTTCTTATCTTCTTCGCTCTTTTCGTCCCTATATATATCGGATTTTCTAAATTAAAAAATAGAAAAGCGACGCAAACAGAGGAACAAGAAGAAGAGGAGAAAAACCCAACTGTTTTATACTCATTAGTTTCATTAGTCGAATGGGTATCTGCTGGTATTGTTATGTACGTCATATTACTATTATTTGGCATTGAAATCGAATTCCAAAAGTTTTTAGGCGTATATGTTATTGCTGCTTTAGCTGGTGTCGTTAGTCTTGTTCCTGGTGGCCTTGGATCATTTGATCTTGTCTTCTTAACTGGGCTTGGGCAATACGGCATCGATACAGGTGTTTTACTCCCTGCTATGTTATTATATCGTCTCGTCTATTACATCTTGCCCTTCTGCCTTGGTCTCATTTTTGCAGCTTTTGAAATGACAGGAGTAGCCATTAAAAAGTTTGAAGATAAACCTTTTATTGCGCCTGCATTAGAGACAACTGGTGTTATATGGACTTTGCAGCGTGACTTTCTAGGAAAGTTAGGTTCTTGGGCATCTGCTGCTTTAACAGTATTTGCTGGCTTAATGGTTATTTTATCAACCATTCTACCGACAAGTATAAATCGGGCACACGCCTTACATATTCTAGCTCCAAAACATCTTATTCAATTTTCTTTTAGCTTATCGCTAACATTCGGTATTCTCCTCCTCATTCTTTCGCGGGGGATATATTACGGAACAAAACGTTCTTATTATATGACGATTGTATCTTTAATTGGAGCGGCTATTTTTAACACACTAAAAGGAATTGATGTTGAAGAAACTTTTATTTTATTAATCGTACTCGCTGTATTGTATATGCTTCGTAAAAGGTTTGTACGTGAGAAAATGGAAGTCTCACTTTCCGATATCGTAAAAGTTTTTATATTCCTACTTGTAACGTTATATTTATATAAAAACTTAGGTATTTTATTTGCAGGTGCAAAAGAAGCTTTCAAACCTGATTTTGTCGTTCGTAATATTACACAAGTAAAACGAAGTGCATTAGCAGCTGCCTTTTTTGTTCCTACTTTTTTACTAATTGGTTCACTCATTGCAAATCGTTATCGAAATGAATTTCCCGGGCAACCAGCTAATGATAAACGATTACAAAACTTCTTAGATGAACATGGTGGAAATGTACTTAGTCATTTAGGTTTTTTAGGAGATAAACAGTTCTTTTTCAGTAGTGATGGAAAAGCACTCATTCTCTTCTCAATAACTGGAAAACGACTTATTGTACTGGGTGATCCAATTGGGGACCCTTCCTCCTATCGTACTGTATTGCAAGAGTTTTTAGCTGAGGCTGATCGATTTGGATACATTTGTGTATTCTATCAAATTGAAAGTAAATGGATGAGTTTATACCACGATTTTGGTTATAACTTCTTTAAGCTTGGTGAAGAAGCTGTTGTTGATTTAAATACCTTTACAATAACAGGAAAGAAACGCGCTGGCATGCGAGCTACTTTCAACCGTTTTGAAAGAGAAGGCTATACATTCTCTATTCATGAGCCACCTTTCTCCGACGAATTATATGAAGAGTTAAGAAAAGTTTCAGATGCATGGCTTGGTGGAAAAAAAGAGAAAGGTTTTTCACTCGGATACTTCGATCGTGAATATATTAGTCGCGCTCCTATCGCAACATTATCTGATGCGGATGGAAAAATTATTGCATTCACAACATTCATGCCTGTATATCAAAACGGATCATTATCTGTCGATTTAATGCGATATTATCCAGATGCGCCTAGCGGCATTATGGACGCAATTTTCATCCACTTATTCCAGTGGGCAAAAGAAAATGAATACCACTCCTTTAATATCGGTATGGCACCACTTTCAAATGTTGGTTTATCCACACAGTCTTTCTGGTCTGAACGAGTGGCTGCTGCAATCTTTAATAACGTTCGTTATACGTATAGTTTCAGCGGATTACGACATTTTAAAGAAAAATATAAACCAGCATGGAGCGGTAAATATTTAGCATTTAGGAAGAATCATTCTTTACCAATTACAATGCTCTCTGTAACAAAATTAATAGGAAAAAGAAAAAACAGCTAAATTCTTAGCTGTTTTTTCTTTTTTGAACTTGTACAATAAATTCTTTTTCATACTTCTTACCATTTATATAGAAATTCCCCCACATTTTATACGTGCCCTCGGCAGGAAATGTAATTCGGTATTGTAATTGCTCATCCGTATCTACAGGCATAGCGTATAAAAAATTCTCCTTCGTTTCATCCACTATATAGAGTGACTCTACTTCTCCTCTCTCTGAATGCAATTTCAATTTTTCACCCTTTTTCGCTTGAAACTGAAATGTTAACGTAACTGGTTCATTCGGATGTAATGCGCCAAATAAAAGAGAAACTTCATACTCTCCTATTTTTTTTGTAAGTACACTGTCGATTGGAAATTTCACTTTTTTCTTATTGTTCTCCTCTTTCGTTCTACCAAAATTCTTCCTAGCGAATGACTCTACGGACTTATTTTTGTCTTCGTATAAAAATATTGTATATTCTTCGTCTTTTGCTATTTTGGAAGATAACTTATATGACCCGTTCCCTGCAAATGTGGGTTTAATTTGTTGTATGTTTTTTAACTGTCCATCTACAATCACTGCCCGCATTTGATCATTTACACCACGAATTTCATTATTCTTGTTGTTTAACAACTGAAATACAATATCTACTTTCTCATTTCCCTTTCCATTTGAAACATCCCACTTTACTTCCTGAACATCTCCTACAGTCTCTTCGTTTTCTTGATATTTTTTTATGTAAAATCCTCCTGCCACAATAAGTACTAACGCAATAAGCCCAATGACAAGATTTTTCAAAACATCACCTACCATTTTTATTGTCTCTATTCATACAAAACTTCTTAAGATATATATTCTAGATTATGATTTATGAAATCCTCCTATTTTGCACATATTACAAATAATAAAAAGATTTTAATTGAAAGGATTCGTAGTGTATAATGCAAATGATATTGATTTCTATCAATACATTATAAGGAGGACTTTTTTATGAGTGTACATATCGAAGCAAAACAAGGCGAAATCGCTGAATCTATTCTATTACCTGGTGATCCATTACGTGCAAAATATATCGCTGAAACATTTCTAGAGGACGTTACTTGCTATAATAATGTGCGTGGTATGTTAGGTTTCACTGGAACTTATAAAGGAAAACGTGTATCTGTTCAAGGTACAGGTATGGGGGTTCCTTCTATTTCTATTTATGTAAACGAATTAATCCAAAGCTACGGAGTTAAAAATTTAATTCGCGTTGGAACTTGCGGTGCAATTCAAAAAGATGTAAAAGTTCGTGATGTTATTATCGCAATGACGGCTTGTACTGATTCTAATATGAACCGTTTAACATTCCCAGGATTTGATTTTGCACCAGCTGCAAACTTTGATCTTTTAAAGAAAGCTTACGATGCTGGAACTGAAAAAGGATTACACGTTCGTGTCGGTAACGTTTTAACAGCAGATGTGTTTTATCGTGAAAGCATGGACATGGTTAAAAAACTTGGAGATTACGGTGTATTAGCAGTAGAAATGGAAACAACTGCTCTTTACACATTAGCAGCGAAATACGGTGTAAATGCATTATCTGTATTAACAGTTAGCGATCACATCTTCACTGGCGAAGAAACAACATCTGAAGAGCGTCAAACTACATTTAACGAAATGATTGAAATCGCTTTAGATGCAGCAATTCAACAATAATACACTAAAGAACTTGTCATACGTCTGGCGAGTTCTTTTTATGTGACTTTTTATAAATAACTACTTTATAAAGAGACAGATTTCTCCCCTCTACTTTCTTGTAACGTTTGTTATAATGAAGTGAAACTTTAATCAGTGGAGGTTTTTTCCATCCTCCACTGATTATTAGTTGAACCAATCGGATTTAACGGGATAAAGAAATCATTTACAGTATTTCTCATAAGAGGTGACGCAGTGAAAAACAGAAGTATTGTCTTTAAACTATTTTTATTAACATCCACTTTATTTACAATCATATTCCTACTTTTTTTCCTAGGACAATCTCTATTTTTAGAGAAATTTTATATTAATAAGAAAGTAAAAACAGTCCAAACTGCTTTTGAAAAATTCGTAGATAATTATGATAAAAGTGATAAAAGTTATGAGCAGGTTAGAAAACTAAAACAAGAATTTCATGATAAAACAAATGCCGATATGCAGTTTTTGGATTCTAACGGTATTATTAAAAGTGATAACAATTACTATATCGATGTATTTAATCCCAACAATAATAAACAGTATTCCATTCCACTCAACAATCTTTTAACACCAGAAGAATATAATAAATTCGAAAATTTAGGTTTAAAAAAAGATGTAATAATCAATGTTGATGGAGTCGTACAAGAGAATAATATAATCACACCACAAAAATTAGGAACGAATTATAATCAATGGCAGAACGAACATTTCTATTCGGATTTTCAGTCAATTAATGGTAACCCTTCTAAGAACAGACTTGCAAGCCGATACAAATCTACAACTCGAATCGTCTTTACAGGTGTTATAACTAAGTTACAGCTCCCATCCAAAGCGGAGGTTCGTCTTGCAAATGATATTGAAACATTACAAGCCGTTCAATATTTTGCAGATATGATTAGAGAGGGAACTTCTAACTCGAACCAATTAAGTACTTTCATATTAGATGGCGGAGAAAATATAAAAAATAGTATCTTTGTAAAACCGATTATAGAAAATGGAAGGATTACAGAATACGCTTTTGCGATAGCATCTTTGCAGCCTGTTAATGAAGCGATGCTCGTTTTAAAAGATTATTATGTCTATGCCTTAATCATCGTGTTTCTCGTAATTATTTTGTTATCCTTCTACTACTCAAAAATCATTGTTAAGCCATTAATTAAAATAAATCGTGTTACAAAAAAAATGGCTAATTTTGATTTCAGCGAGAAATTACCTGTTACAGCTGACGATGAAATTGGCGGGCTTTCTGGCAGTATCAATACATTATCTGTAAATTTAAAAGATCGAATCGATCGATTAAATGTTGCTAATACAAAGTTACAACAAGATATTGAACGTGAACGTCAATTAGAAAAAACAAGAAAAGAATTCATTTCTGGCGTATCACACGAATTAAAAACACCGCTAAGTGTAATTAGAAGTTTTGCAGAAGGAATTAAAGATGGTGTTAGTAAGGATACTTCGTATTATACTGATGTTATTTTAGAAGAAACAGAAAATATGAACAGGCTGATTGTTGAAATGTTAGAATTAGCAAAGTTGGAATCTGGTACTTACAAACTAGATATGACGACGTTCTCAATCGGTGAATTAACGCAACAAGTCTACACAAAATTATTATTTAGCATGGAAGAAAAACATTTACAAGTGAACATCGATGCAGACCCTTCTATACTTGTTAAAGCAAATCGCAGTCGCATTGAGCAAGTAGTTGTGAACTTACTAAGTAATGCAATCCGTTATACGCCAGAGGGAGAAAAAATACAAGTCTCCATTATAGAAGCAGAAGATACCGTAAAAGTCGAAATCGAGAATACAGGAAACCCTATCCCTGAAGAAAGTCTTGAAAAAATTTGGGATCGCTTCTATCGTCTAGATGCATCACGTAGCCGTCACACTGGAGGTACCGGTCTCGGATTATCTATTGTAAAAAACATTTTAGACCTCCATCATGCCGAATACGGTGTGTATAATACGACTAACAGTGTTGTATTCTATTTCAATTTACAAAAAGTAAAAGAAGTCAAATAATTTGTCTTAATTTCACTAGGAGTTCACATGAAATTCACACTCTCCCTTTATAGTAAGAAACAAGTTAATCCTTTCCTTTACACATATAAAAGAGGAGAGTGCGTGAAATGAAACAAGCAGGACAACCTATTCAAAATGAAAAACAATTAGAAACTATCAAAAATATACTTTTACAATCTTCGAAACGTGATGGCTTATTATTCGTATTAGCTGTAAATTCTGGCTTAAAAGTAAGTGAAATCTTACAATTAAAAGTTAGTGATGTAATCGATGAAAATGAAAATGTTCGCCATTCCATTTTATTTTACAATGAAAAAGTGAAGAAACATAAATGGTTTGCTGTAAATGAAGACTTACAGCACGCAATCGAAGACTACATGAAAGAACGTAAAACTTGGAAACGTAATGAACCATTGTTAAAATCTCAAAAAGGAACAAAATCTATTACGAGACAACATGCATGGTACATTTTAAACAAAGCTGCAAAAGAAGTTGGATTAGAAGGGATTAGCTCACATACACTTCGAAAAACTTGGGGTTATTGTGCATACAAATCAGGTGTTGATATTGCATTTTTACAACACTTCTTTGATCACAGTACTCCATCAAAAACTTTAAAGTATATCGGTATTGCTTAATAACTCTTATACATAAAAAAGGTTACCATTTGAAAATTTGGTAACCTTTTTTATGTTTCACATTCTCTTTTCTTGTCTCTCCTATATTGTAGTGGTACTCTAATAGTAAGGGGGAGAAATTATGAACACTTTAACAATTGAATTACCGAAAGAAACGGCTGAAAAACTTGATTTATTAAAACAAGCTTACGAAAAGAAAACAGGTGCTTCTATTTCTGAGAGTACTCTTGTTCAAACACTTATCTCAAAAGAATTTATCCAGGCGATAACTCCTTTTGATTTACAACAATTCATCACTGGAAAAGAACAGCATTAATTGCTGTTCTTTTTTTATCTCTATTTAAAATATACAAAGTTTTTTATATATTTTTAGAAAAACCATTGACAATGATAATGATAACCATTATCATTTATTATGAAGCCAACAATTGATGAATCAACCAAACGCTCAGTAACATTGTTACCCCTCTTTTTCATATAGAAAGGCACTGTACATTCCCCCTGTTTGTACAGTGCCTTTCTTGTTTATTATCATTCAAAAAAATTTAATTGCTCCGGCTTCGGCTCACCATATGTAATGTTCATCATTTTCATAAGCTGTTTCGCATTATCTGCTGCATCCCCACCTGAATTGTTGTTAAACAGTACGTATATATCCTTTGTTTTCTTTTTTAATTGCTCTAATCGTTCAACCCATTCTTCCAGTTCTTTATTGTTGTAGCGATATAAACAGCGAACCGCTCTCCAGTTTTCCCCTTTATCAAGCCAACCATGAACATTTCGACCGTGAAAACGTATTAATGCCATGTCTGAATTCGTAACCTCTAACACGAGTGGCACAGAACCTATCCCAGCCTGTGGTTCATCACAAATTGTATGAATCCATTTCTCTTGTTCTAGAAACTGTAACGTCCTATCTCTCATTTCTGGATAAAACCATGTTTGATTTCGAAATTCTATTGCACATGGTAAACCTTCCATTTTTTCTTTCGTATATCGAAGAAAATCTACATTTTTCTTTTTACAATCAAACCATGGTGGATATTGAAATAAAATCGTTTTTAATTTACCAGCTTCAATTAAAGGAAGAATAGATTGTTTATATACATCAAACATCTCATCGAACGTAGAAAAAGGAATTTCACCTTTCATATGTCCTGTCATTCCTTGATATGCTTTTACGATAAAAGAAAAATCTTTCGGTGTTTCCATTGCCCATTTTGTATAGTTTCGTGCAGGTTGCATCGCATAAAATGAGCTATCCACTTCTACTATAGGAAAATACTCGCTGTATGTTCGTAATTTATTTCTATTTTCATAGGGATTTATGTATAAAGAATCATGATCTCCCCATCCTGTCACTCCAATAAACAGCACATATACCCCTCCCTTTTTAACTTCATCTTCTATTCACTTTCCAAACACTTTGCATCATGTAGCCTTTTCTTTAAGAGTATCCTTATAAAAATATGATATACTATATGGAAGAATTTTTAAAATGAGGGGTTATTTATTTATGCTTCCAAACGATGCTACTGTATCTCATGAAAAACGAATTGAAGAACTAGAAAATAAAGTACGTTTTTATGAAGAACTTGTGAATCAATTACCACATCATTTCACATACAAAAATCCACATATTGGTTTACGAATAAAGAAAACTAGAACAACCCATTCCATTCAAGAAATACCAAAAGAGAATAAAGAGGCTCATTTTCAACTTACTTGTGATTCATTATTTTTATTTGAACAACTCGAAAAACACTTTGTACATATTTTTGATGCCTTTTCACATCATGTAACTTTTGTCGATAATAAAGGGAATATTACTTTATGTAATCAAGTTGCTGCAGATGATTTCGGTGTAATACGAAATGATATTATCGGAAAACCGATTCAACAATTACTAAACTTGCCGGAAGAAAAAATTAAAGCGATTGAAACATTAAAAACGGGAACAGAAATATATAATGAAGAAGTTTTAGACAAAAACTATGGCATTATAAATAACCGAATTATTCGTGATTATAACGGGGAGATTTTTAGAGTTATTAGTGTCTTTCATTATTTAAATACAGAACGTGATGCAGAGAAGTTTTCGTTAGCAGGGCGAATCGCAGCTGGAATTGCACACGAAGTACGAAATCCTCTTACAACAGTACGAGGATATTTACAATTTTTACAAGAAAGTGTTTCTCCATCTAATAAAGAACTATTTAAAAATTTACTTATTCCTGAATTAGATCGAGCAAATAGTATCATTACAAAATTTTTATCTCTTTCAAAAACACGTGAATTTAAAAGAGAACCCTTTCCCATTAATACATTTTTACGTGAGTATATTCAACAGTTACTAGCTAGCGAAGTCTTTTTACATAACATTTCAATTGATTATAATTTTTCTACCGAATTAGATGATATATTAGTTCATATTGATCGTCATGAACTTGTGCAAGTTTTTTTAAACTTATTCCAGAACGCTGTCGATGCTCAAGGAGAAAAAAAACTTTCTATCCAAATCACTAGTTACCGCCTAGATAATTTTGTTCGTATTACTTTCACTGATAATGGGACTGGTATTCCACCAGCGATTCAAGACTATATCTTTGATCCATTCTTCTCAACAAAAGATTCCGGCACAGGTTTGGGCTTGTCAGTAACGAAAAAAATTATTCAAAATCATAACGGTACATTAAAAATGACTAGTAATGAAGATGGTACTACTTTTACTATTTCAATTCCAATCTTACCTAAAACAGCCCTTGAAAGATTAAATCAATACAAATAAAATCCAATCCACGAACTGCATGTCAATTGTTACATCCTTCAACAATTGACATGCAGTTTTTATGTTGAACTTTTCTTCTTTACATTATATAAACCTTTCTCTATATCTTACTTACTTATTTCTTTCTAGGTGGGCCAATTTCTTATTTTTTTAGAAATGGTAGTTTGTCCATCACGAATTTAGTATAAATTTCATTTTAATATATAGTAATGACTAATGATTCTATGAAAGAAAAGAATGAAAAGATGAACAATAAAAATAAAGGAAAAGTATTTTATGGTAATGATTGTTGCGAAGTAAGAGCATGTAGCCATATTAACATCCCTAAGTCAGAACTTACAGAATTTGTTAGAGTTCTTCAAACTCTTGGTCAAGCTATTCTAGTTCAATATGGATCTGGTTGCCTAGGCGGAGGAACTACGGGGACTACTGGTGCTCAAGGGCCTCAACAAGGACCTGCGGGCGATACAACTGCGACACTATCTGTCTTCCGAATTTACTAACCACAATTTCCGAAAATATTTTGGGAGGACTAAGCACATTTATAAGTAATAGATGTGATTTTGATTGACTATTAAATCTCTCTTTTAATAAAAAGGAGCACTTGTTTGGGAGGATAAGTGCTCCTTCTTTACGTTTCTTTACCTCAAATTTACTCTATCTTAATCCTCATTTTGTATGATAAATAATGAAGTCAAAGATATGAAAGAGGGATGAAAATGAGAGTTATGTCACTAATACGCATTTGGTTTGCTCTTATGGTATGCATTATTTTATGTGTAGGATTTTTTTTAACTCTAAAATATTCCACTATATCAAAAGCAGAGAGAAAAACTGTTCCATACAAACTTTTGTATACAAAACAAAGCAACATCCCTTATTCCAATGCAACAAATAATGAAAAAAAAGTTATAAAAGGAATGCTTATTACGAAAGCTTCTAGTTCCGAGGCGTTACTCCAAATTGCTGAAACGATTAAAGATCAGTATACAAATAAAAAAATCGATGAAATTACACTTTCTATCCACAATGAAAATAATGGTAATTACGAAGAAGAATTGCCTTACGAACCTATTAGTAAAGGCAAAATAATCGTCACATACGATTCCGAATCCTTTGGCAGTACGAATATTGTACTTAATGAGTAATATCATGTATCTCAACGGATATGGATTAATAGCTAATTAAGATAGACAAAAATCTCTACCGATTAAAATTTTATTTTGTTTTCATACAAAAAAAGAGGCGAATTTTTTTATTCGCCTCTTTCTTTTACCAAAATGAAGGAATCCATTCTTTCACTTTATCAAGCCACTCTTGTTGCTCTTGTTTTCGTTGTTGTTCCTCTTCTTTCCTTCTCTTCTCTTCTTCTTTTCTTCGTTTTTCCTCTTCTATTGTAGTCAATTGTTTTTTATAATCAGCCTCAGATATGAGCGATAACTGGAATGCTTTTTGAGCTGGATTTGCGTTTGCTTTTTTCATAATATCCCGGAACATTGTCGTCGTAATTTGACTACCACCCGGAACATAATGATCGCTATCTGTTTTATCATATCCTACCCAAATCGCACCTACCAAATCTGGCGTGTATCCAACAAACCATGAATCCTTTGCACCGGTGCTCGGGCCATTTACAATTTGAGTAGTTCCTGTCTTACCTGCCGTATCAACATTATTAACTTTCGCCTTTTCACCCGTTCCCTTTTCGACAACACCTTTTAATAAATATGTCATCTTTTGAGAAATTTTCTCGCTCGTCACTCGTGTCTCTTTCTTATACCACTTTCCAAGCGTTTCACCTTCAGCATTTTGTACCTCCCTAATTGCATGAGCTTCCACTTGGACTCCATCATTTGCAAATGTACTGTATGCTTGAGCCATTACAAATGGAGATGTCCCCACATGCATACCGCCTAAAGCAATCGGATACGTACGATCTTCTGGCACTAATGGGATACCAAATCGCTCTAAAGATTTCAATCCTTTATCTAATCCAATTTGTTCTAATAGCCACACAGCTGAAACATTGTACGACTTTGCCACAGCTTCATACATTGTCACATCACCGTGAAAAGTATGATCGCTATTTTGTGGTTTATATTCTTTAATGTTAAATGGTTCATCTTTTAATATATCGTATACTTCATATCCTTGTTCTAACGCTGGTACATATACAGCCAAAGGCTTTAACGTTGAGCCAGGTTGTCTTTTTAATTGGGTTGCATGGTTAAACTGTAAAAACTGATACGGCCCTCTGCCTCCAACTAGAGCTGGTACACCACCTGTTTTTGGGTTCATAAGAACTACACCCGTTTGCATAAGTTGGTCTGAGCCACTATCTTTGAAATAACTATCATTATTCACAACGTCTTCTACAGCCTGTTGTTTTTTCGGGTCAAGCTCTGTATAAATACGATAACCACCCGCTAAAATTTCATTTTGTGTTAATTCGTACTTTTCCATCGCCTCTCTAACAATATAGTCTACATATTGAGAGTATTTTCCCTTGTATTTATCATCAACGCCACGTTTTAACACAAGTCCGCTCTCTTTTTCTTTATTATACTGTTCGTCAGAAATATACCCTTGCTCTTTCATTAAACTTAATACGACATTACGTCTTTCAATTGACTTGTTAAAGTTTTTATAAGGTGAATACGCAGATGGTGCTTTAATCAAGCCCGCAATCGTTGCAGCTTCTGAAATTGTTAAATCTTTTACATCTTTATCAAAATAAGATTTAGCTGCCCTTTTTATACCCCAAGCACCTTCACCAAAATAAATTTGGTTCATATACATTTCAATGATTTCATCTTTCGTATACGTGCGCTCTATTTTTTTCGTTAAAAAATATTCCTTTATTTTTCGGGAGTATGTGCGGTCTTGTGTCAGAAATACATTTTTCGCAAGTTGTTGTGTTATTGTACTTCCCCCTGCTACAACTTCTCCTGCTGTAATATTTTTAAAAACCGCACTTATAATTCCACTATAATAAATACCATGATGGTTAAAAAATTCCTTATCTTCTACTGCAACAATTGCCTGAACCATAATATCAGGAATATCTTTTCTTTTAACGCCTTCTGTTTTCGAAGAAGCTAATTTAGTTGCGACCTCATTATTTGCATCATAAATTAAAGTCGGTTGTGGAACAGCTTGTTTTAATTCAGATATGTCTTGAATGGAAATTATTATATTTACAGCAATAAATAGAGTAACGAATACACTTCCCAATACAATTAATGAATTACGAAGTTTCTTCCTCTTATTGAACCACTCAAGCATTTTTTTAAAATGAGTGTTCTTCAATTTCATTCGTTCACTTCCTTCATTTATTTACACTCTTCTTTTTAAAAGGAAGAATATACCGCCTTTTAAATTTATTATAATAACGTAGTCATTCCTATAGTGTAAAGCTTTTCTTTTGCATTCATACTTTTTGCAAGAAAAGGACATTCTACAAGTAAGATATTCACTATTGGATATTAATATTATTAATAGAACAACGAGAGTTATGTTAAGTTTTTGTAAACTTTTCGATAAAATGTTTTAAAAAACGACAGTTTTTTGTTAGAATTGATTAGCCAATATATTTTACATATATTACTTTTGTGGGGGTAACAATAATGGTCTTTAAATCAAAAAAAGATAAATTTTCTGAAATGTTAATGAATGTTTCCGAAAATTTAAAAGAAGGCGCGCAGTTTTTCGTGGAGTATAAAATTAAAAATGCTAGCGATTTAAAAGAGTTTTCTATGCGCATGAAAGAGTATGAGTCAAAAGGTGACTCATTTATTCACGAAATCATTATGGAGTTAAACAAAGCGTTTATCACTCCGATTGAGCGTGAGGACATCCTACAACTTGCAATGAGTATGGATGATGTATTAGACGGATTAGATCACAGTGCTGGTCTGTTCGAAATGTATTCTATTACAGAAGCTGATGAATACATGATTAAATTCGTAGAAGCAATTAATCAATGTGCGATTGAGATTGCAAACTCTGTTGAATTAATGTCTAACAAAAAATTAGTCGACATTCGTACAAATGCGATTAAAATTAAGGATTATGAATCACAGTGTGATGATATTCGCCGTCATGCGATTAAGAACTTATTCTCTCGTGAAAAAGATCCGATTAAGATTATTCAATTTAAAGAGATTTACGAAGAGCTTGAAGAAGTAGCTGATAGCTGTCAAAGCGTTGCAAACGTATTAGAAACAATTATTATGAAGAACGCGTAAGGAGTTTGATCATGGATACACTCTTGATACTGACCGTTTTAGTAGTCATTTGCGCTTTAGCTTTTGACTTTATCAATGGATTTCACGATACAGCAAACGCTATTGCAACGGCTGTTTCAACGAAAGCTCTAAAGCCTAGACATGCCATTATTATGGCGGCTATTATGAACTTTTTAGGCGCAATGACATTTACAGGTGTAGCAAAAACGATTACAAAAGATATCGTTGATCCATTCGCCTTACAAAATGGTTCTCTTGTAATTTTAGCTGCTTTGCTTGCGGCGATAGCTTGGAACTTAATTACTTGGTACTACGGTATTCCAAGTAGTTCTTCGCATGCAATTATCGGCTCAATCGCAGGTGCAGCAATTGCGGCCGCTGGGATTAGCTCGCTAAATCTTAAAGGATTTATTAAAATTATTGAAGCTTTAATCATTTCACCGATTATCGCTTTCGTTATTGGTTATATCGTATACAGTATTTTTAAAGTAGTATTTAAAAACTTTAACTTAACAAAAACGAATAAGAACTTCCGTATATTCCAGATTTTCACTGCAGCATTACAAGCCTACACACACGGTACGAATGATGCACAAAAAGCAATGGGAATCATTACGATGGCTCTTATGGCTAATAACTATCATACTTCTAGCGATATCCCGTTCTGGGTACAATTATCTTGTGCTATCGCAATGGGGCTTGGTACTTCTGTCGGTGGATGGAAAATTATTAAAACTGTCGGTGGACAAATTATGAAAATTCGTCCTGTAAATGGTGTAGCTGCCGATTTATCATCATCACTTGTTATTTTCGGTGCAACATTCATTCACTTACCGGTTAGTACGACGCACGTTATCTCTTCTTCTATTTTAGGGGTTGGTGCTTCTCACCGTGTGAAAGGGGTAAAATGGGGAACTGCAAAACGTATGTTAATTACATGGGTTATTACACTTCCTATTTCAGCTTCTTTAGCTGCTCTGTTTTACTACCTATTACATTTTGTTTTCTAATCAAAAGTCGTCTTCCTTATTTTTCTAGGAAGACGACTTTTTTGTGAACAAGCCTATTTCTCATTAAAAAGCGTGTATAATAATTGATGGATAAGTTATTTAGAGGAGTTGGCAATTTTGGAATACATCATGTTACTTTTCATCGGACTAATCGCCGGAACAGTCGGCAGCCTAGTTGGGCTTGGAGGCGGAATTATTATTGTTCCGTTATTAATTGGATTACACAGTTTATCACCACAACTTGCAGTAGGGACTTCTATGGTAACAGTCGTTTTCACAGGACTATCTTCCACCCTTACTTACATGAAGCATAAGCGAGTAGATTATAAAAGTGGACTTATTTTATTTATCGGAAGCGGCCCTGGTGGTATTATCGGATCATGGGCAAATAAATTTTTAAACCAAGACACATTTTCTTTATACTTTGGGATTTTCCTTATATTCGTCTCAATTCTACTTATGCTTCGAGACAAATTAAAACCTCTTTCCCTCTCAAATACGTCTGTAATTAAGCGTTCTTTTACAGATAATGATGGAAATACTGTACACTACCAATTCCCACCGTTTCTTGCTATCTTTATCGCTTTTATAGTTGGGTTTATATCTGGATTATTTGGAATTGGTGGCGGTGCCTTACTTGTTCCAGCAATGATGCTTCTTTTTGCATTCCCAGCACATATTGCAGTAGCAACTTCAATGTTCATCGTATTTCTATTAGCAATTGTAAGTTCTGCAACTCACATCTCACTTGGAAATGTCAGCTGGATTTATGCATTAATCCTGATTCCGGGTGCATGGATTGGCGGAAAAATCGGGGCTTACATTAATACAAAACTAAGTGGTAACGCCGTAATTAATTTATTGCGTATTACGTTAATTATTCTTGGAACTAGATTAATCATTATTTCCCTTTTATAACGTATTCTTTTTAGAATGCGTTTTTCTTATACACATGAATATAAAAATCCTCCGAGGAGAACAAATAAAATTAAACAAACACATAATAACATATAATTTGAAATATGTACTTTCTTCAAGTTGACCACTCCTATAACTGCGACTGTTATCTTTATGATAGCGAAAAAATAGTTCACTTGCAGTTACAGAGTGCTAACAATGCAAAATCAATTATTACAAATTTTATCCTTATATTTCATTTCTTTGTATATTCTATCGATTTAATAAAAAAAGATGTCATATTGACATCTTTTTTAGTGAAGAAGTGACCATCCCATGAAGTCTTCATGTACTTGGCACGCCCTCTTATCCTTTCGATCATATAATTCAGCATAACTATCTGTTTCTTCATCATAAGCCATCGTATAAATAATTTGGCCGTCTACTTCAACGGATAAAACGACTCCACCTTTCATCTCTTCTACATGAATGATAGCATTCGCCGGAATTCTCATATCCGTCATTCTCATCGCATCTAACAATATACTAAACCCCCTACAGCGTATTCATTGCTAGTACTATTACACACTAAATAGTATACTACTGTAATAGCATACATTTCGTCAATGAAATTGCTGTTGAAATAACATATTGTCTATATACATATACGCTAAAATAGAAGAAATAGAAACATATTAATGGGGGGCTAACATTGATTCTACACAAAGGAGATGTACTATTCCGTCAAGGCGAGGACGGTCCTTTATACTTTATAAAAACAGGCTTATTAAAAGTAGTTCGGCTAGAAGAAAACGGAACACCATTTTTATTCAACATTATCGTTCCAGGTGAAACGATACCTCATCATTCTTTAATTTCACCGAAAGAATATCACGGTACAGCTATCGCTTTAATAAAAACAGAAGTGGAACCGATCACTAGTAGTGAATGGTATGAGAGACTTCAAGCAAATCCCGAATCGTATGCTAACATTGCTATGCAATTGCAATCTAAATTAAGAATGATGCAACAACGAATTGATCAATTGACAACCGTCTCTCCGAAAGAACGTCTTCATCGTTTACAAGAATGGTTCACCCTATATTTAGGTGACATTCCTATATATGAAATATTAACACAAACCGAAATTGGCCAACTGATAGGTATACGCCGTGAAACAGTAAACCGTTTATTACGAGAACAAATAAAAAACGAGGTAAAATAAATACCTCGTTTTTTTGCTTATTGTAAGCTTGTTGCTGGGCCGAAAAATTCATAATGAATATGCTCTTGTTTCACACTTAAATCAGTTAGTGCAGCATTTATATACTTCATAAATGCTACTGGACCACAGAAATAGAACTCTGCTTCAGTTGTCGGAATAATAGTTTTTAACCATTCACTTTCAATGAAACCTTCTTTATCAAAGTTCTTCATTTCTAAATCTTTTTCAGTCGGTGCAGAATAACAAGTATATGCTTTCACTTGTTCATATTCATTTTCTACTGCCTTAACGTGTTCTTTCATTGCATGTGTATTACTATTTATTGCTGCATGAACAAAATATACATTACGTTTTGAATCTTGTTCAATTAACGTATTTAACATACTCATCATCGGTGTAATCCCTACTCCACCACTAATTAGTACAACTGGTAATGTTGAATCCATATTTAACACGAAATCTCCCGCTGGTGCACTTACTGGTAAAACATCTCCTTCTTTTACATGTCCATGTAAGTAATTAGACACTTTACCGTCTGGTGTATCTACACCTTTTTCTTTTTTTACACTAATACGATAATATTCTTTCCCAGGAGCATCGGATAAACTGTATTGACGATTATGTGTATATGTCTCACCTTCAATATTGATTTGAATCGTTACATATTGACCTGGGATGAATGAAGAAACTTTCCCTCCATCTTCAGGTTTCAAATAAAATGACGTAATAACATCGCTTTCCTTCACTTTTTTTACAATCACAAAGTTGCGGAAGTCTTTCCATCCACCTTCTTTATGTGCAGCTTCTTCATACATCTCTGCTTCAATGCTAATGAATGCATCAGCAATTACACCATATGCTTCTCCCCATGCATTTAAAACTTCATCAGGTGCACCTGCGACCTCTTTAATGGCACGTAGTAAACATGTACCTACAATCGGATAATGCTCAGCTTTAATCCCTAAACTTCTATGCTTATGACCAATTTGTTTTACAACTGGAATAATTGCTTCTAAATTATCAATGTACGTTGCAGCTGCATAAACAGCATTCGCTAACGCTTGTTGTTGTCTTCCCTTTTTCTGATTCGTATGGTTGAAAATATTCAACAATTCCGGATGTTCCGAAAATAAAATTTGATAGAATCTCGTTGTAATTTCAACACCTTTTTCTTGTAATAATGGTACTGTTGACTTTACGATTTCAATTGTTTTTGCACTTAACATTGTATCCCACTCCTCTATTTCCTTAACTGTTTTTAGTTTAACTGAATCTTATAATGCAGATTGTGATTTTAATCACTATTAACACGGTGTTTTTGTGAATAATATATGAACATTGCATTTACAAAAGAAAATAAGCTAACTAGAATTCTAGCTAGCTTATTATTTTGTTTGTATAGCTTGTTCGATTACTTTTATATCTTTCCCATCGCCAAACTCCGTATACCCCCAGATATTCGTTTCACCTCTATATTTATTTACGATAATATCCAAGTCATGATATACACGGTGGGCATACACTACATACTCAATATTTTGAAGTTCCACACCTTTTTTTACAATTTCATAGCTTCTATTTACATCGCGTTTTATTTTTTCATTCTTTATTTCCGTATGTATATTTTTTAAAGATTGTTCTTGTTGTTGAAACCATTGCTTAAATTGATTCCAATCCCCGTCTGTATAATTCTCTGCTTTACCATAATTTAAGAAATTATTATAGCTTTCATGTGTCATTCGAATAAAATCTAGCACTTTTGTCTCTTCTTGCACATCTTCTATTTGAGCTATTGTATTTACCTCAGCAGGCTTATTCGCATAATGTAACAGCACTTTCATAAGACTATAACTCGCAATGATCATCACGATAATAATACCTAATACATTTAACAATTTCTTCATACACAGAACTCCTTCTCTACTAAAAATATTACAACGTATGACTATACTTGTAACATTCTCTCGTAGAAATATAATTCCTGTATTAATTCTTCCTATCATTTCGACAATATTTTTCTATACATTTCTCGTTGGCAAATGTTCTTGTAAAACAATATATCCTTCATAAGCTGTGTAACCGAGTATAATCATTAATCCGATATAACAAGCAAATACTGTCCATTTCGTTTTCGCATCCACTTTATAATAGTTTTCTTGTTGTTCCTTTTCTGTTTTCCATTCATTTAATTTTCTTTCTGACGCTTCAAATGCTTCCCTTATGTGAATTGTATACTCATCTTTTTCATCTTCATATGGAACATAATCTAACGGTTCGAACTTCGGTAAAAGATACTCTAACACTTCCATTTTTTGAAGTTCACCTATTTGTAACTCTTTTTCCCGTTCTCTTTGTCTTAATGCATTCATCTCATGATGCATCACGTATATAGTCCGATGTACAGCACCCGTTTCTTTTAATTCCTCTTCAAGCCTAGTAACATATTCTTTCATCCCATCAATTTTATGCCCTAATTCCTTAATCGGCTCATCTCTCTTTATTACTCTATATAACTCCATACAACCGATAATAACAATAAATCCTCCCAAAATACTTTTAAAGTAAATTGAATAGCCAAGTAATAAAATAAGGCCTGCTCCCCAAATTTTAGTACTGACAACTGAAATAATTCTCCCACCATCTAGCGGCGAAACGGGAATTAAATTAAAGAAATTAATCATACTTCCAAGCAAAATAACAAGCGCCCAAAATGGCTCTTTCGTCATTATATAAAGCGGTATCGCCGGTAAAAATGACAGAAGTCCGAAAAGCGGCCCCATATAGGCAATGTAAGCTTCATCTTTCGCATTTTTCGGCATCTCTTTCATTCCAATAAGGGCCCCCATAAATGGAAGAAAGATTGCTGGCGATGTCGGGATCCCCTTTCTTTTCGCAGCCCATAAATGGCCCATTTCATGAACAAACAACAAATAAATGAGCGCTACTCCAAATTTCCAACCATATAGAACTGCGTATGCGCCAAGCGATAGAAACATACTAAATACCGTTGAAAACTTTGCTAATTTAAAAATTGCAAATACCCACTTTAACTTAGACAGTAAAAATAGACCTACCGCAACAATAATTCCCCATAATCCTTTTTTATTATTTTTCATATTCCTCTCCTTTATCTCTCATTAATGAATCATATTCATTCATCAAAGCTTGTTCTTTTCTCTATTATGACATATTTTTTTCTATTGTTAGAAATAATGTTTATATAATCCATTTTCAGCCAAAAATATAAATAAAAGGAGGTGTACACAAATGAATTTACAATCTCTTATAATAGGTGCTCTATCGTTTTTAGCTTCAACTCTTATTTTTTATACCGTTAGTTACGTATTATTATTAGATTTGTTGCCCAATCACGTATTTATTGCCCTTGTCATCCTTTCCGCTCTTATGATTTCTTTTCTTATTACACGAAAATCAATGAATGAGCCATCTGCAAAAGCAAAGTAATAGAGAGGGGTGCTTTCCCCTCTCTATTATCATTTCCTAGGAAAGGCCATATAGATTTGACGAGTTTACATTCATTCCAATCCGTAAGGGCTAATTAAAGGCTCACTTTATCTTTGAAAATTCATTTTTTCACCATAATCTTTAACAATCTGAATTATATTTTGAAACACACCTATTTTTTCTTTTTCACTGTTTAATATTTTCAAATCATAATTTTCGTAATATGTTTCTAATGATTTTAATTGTGATTGTGAAGCGCTTTTTATCAGAACAGTAGCATGCAATTCATATTGCTTATACCCTTCCTTTACTTTTTCACCTAAAATTATTTCACTCTCTTTTGCTCCAATTAATTTTTGAACTTTTTCTGGAAAATTGAGTTGCAAATAATATTCTTGCTCCTTCACTAACTTATTGTATAGTGATTGTGAAATCGTATACCGTACCGTATAATTCACGTTTTGATCGCCTGTTTTAATATGAAATGCGGTAATCTGTAAATCTTTTTTTGTTACTTCTGTTAAAGGGCTTACCTGCATCTCATCTTCTTTTTGTTCTGAGACATTTGGAAATATATCCAAAAGCTTTTCCGTATCTTTTTCATTCAACATATACATAGCTTTCTTATATTGCACCCATCCTCGTCTATCTTCTCCTCTTAACCATGCATAATAAGTTTCTTTTTTCCCATCTCTACTAATTTGTATTTCATATTCAGGTTCACCGAAGCTTCCTGTTATTTCTTGTTTCTCAGCTTTATTCAAAATGTCTATTACTAACTTCGCTTCTGATTCCTGCAACTTTTTCTCTTTATGTTTTTTTTGTATAACGGTTACCCCTATTGTTTCTTTCACTTCATTCACCGTCTCTTCTACTTTTTTTGTTTCTTTTTTCGGCTCAACTTGACCACAAGCTGCTAGTAACATAACAAACAACAACACCAATACATATTTCCCTTTCAAATTAATCCTCCTCTTACGATAAGAAATCCTTATAATCTTCATACATAAAACAAAAACGTGACATCCTATTAAATACGCTATACTAATCATTGAAAGGAGGTCTTTATCATGTCCATTAATTTTCATGATGAAAATAATAAGTACACATATGCAACAAGAAACGCTCATATTTCTTGGGCTGAAATGGTAAAAAACATTACAGAAATACAAAACAAGCAAATAATTGATATCGGCTGTGGTGGTGGGATTTATACGAAAGAACTCGCTCTTATGGGAGCCAAAAATGTTGTGGGACTTGATTTTTCAAAAGAAATATTACAAGCTGCAAAAGAAAATTGTAACAACTTTTCAAACATTTCATTCATCCACGGTGATGCACATAATATCCCATACCCTAATGAAACATTCGACATAGTTATTTCGCGTGCAGTTATTCATCATTTACAAGACATTGCTACATTTTTACGTGAAGCTTCTCGTATATTAAATAAAAACGGTGTACTTATTTTACAAGATCGAACAATTGAAGATTGTACAATTCCAGGAAGTCCCGAACACATTCGCGGATATTTTTTCTCTCTATTTCCAAAACTTATTGAAATAGAGTCAAAAAGACGTCCAAAAACCAACACTATACAGACAGAATTACAAAAACATTCTCTTCATGTACTTCCCGCACAAACACAATGGGAAATACGAAAAATACATGATTCTGTAGAAGCATTATTGCAAGATTTATCTCCTCGAACAGGTCGATCCATTCTATATGAGTTAACAGATGATGAACTTTCTCAACTTCTACAACATATACAGACCGCATTACAAAACGTCTCTCCTATTATTGAAAGAGATCGATGGACAATTTGGAGCGCCATGAAGTTGTAAGGAAGGAAGCCTCACAAAATAATGTGAGGCTTCCTTTCTTTCATAATCTAATTTTGCAACACTCTTGATATCCTCCACTTCTGGCCTGTGCACTTCCACACTTCGGACATACTAAATATCTAGACTGATTTGTCAATAAACTACCTTTTTGAAAGAGTAAAACTTCTGCTTGTTTAAACGAACGCGAATAATATAACCACATAAAACCAATTATAGCAATAATGCCAAATAATACTCCCATCGCAAGCATTTCAGTCACCTCTTTTGGTTTGTTCTTTCCAGCAAGTGGATTGTTGTATTATTCTCTGTAAATTCAAACAATCCCTTCTTTACTCCTATAAATATCAACTTTCTCTATAAATTTTACAATTCTCCGCAAATTTTTACTCCTATTTTACAATTCATTATTCCTTTTGCAACAACGAATATCACTTTCGATATTTCCATATATAAATATATCTTCCAAAAAACATATTGACTTTCTAAAAAAAACATGCAACAATACTGTCAGAATACTTGAATAAAAATTCATTGACGAGAACGAGTACGTTATAGAACTGTTCCCCAGAGAGTTGGCGATTTGCTGAAAGCCAACGTTCAGTGCGTAACCGAAAATCATCTCCGAGAAGTAGAACCGAATGTTACAGTAAGTTCTTACCGGCCGTCCCCCGTTACAAGGAACACGTATCATGTTGTACGTTGCAAAGCCGTATACATATAGATTTATTTCTACATGTGTAAATTAGGGTGGTATCGCGGGTAAATATAACTCGTCCCTTTCTTTAGGGACGAGTTTTTTGTGTTCTTACAAATGAATGAAAAAGGAGGAAAAACAATGAACACTGTATCAAAAAAACATATTTTTTTCACGGGTCTTATGCTATTTTCTTTATTTTTTGGGGCAGGTAATTTAATTTTCCCTCCCATGCTTGGGCAAAACGCAGGTGAAAACTTTTGGCCAGCAATGATTGGATTTTTACTAACAGGAGTTGGCTTACCACTACTTACTGTTATCGCAATTTCTCTATCAGGAAATGGAATGCAGCAACTTGCAAGTCATGCCCATCCATTATTCGGAATTTTCTTTACAGTAGTTGTATACATTGCCATCGGTCCATCCATGGGCATCCCACGTGTTGCAAATGTCGCTTATGAAATGGGGGTTAGTTCTTTCTTGCCAGAAACAATCCGCTCTAGCAGCCTAGTGCTATTTGTATATACAATCATCTTCTTTACTATCGTATTTTGGCTGAGTTTGAATCCATCTAAACTTGTTGATCGTATTGGGAATGTATTAACACCTATTTTATTACTCTCTATTTTCTTATTATTTGTTAAAAGTGTATTTACACCACTTGGGCAATCAGGACCAGCGATGCAAGAGTATCAAACTTCTCCAATCTTCAAAGGCTTTATGGAAGGCTACTTAACAATGGACACTATTTCAGCACTTGCATTCGGAATTATCGTTGTAAATGCAATTCGCTCTAAAGGTGTGAATGATCGTAAGTCCATTGCCATCGCCACAGCAAAAGCAGGGCTTATTGCCGCTACAGGGCTCGTACTTGTATACGGTGCACTCGGCTGGCTTGGGGCAACTAGCGTCTCGCTCGGATATGCAAAAAATGGCGGACAGCTACTTACTGTTATCGTACAACAATTATTCGGTCCATACGGTTTGCTCCTATTATCTCTTATCGTTACACTCGCTTGTTTAACGACATGCGTTGGACTCGTATCTGCGTGCAGCCAATATTTTTCAACATTATTGACTACATTTTCATACAAAACGTTCGCGAGTATCATTTGCGCATTAGGATTACTAGTTGCCAACTTAGGTTTAACGAAAATTATCGCAATCTCTGTTCCAATTCTACTTGTTGTGTATCCAATTGCGATTGTACTCGTACTACTATCATTACTTCATAAATACTTCGGTGGATATCGCTCTGTTTATGTAGGTGCTTTAATTGGAGCAGCTGTAGTGAGCGTATTTGATGGATTAAAACAAGGTGGTATTTCAGTTTCATTTATCACACCATATTTTGAATTTATCCCTTTATATAATGAAGGAATCGGCTGGCTAATACCAGCATTAGTAGGAGGTCTTATTGGTCTTGCAACGGCTAGGTTAAGCGGTACGAAAAAAGTTCCATTAGTAACCGAATCTCACGAAGTAAAAGCCTCCTAAAAAAACTCCCAAAAGGGAGTTTTTTTACATTTGATACGCAGCATGATTAAAACTGCTTATTTTATAAGCCTTCGTATAATATTCAATATTTGTATCAACTGTTTCTACCTTGACAACATCATAGCGCTCTTCTTGCTTTACTAAAAATAAATAGTATTCCTCTGTTGCCTCAATAATCGCAATTTTATCTGTTTCAATATTATATTGTTCACAAAGCGCTTGTAATGCGTTCACATAATCCCCTAATTTTTTAGACTTATCCATTCCGAATATAGTTTGAACTAACATATACATTCTCCCCTTTATATGTACTGTTAACACCTAAATGATAACGCTTACATTATTTATCGTCAATAAAAACATTCAATTGTTTTAATGCCAAATCTATATTGTATCGAGCCAATAATCAGCGAGGAATTCCCCACCAATTAAAGTTTTACTTTATCCCGCATTAACTGCCCGTAAAAGCCCGATTGGTGAGGGCTGATAATCAGTGGGAGAGGAACAACCTCCCCACTGATTAAAGTTTCACTTTATCACTTCGTTAATTGATGCCTAAATGCATAAATAACCGCCTGAGTACGGTCACTTACATTCAATTTATTTAATATATTACTCACATGTGTCTTTACCGTTTTCAGTGCAATAAATAACTCGTCCGCAATCTCTTGATTACTTTTTCCCTCTGCAATTAATAACAAAATCTCAAACTCTCTTTCCGTTAAATCATCATGCAAAGGTTGCTCTTTCTTTTGACGCATACGGGACATCATTTTCCCGGTAACTTTCGGCTCTAATACTGTTTCTCCATCATAAGTAGCTCGTACAGCATCAGCAATATCACTTGCTCTTGATGTTTTTAATAAGTAACTGGTCGCCCCAGCCTCAATAACAGGATACAATTTTTCGTCATCTAAAAAGCTTGTTACAACTACAATTTTTGCTTCTGGCCATTCTTGAATAATAGCACGTGTTGCTTCGACACCATCCATCTCATCCATAACAAGGTCCATTAAAATAATATCCGGCCTTAATTGCAATGCTAATTCTGATCCTTTTCTTCCATTCTCAGCTTCCCCTACTACTTCAATATCTGGCTGTGTAGATAAATATGCCGATACACCCATACGAACCATTTCATGATCATCGACAAGCAATACTTTTATCATACTTCTCCCCCTCTCTCAATCATAATCGGTACTTTTACTTCTATTTGTGTACCTTTGGCCGGGAAACTAAGTACCTTAAGTGTCCCACCAATTTCATGAACACGCTCTTGCATCGATCTTAGGCCATATGAACCAGCCTTATTAACCCCTACTTCAAACCCAACGCCGTCATCAATGATTTTTAAAATCGCATATTGATCAATTTTTCGAAGGCGCACTTCTGTTTTCTTTGCCTTCGCGTGTCGCAACGTGTTTGATAGCGCTTCTTGCACAATACGGAATAAATGATCTTCTACACCTTTTTTTAATTCTATTGGCTCAATAAGCCATTCAATTTTCATATGTTGTTTTCGCGATAATTCCGTTAATAATTCCTCTATACCTTCTGTCAGTTTCTTACCTTCCAATTGTACAGGACGTAAATGAAGGAGCAATGCTCTCATTTCTGATTGAGCATTTACAACCATATTTTCAACAAGTTGCAATTGTTTTTTTGTCACCTCTGGAAATTCAGTTATTTGTTCATTAATCGCTGACATCATCATCGACATTGCGAAAAGCTGCTGACTTACTGAATCATGCAACTCCCTTGCTAAACGATGCCTTTCTTGAGAAATCGCTTCTTGTCTCATCTCTTCATTCCAATGAGCTCGTTCATTCGTTACTTTTTGAAAGAGTCCAGCTTGCTCCTCTAATCGACGAGCCAGAACGATTACTTTTCGTTCCACTTCATGAAATTCATCATCTGCAGTAAACGAAACATCGCTCGGAAAATTCCCTCGCTCTACTTCAAATAGAAAAGTATTTAATCCTTGTATACGCTGCTCTATATAATAACCGATTGCATATCCTACAATTCCCCCGATAAGTAAACTTGTAGTCATAATAAACAAGCCAATTGGAACAGAAGCGATGGATTCCTTCCATAATAAATCATACACTTGTTGCTCGCTTTTCCATACATATACAATTGTACAAATGAGTGCGATACTAACTGAGGACAACATAGAATAACGAATATACATCCACGAAATATTTTTTTGTTTCTTCATTATACTTTCCTCACTTCCGTGTCGCCTACGACAAGCGAAGAAATAATTTTAATACGACGAGGAGCCTCTTTATACTGCTCTGTTCTAAATGTAACATTGCGGTTAAACCCTGTCTCTTCATGACCTGGCAAGAGCACACGTCCGACAATAACAGAATGATTTAAAGAAAGTTCAATATCATATGGCACATATAAACGAATATTACCAACGACACCCCGAATAACAATTACCGTTTCCCCTTCTGGAATCATAGCAGTTGTTAAATCTATTTCCACATCACAAGCACCATATTGAACATTAATATCCTCAAGTTCATAAATATGATCCATCATTCGTACATTGCCTACAAACATATTTTTCAAATATGTTTCTGTACGATATATTTGCTTCTCTTCGTCTATAATCCCTTTTTCTTTAATTTCAACCTTCATTGCTTTTTGCTGATGCCCTTGTTGAATCAATTGATAACCAATTAAAGCTAAACAAGCAAATACGACAAGAACAAATGCTGCTGATGAAAATAAGAAAAATAAAAATACGATACCACCAACAAATAAAAATACATTTCCCCGTACATAACGATTCTTTTTACGATAATGCCTTCCAAACATAAGCATAATAAATGCAAAAATGAGACCACCTGGTTCAAAATGTCCAAGTATCATATCAAGAAAAAGACCGAATCCAAATATGATGAGGAGCATCCCCATTAATTGTGTCTTTGAAAAATGTTTCTTCATTTCAGCTCCCCCCTTCTTGTCACATATACATAGAAGAAAAGGCATTGCTTTCCAACACCTTTTCTCCTATCACTATATCATAAGCCTGTTTTATAATATACTACTATTATTTTGTTAACTCTTTCGTTAACGATACATCATTCTTTTCTTTCATTTCACGCTCAAGTTTTGCAATTTTCATATCAAACGTGTCACGCTCATGCTCTTCATTCATACGAGTTTCTAAGTCACGAATATGATCTTCAATCTCTTCAAATCGTAAGAACGGATTATTTTCATCCATTTTATGCATCGCAGTATTCATACGACGATTTGCATGTGCCATATTTTCACGTGCCATTAGTTCCATGCGCTTTGCGTGCATTTCTTTTAATTTATTTTTCATTTCAGAAAGACGACGCTCTAACTCATCAATTTGCTCTACAACACCTGCATACATTTCTTCTAATCGAGTTACTTGCCCTTCATAATAAGCTACCTCTTCTAACGCACGTTCGTGCAATTGTAATTCGTCTGCTTCTTGAGCAATGATAGCTTGCTTTGATCTTTTATTAACGAAATAACGTGCTTGCTCAAGCTCACGAGCAAAATTAGATTTTAATGTTTTATGACGCTCAATTAACTTCTCAATTTTTGTTATTTCACGCTCACTATCACGTAAATATTGGTTTAACATCGCAATTGGATTTTTTCTTTCCTTCTCATCTAACACGTTATGAAAATCAGCTAAAATTGCATCGCGTACACGTCCGAATAAAGATTGTTTCATTATAAATCTTCCTCTCTTCTACTTTATTTATAATTTGATTTATTGTTTTAGTTTTTCATTAATTTGTTCCACTCATCTTCAAAGTTACTATATGGTTTAGAACTTTCTGGAGCAGATTCAACAACTACATCTTTTTCTTTTTTCCACTCACGGTATCCGTAGTATAAAACCACTAAAGCAGCGATACCGATTAATGCTGGCGAATGAGAAAGTGCAATGGATAAACCGATTAAACCAACAATACCCCAAGCTAACTTTCCAAAAAATGATTTAGCTCGCACAAATGATTTATAGCTCCAATATACAACTCCTGCTCCGATTGCGAATCCTACAATACCAGCAAGACTACCAAGAGCAATTAAAGCCAAAATACCGGCTGCGATAAACGCTAGAAATTGTTTCATCTTGTGCTTGCCTCCCTTCGATTTGATACTCTTATCTTAACTATTTTTTCATCTTTCCATAACGAGCTTAAGAACCGTTTTTAACTCAGACTTAAGACCGAGTCATATTCAGCCCTTTACGCAAAAAAACGTGCAGAGTCTATTCTCTGCACGTTTTTTAATTACTAACATTCATATTAAATTAAGCTGTTTTATGATACTCTTTTTTCTCAGCTACTTTCGAAAACCTTGGAAACCCAATTAAAATAGAAACAATCCCACATACTCCAACTAAGATTGGATAAAATGCATATGGCAACAATTCAACCGGAGATAACGCTGCAAATCCTGCTGCCGTTAACATTTGGGCACCGTACGGAATTAATCCTTGCACACAACATGAGAAAAGATCTAATACACTCGCTGATTTACGAGGATCTATTTCATATTGATCTGCAATATTTTTTGCAAGCGGGCCTGTAAAGATAATTGAAATCGTATTATTCGCTGTACACATATTCGTCATACTCACTAAACCAGCAATACCAAATTCCGCTCCTTTTTTCGAACGAATATTACGTGTTAATACATTCATTAAATATTGAATACCACCATTATATTGGATTAATTCAACCATACCGCCAATTAATATAGCAAGTAATACTAACTCCATCATACCGCCCATTCCAGTCGTTACACTTTTAAAGAAACTTTCTAACGTGTAACTTCCATCTATAAGGCCGATAACACCAGATAGTACAGTTCCACCAGTTAATACAATAAGTACATTCCAGCCAAGTAGCGCTGTAATAAGTACTCCTGCGTACGGTAAAATCTTTATCCAATCAAAGCTATGTGCTTTAATCTGCGTGTCACTTCCTGAAGTAACTATTACTAATAGTACAATTGTAATAATAGCCGCTGGTAACACAATTAAAAAGTTCGTTTTAAACTTATCTTTCATTTCTGTTCCTTGTGAACGAACAGCTGCGATTGTTGTATCTGAAATAAATGATAAATTATCACCAAACATCGCTCCGCCAACAACAGTAGCCATTGCAAGCGCAATTGAGATATCAGTTTGACCACTAATACCTACAGCAATCGGCGCTAATGCTGCAATTGTGCCCATTGAAGTTCCCATCGCTAATGAAATAAATGCACCAATAACAAAGATTCCAGCTACGATAAATCCTGGCGGTAAAATAGTTAACGCTAAATTAACAGTTGAGTCTACTCCGCCCATTCCTTTAGCAGTTTCAGAAAACGCACCTGCAAGCACAAAAATTAATACCATAATCATAATATCCGGATTTCCTGCACCTTTAGCGAACCGCTCTACTTTCACATTAAAACTTTCTTTACGATTCATCACTAAAGCGACTCCTACAGCAATTGAAATCGCTACAAGTATCGGCAATTTATAGAAATCACCTGTAATAATTCCAGAACCAATAAATAGCGCCAAAAATATTCCAAGTGGTAATAAAGCTAAACCATTTCCTCTCGTTTCTTTCAAAGTACCATCTCTCCCTAGTTTCAACCTTTTTCTAATGAATAACAAAAGACCTCTTCCGATGAGAAGAGGTCTTATACATCTATAAGAAACACTCTTCTCATCTTTCAAGCACACGCTTGCTGGATTTGGCACAGCACTCTGAAATCGAGTCCGCTGCCGAGGCATCGTAGGGCCAGTCCCTCCGCCTCTCTTTATAAGAAGGTTTCATATTTATTTTTTAATAATAATTTCTTCCCTAACTTTACTCGCTTACAAAACAAAAGTCAATTATTTTTTGTATAGATTTTTTTGGTAATTATACAAAAATTTGAATACAACAATCATTTTAACTTTTCGATTTCTTCTTCCAATATTGAAATCCAATAAAATTCACTATTTTTTATTGTTGCTAATATCCATTTCGTAGTGTGCCAAGCTAGCTCATACTCTTCCTTCGTGACATCACCACTTTTATAAGCATCCTCTAGCTCCTCTTCATCTAATACATACACCTTACCGCTAGATAATAATACTACATCTAAATATAAATCATCAAAATACGGTAAACCACGATCGTCTATTTTATATTCTTTCGCCACATCGATATAATATTGCACTAATTTTTTCTGATCATCTAACATAGCGGTAATCGCAAAGTTTTTCCCGTCTATGAAATATTGAATCCACGTATACTGATCTGCTGCAATACAAAGTTCTTCACCATCATATTCTTTACAACTAGGCTCTCTCACCTTTTTTATATCCAGTATTCCGAGCATTCCCTCTTCCACTTGCTTAACCGTATAACTCTTTTCTATTAGTCTCTTCCACGAAGAACCGTCACCATATTTTCGTTTCATTATGTCTGCTCCTCTTCTATATACAGAAAAGCTCCCACATATTATGTGAGAGCTTGTTCATATTATAATTAAGCCGCTTGACCCTTTTCAGAAATCTCTTTTAAATAAGCTTGTCCTTTTTCAGCGTCATATTGACCTTCCCACTTAGACATAACTACAGCTGCTAAAGAGTTTCCTACAACGTTAACTGCTGTACGAGCCATATCTAAAATACGGTCAATACCAGCAATGAACGCTAAGCCTTCAGGTGGAATACCTACTGTACCAAGTGTCGCTAATAATACAACGAATGATACGCCCGGTACACCTGCGATCCCTTTTGATGTAACCATTAATACAAGCAACAATGTAATTTGTTGTGTAATAGATAAATCAATACCGTACATTTGCGCTAAGAAAATAGCCGCAATTGCTTGATATAAAGTTGATCCATCTAAGTTAAATGAATAACCTGTCGGAATAACGAAAGATGTAATTGCTTTCGGACAACCGAATTTCTCCATTTTCTCCATGATTTTTGGTAAAACTGTTTCTGAGCTTGCTGTAGAATACGCTAAAATCAGCTCGTCTTTTAAAATCTTAAAGAATTGGAAAATGTTAATTCCAAATATTTTCGCTGTAAGTCCTAAGACAACTACGACGAAGAAGATCATTGCTCCATATACGACAATTAGTAATTTCCCTAATGGAATTAATGAAGCAAGACCAAATGTAGAAACTGTAACACCAATTAGTGCAAATACACCAAATGGCGCAAATTTCATAACTTGGTTTGTTACGTAAAACATTGCGTCAGCTACACCTTGGAAAAATTGAAGAACTGGTCTTCCTCTTTCACCAATTGCTGCTACACCTAAACCAAATAGTACAGAGAAGAAGATAATAGCTAGCATATCTCCGTCAGCTAACGACTTCATAATGTTCGTTGGAACAATATTTACAAATGTATCTGCAAATGAATGACTTTGTACTTGCTCTGTCGTATGTGTATATTTCGAAATATCTGTCTTTGTTAACTGCTCCATATTTACGCCTTTTCCTGGTTGGAAAATATTCGCTATTAATAGACCGACAATAATTGCAATTGTTGTAATGATTTCAAAGTAAATAATTGTTTTTCCGCCTAGTCGACCTAGTTTTTTAACATCGCCAACACCAGCAACCCCAACAACAATACTTGCTACAACAATTGGCACAACGATCATTTTAATTAATCGGATGAAAATATCACCAATTGGTTGTAAATAACTCACCACTGCTGGATTGCCAAAGAAAATCGCCCCAACCGCAATACCAAGCGCAAGTCCTATTAATATTTGCCATGCTAGTCCTATTCTTTTCATATTTGTTGTAACCCCCTCTTCGATGTGTCACTCTATCTCTCATTCTATCTCTATAAAACTAAGAAATTAAGAGTATTACATATTATTCGACAATTCACTACATTTTGTCCCTGTTAAAAATCATAAATCAAAAATTTAAATCTGACAACAAAATAACTTTGCCCGAACGCAAATAATTTTCTTGACAAAAAGTAGACCCATGTCAGAAAACCTCACATGAGAACGATTCCTCACTAGTGTTTTATTAGCTTTCCAAGTAATATTTCACCTCATAAAAACGATTACTTTCCTCCTTCATTTTACAGGAAAATTCCAAAATATACCTTTGTTACACATATGAATAAAATGTAAGCACTATGACAATTACAGTTGAAAAATGATAAATTCCGACAAAACTTAGCAATTTTATAAAATTTTCTTTACATTATGATTACAACGATAGACACCCTTCTTCTTATGATATATAACATTCATAGGGAAAGGAGTCAGACAACAATGAAAAAGAAATTTGCAGCGTTTAGTGTTTTAGCAGCAGGAACGATTTTTGCTTCCCCGTTACTTTCACCCGTATACGCTGAAACGAATCAAGATAAATTATCTAACATTCAATCTGAATTAGAAGGCAAACAAAGTGACTTACAAAATAAATCAGTCGAGAAAGAACAAATAGAAAAAGAAATTCAAGAATTACAGAAGAAAATTGATGAATTAACTACTTCCATTAATAAAAATGAGACTGAATTAAACGATACAAAAAAAGAAATTAGCAAAACACAACAAGTAATTACTGACAAAAAGAAACATATAGAACAATTACAAACAAACATAGATACACGTCAGGAAGTTATTAAACAACGATTACAATCTATGCAAGAAAAACCGCGTACAAATATCATTACAGAAGTATTAACAAACTCTACAAACATTGCTGATCTTGTTGATAATATGTACTCCGTAAGTTTAATATTAAACAACGATACAGATATTGTAAAAAAACAAACATCTGATCAAAATGCTGTAACGACAGAAAAAGAGGCTGTTGAGAAAAAAGAACAACAACTGAAAGACTCTGAACAAAAACTAGAACAAAAACAACAAGAATTACAAAATAACCAACAGCAGCAACAAACTCTTATTAACGATCTACATACGAAAGTAGCAAAAGTAGATTCAGAGATTGAAGGATTAGAAGAATCCAAGGGCATTTTAGAAAATCAACGTCAAGCTGTTCAAAAAGCAATTGAAGAAGAAAAACGGGCGGAAGAAGCTCGTAAAGCGGAAGAAGCCCGACAGGCAGAAGAGGCTCGCAAACAACAAGCTACTAAATCTGCTCAAGCGGCCCCAACACCACATGATACAAATATCGGTGGTTTTATCAAACCAGCAGCTGGATCAAAAACTTCCGGATTTGGTGTACGTTCTTTAGATAACCATAAAGGAATTGACATCGCTGCTTCGGGAACGGTTCCAATTATCGCTGCTGCAGATGGCGTTGTTATTCGCTCAGAATTATCATCTAGTTACGGAAACGTAGTGTATTTATCTCACCGTATAAACGGAAAAACATATACGACAGTATATGCTCATATGAATAGTCGTTCTGTATCGAATGGACAAACTGTAAAACAAGGCGATCAGCTTGGATTTATGGGGAATACGGGCCAATCATACGGACAACATTTACACTTCGAACTTCATCTTGGAGAATGGAATGTCGGCAAGACAAACGCAGTTGACCCATCTCCTTATATCGGATTATAAAAAACCTCGGTGCCTACCGAGGTTTTTCATTTACACTTCACACAATATAGGCATTCTACATAGACTATAACTAAATGCCTATAGTTTACGAGGTGATCCATATGAATACGCAATTACAACAAAAAATAGAAGAAGCTAGAGAAACGTATATTGGCCGGATATTTACATTTGGCGGCTCAGTTTTATTTTTAATCGGTTCATTCCTCGCAGTCACCACAGCCTATAAAGCGTATAATCGTCTATTACATTCATCAACATAAAAAAAGACGGGAGATCCCCGCCTTTTTTTATGCAAACATTTTAAATACACCTATCGCATTTAAAAATACAATTATTACAGTTACCGGAATAACATAACGAAGTAAGAAGAACCAAATGTTAAATAACGTTTTCCCTTTCGTTTCCGTCACTTCTAATTCTTTCATCAACAACTCTTTACTCATTTTATTTGGTACAAATAATGAAATAGCTAGTACTCCTAACGGCAGCAATACGTTACTTACCGAAAAGTCGACTAAATCAAAGAATGTTTTCCCAAATATTTTCACGTCACTCATAATCCCAAATGATAACGCTGATGGAATACCGACTGCAAAAATAAGAATACCAATTAATAATGATGCTGACGGACGCTTCTTCTCATTACCTTTCGCAACAGATGCTACTACAATTTCAAGCATTGAAATTGCTGATGTTAAAGTCGCAAAGAAGAATAAAATTAAAAACATAATAAAGAAAAATTGACCAAATGGTATTTTTGCAAATACTGCTGGAAGGACGATAAACAGTAATCCCGGTCCTTCAGTCGGTTTAACTCCTAATGCGAAAATCGCTGGGAAAATTGCTAATCCTGCAAGTACTGTAACAAAAACAGTTAAACTTACAATAGATGTTGCCGATTTCGCTAAATGTTCCTCTTTCTTTAAATACGAACTATACGTTACCATTACCGAGGCACCTACAGTTAGCGAGAAGAAAGATTGTCCCATCGCATATAAAATTGTATCTGCTGTAAGCTTTGAAAAATCTGGTTTTAAGAAGAACTCTACTCCAGCAAAAGCACCATCGAGTGTTAACGCACGAACAATAATCGCAATAAATAAAATAAATAATAGCGGCATCATGTACTTACTTGCCTTTTCTATACCTTTCTCTACACCTTTACTTACAACAAAAATCGTACAAAGCATAAAGATAAATTGTGCTCCAATCGCACTTAATGGATTTGAAATCGTTTCACCGAACAATTGTCCATAATCAGCTGCACCATTCCAGAAACTTCCTGTCACACTATAATATAAATAAAGTAAAATCCATCCACCTACAACACTATAAAAAGATAGTACACTAAAACAAGTAACAACTCCCATACGACCAATCCAAGGATATAATTTGCTATTTGGCACTAGTACTTTATAAGCTGTAACCGCCTCTTTTTGCGTGCTACGTCCAATAACAAACTCCGCTATTAGAAGAGGCATACCTATAAATAAAGTTAATAGTAAAAATACAAGGAAGAATGCGCCTCCCCCGCCATTACCTGCAACATATGGAAATTTCCATATCGCACCAAGACCTACTGCGGCTCCGGCTGCTGCGAGTACAAAGCCTATTTTCGACGTCCATTGCTGTGTTTCTTTCATCATAATTTCTCCTTTTCTGAATATTTAAACTTTTGTTAATTATACACTTTCATTTCATACTCGCACACCTCCTTTAGAAAATAAAAAAGTCCCCTACACGCAAATATGCATGTAGAGGACGATATATGTAATGTAAATACCGTGGTACCACCTCAATTGGATTGATAAATCCCACTTGTTCAAGTACAGGAATAATTCCGATACTCTATCCTTTTAACGGCGGAACCCGGGTTGCCTACTACAATGTTCAACATACCTCTCGCAAGCCCATTCTGTATATTTTATCGTACCGGGCTCCCACCTAACCCCAGCTCTCTGAACGCATCAAATATACGTACTCTTCTTGCTCATCGATTTCATCTATTGAAGTTACTTGTGATTATAAATTATATTTTTATATTTGTAAAGCGCACTTTATCTTTTATTATTTTAAAACCTTTTCCTCTAACTCACGTAAAAAACTTTCTCTTTTCCCCTCATTTTGCACATATACTGATTTCAACACTTCTTGGAGCAATATATTTCGTTCCCTCTTTTCTAACTGTAAATCTTTTAACTTCAACCTTACTTCATATAAAAAATCTAAATACGATTCATATGTCTCATCATATTTATTTGCAATATCATCTCGAATTTTTTTTGCTAGCTTCGGGCTCGCTCCCCCAGTAGAAACTGCTATATTAAGTAAACCACGATGAATCGCTGCCGGAAAATGAACATTACCACTTTCCGGATTTGTAATAACATTTACTAATTGATTCTCAGCGGCATCTTCAGCAACTTGTTCATTTAATATTGAATCACTACTCGCTGCAACAACTAAAAAAGCACTTTTAATATCACTTTTTTCATATTCTCTTTGATACCAACGAATTTTCTTTTCTTCCACAAGTTTTACTAAATTCGCATCTAATTCTGGACTTATCACAACTATATCCGCACCCTGTTTGAGTAAAGGAATAATTTTAAATCCTGCAACTTTTCCCCCGCCAATAACAACAACGCGTTTCTCATTAACTCGCACTGTAAGTGGATACATACTGATCTCCTTTCAATAACTCCGTCGTTTTCTGAATTAACATATCTTGAAACGCTTCATTCTTCCCTAAATATGGACTAATTTTTATCTCTTCCACTTCATATTGGCGCACTTCTTTCTCAATATGTTTCATAAGTAAACCTGTAAATAACAAGTAAGGCAGTACAACGATGTTCTTTTCTTTTCGTTCTACAACTTCCTTTAACTTCTCCTCAAATTTTGGCTCTGCAGCCGCTAAATAACAAACTTCTACTTTTTTAACCTTCTCTTTTGTTTGAAATAAAGAAGCAATCCAGTTTATATCTCTTAATACTTCAGGATCACTGCTCCCTCTTGCAACAAGAAGTAACGTCACTTCATTTTTATCTTCCTGTTCGATGCCACTTCCGCTATACACCGATTTAACAAGTGTTTCTGATACACCAAACGGATTACCATAGGTCACTTTAACATCCGAAAATTGATTGGTTAACTTTTCCAATTCAAAAGGGATATCTTTTTTTACATGACCTGCCGCTAATAAAAAAACAGGGATAGCAATAATCTCAGTGGCCCCACGCTTCACACATGTACGAAAACTATCTTCAATAGAAGGATTCGCTAACTCTAAAAAACAAACTTCTTGAATAGTCGCTTCTATACGGCTCATGCACGATGTAATAAATTGAATCGCCTCTTCTTTCGCTGTCTTCAAACGACTTCCATGACATATATATAAGACGGCTTTCATTTTACAACACTCCACTTACTTGATAAGCATTTTCTGTCTGCTTCTCAAACCAATGAATTTTTTCTCTAAAACGGACAACCTCTCCAATTACAATCATACTCGGATTTTGAATTTGCTCTTTTTTCGCAACATCTACAATTGTCCCTAACGTTCCAACAACTGTGCGTTGCATAGACGTCGTCCCCTGCTCAATAATAGCAGCTGGCGTACTTTTATCTTTTCCATGCTTCATAAGTTGCTCACATATGTAGGGCAAATTACTAACCCCCATATATACCGCTAAAGTCTCTACACCTTTCGCTAAACTTTTCCATTTCACTTCTTCTTCAGCACCTTCTTTCCTATGCCCAGTCACAATAGCAAAACTTGCACTTGCATCACGGTGCGTCACTGGAATACCAGCATAAGCAGGTGCAGCTATTCCAGATGAAATACCTGGGACGATTTCAAATGGTACACCTTGCTTTGCTAATGCTTCCGCTTCTTCTCCCCCTCTACCAAATACAAATGGATCGCCGCCCTTAAGCCTCGTTACAACTTTCCCTTTTTTCGCATACTTAATAAGAAATGTATTAATTGTTTCTTGCTTCATCGTGTGATAATTCGGGAGTTTCCCGCAATAAATTAAATCCGCGTCAGGCTTTGCGTGTGAAAGCAGCTCTTTATTCACAAGGCGATCGTATAAAATAACATCTGCCTTCTCAATACATTTCAACCCTTTAACAGTAATTAAATCTGGATCGCCAGGACCCGCTCCAACAATATAAACCTTCCCCATCATCTCTCCTCATTTCTACTATTAAAATGAAACTTCCATTCGTATATAAGAATGGAAGTTTTTATTTTTTCGTATTACTAATCTCTACTCATGAATAACAAATGCTGCACCTTTTCGAATCTTCTTTTTTTCAAACAAAGAAATCTCTTTTACCTCTGGCAACGGTAAAAAATGTTTTTCAAGCTCAATCTCCGCAAGCTTAAATGCCTGTTCTTCACTTTGAGCAACAACAACAATCGGAACAATATCACTCACTAATACAGCTTCAAATCGATATAAATCCATATTGTCCCCCCTAAGACGCTATGACTTCTTCTAACACGTTATTTAACGCTATTTGTAATATGTCTACACCAACACGACCTACAAAATCATAAAATGTTTCGGCTGGTAATTTATTCTCTTTGAAATAACTTATAAATGATGCGAGTACATCAGGTAGATCCTCGCCATCTATTTTTCCTTTTAACTTTTGATTGTAGGCACCGCCATCTAACAATGTTCCACCTACGTATATTTCAAACGCTTCAACAATACCTTTTTCCTTCGTTTTCATTTTCACCCCTTGTAGCCCAATGTCAGCAATTTGACGTTGACCACATGAATTCGGGCAGCCTACCATATGAATTCGAACTGGAACATCGAGTGCAATTTGTGTATCTAAGTATTCTGCAATTTTTCGTAATCTTTCTTTCGTTTCTACTAGTGCAAGATTACAATATTCAATACCGGTACATGAAACCGCATGACCAATAAATGATTTCGGGCTAGCAGATATCGCTTCAAACAGCGGTTCACTAAGTAATCCTTTTACATTTTCTGGAGGAACGTTCGGAATAATGAAGTTTTGCGAGTTACATGTACGAATTTGTCCATTTCCATATTGCTTTGCGATTCTTGCAATCTCAAACATTTCTTCTGCATGTAAACGACCTACCGGTACATTAAAACCTACATATTTTAATCCCTTTTGTTTTTGGTCTTGAACACCATAAAAATAGCCTGCATTCCATCCTTTGAGTGCACTTTCCCCTTTACTTTGTAAAGGCCCTGTATACTCTATTAGTTTCTCTTTAAATTTCTCTGCTCCCCAGTCCGCAACAAGAAATTTCAACCGAGCTAAATGACGTTTTTCACGATATCCAAAATCACGGAATATAGTAGCAATCGCAATCGCCACCGCCTTCACTTCTTCTGGTAAAACGAATACATCTAATTCATCAGCTAAATACGGTCGAGCTGATAATCCTCCACCTACTTTTATATGAAAACCAACTTTTTTCTCACCATCTATTTCTTTCGTTGCAGGCGTAAATGCAACACAGTTAATTTCTGCGTTTGCTGAATTATAAATATTAGAACTAATAGACATTTTAAATTTACGTGGCAAGTTAGAAAACTCTTCATTATGTTGGAAGTAATCATATACTTCTTTTACAATATGCGTTGTATCGAATAGTTCATTTGCATCAATGCCAGCAAGCGGATTACCTGTAATATTCCGCGTTATATCACCACAAGCCCCCGCTGAAGATAACCCAACTCTTGCTAATCTTTTAAAAATATCTGGAATTTGCTGAATTTCTAACCAGTGAAACTGAATCGCCTGTCTCGTCGTAATATCTATTACATTACGTCCATAATCTTCAGCGATAGAAGCAAGTACTTCTGCCTGTGCATTTGTAATAATCCCTGACGGAATATTTACCCGCATCATAAAATAACCAGCTTCTTTCGGTCTTTGTAAATACAAGCCTGCCCATTTAAAGGCATCCCACTCTTCTTTCGGAATAGATTCGAAACCATTTTCCGCATAGTAAGGAATATCATTAAAAATTTCTAAGCCATCTTTTTCTAATTTATTTTTCTCGGTCTGATTTAATTTTTCATTGTTAGCCCATACTTTTTCATAACTCATTGTTTATCCCCCTATATAAAACTACGCTCTTGTAAGTACTTCACGATTTGTTCTGCACATTCTTCAATAGAATATTTGTGCGTTTCTACAATTAATTCCGCTTGCTCTGGCTCTTCATAAGGCGAATCAATACCTGTGAAATCCTTAATATCACCTTTTCTTGCCTTTTTATAAAGTCCTTTCGGATCACGTTTCTCACACTCTTCAATCGGACACTTCACAAAAATTTCAATAAATTCATCTGCCGCTAATAAATCTCTTACTTGTTTGCGGTCTACTCGAAATGGTGAAATAAATGCTGTAAGGACAACTGCTCCTTGGTCTACAAATAACTTTGCCACTTCGCCAATACGTCTTATATTTTCCATGCGATCACTTTCAGAAAATCCTAAGTCTTTATTTAAACCGTGGCGAATGTTATCCCCATCCAGCACATAATTTCCAATATTCTTTTCAAACAGTTTACGAGCGACCGCATTCGCTACTGTAGATTTACCCGAAGCTGATAAACCAGTAAACCAAATTACAAAACTATGATGTCCATTCTTCACTCTTCTCTCATCTTTTGAAACCGAAGCTGTATGCCAAGTAATATTCGTATCCATCTCGTTCTCTCCCTATTCTGTTACTACTTCTTTTTTCAAGCCTTTAATTAGCACTTCCACTACTTCTTTACGACTAAATGTACTTGGCGGAATCTCACCGTTTCTTAATAATTCTCTTACTTTCGTACCCGATAAAATAACATGATCTTCTTTTCCGTGCGGACATGTTTTCGTTGAAGCCATCGCTTCACATTTCGTGCAGTAAAAACTATGCTCAAAGAATAGTGGTGTAATTCCTAACTCTTCTATCGTAAAATTTGTGAAGATTTCTTGCGCTTCATACGTTCCGTAATAATCTCCTACTCCAGCATGATCACGCCCTACTATAAAGTGGGTACATCCAAAATTCTTTCTTACTAACGCATGAAATATCGCTTCCCTTGGTCCTGCGTAACGCATGGCAGCAGGAAATACACTTAAAAAGACACGATTTTTCGGATAATAGTTTTGAAGAAGTACTTCATAGCTTTCCATTCTTACATCAGCAGGAATATCATCCGATTTCGTTTCTCCAACGAGCGGATTTAAAAAGAGACCATCTACAATTTCAAGAGCAGATTTTTGAATATACTCATGGGCACGATGTACCGGGTTTCTCGTTTGAAATCCGACCACTGTTTTCCACCCACGTTTTTTAAATGCTTCCCTCGTTTCAATTGGGTCTAAATGATAAGAAGGAAATTGATTATTTTCAAAGCGTTTTGTTAGAATAATAGTTCCTCCAACGTAAACGTTTGGTCGTTCATATAATTTTTTCACTCCTGGATGAGCCTCATCCGTTGTTTTATATACAAGTAACGCTTCTTTTTCTTTATCTGGTACAAAAATATCTTCTATTTGAATGACACCGTATATATTTCCATTGTTGACAAGCTTTACTTCCTCTCCAGCCTTCAGGCTTTCTGCGACTTTTTCTGTTACCGGTAATGTAATCGGTATACTCCACACACTACCATTTGCTAAACGAAGCGTTTCTACAACAGAATCATAATCTTCCTTCCCTAAAAAACCAGTAAGGGGGCTATATCCACCTGTCGCCAATAGTTCTAAATCACTTAACGCAATATTGTCTAATTTAATTTCTTTTTCAATTTGTGATACGTCATATGTCTCATCTATACGGTTTACTAATTCGTTTACTATGCTCATTTTTCTATATCCTCTCTTAGCTTTATTTCAAGATTCATCTTATTGGTAATGAAGACCACATTCAGTTTTCACTTTTCCAGCCCATCTACCATCTCTTGAATCGCCACCATCCCCTACAGGTAACGTACATTTCTCACACCCAATACTTGGATAGCCAACATCATGCAACGGGTTATACGGCAAGCTATGTTTGTATACATATCGCCAAACTTCTTTCCACGTCCAATGAATGAGTGGACAAACTTTAATAGATTGAAAACGATGATCTTGATTTATAAACTTTGTATGCTTACGTGTTTCTGATTGTTCCCTTCTTAAGCCCGATATCCATGCTTTTTCCACGACTAATGATTTTTCTAAAGGTAAAATTTTTCTAATCTTACAACAAAGATTCGGATTGCTCTCCCACAGTTTTTCACCATGCAACTTCGCCTGTTCATCAAGTGTAAGTTCTGGCTGTTTTTCTATAATATTCAATGAAGGAAATCGTTCCCGCACTTTTCGAATTAATTCATACGTTTCTTGAAAATGAACATTTGTATCCAAAAATACAACTTTAGCAGATGGATTTACTTGGTTTATAATGTGTAGCAATACCATACCTTCCACCCCAAAGCTACATGCGTAGACAACCTCATCTTTATATTCTTTATAAGCCCAATTTAATACTGATAACGCACCTTTTGTTTCATCTTCTTCCGAAAACGAAACAACATTTTCTTCCCACGTTTCATACGTCAACATGTTTTTTCCCCCTGTAAAAGCAAAAAGACGGTTTTAACCTAATGAAAATAGGTTAAAACCGCCTCTAGTTTTTCTAGTCAGCGCTTTTCACTTTAAACGTACTTTTTCACTTTTCTCTAACTGAATTACTTTCCCATCTTGCACAACAATTGTAATTGAACCATATTTCATATCAGCAAGCATCGCTTCAATCTTCTCGGATACTTCATCAAAATGTTCCCGTACACTCACGCGAACAGCCCCCCTTTTTATTCATAAAAAAAATCTTTCCCATTTCGAAAAGACTGTTCGGTAATATATTTTACCTTATCTTTCAAAATGGATCCCATTTTGCTGGATTTAGCACCTTGCTTTCTATAAGCAGGTTGCCGAGCTTCTTCGGGCCAGTTCCCTCCGCTTCTCTTGATAAGCTTTGTATTTGTATTTTATCACAATTCTGATTTTTTTCAATCCTAGTTTTCCGATATATTTTAATTATTTTATTTTATAAAAAAGGAATTGCCCATTCGAACAACTCCTTTTCCTATTTAGACAAGCTCTTTAATACGTATGCGATCGTTCCCAATAATATTTTCATATGTTTCGCGTTCCACAACTACTTGCGATGTTCCGCCTTTTGCAAAGACAACGGCTGGTCTTCGAATCCGATTGTAATTATTCGCCATCGAGTACCCGTATGCTCCTGTACAGGAAACTGCTAGTAAATCAGAAGCAGCGACTTTCGGTAAATGAATATCCCAAATCAACATGTCTCCACTCTCACAGCATTTCCCGGCAATCGAAACGAGTTCCTCATTCTCATCATTCGCTCGATTCGCTAACATCGCTTCATAACGCGCATTATATAAAGCAGGTCTTAAATTATCTGTCATTCCACCATCGACTGATACATATTTCCGAATACCAGGAATATCTTTCACAGATCCAACTGTATAAATTGTTGTCCCAGCATCACCTACAATGCTACGGCCTGGCTCAATCCATATTTCTGGCAATGGATATTCACATACAGTAAATTGTTCTCTCACTGCACTTGTTACAGCTCGCACATATGTCTCAAGAGTTAATGGTGTATCTGACTCTGTGTAACGTATTCCAAATCCCCCGCCTACATTTAACACTTTTACTACATAGTTTGTTTGCTCTCTCACTTCTTCTAAAAATTGGCGAAGAACTTCAATTGCTCGAACAAAACCAGCTGTTTCAAATATTTGCGACCCAATATGTGAATGGATCCCTAGCACATTATAATTGGATTTTTGTAAAGCAAATCCAATTGCCTGCATTGCTTGACCGTTTGAAACACCAAATCCAAATTTCGAATCATCTTGACCTGTTGTAATATATTCATGTGTGTGCGCCTCTACTCCAGGCGTTACACGAATTAATATGTTCACAAATTTCCCATGTTGCATCGCTAAATCGTGTAAAACTTCTAATTCAAAGAAATTATCTACGACAAAACAACCGATATTCGCCTGAAGAGCCATCACTATTTCTTCTTCTGTTTTATTATTTCCATGAAAATGAATACGTGATGCCGGAAATCCTGCTTGGAGCGCAGTATATAATTCTCCCCCAGAAACAACGTCTAATGACATATTCTCTTCACGAGCTACTCGGCACATCTCCATGCACAAGAACGCCTTGCTTGCATATGCTACTTGATAAGAGAAACCACTTTCTTTAAAAGCACGATGAAATGCTCGGCATTTTCCTCGAATAGACTCTTCATCGTATACATAAAGTGGTGTTCCGTATTGCTTTGCTAGCTGCGTCGTATCGCACCCTCCAATTTCTAAGTGTCCTTGCCCATTAATTCGGCTTGTGCCGTGTAAATACATTTAAATTCCTCCCTTATTTCCTCTAAAACTCATAACCCCAATCTTCTATTCATTGCAGCACGCTTTTAGATAGACAAAAAACGCGCGGAACAATGTTCACACGCGTTTCTTATTAGGAAAAATATATATTGAAAAAATAAACGAGTTGTTATCTCCTCAAAATAAGAAACCGCATCAACATCTCCAAATAGCTCTCCATAAAATAAATCTTATGACAGTACTACATTTATTCAATGCAGTCCCAATATATGAATAAGATGGTTATTCTTATATTTCGGCAATAGTCCCTTTCAACCTATGATCACAGATTCCATTAAATCTCCCATAGCTTACTCTTTCCTATCGCGGCCTCTACCTTTGAGAGTAGATGAGGTAAGTCTATTTAATTTTCAAACATCTAATTGTTGCTATTAACAATACCAAAGGACCATTTTATTTGTCAAACAATTTTTTATATTGTTTTTTTACAGTTTAGTTTCGTATCATTTGGTAAGCGCTTTACTGAAATCTTTGTCACTTCCCATTCGCCTTCTTCGTTATTAAATGTAATCGTTACCTTCTCAAATGGTGGAGCAATTTTCCCAGCAACACGTTCATACTTTGTCACTTCAATACTTGCTTGAAATAAATATGTACCGCTATACACTTTTTTTAAACTAATAATTTTAGGACATTGATAAGGTTTCAAACTTCCATATTGTTTTTCAATTGCTTTATTTATTTTTGGAAATAAAACAGAATAAAGTGCATCTTCCATAAGAGGTGCATCATATTGGGCTACCGACACACTCGGTGAAGTAAAAAGTATAACACTACTGCATGCTATAAAATATAATAATTTTCGCATTATAACCTCCGTATTATCACGCGATTCTTTCTGCGTACGATAATTATCATACATAGAAATTCTGTTTTATTGTCTCCCACCACTCTTTTTCTACTCGATTATTATAAAAAAGCCCACAACCTTCTTTTATTTTCGTATAATGATACTCATAGTATAATAATCATAATAACAAAGGACTGTTCGTATATATAAAATGAGTCGTTAAGCAAACTGACTCACAAGAACTGTCATGCTTTTTAGGAGAGGAGTATATTATGCTACAACATCTGTTTCCAAAACTGCGATTTGCACTCGTTGCAGTCGTTTTACTATGGATTAAAACATATATTGTGTACAAGCTAGCATTTGATATTAAAATTGATAATTTCTTTGAAGAATTCATGCTTTTTATCAATCCACTAGCTGCGTTACTTTTATTTTTCGGCTTAGCTTTACTTGCATCTAAGCACCGAAACCGAATTATAATTGGAATCAGTTTTATACTGTCATTTATTTTATTTGGAAACGCAATGTTTTATGGGTTCTATAACGATTTCGTTACTTTCCCGGTTTTATTCCAAACAAACAATATGGCTGATTTAGGGACAAGTATAAAAGAACTCTTTACGTACAAAACATTACTTTTATTTGCAGATGCAATTATTTTAATGTTTATTTCACGTAAATTCCCATCATTTGGCGACAAAACACCACTTTCCCGCTCAGAGAAGCGAACTTTCTTTAGCGGTGTAACAGCTTTATTAGCACTACAAATTGTTGTATCAGTTATTTATAAACCACAAATGTTCTCGCGCTCATTTGACCGTCAAACTGTCGTGAAGAATTTAGGTTTATACACATACCATCTATTTGACATTACGCTTCAATCCAAGTCTTCAGCTGAGCGTGTATTTGCAAGTGGAGATGGGTTTTCTGAAATTAAAAACTATACAGACTCAAAAGACAAACAAGTTGATAAAAACTTATTTGGAGCTGCAAAAGGTAAAAATGTAATTTTAATTTCAATGGAATCTACACAAAACTTTGTTATTAATAAAAAAATAAATGGAAAAGAAATTACACCATTTTTAAATGAATTTATTAAGGATAGTTTCTATTTCGATAACTTCTATCATCAAACTGGACAAGGCAAAACTTCTGATGCTGAATTTATCGTTGAAAACTCACTTTATCCGCTAGATCGTGGTTCTGTATTCTTTACTCATGCAACAAATGAATACACAGCGACACCAGAACAATTAAAGAAATACGGATATTCTTCTGCCGTCTTCCATTCAAACGATAAAACGTTTTGGAATCGGGATGTAATGTATCCTGCGCTTGGATATGATCGTTATTTTAATTTAAATGATTACGCAGGAACGGAGCAAATGTCTGTCGGTTGGGGATTAAAAGATAAAGAGTTCTTTGAACAATCTATTCCAAAGTTAAAATCTTTACCGCAACCGTTCTATACAAAATTTATTACATTAACAAATCATTTTCCGTTTCTTCTAAATCCGGAAGATCAATATGTTGATGAATTCAACTCGGAAAGTGGTGTTGTAAACCGCTACTTCCCAACTGTTCGTTACACAGATGAAGCTCTTAAATTATTTATTCAACAATTAAAAGAAGAAGGATTATATGATAATTCCGTTATTGTCATTTATGGTGATCATTACGGTATTTCCGAAAACCATAACGCAGCTATGGCACAGTTCCTAGGAAAAGATACTATTACACCATTCGATTCTATGCAATTACAACGAGTCCCTCTTATTATTCATGTGCCTGGCCAAGAAGGAAAAGTTGTTTCTAAAGTATCCGGTCAAATTGATATTAAGCCAACGCTCCTTCATTTACTTGGTATTAAAACAAATAAATCCGTTGAATTTGGAACTGACTTATTTATTAAAGAGAAAGACCCGCTTATGGTAATGCGTGATGGTAGCTTTGTTTCTGAAGAGTATGTTTATACAAAAAATATGTGCTACAAAAGAAGTACGGGTGAAGAAGCTGACATGACGTTATGTCAGCCGTATATTGAAAAAGCAAAAACAGAATTAAAACTCTCCGATAAATTAATTTATGGAGATTTATTACGCTTCGATCCTAATAATCGATATAAAACCGGAACGATGACAACGAAATTTGAATAGTAAAGGAAGCAACTTTATACAAGTTGCTTCCTCTTTTTATTTTCACTTAATTTTCGAACCATCCTTCTATGAAATCTTTCACAAATTGGTAATTTCTTTCGTATGAGGAATAAATTTATGGTATGATAAAATAAGTAAACTTTCATACACTAATTAAGAATTTATTACAGAAAGCAAGGGATCAGATTTTGTATAGAGCAGCTATTCCAAACTTATTTACGCTCGGAAATTTATATAGCGGATTTTTATCAATCGGCTATGCATCTTTAGGATATTATAAATCAGCTGCTATTTTAGTACTTATCGGGATGATGTTAGATAGTCTTGATGGCCGTGTTGCTCGTTTATTACGTGTTGATTCACAAATGGGAAAAGAGCTCGACTCGCTTGCAGATGTCGTAACATTTGGTGCAGCACCAGCTGTTTTAATGTATTACACATCTTTCTCAAACTACGGAATCATCGGATTATACATAGCGGGATTATTCCCTCTTTTCGGAGCATATCGTTTAGCACGATTTAATGTAACACCATCTTCTACTTCAATGAAATATTTCACTGGAGTACCGATTACAGCAGCGGGAGGGCTTGTTGCTTTCTTAACATTATTTTCACATACCATTCCAAAAATCGTTCTTATTACCGTATTTGTAACGTTCGCATTTTTAATGGTGAGCCGCATTCGTATCCCAAGTTTAAAAGATGTACCAATTCCACGATATAGCATCATTATTACACTATTTTTAGTTGGAATCATTATTACAATGTATCAAACAGGATTTGGAAATTTTTCTGTTTTCTTATTCATTGCCATTCCACTATATATTTTGTACATGTTATCTCAATTCATTAGACAAAGACCGTCTAAAAAAGCCAATAAAGAAAAATAAGAAAACCTTCCGAGTCCGGAAGGTTTCTTTTTATTTTGTAACTAATACCTTTTGATTTACAGGTGTTACTGGCTCTTCGCCGTTTAATACAGCTAAAATATTTCTGACAGCCATTTCAGCCATCGCATCACGAGTTTCAAATGTTGCATTCCCTACGTGTGGAGCAAGTACTACATTCTTTAATTCTTTTAGCTCTTCTGTAATTTTCGGTTCAAATTCAAACACGTCAAGAGCTGCTCCTTCAATTTCATTCGTTTTTAATGCATGAGCAAGTGCTGCTTCATTCATAATTGGTCCACGTGAAGCATTTACAATATACGCTGTTTTCTTCATCATTTTAAACTGCTCTTCATCAATCATATGATGTAATTTCGGATTATAAGCACAGTTAATTGTAATAAAGTCTGCTGTTTGTAATAATTCTTCCAACGTCACATACGTTGCTCCCAGTTCACTTTCAGCTTCAAGCTTACGATTTGGCCCTGTATATAAAACATCCATTCCAAATGCTTTCGCACGTTTTGCAACAGCCTTCCCGATTTCTCCAAGACCTATAATTCCGATTGTCTTACCATGGACTTCTCGTCCTAAGAAAAATAACGGTGCCCATCCGTTAAATCCAGTCGTACGACATAACGTATCCCCTTCAGGAATTCTACGCGCCGCTGCTAAAAGAAGTGCAAATGTTAATTCTGCAGTCGCTTCCGTTGATACTTTCGGTGTATTCGTAACTGCAATTCCTTTTTCGCCCGCATACGTGTAATCAATATTGTCGTAACCAGCACCATAGTTTGCAACAATCTTTAAATGAGGCGCTGCATCAATAACTTCTTTTGGCACCTTTGTCGAAAGTAAACTTAACAATGCATCTTTATCTTTTACACGCTCTGTTAATTCATCTATAGAAATTAACTCCTCTTTATTGTACATTTCTACATTATGATCTTTTAATAGTTCTAATCCAATTTCCGGAATTTTTCCCGCTACTAATATTTTTGCCACTACTAACACCTCTTCTATAGAAAATAAGACATCTCTTATATTTCATTGTAAGAAATCCACATATAAAAACCAAGGAATTTGATTATAGTTTTGAAAATCGACACTTTTCCATGAAAAAAGAGGAGATGCAACTCTCCCCTCTTCTTACGCTTTTTCCTGCGATTCTTTTCCAAGCTTCACATCAATAGTTCCTTCTGCAACCGTATCGCTAATTTGCTCCTCAATAACCGATTGAGATGCAGCATTCGTTTCAGAAGTATAAGCTTGTTGCTGTGCACCTTGTACATTTTGTTTGTTTTGTTGTTTCGCCATTTCTTACCCTCCTTTTCATTCTTTCTTATTTTGAACAAAAAGGACAGTTTTCATCAAAAAATTGCGTTTCATTTTGAATTTGTTACTTCTTCTTCAAGCGACCTCATTACTCTTGCTCGCTTCGTAAATGTTGCAACCTGAGTAACACCGTGAGCTCGTAATGTTTGTACATTTTCTTGTACATAATTCCCTAAATCATTTGGGTAATGGGCATCCGAAGAAATCGTAATTGGAACACCATACTTAGCTAATACTTGTAAATATAGTGGACTTGGGCACATTTCACGAACAGGATAACGATAGTATAATCCTGCATTTATTTCTGTTGCCGTATTCGTTTCTACTAATGCACAGGCAATTTCCTCATAATAAGAAAGCTGTTCATTCTCATCCAATCGATAATTAAATACCTTTATATTATCAAGATGAGCGATAATATCAAATAACTCGGTACGAATCGCACTCTCAACTGTTTTAAAAAACATATCATATAATGCGCGTAGGTCATGCACCTCAAAATATTCTTTCGTATCTGGATTATCAAATCCCCAGCCATTTAGAAAATGAACGGAACCAATTACATAATCAAAGTCTCCTAGCGCTAATAATTCTTTTAACTCTCCTTCACAACCAATAAAATAATCCGCTTCAATTCCAAGTTTAAGTGTGACACCTCTTTTCCCCCATCGTTCTTTCGCCTCTTCAATTGCCTTTGTAAAATCATACAGTGAAACTACCCTTACTTGATCTAACCATTCTTTCTGTATACGACCGAGCTTAGAATCACTAATATCTACATATTTTTCATAATATCCTTTTGCTTCATGAAAACGATATAGATGATCAACAATTCCCACTTCTTTTATTCCTTTTCGCACAGCTTCTTCTAAATATAGATCTATCCATTCTGTTGTAAATGGCCCTTCCTTCACACGCTTTTGCAAACGCTCTTGTGTTTTCATAAGCCAATCAATAGAATGTCTTTCTTGAAGCGGTTCATAACATTCCAACGCTTCATTTATTTTAGCAAGCCATCCTATTGAATACGGTCCTTCTTCTAAGTGAAGATGATAATCTACTTTCATATACATTCCCCCTTATAATGTATCTATTTCCCTTCTATCCCCAACTCTCGAAAGCTTTCCATTTCGTTCTTTCACCTCTCGCATCACATCTTCCAATGCAATATTTTTTTCAGCTAATAAAACGAAACAGTGATAAAATACATCAACCATTTCTTTCACTACTTCTTCTTTATCATTATTTTTACATGCGATAATTACTTCAGCACACTCTTCACCAATCTTCTTTAAAATTTTATCTTCTCCTTTTGAAAATAAATAATTTGTATACGATTCAGGAAGTGGGCTTCCCTTTCGTTCTTCAATTGTTTTATACAGCAACTTAAAGGCATTTTCCATATGTATCCCCCTATATAATTTGATAGTGAAAACATGTCTTCTCTCCCGTATGACAAGCAGGTCCTACTTGTTTCACATTCACAACAATTGAATCTTGATCACAATCTAAATATAAAGATTGCACATATTGAACATTCCCTGATGTTTCCCCCTTATTCCATAACGACTGCCTCGAACGAGAATAAAACCATGTTCTTTTCGTCTCTAACGTTTTTTTATATGCTTCTTCATTCATATAAGCTAGCATTAAAACGTCTTTCGTACCTTCTTCGATGACAATTGCCGGTATTAATCCTTTTGAAAAATTAGGTTTCATAACCGCACCTCAATATTTGCATCTCTTAATTTTCGCTTTACACTCTGCACTGTCGCCTCACCATAATGAAAGATGGATGCCGCTAACGCTGCATCAACCGTTGTCTTTTGAAAAACTTCTATAATATGATCCGTATGACCACAGCCTCCTGATGCGATGACTGGAATAGAAACACTTTTTGAAATTTCTTCTGTTAAACGAAGGTCATATCCGCTTTTCGTTCCATCTGCATCCATACTCGTTAACAAAATTTCACCTGCCCCAAGTTTAACAACACGCTTCGCCCATTCTATGGCATCCATTCCTGTGTCAACTCTTCCGCCGTTGACATATACGTTCCATTTACCTTCTGCTACTTTTCTAGCATCAATTGCCACGACAATACATTGTGATCCAAAGTGTTCTGCCCCTTCTTCTATTAACTTCGGGTTTCGCACTGCCGCTGAGTTTATTGAAACTTTGTCTGCCCCAGCTCTTAGTAAATTGTACATATCTTTCACACTTGATATCCCCCCGCCAACCGTAAGAGGAATAAATACTTTTGCTGCTGTTTTTTCTACAACATCTATAATCGTTTTTCTTCCTTCATGAGTCGCCGTAATATCTAAAAATACGATTTCATCTGCCCCTGCCTCGTTATATGCTTCAGCTATTTCAACCGGATCACCGACATCTTGTAATCCTATAAAATTTACACCCTTTACGACTCGCCCTTCTTTCACATCTAGACATGGAATAATTCGTTTCGCTAACATAACTTCGTTACCTGTAATACTTCTTCTAAATCAATTGTTTTCTCGTAAAGCGCCTTTCCAATTATGACACCATATATATTCATATCATTTAACTTTTTCACATCTTGAATAGATGCCACTCCTCCAGAGGCGATGAGACGAATGCCCACACTTTTTTGAAGTATCGCTAATTGTTCAAAATTTGGACCTGCAAGCGTCCCGTCTTTCGAAATGTCTGTAAACACAATCGTTTGAACACCTAAACTTTCCATTTGTTTCGCTAAACTAACGTAAGAAATTTCAGATAGATCAAGCCAACCTCTCGTTGCTACGAAACCATTTTTCGCATCAATTCCAACAATGATTTTCTCTTTATATAGACGAACTGCTTCCTCTAAAAATGACTTATCATAAAGAGCTGCTGTTCCTAAAATCACTTTTTCTACACCTGCTGACAATAACTTCTCCACCGTTACAAGTGAACGAATTCCTCCTCCCACTTGCACAGGAATACGTACCGCCTTGCAGATTTTTTCAATGACGGGCAAATTTAAAGACTCGCCAGCAATTGCACCGTCTAAATCAACAATGTGTAGTATTTCCGCTCCAAGCTTTTCAAATATGATCGCCTGCGCTACTGGATCTTCATTCATCACCGTTTCTTTACTAAACTCTCCTTGATAAAGTCTAACGCATCGTCCTTCTTTTAAATCGATAGCTGGGAAGATTTCCATGCTTCTACCACCCCTTGAAAATTTTTTAATATTTGCATGCCAATTTCGCCACTTTTTTCTGGATGAAACTGTGCACCAAATACATTTCCTTTCGCGACAAACCCTGGTACTTGCATTCCATAATCACTTACTCCGCATACAATTTCATCTGGACAATCCGCGTAATATGAGTGAACATAATACACGAAAGAACCATCCACTAATCCATTCCAAAGCGGAAATTCTCTTTCCTTCCTTAATTCATTCCATCCCATATGAGGAATTTTATACGAAACTTTTAACTTACGAATTTCCCCTGGTAGTAAACCTAACCCGCTACAATCTTTTAGTTCCTCACTTCGTTCAAATAAAAGCTGCATGCCCAAACATATACCGAGGAGTGGTTTTCCTATATCACAAACCTCTTTTAGTACACACACTAAATCTCTTTCTTCTAATACGTCCATCGCTTTCGGAAATGCACCTACTCCCGGTAAAATCACGCCATCGCTTCTCAATATCTCTTTTTTATCACTCGTTACAATGTACTCTGCGCCAATATATTTTAATGCTTGCTCTACACTGCGAATATTCCCCATTCCATAATCTATAATGGCAATCAATTACAACATTCCTTTCGTTGAATTTACACCAGTAATGTTGGCATTTTTTTCGACCGCTTCTCTAAGCGCTCTACCAAAAGCTTTAAATAATGCTTCAATTTTGTGATGTGTATTACTTCCGTATAGAACGCGCGCATGTAATGTAATATTGGCAGCATGTGCAACTGCTCTAAAAAATTCTTCCGTCAATTCTGTATCAAAATCCCCGAGCTTCGGATTTGTTAATTCCCCTTGAAATACACAATATGAGCGTCCACTTATATCAATTGCGACAAATCCTAAAGATTCATCCATCGGTACATACGCAGAACCGTAACGATTAATTCCCTCTTTGTTTTGCAATGCTTCTTTCAAGCAATTTCCAAGTACAATTCCAACATCTTCAACGGTGTGATGTGCATCGACAAATACATCACCTTCTGCTTCAACCTGCAATCCAAATCTTCCATGTCTAGCAAATAAAGTAAGCATATGATCGAAAAAACCAACCCCTGTTTGAATAGATACATTTGTACTTTCATCAAGCTGCAAATTTAATTTAATTTTTGTTTCTGTCGTCTCACGTGCTTGACTGGACTGACGCATTATTTTTCCTCCTCAAACCTTATTTGGATTGCTCTCGCATGTGCATGTAACCCTTCTTTATTTGCAAGCTCTACAATATGATGCTGTACATTTTTTAATGCTTCCTCCGTATAAGAAATAAAACTTGATTTTTTCACGAAATCATCGACTGATAACGGAGAAAAAAATCTTGCCGTTCCGCTCGTTGGTAATACATGATTCGGTCCCGCTAAATAATCCCCGAGCGGTTCAGGTGAATATGGCCCAAGGAAAATAGAGCCTGCATGTTTCACATAATCTAGAGCATTCATTGGTTCTTTTATATGTAACTCTAAATGTTCTGGAGCAATTTCATTTGATAACTTTAGCGCCTCCTCTAAAGAAGGAACGATAAAGATGGCTCCATTTCTATTTATTGATTCACGTGCAATTTCACTTCTTGGTAACGTTTCTAACTGTCTTTCTACCTCTTTTTCTACTTCTTTAGCTAGTTCCATATTCGTTGTAATACAAATCGCCGTTGCTCTCTCATCATGCTCTGCTTGCGATAATAAATCCGCTGCGATATATTTTGCATTACCTGTTTCATCCGCGACAACTACAATTTCTGATGGACCAGCAATCATATCGATATTTACTATTCCGTATACTTCTCGTTTCGCTAGAGCGACGTACAAATTTCCCGGTCCAACTATTTTATCCACTTTCGGAATCGATTCCGTCCCGTATGCTAAAGCAGCAATTGCTTGTGCGCCACCTATCGTATAAATTTCATCTACTCCCGCAAGATCTGCAGCAGCTAATATATGCGGATCAATTCCTCCTTTCCTCGGCGGTGTTACCATTACAATCTTTTTCACACCTGCGAGTTTCGCCGGCAATACATTCATTAATACTGAAGAAGGATATGAGGCTGTCCCACCCGGTACATATACACCTATATTTTCTAACGGCCGAATGAGTTGCCCTCTAATTATCCCTTTACTTTCACAATCGAATATTGAGTGCTTCTTTTGCTTTTCGTGATACGAAACAACGTTTTTCTTCGCCTCTTTTAAAGCTTCTAAAAATGAATTCTCTACAAACATACTCGCTTGCTGTATTTCTTCTTCACTTACACGAAAATTTTTCATCTCTACACCATCAAACTTTTTTGTATAGAAAGATAAAGCCTCATCTTTCCCTTCCCTTACATGTCTAATGATTTCTCTTACACTTCTTTGAACAGTTTCTTCTATTATATTAGCGTTTTCTCTTAGCACTTTTATTTTAGATAATGCCTCCTTAAATTCTTCATAAATGATTTCCATTTTAAATCCTCCTATTTCCCTGATAAGATTTCTTGCTCCATCATATTTATAATGCTGAATATTTCGTCTTTTTTAGTTTTTAAGGCTGCCTTATTTACAATCATCCGAGCCGATATAAAGTACATTTCCTCAAATACAATGAGTCCATTCTCTTGTAATGTTTTTCCTGTTTCAACAATATCTACAATCGCATCTGCCAATCCAAGAAGAGGAGCGATTTCTACAGAACCTTCTATCTTAATAATTTCTACATCCTCTCCCTTATCATGAAAATAAGTAGAAGTAATATGGGGGTATTTCGTAGCGATTCTTTTCTTCCGGTAACTCTTCGGATTATACGTAGGAATAGAAGCAACACAAAACTTACAAATCCCCACTCCTAAATCCAGCATTTCATAAATATCTTTCTCGTTTTCCATTAAAATATCTTTTCCAACGATGCCAATATCAGCTACCCCATGTTCTACATAAGTAGCAACATCAACCGCTTTTACTAAAATAAATGAAACATTTGTATTTTTACTTTGAAATACAAGCTTCCGACCTTTATTTTTGAGCTCGGAACAATCAATTCCAATCTGCTCAAAAAGTGGAATGACATGTTTTTCTAATCTTCCTTTCGTTAACGCAATTTGAATGTTACGCATGAAGCCTCTCCTTCTTTCTGGACTACCCATTTCTCATTCCATACATATTCCACTAAGTATTCATTCTGTGCCTCAACGACCGTTCCTATTTTATTTTTTCTTGCAAATTGAAAGGTATCGCTTAAATTAGAGAATAGAGATAACCAAGCATTTTTCCCATCCTTTCGAAGTAAATTTCGTAACCTTTCTGCTTCCGCTAATCTATTTAACTCATAATGAATCACAATATCAATTTGATTTCGTTCATATGGTTCTTGCTGCTCTTGCAGTGCCTTCACAATTTGATTTACTTGTACCGCGAGTCCAACAGCTGGCAGCATTTCTCCAAAATTCCCAATTAGCTCATCGTATCTTCCGCCACTAACGATTTCTTCTCCAATTTCATATATATATCCTTTGAAAATAACACCCGTATAGTAATCTAAGTGTTGAATCATGCCCAAATCAATTGATATGTAAGAACCATATCCTAACGTTTCAATTGTTTCATACATTTCTTTTACTCTTGCAATTGCCATTTTCATTTCATTACTTGAAGCAAGCTTTTCTGCTTCCTCAATAACTTCTAAATTTCCAAATAGCCTTGGCAATTTCTCAAGTAATCTTACTGTCTCATCGCATCGATCTAATTTCTTTTCTCCGATAAAATTTGAGAGGGCTGCATAATTTTTACTTTCTATATACGTTCTAAGTACCCTTTCTTCTTCATCCTGGATGGAGAGTTTTTTTACAATACATTTATATAACTGTACTTGCCCAATCTCAATTGTAAAAGATTGCACCTTCAACTTTTGAAGTGCTTGAATGACACTTATTACACATTCAATTTCAGCTCTTACATTATCAATCCCGATAACTTCAATACCACTTTGTACGATTTCATTATATTTTCCAGAATGGGATTCATTCGCTCGAAATACATTCCCGCTATACGTCACTTTAAGTGGCGTATCCCATCTCTGTGTTCCAATAACTCTCGCTAAAGGAATTGTCATATCTGGACGTAAAACGATAATCCTTCCCTTTTCATCAAAAAATTTATACATCTTCTCTTCATCTATCGGTCTATTTTGAAATGCAAAAACATCATAAAATTCAATTGTAGGTGTTCTTATTTCCTCATAACCTCTCTCTAAAAAAGTAAGCCTTAATTTTTGTTCTACTTCTTCAATTAACGTACATTCTTCGAATAAATAATCTCTCGTTCCATTCGGGTTTGCTCGTTTCCATTTTGTCATCTAAATTTTCACACCTTTCCCCTTCTAATGTATGCCTATTTCATTCCCCTAAGCCGAAAATAAAAAGAGCCTTGTAGACAAAATACCTACAAGGCTCTTCAGTAGAGTGTAGGTACAACGGGAATAACCCTTGTACCTACACGTTTTCACGCTAGGTTCAAGGGTTTCATGTATGATGATGTAGTTGTGTAAGCATTGTAATAGATTGCACGATATTCATAATACTTACTCCCTTTCTCCTCTGATTTTCACATAGTATATAACAGTTAATTTTGAATGTAAATACATTTTTAATATTCCGTCATTTTTTTAATGTAAAGCCACTTTTCTTTCATACTCTTTTATTTCTTGTTCATATTGCATTGTAATACTAATTTCATCTAAACCATTCAATAACTTCTCTTTCCACATTTTCTCGATCGTAAAATGGAATCTATGCGTATTCGTTGTCATTATTTCATTTTCTAAATCAACTGTAATTTGTTCCCTCGCATCTGTTTTAGCAAGTTGTTCACGCATATCTTTATCCATTACAATCGGTAACATGCCATTCTTCATACAATTCATATAAAAGATATCGGCAAATCCTCCAGCGATAATAACGCGGAAACCATAATCAGCAAGTGCCCATGGAGCATGTTCTCTTGACGAGCCACATCCAAAATTATCACCTGTGATTAATATGCTGGCTCCTTTTCTTTCTTGTGCATTAAGCGGGAAATTAGGGTTTTCTTGGCGATTATTATCATATCGCCACTCATCAAATAAAAACTTCCCAAACCCAGTTCTTTCAATTCTCTTTAAATATTGCTTCGGAATAATTTGATCTGTATCAATGTTATCATTCATCAGTACTGCGGCAGTACCTTTATGAATACGAAATGGCTCCATCATAACTCTCCTTTCTAATATCAACAAAATGACCATATAACGCAGCCGCTGCCGCCATTGCCGGGCTAACTAAATGCGTTCGTGCTCCCTTTCCTTGTCTTCCTTCAAAATTGCGATTGGACGTAGAGGCACAATGTTCTCCTTCAGGCACTTGATCCGGATTCATACCTAGACACATTGAGCATCCGGGCTCTCTCCATTCAAATCCAGCTTCTTCAAATATGCGATGTAATCCTTTATGCATCGCTGCTTCTCTTACCCTTTGAGATCCAGGTACAACAAGTGCTCGCACACCTTCTTTTACTTTTTTACCTTTCACGACAGATGCAGCAATTTCTAAGTCAGAAAGCCTAGAATTTGTACAAGATCCAATGAAAACATGTTGAACTGGAATGTCATACGTACTTTGTCCGGGACTCAATCCCATATAAGAAAACGCTCTTTCGTCATTTGCATCATGCTTTTCTGGCAATTTCTCATCGATCCGAACACCCATACTAGGATTTGTTCCCCACGTAACGTACGGCGCTAAATCCGTAACATCTACTAGAATATGTAAATCATAAACTGCATCTAAATCTGTATAAAGTTCTGACCATTTTTTCTTAATAGATTCATAGTCTTTCGGTGCATATTTACGCCCTTTTACGTAAGCAAACGTTTTTTCATCTGGTGCAATAATGCCAGCCTTTGCTCCCCCTTCAATTGCCATATTGCAAAGCGTCATCCTCTCTTCCATATCCATAGCATGAATGGCCTCTCCGTAAAATTCCATTACGTAACCTGTTCCAACTGCTACTCCGTACTTTGAAAGAAGGTGTAAAATAATATCTTTCGCATAGACACCTTGCGGTAACTTTCCTTTTAACTCAATGCCCATCGCTTTCGGCTTTCGTTGCCATAACGTTTGCATTGCCAATACATGTTCCACTTCACTCGTACCAATACCAAACGCTAGTGCGCCAAAAGCACCATGTGTTGCTGTATGACTATCACCACAAACAATCGTTTTTCCTGGCTGTGTGAGTCCAAGTTCTGGTCCTATTACATGAACGATCCCTTGCTCTTCATCTCCGATATCCGCTAATGGCACCTGAAATTGTTTACAGTTTTGCCGAAGTGTATCTAGTTGCTGCTTCGCAATGCGGTCGGTAATATTCCAAACATCTTTCGTTGGAATATTATGATCCATCGTTGCAAATGTTAAATCTGGTCTGCGGACTGTTCGATTTGTAAGCCGCAAGCCTTCAAAGGCTTGCGGTGACGTTACTTCATGAACAAGATGTAGATCGATATATAATAAATCCAATCCATTTTCATTAGTCGCAACTACATGTCTTTCCCAAAGCTTATCTAGTAACCTTTTTCCCATTATCTTCCTCTCCCTACTAACGCTTGCTCTTCCATTTCTTGAATAACTGCCTTTGTAAATGAAGTTGTCGTTTCAGTCCCCCCGATATCTGCTGTACATTTCCCTGATTTAAGGACTGCAGAAACTGCTTCTTCAATTGCATATCCTTCTCTCGTTAATCCGAACGATTGCCCAAGCATCATTGCAACAGAACGCATCATCGCAATTGGATTCGCCTTATTTTTCCCCGCAATATCCGGTGCTGATCCGTGAATAGGCTCATATAATGAAGGTCCCTTTTCAGCGTGACTTGCTGATGGAAGCATTCCTAATGATCCAGCTAATACTGAAGCCTCATCACTTAAAATATCACCAAATAAATTTTCCGTTACAATAACGTCAAATCTTCCTGGATTCCGAATTAATTCCATAGCTGCTGCATCTACTAAAATGTGTTCTACTTCCACATTTGGGTAGCGAAGTGCTACTTCTTCTGTCACAGTTCTCCATAATTTACTAGACTCTAAAACATTCGCTTTATCAATAGATGTTACTTTTTTCTTCCGCTTATTTGCTAATTGAAAAGCATACGAAACGATACGTTCAATTTCATGGCGATGATACGTAAGTGTATCTGTCGCCACTTCTTCCGTTCGCTCTTTCGGATAAGAAAAATAAATTCCGCCTGTTAATTCACGAACGACAACGAAATCAATTTCATCAGCGTTTTTTAATGGTGATAAATGTGCAGTTGCACTTTCTACCGTTACAGGGCGAACATTCGCAAATACACCGAGTCCTTTTCTTAATGCTAATAATCCTTTCTCAGGCCTTTCTTTCGCACTATCCCACCTTGGTCCACCTACTGCTCCAAGTAAAACCGCATCACTCGCTAAACAGGCGGCAAGTGTTCGCTGTGGTAATGGTTGCCCAGTTAAATCGATAGCAATACCACCAAAGTACTCATCTTGCAAATGAAAATGATGTCCATATAGCCTTTCTACCATATGCAATACTTCCTTCGCACTCTCCATTACTTCTGGACCGACACCATCACCAGCTAAACAAACGATACGTTTTTCCATTTTTAACACTCCTTTTAACTGAATTTTCAGAACTTTAATTTGATAGGTGAGGAAAGCTTCTCTCACCTATCAATTATTTATTTCACAAGCGCTATAAGAGATTTTAATTTCCCTGCTGCATGGACATAAGCCCTCGCCGACGCTTCCAATACGTCTTGCGCAACTCCGAAACCTGATATTTGGTGACTACCTTCTTTTAATTCAACATGAACGTGAGCAAGTGCATCTTGACCTTGTGTAATAGATTGTATGCGATAATCTGCCAATTCACATTCTAATCCTAAAATTCTTTGAATCGCATTGTATATCGCTTCAATACTACCAGAACCAGTGGCTGCATCTTCATATACATTTCCTTCCTCATCCTTCAGCACAACTGTTGCGCATTGTGTACTATTTGATACGAAATGCACTTGTAATTGCGTAATGTTATATTGCTGGGCTGCAAATGCTGCTTCACCAAGCATAATTGCGCGTAAATCTTCCTCAGTAATTTCCTTTTTACGATCCGCCAATTTTTTAAATGCTTCGAATGCCGCATCTCGCTCTTCATTTGTAAATTCATAACCAAGCTCTTTCATTTTTTCCGTAAACGCATGACGGCCAGAATGTTTCCCAAGTACAAAGAGATTTTGAGATTCTCCTATAAGCGCTGGTTCGATAATTTCATAAGTTGTTACTTCTTTTAAAACCCCATCTTGGTGGATGCCTGATTCATGAGCAAATGCATTCGCTCCAACAATTGCTTTATTTTTCGGTACAACCATACCCGTTAACCTACTTACTAATGTACTCGTCGCCTTAATTTCTTTTAAAGTCATCGAAGGTTCTGCTTTATAAAAATCTTTTCTAATATGAAGAGCTACTGCAACTTCTTCTAACGCTGCATTCCCTGCTCTTTCTCCAATGCCATTAATCGTTCCTTCTACTTGCACTGCTCCCCCTTCAACCGCAGCTAACGAATTTGCTACTGCCATACCAAGATCATCGTGACAATGACAAGAAAAAATCGCTTTTTCATATGATGGAACGGATTCTTGTAAGTATTTAAAAAGAGAATAATACTCTTCCGGATTTGTATATCCAACTGTATCCGGAATATTAATTACATTCGCTCCTGCTCGAATCGCAATTTCTACTGCTTCAGCTAAAAATGCTCTCGATGTTCTTGTCGCATCTTCTGCAGAAAATTGTACTGTCGGAAATAATGATTTTCCGAGCGTAACCGAGCGATGAATACTATTTAACACATCTTCTTTTGACATACAAAGTTTATATTTCATATGAATATCACTCGTAGCTAGAAATACGTGTAGACGAGGAGATACAGCGCCTCTCACAGCTTCATATGCTCTTCGAATGTCACTTTCTTTCGCTCTAGCTAAACTCATAACCGTAGCGTTTTGAATTGTATTCGCGATGCGTTTTACCGATTGGAAGTCACCTTCGGAAGCTGCCGCGAATCCAGCTTCCATTACATGAATACCAAGCCTCTCTAATTGCCTAGCAATTTGTAACTTCTCTTGTTCATTTAAATTTACTCCTGGTGATTGTTCGCCATCACGAAGCGTTGTATCCATGAACAAAATCTGCTTCATATTATTTAATCCCTACCTTTACTCGCGGCTGTACGAAAGGCATCATTTCACGTAATTTACGTCCTACTACTTCGATTTCATGTTCATTCTCTTTCTCATTTGTCGCGTGGAAATTTGGTCTTCCTGCTTTATGCTCTGCAATCCAGCCTCTTGCAAATGTACCATCTTGAATTTCTGCTAATACTGCCCCCATCGCTTTCTTCGTATCTTCAGTAACAACGCGTGGTCCTGATACGAAGTCTCCCCACTGCGCTGTATCTGAAACTGAATATCTCATATTTTCAAGTCCACCTTCATACATAAGGTCAACGATTAGCTTCAGTTCATGTAAACATTCAAAATATGCAAGTTCAGGCTGGTATCCCGCATCAACTAACGTTTCAAATCCTGCTTTTACAAGTGCAGTTACTCCGCCGCAGAGTACAGCTTGCTCTCCAAATAAATCTGTTTCTGTTTCTTCTTTAAACGTCGTTTCTAATACACCAGCTCTCGTTGCTCCAATTCCGTCAGCATAAGAAAGTGCTTTTTCAGTCGCAACTCCTGTTGCATCTTGATATACTGCAAATAATGCAGGAACAGCCCCTCCCTCGGCGAACGTACGGCGTACGAGATGCCCCGGTCCTTTTGGCGCTACTAGAAATACATCTACATTAGCTGGTGGTTTTACTTGATCAAAGTGAACATTAAATCCATGTGCGAACACGAGAGAGTTTCCAGCCTGTAAATTTGGTGCAATTTCAGCTTCATATACTTCTGGTTGTAATTCATCAGGTAATAGAATCATTACTACATCAGCTTTTTCCGCTGCTTCTGCTACTGTATATACAGAAAACCCATCTTCATTCGCTTTATCCCAAGACTTACCTTTTCTTAAACCTACTACTACATCAAATCCGTTATCACGTAAATTTTGCGCATGCGCATGACCTTGCGAGCCATATCCGATGATTGCTACTTTCTTTTCCTTTAATACATTTACTGTTACATCTTTCTCATAATAAACTTTTGCCATTTTCATTTCCCCCTATATTTAAATGATTATTGAATTAACATAACTTGCTTATCTTGTTTTTTCATACTACGTGTAAATGCTGTTACACCTGTTCTAGCAATTTCTTTTAAACCGTATGGACGAAGTAATTCAATTAACGCTTCTACTTTATCTTGCGTACCTGTTACTTGCACAACTATGGAATCCTTCCCAACATCTATTACAGCGGCTCGAAATGGTTCAATTAAACTATATAATTCTGCCCTCGCTACAGAAGTTGCTACTTTAATAAGAGCAAGCTCTCTAGCAATCATTGCTTCTTCTGTAATATCTGATACTTTCAGAACATCGATTTGCTTATGAAGTTGTTTAATTAACTGCTCAACTTGCTGTTCACTTTCAACGTGTACAACAATCGTCATTCGCGATATATCTGATGATTCTGTATGACCTACTGAAATACTTTCAATATTAAAATGTCTTCGTGTCATAACCCCTGTAATTCGGTTTAACACACCACTTTGATTTCGAACTGTCGCTGTAACAATTCTCTTCACCCTTTTTCCACTCCCTCCATTTGGTGAACACCTTTTCCTGGTGCAACCATCGGCATAACCTTCTCTGATTGAAGTACACGACAATCGATTACGACTGGCTCTTGTAATTCGATCGCATGCTGGATTTGCTTCTTTGCAAGAAGTGGATCGTCAATACGAACACCTTTTATACCATACGCATTCGCAAGAGCGACGAAATCTGGTTGGCATGGCAATAAAGAATGTGAATATCTTTGATTGTAAAATTCATCTTGCCATTGTCTTACCATTCCTAAAGCTTCATTATTTAAAATAAATACTTTAACGGGTAAAGCGTGTTCTTTTAATACACTTAATTCTTGCAGAGTCATTTGAAACCCAGCATCACCAACAATTGCAATAACTAGTTCATCTCTCTTTGCAATTTGCGCACCGATTGCTGCTGGAAATCCGAACCCCATCGTTCCTAATCCGCCAGAAGTTACCCATTTATCTGGATTTTTCAACGGATAGTATTGTGCTGCCCACATTTGATGTTGCCCAACGTCTGTTGTTACAATCGCTTCTCCTTTCGTGATTTCATATAGCATATCAATCGCGTATTGAGGTTTAATACTTTCAGAATTTCGTTTATAAGAGAATGGATACTTTTCTTTTCTACTCTTTAATAAAGAGAGCCATTCATGATGATTTTCTTTCTTTCCTTCTGATTGAAGCAATACTTCTAACGCCCGCTTAGCACTTGCAACAATAGGAATCTCTGTTGGCACATTTTTCCCGATTTCTGCTGGATCAATATCGATATGTGCAACAGTCGCCCCTTTAGCAAAAAAAGCTAAATTCCCAGTAAGACGATCGTCAAATCTCGCACCTATATTAATGAGTAAGTCGCATTCATATAACGCCATATTGGCTGTGTAAGAACCGTGCATTCCCCCCATCCCTAGAAATAGCCCATCATCTGGCGGAAAACCACCAAGTCCAAGTAACGTATGCACAACAGGGATTTCATATTTACGGGCAAAACTTGTCAATTCTTTCGAAGCTTTCGCATGCAGTATACCTGCTCCAGCTAAAATTAACGGTTTTTTTGCGGTTTCAATTGCTTGTAGTAATTTGTTTATTTGAAGTAGATTCGGTTCATAATTAGGGTTATATCCTGGTAAATCCATTTGTACATTGCTACATCGCTCACCTTTCTCGACTACCATATCTTTCGGAAGGTCAATAACGACTGGTCCTGGTCTTCCTGTTTTAGCAATATGAAATGCTTCTTTAATAATTCGAGGTAAATCTGAGGCCTTTCGCACTTGATAGTTATGTTTTGTCACTGGCATCGTAAGTCCCATAATATCCGCCTCTTGAAAAGCATCGCTCCCAATTAACGTTGTTGCTACTTGGCCTGTAAATACTACAAGTGGCAATGAATCAATCATCGCATCCGCTAGACCCGTAATTACATTTGTAGCACCTGGTCCACTCGTTGCAATTACAACCCCTGGGTTCCCTGTAATTCTGGCATACCCTTCAGCAGCGTGAATTGCCCCTTGCTCATGCCTTGTTAAAATATGCGGAATTTCACAATCATACAGTGCATCATAGAGAGGTAAAACGGCACCACCCGGATAACCGAAAATCACTTTTACGCCTTCCTTTTCTAGCGCTTCTAACAATAGCTGTGCACCAGTTGCCAGTTTCTCTTCCGTTTTTGAAGACATTGTTCTTATAAGCCCCCTTTTTCAAACTTTTATACAATAAAAAAATCCTACGTCCACACTCCAGCTATGTGCTGAAGGGACGAAAGATTTCGCGGTACCACCCTTCTTTGCAAGAATACTCTTGCCTCAGTGATCCATAAATGGATCTAGCTAATAACGGAGCTACCGTCTAAGCCTAGACAAATGCTTTAGCTTAGCACTCAAGGGCGATGTTCGTCGACGTGAACCATCGGTTTTCAGCAACCACCGACTCTCTGTGAGGCTTCACAATCAACTACTCCTCCCTATCAACGCTTTCTTATGTTAAAAAAGTTGTTATCCAACTTTATTTTCTTCGTAAATTTTCTCTCCATCTTCTACAACTAACTTACGAAACTCTTCTAATAAACGGTTCGTATGTGGACCTGTTTGCCCTAAGCCAATCGTTCTACCATCTACTGTCGTAACAGCAATAACTTCAGCAGCTGTTCCTGTTAAAAACACTTCATCAGCTACATATACATCATGTCTTGTAAATAACTCTTCTCTTACATCATATCCAAGTTTTTCGCCGATTTCTAAAATGGCGTTTCGTGTAATACCTTCTAACGCTCCAGCAGAACTTGGTGGTGTAATTAATTTATTTCCTTTAACAATAAACACGTTATCTCCTGAGCCTTCAGCTACATATCCTTGATCATTTAACATAAGTGCTTCTTGTACTCCAGCTAATTTCGCTTCAATACGAACTAAAATATTGTTTAAGTAATTTAAAGATTTTACTTGAGGGGATAAAACATCGGGACGATTTCGGCGCGTTGCAACTGTTACAACTGGAATCCCTTTCTCATAATATTCTTGTGGGAATAAAGATAATTGTTCTGCAATTACTACTACATTCGGCTTCTTACATGAATCGGGATCCAATCCAAGATTTCCTGCTCCTCTTGATACAACAAGGCGAATGTATCCATTAGATAATTTATTTTGTCGAATCGTCTCAACAACAATATTTGTTACTTCATCTAATGAATATGGAATTTCTAAAAGGATTGATTTTGCTGATTCATACAACCGGACAAGGTGCTCTCTCAAACGGAAAACATTACCGCTATAAACTCTAATTCCTTCAAACACTCCATCGCCATATAAATAGCCATGATCATATACTGAAACTTTTGCCTCATCTTTTGGAACAAATTCTCCATTTAAGAAAATCCATTGCTCATTCACTAGAAGCGCCTCCTATGTTCTATGAATTTTTTATTGTTTCCTAGTTTACTCTCCTTTCTAAATAAATCAAGTGAATTTTTAGAAAATTTATAATTTTTAATCGTACGTACTTCTTTACTTATATTGATTTAACAACATTGTTAACGTTTACAAAAAGTCAAAAAATTTTTTTCGCCAATTTCCACTAAAAAAATATTTGTTTAAAAGAAGGATTTTCATCAATTGATGCGAATCTATTGTATTCAATAAACGGACGTCCGATTTTATAAATCCGGGAATATATAACGACTTTTGCTGAAAAAGGGGGAAAATAACAAAAATAGCGCTGTCTAAAAATAACATTCATATTTTTCATTTCGTAATCATAATCCTATTTTTAAAAAACAATTTGTCAAAATGAAGGAGGAAATAAATATGGCGTGTGTACAAATTAAAGGAACGAGACAAGAGGTAGTAGAAATGCTGCAATTATTTGATCTAATGGATACGAAAGGTTTTTGTAAATTCGATAATTACGTAGAGGTAGAACCAAATACGCAAGAACATAATCATTTTATTGCTTCAATCGACATCCATTCAAATACTTCTTCTGCCCAAGATACATTAAACGATCAATTCGTTAGTCAAATGCTTACTGGCGTATATAACGACTAAACAAAGATTTACTTCCTACCATCTTTTCATAAATGCAGTGAACTTGAGCATACTAGCAATTAGATGGTAGGAGGTGAGAATTATGGCTAGAATTGGCGTTGAAAACTCATTAACAGACGTTCAACAAGCTCTTCAGCAACAAGGTCATGAAGTTGTTACACTTAACTCAGAACAGGATGCACAAGGGTGTGATTGTTGCGTTGTAACTGGGCAAGATTCTAATGTGATGGGCATTGCAGATACATCAATTAAAGGATCAGTCATTACAGCTCACGGTTTAACAACGGATGAAATTTGTCAACAAGTTGAAAGTCGCACTTGAAAAATGAAAGAGGACTCCTTTTAAAAGGAGTCCTCTTTTTTATATTCACCTAACGGGAAAGTAACATATACTGGATGAAAGCCCTACCTCTCTCTCATCATTACGGTTCCACTGACCGCTCCTTGATTCACTAGTATACATATATAGCTTACAAATACAATTTATAGGGTTTGTTCACAAAAGTTGTTGATAAAATTACCCGATCTTTCGCAAACTTTTCGTATTGCATTCATAAGAGATATTTACTTTACACTAGCTGTAACCGAGACACGAATTAAAATTCTAACACCAATACAATAACTTGTCAATATTTTTCCGCAAATTAAAAACAGACATTAACGGTTTGTCTGTTTTAGAATGGAGCTTTTTCTTTTATTACATATACAACAAAGCCGCTTACTAACATAAATAAGCCAACTACTAAGTTTTTGATATTAATCATAAATTCCTCTCCCTTATTCCACACATCATATATATTTACATTTCAATTATTCCGATCATCCTAAAGCGCACTTTTTCTAATATATCATAATTCCTAAAAAATGCAAGTTCACTTTTGACGACCATTCACAAATTTATCTACAGTGCTTGGTACAGTATTTAAAGCCTTTTCAATTAAATGTGTACTGCTGTTGAGATGTAATACTTGCACTCCATTAGAACCAACTACTAAAAAAGCTACTGGACTAATGGAAACCCCAGCCCCGCTTCCTCCTCCAAATGGATGCCCTTGTTTGTTCTCTTTATGCTGATTTTGCCCACCGTTATGTTTTTCAGTAATGAAATCCCCTTTAAAATCACTTCCACCAGCTCCAAAACCAAAAGCCACTTGAGATACTGTTAATACTACATTTCCGTCAGCTGTTGAAACCGGGCTCCCAACAATTGTATTTACATCTACCATTTCTTTTAAATTTGTCATTGCCGTTTTCATTAAATTTTCAATTGGATGTTCCATTATGTATTGCACCCTTTCCTCATTATTCCTTTTTATATTTTCCAAAATAGAGGAAGTCATACTAACTTTTCCTATTTCAAGAAAACATTTTCCTCCTTTTAAAAGATACTACTCCCTGTACATGCTCCGGTATAGTGAAACTTTAATCAGTGGGATGTGTACGTAGCTCGACTCTCACAAATAGCGGGATAAAAAAGAAAAAGAGATACATACTACTATTGAACCTTGTTATGAAAGGAGTCATGACTTTGACTGAGAAATTTGATGATTATAAAAGAAAAGATAGAATAGATAGTGATTATAGTGACTATAAAGAAGAGTACGCCGCTGAGGTTGCACCACAACGCATTGATTATGATTACGATGATAAAGACGATAAAGATGTTGTAAAATCGTCCGCTGCTGGATCAACTGCTGGTTTTATTGCTCTTGCGCTATCTATCTTATCGCTATTTACATTTCCAACACTATTTGGTCTTGTTTCTGTTTTACTCGGTATTTACGCTTATAATCGCGGAGCTACTGTAACTGGCGGTATCGCTGCAGTTGTCGGTGGAATTGCTGCACTTATCGCAATTTTATTCCGAGTAGCACTTATTGGTCTATTGTTCTCCCTGTTCTAAAAAAGAAAAAGGTATCTCGCTTAACGCGGGATACCTTATCCTGTAAACACATCTTCCGATGGATATTTTATTTTTTGTTTTGCTGGTCGCGCTAAAGAGAACACAAGTGTTAATGGTCCAATTAATCCGCAGAACATAACAAACATAATAATACATTTTCCGAATGCCGATAGCTTTGCAGTAATTCCCATCGTTAATCCGACTGTGCCAAACGCTGATATTGTCTCAAATAATAATTGAATAAAGCTGAAGTTTTCTGTAAGCATTAATATGAATACCGCTGCTAAAATAAGTATTTGACTGGCAACAGCAATCGCTAAGGCCCTCGTTACTGTCGACATTTTAATTGTACGCTGAAATAAAACAATTTCCTCCTTTTTTCTAAAGAAAGAAAGGACAGATGTAATTAAGATAACAAACGTCGTTAATTTAATTCCTCCACCTGTCGATACACTTCCTGCACCAATAAACATTAAAATCATCGTAAATAATATAGATGATTCTTCCATACCTCCATAGTCAACCGTATTAAATCCAGCTGTCCGCGGAGTAATACCTTGAAAGAAGGAAGCCCATAGTTTTTCATTTAAAGATAAATTCCCTAACGTCTTCACATTATTATATTCCAATACAAAAATTACAATCATTGCTATAACATTTAGCACTACTGTTCCAATAATCATTATTTTTGAGTGAAGTGATAATTTTCGAAAACTGCGGCTATACCATATATCAATTAATACGGTAAAACCGAGTCCCCCAATTACAATTAAAGAGCAAATCCCAATATTAATAATAGGATCCCCTACATATCTTGTTAAATTATCTGGCCATAAAGCAAATCCTGCATTATTATAAGATGCAATTACATGAAAAATACTATAGTATAAACCTTTTCCAAAACCAAACTCTGGAATAAAGCGAAACGATAAAAAGATGACCCCAATAAGTTCAATACAAATCGAAAATATAAAGACACGCTTTACTAATTTTACAAGACCACCTATATTTGTTTGATTAAATGCTTCTCCAATTAATAAACGATGGCGTAATCCGATTTTTTTACCTAGTACCCAAACAATTAAAATGGCAATTGTCATAAGACCTAGACCACCTGTTTGAATTAAAAACATAATAACAATTTCGCCAAACATCGTAAATGTACTTGCTGTATCCACTACTCCCAAACCAGTTACGGTCGCTGCTGACGTTGCTGTAAAGAAAGCATCTACCCAACTAATATGTACTTTCGTTGCGAATGGTAATTTTAATAACAAACCGCCAACCACAATTAAGCAGAAAAAGCCTAATGCTAATATTTGTGGTGGGTTTAATCGTATAAGACGATTATACAGCCCTTGTTTTTTTGTTACGTCCATATCACTAACTCCCTTATTAAAGTGAAGCTTTCCCCTCATACAATAAAAAGCTTTTTAAAAGCCCTTAAATAATTGGGACAAACCTTATATTCTCATAATATAGTTGAGCATAATCCTTTTTTTCATAGATTACAACTTTTATTTATATTCAGATTCCTTTTCGTTTTATGCTGGAAAACTCTATATCCTAACTCAATATTGCTAGCAATAACAATTTCATATGTACTATTTTTCAAATCCCCATATCTTTCACTCTATGTTCACATAGAGGTCACATCCACCTTTTATAGTATATGTATCGAAGCTGTTCCTCCCTAATTTATAAGACATTCCCCAGTGTCTTTGAATAGCTTCCATCCCTAATTAAATTGACATAAATTGTCCCCTTCCTTGACCATCTTATATACGATGGTCTTATTTTTTTGTCTTTCTATCTTTTATTTAAAACTCCCTCTCTCTTTCACTCTATGTTCACACAGAGGTCACATCTACCTTTTATAGTATATGTATCGAAGTTGTTCCTCCCTAATTTATAAGACATTCCCCAGTGTCTTAAAGCAACTTCCATCCCTAATTAAATTGACATAAATTGTCCCCTTCCCTTGACCATCCTATGTGATGGTCTATTTTATTTTCCAAACACAAAATCAGTCTATCTACACTTAAACAAAAACGAAAAATTCAGAAAATATTGTCAAATTAGGTATTTTTTCGGTATAATTACTTTAGAAAGAAATTTCGCAAAAACAAAAGGGGGGATTTTATTGAAACAAACAAAAGCAATCTTAATCGCATTATTTCTAGGTCTAGTTGTTGGACTCACTCTAAATTTAGCTGCTCCATCTATCTTTGAGCCACTAAATCAATTTGTGTTCAACCCAATTGGTCAATTGTTTATTCGACTTATTAAAATGCTAGTTGTTCCTGTTGTGTTCATTTCTATCGTACTTGGTGCTGCCGGCCTTGGAGATCCGAAACAACTTGGAAGAATCGGTTTAAAATCAATTTCATTCTTTCTCGTAACAACTGCGGTTGCCATCTCTATAGCGGTTACATTTGCACTTATTATAAAACCAGGAGCTGGCGGTAATTTTAAAACAGAAGGTCTTAAGTATGAAGGTGCAAAAACTGAAACATCTTTCGTCGACACATTGCTAAATATCGTACCAGATAACCCAGCAAAAGCGATGGCTGACGGAAACATGTTACAAATCATTGCCTTTGCCGTATTGATTGGACTCGGTATAGCTATTTTAGGAAAACGAGTTCAAGGTATCCATTCATTACTTGAACAGGGCAACGAATTAATGATGTATCTTGTTAATCTCGTTATGAAATTAGCCCCAATTGGAACATTCGGTTTGCTCGCTTCATCCGTTGGTAAAATGGGGCTTGCAGGCGTCGCTGCGATGTTCAAGTATATGATTGTCGTTATGTTAGTACTCATTATTCACGGGGTCTTTGTATATGGCGGCTTATTAAAGGTATTAGCAAAAGAAAGTATTGTTCGTTTCTTTAAACATTTCGGACCAGTAATGGCAATTGGATTTAGTACATCTAGCTCTAATGCATCGCTTCCATTTGCAATGAAAACAGCACAAGATAAGCTTGGCGTTCCAAAAGCGATAAGCTCATTTGTACAACCACTAGGGGCAACTATTAATATGGATGGTACTGCCATTATGCAAGGGGTAGCCACTGTATTTATCGCTCAAGTATACGGAGTTGAACTTACATTACCGCAATTAGCTATGGTCGTATTAACTGCTGTACTAGCTAGTATCGGTACTGCTGGTGTACCTGGTGTTGGACTTGTAATGCTTACAATGGTTTTAAATCAAGTAAATCTACCAGTAGAAGGTATCGCTTTAATTATCGGTATTGACCGTATTTTAGATATGTCTAGAACAGCTGTAAACATTTCTGGTGATGCAATTTGCGCAATGATTGTCGCAAAATCAGAAGAAAAATATAATACGGATCAATCGGCAGCATCTTAAATCAAAAAAGGAGTGATGAATTTCACTCCTTTTTTGATTTACTCCCTTTTTTAGAACGATATTCTTTCCCTTTATTATCATTACCAGTTTCAAATTCAGTGCTAAATTCCTGATTAAACTGGCCGGACTTTGGTGATCCTTGATTACCGCTCCCTTTACTACCGTTACGATTCGTCATATTTCTCCCTCCCTTCCTTGTATTAGTAGTATGGCGCTCTATCTTTTTTCATACACATTTTATTTTTTAACATCTATTACACATGAAAGAAGACCTCCCATATATAAGGAAGATCTTCTATTTCATCACGTAAGCGTTTTCTTGTTTATAATCACTTAAATAAGTTTTTTGGAAATTGAAATCATTACATTCATTTCATCTTCTGAAAGTGCAGAGAATCTTTCTTGTAAATATTGTTTTTTCGCATCTTCCATTTTCGCAACTAAATCTTTCCCTTGTTCTGTAATCTCTAAATACACAACTCGGCGATCTGATGTAGAACGTGAACGAGTTACAAAACCTTTATTAATTAATTTTTCTGTAACAGCTGTAATATGACTATTCGACACATTTAATTCATTTGCTACACGCGATACCATTTCTTTATTCGTACGATTTAATATTCTCAGGACGATGAATTCATTCCACGGTATGTAACCACCAAATATTTTTCCGATATCATTACGCAATGTGCGAAACATAGCAAACACATTTGTCGATAGTTCTTCCATTAATTGCTCTCGATTTTGAGACAACTTTGACAGCTCCTTTTATTTCATTTAGTTAAATAAAAACCTTATTAATAATTTTACATGAAATCTTACTTTTTGTCACCTTATTTTCCCATAATTCGTAGTTTTTTAATATGTATTTCATGATAAAATGAAGTTAACTTCCAGAAAAAGGGGGTATCTTAATGCATGAGGAGGAGAAATTCTCAAATCTCAGCCTAAAAGATAAAACGATTATCATTAGTATTATTGCTCTTTTTCTCATTATAATTTTTGCATTTATATTTTTTGTATATGTAGGAATCTTTCAAATTACAGGTATAGAGTATAGTTCACGTATTGCGTTACTTCTCTTTTTTTTATTAATCACTTTCTTAGACAGTATTACATTTTTCATCTTCAGTTTCTTCAAAGCGCTGCTATATCCACTGACACAAAACATGCCAAATTGGATTTCTATTACTCTTTTCTCATTCATTGAAATTACACTAGATTGGTTCGTCATTCATACTGCTGATGATTGGATAGAAAGCGTACAAATGTCCAACATAGCTGAATTATGTGTCGTACTATTCTTTTTCCTCTTAAATAAGTTATTAAGTGACGAGAAAGAGTAAGAATACAAGCTTTTCTATATAAAAATTGGTACAATGAAAGCAAATCTTACTAAAGAGGTGTTAATTATGAACTTACAACAATGGGCTGATAAAGGTATGTCCTTTGATACATATGTGAATGAAATGCAAGTAAACCAATACGAGCTACTACACATTTACAATAACTTTTTAATTCCAAATGAATTACTTCCTGTATTAGAAGAACGTCAAAATGACGGCTGGCGTGTTATCGTATTAACTGCTGATTGGTGTGGCGATGCTCTTTTATGCGTACCTGTTATGAAACGAATTTCTGAAGTTGCAAATATTGAAATGAGTTTATTAATTCGCGACGAAAACTTAGAATTAATGGATCAATATTTAACAAATGGAACAGCACGTGCGATTCCAATCTTTATTTTCATTGATAAAGATGGAAATGAACAAGCCGTCTTTGGACCACGCGCTCCAAAAGTACAAGAATTAGTAACTTCAATGCGCGCTACATTACCCGAAAAAGAAGATCCAACATTCGAAGAAAAACAAAAAGAAATGTATGCTAATTTCCGTGCTACATTAGCTGATGATACTTCTCTTTGGGAGCATGTAATGGAAAATATGGTGAAAAAAATAGTAAAATAAAAAACCTGCCGAGCTCGGCAGGTTTTTTTATTACATAATGAAGAAATAGAATACCGCAGCTAAAATGAAACGATAATAAGCGAACGGTGTTAGTTTCACACGAGATAATAATTTCAAGAATGAAACAATTGCAAGCATCGCAACAACGAATGCAGTTACAAATCCTGTTACAAATAGCGTTATATCTGCTGAGCTTAATACATCCCAGCTTTTAATTAAATCTAATCCACTTGCAGCTACCATCATCGGTACCGCTAAAATGAACGTATATTCAGCTGCCGCTGTATGCGACACGCGAGCTAATAAACCACCACTGATTGTAGAACCAGAACGAGAAAATCCTGGCCAAAGAGCTAAACATTGAAACATTCCAATTGTAAATGCCTGTTTATATGTGATTTCATCTAACGTTCTTGCTGTACTTGGTTTCGAAAACTTCTCAGCAACAATCATTAAAATACCACCGGCTACTAAGCTAATAACAACTGGTCCTGGACCAAATAAAACCTCTTTAATAGTGCTATGGAATAACACGCCAAGTATCCCAGCAGGAATCATCCCGATAATAATATGTAATAAATTTAACGATGGTCCGTCTGTTACTTTACCTATTCCAACTAACGACCATAGACGCTTCCAAAATATAACAACAACTGCTAAAATCGATCCCAATTGGATAACAACTTCAAAAACTTTCGCTCTCTCATCGTCAAATCCAATTAAATGTCCTGTTAAAATCATATGTCCTGTTGATGATACTGGTAGAAACTCTGTTAACCCTTCAACAGCACCCATGATTAAACCAATTAACCAATCAGCCACAAGTAGTGCCTCCTTAATAACAAATAATATGTAATTTTTTCACACCTTATCATAATACCTTATCCCTTTTCAAAGTGCATCCTTTTTTTATTGGCTTCATATGTTATAGGCGCGTATTTCTTTTCTAATCTTTGATTAAATTGTATGATAGTAAGAGTTTGTTTTTTTATACGGAAAGGGGATTTTATGAAAGAAACTACTTCATTCTCACAAAAGTTAAAGCAATTTGTATTACTATTTTTTCCGATTTTCGTAACACAAATGTCATTATTTGCGATGAGTTTTTTTGATACAACGATGTCAGGACATGCAAGTCCAACTGATTTAGCAGGTGTTGCAATTGGAACAAGTATATGGATTCCAGTTAGTACGGGGTTAACAGGAATTTTAATGGCTACTACTCCCATTGTTGCACAGCTCGTTGGATCCAAGAAAAAAGAGGACGTTCCCCACGTTGTCATACAAGCAGTTTATTTAGCAATTTGTGCTAGCTTCGTTGTTATCCTCATCGGTTTTTTCGTCGTTTCACCTATTTTAAATGGCATGCGCTTAGAAGAACCTGTGGAACGTATTGCAGCGCAATTTTTAAGTATTATCGCAATAGGAATTATACCTTTATTCACTTACACTGTTTTACGTGGATTTATTGATGCATTAGGAAAAACTCGAACAACGATGATTATTACATTATTATCATTACCAATTAACGTAATATTAAATTACCTATTAATTTTTGGTAACTTCGGTTTCCCAAAGCTTGGTGGTGTCGGAGCAGCAATTGCTTCCACTGCAACATATTGGTGCATTTTAATTATTACAGTCATTATTATTCAGACGAAAGAGCCTTTTGCCTCTTTCAACATTTTCAAACAATTATACCGACCTTCTCTTTCGAGTTGGAAAGCATTCTTAAAACTTGGCGTCCCTATCGGATTTGCTATCTTTTTTGAAACGAGTATTTTCGCTGCGGTAACGCTCATGATGAGTAATTTTAGTACGACAACTATTGCAGCTCACCAAGCAGCTATGAACTTTGCTTCCTTGTTATATATGACTCCGCTAAGTTTAGCAATGGCAATGACTATTGCGGTCGGATTCGAAGTTGGAGCAAAACGTTACGATAATGCAAAACAATACGGATTGATTGGAATTGGATTAGCCCTTGCCTTTGCTTTATTATATTCGATTCTTCTCTACTTCTTTGATGATCAAATTGCTTCTATTTATACGACAGATGTAAAAGTTCATCATTTAGCAAAAGAATTTCTTATCTTTGCAATTTTATTTCAAATTTCAGATGCAATTGCAACCCCTGTACAAGGAGCTTTGCGTGGTTATAAAGATGTAAATGTTGCTCTAATTATGACTTTAATTGCTTATTGGATAATAGGTCTACCACTAGGTTACATATTAGCGACGTATACAGAATGGGCCGCGAAAGGCTATTGGATCGGTCTTATTATCGGTCTAGCATTTGGCGCTGCCTTCCTACTTATCCGTCTCTTTCAAGTACAACGAAAATATACAACACAAAACAGCCGCTAATAATAAAGCGGCTGTTTTCTTTATGCATATTTTTTCTTGTAACGTATAATATAATGAAAAAGAAAGGTGGGTACATATGGACGACAAAGAAAAAAAGCAATCATTCGATGAAGAATTTGCCCCTGAAATTTCACCTGGATATCGGCAAGATGTACATAAGCCACCTAAATATAAAAACACTTCGTTTTTAATGGGCATTACCATTTTCGCTGCTGTATTACTCATACTTATCATTTTCGTTTATTTTTGATGAAAGGTGGCCTATTATATGAAGAAACAAGATTCCAATCGTTCAAAAAGAACTGTTAAAACACAAAAAGGATATGCAGGAGATTCTGTTCATACTCTTAAACAAGTCGAGCAAGGGAATTTATATATTGCTCAAAAAGAACTTGGTCAACAAAATGAAAATCTTTAAAGGCCCTTTATTCCTTGAGGGCCTTTTTATTCCGCATTAAGTAGTACACCCCCAAATGATCTATTGAGCAATGAATTTCCTTTATTGTACGCGCTGCTTTTGTTCTAGCACCATAAATCTATTATTAACCTTTACAATTTTCACTTCATAATTCAATTTCATTTCGCCTCTCTTACTCTTATCATTTTCAGTACCCGCAACGTACGCTACAGCTTGATAAAGAAAACTCTCATTGGTCTCTTCACGTATCTCCTCGCTTGTAAATTTATACTCTAAATCTCGAAAACGATTTGGATAATAATTTCCCATTAATTGTTCATACCCTCTATTTAAAAATAGTTCTTCACCTTTTCGTTTCACATCTTCTTTATTATTAAACTCAAACACTGATAGTTGTTCAGTCACAAAATGCTCTCCTACCTTTTTCATTTCATTATGAGTTAAATTTTCTATACTTTTGTTCTTTAATTCCTTATTTAACTCGTACTGATCAATCGGTTTAAAGGTAGCAAAAACCTCCTCTTTATATGACCAAAACAATACAAAAGCGATACATAGAGAAATGATTAACAGTCTTTTTTTCGTAATACTCCCGCCCTTCTTCATAATAATAGATATATTTTAACATATAGAAAGAAAATTCTGATATCATAAAATAGAATAACTTAACTCAGAAACGAGGAACAATTATGGACTCTTACAAACATTATATAAAAGAAGCTTTGCCTAATCTTTCTATACATTCATATAAACAAAATGAAGAAGGATGGGATAATGTAGCAGTTATAGTAAATGATGAGCTACTGTTTCGTTTCCCGCGAAAACAGGAATATGCGATGCGAATTCCGTTAGAAAAAGAACTATGCGCAATTCTCACTCAATCACTACAAGAAATCGAAGTTCCACAATATCACCTAATTTATAAAAATGAATCTGATGAGGTTCCTCTTTGTAGTTACTATACTCTCATTCATGGTGAACCATTAAAAACAGAAACAGTTGCCACGCTGGAGGATACAGAGCTGAAAGCAATTATTACACAATTAGCTACTTTCCTTGCGGTACTACATAGTATTCCTTTACACCAAGTTACAACGCTATGTTTCCCTATTGAAAAAACATGTACCTACTGGAAAGAGCTACAAACAAAATTAAACCAATATCTCACTACTAGCCTTACTTCATTACAGAAACTAGCCTTAAATCGCTTATTTGAAAATTTCTTTGCATGTTTAGCTACATCCACTTTTCAAAACACAATCATTCACGCTGATTTTACTCATCATCACATTTTATTTAACAAGCATAACAAAAGCATTTCAGGTGTTATCGATTTTGGTGATGCGCAAATTGGCGATCCTGCTTTTGATTTTGCAGGACTATATTATGATTTCGGAGATGAGTTTACTACATCTGTATATGAACAGTACAGTACACTTATTTCTCATCATGATCCATTACTCATTCATCGTATTACTACCTTTTATCAATACAGTCCTTTACTACATAATATTATTTATAACTTTGAGTCAGAGAATGAACTCGAATTCATTACAGGCACAGAACAGCTAAAAACGATATTACAGGGATGAGATTACATTCTCTCCCTATATACTCTCTCCTCATACATCATTAACTTTTTATCCATTTCAACAATAACTTTATACAATTGAAACGCCTGTAAAATTTGCAGTTGAATTTCAAAAGGAGCATTTTGTTCTTTTAACCATTGAAATACTTTTGTTTCATCTTTCATTGATTATTCCTCCCTTTATTCTGCTATTTGTGGGTAGCCCGATTAATGAGGGCTGATAATCAGTGGGTGATTGACAAAACCCCCACTGATTAAAGTTTCACTTTATTAAAATCTGCTACAAATATACCGTAAATGATGAAAAGCTTTTCATGTCAATAACAAAAAAGGATGCAAAGTTGCATCCTTTAATGAACTATATTTTTCTTCTGTTTCGCTTCTGTCTTTACTTCTTCCCCTTGGCATTCACTACGAAACGCACAACTTATACACTCAGAACGAAAATGACGCTCTGTATAATGCTCAGGTTGCTCTAACATTTCTTTCATTCTAGATAAATCAGCCATTCCAGTTATAATATCTTCCTGTTTCGGAATGTACTCATACTTAGTTCCTTCTATTAAATTAATAACTTCAATTTTTCCTGGAAGAACTCCGAAAGCTTTATAACTGAATACTGTCATTAGCTTCTGACAAAGAGCAAGCATTTCCTCATCTGCATCGACAACATACTTTTTAATTACAAACGACTCAGCACTCCACTCACCAACTTCAAATGTCAATGACATGTGGACACCTAACTCTTCCATATATGTTTGAAACTTCTCGTATAAAAACAATGGTGGTGTCTGACTATCATCCTTTTCAACGAACTGTAATAAGTGATCCGTTAGCTTCGCTAATACAATATAGTACTCCGTCTTCGAAGCAAACATATTAATCCTTACTTTTTTCCAATACTTTTCTATTAATATTAAAAGTACAATTTTCGTTTGTTGACCCGCAGGTAGCGTGTAATACTCGTTAATAATTTGATTGACAATCATTTGTGCTATTTGTTGCCATTCAAATGAAGAAGGTTCTCTTCTTTTTATGTGACGAAAATAAAATTTATGCGGACAACGCATAAAATCATACAAATGATAATCTGTCATCGTTTTGATTGAGATTTTCTCATGCACTTGCTCTTCATCTCCCTTCTGCCATTAAGAAAGGTGTTTTACAAATTCAGCTCCAAACTGTAAACATTTTTCTACATCTTCATCTTCTGGCGTTAATTCTACTTTTAGTCCTTCTAACACAACTGCTGCCCCGCGCTCTTGTAGCTTTTCTATTAAAATGTCAACTGCCACTCCGTATTTCGGATAAGCCGAATCACATGATCCGAATACTGCCGCTTTTTTCCCAGTTAAATCAATAGAATCCATTGCATCATAAAAATCTAAGAAATCATCAGGAAGATCGCCATCTCCCCAAGTGTATGCACCTAAAATAATTCCATCATACTGTTCTAATATAGAAGCTTCTGGTGAATCCATAATATCAATAACTTCAATTTCATTTTCTGTTTCACGAATTACGCCGGCAATATGGTCAGCCATTTCCTCTGTATTTCCACTCATACTTGCAAAAATCATTACTAACTTACTCAACTGAACCTCTCCCTTTACTTTGTATCTCTTTTTCTGTTTGAATGCTCTTCTTCTCATCTACATATTCAGACCGAATTACATTTCTTTGCCATTCCATATGCTGATCAACATCTTTATTTTTATCTTTTAATCCCCTCCGCAGAAGGTGAAAATTCTTTCTCATTAACATGTCGCATCCATCCTATTGATAATAATTATCAATTCCAACTATATTTAGATTAATTGACATTGATTATCAATGTCAATAACTATTTTTAAAAAAATGATTAAAATGTACAAGCTTGTCCGTTAGCTATTCATATACTATGAATGAGCATAGTTCTTTCTCAGCCCTCTCTGACGGAAAGAAATAAAAGCAACTGCAATAGAGTGCAGTTGCCTTTTTTTGTTTTTCTATGATTTTAGTAATCTTATAGTCGTCTCTAAAAATAGCTCCACTCCACAAATTAATGCTGATTCATCCAAGTCAAATTTCGGATGATGATGTGGATAACAAGTATATATATTTTCATTACCTGTTCCTAATTTAATGAAACAACCAGGTGCTTTTCTTAAATATGCTGAAAAATCTTCTCCACCCATAGAAGGTTCAAGCTTCACAACACGCTCATTCCCAAACAAATGTAGTGCACTTTCTTCTACTATTTTCGTAATATATTCATCATTAATAACCGGATCATATCCATATCGATACGTATATGTATACGATCCTCCATGTGCTTCTGTAATTCCTTTCACAATTTTCTCGATTTTCCCTTCTGCTTCCACCCTCAATGCTTGATTAAATGAACGAACAGTTCCCATTAAAGTTGCTGTACTAGGAATAATATTGTCAGCCGTTCCCCCATGAAATTGTGTAACTGAAACAACCCTTTGCATAAAAGCACTTGTATTTCTTGATACGATATGTTGTAGATTTGTAATAATCTGTGCTCCGATAGCAATAGGATCTATCGTTTCTTCTGGTCGCGCCGCATGTCCTCCTTTGCCTTGAATCTCAACTGTAAATACGTCTGGAGCTGCCATCATCGGTCCATATGCAATTCCTATCTTTCCACTCTCAAGTCCTGACATAACATGTAAACCTATTACATAATCAACACCGTCCATTACACCTGCCTCAACCATTTCTTGTCCCCCGCCTGGATACACCTCTTCTGCGTGCTGAAAGAATAGACGAATCTCACCTGCAAAATCTTCCTTTATATTTGATAACACCTCTGCTGTGCTTAATAAAATAGCTGCGTGAGCATCGTGCCCACATGCATGCATCATTCCTTTATTCACAGATGTATAAGATTTACTTGTCTCCTCTTGAATTGGCAAAGCGTCTATATCAGCTCGAATCGCAATTACTTTCCCTTGCTTCACACCTCTTTTAATTGCTAGTACACTATATTTCGTCGGTCTCGTTACTTCAAAAGAAGAAAATGAGCATAATGTATCATATATAAATTGCGAAGTTTCTTTTTCATGAAATGATAATTCCGGATACTTATGGAAATGCCTTCTCCATTTCACGATATTTTCTTCCGAAATTAGATTCTTCCACACTCTATTCATGATAATTTCCTCCTTTTCAAAAGAACTAGAAATTTAAAAGTTTACTCCGTCTTAAATGATTAATAAAAACAAACACTGTATTTTTACGTATTCTTATAGTCCACTTTTATGTATTCACACAATCCACTTTCTATTTACATGTCAAACCCATTACAAATTCATGCTGAATGTAATATAATTGCTAAGTTAGGGATTTTCTTTTTTAGTATTTAGTGCTAATATCAGAAAAGAGCCTTTTGACTTATTTTTACCTAAAATGTGGGATTTTGTTTTTTTCACAATAATGTAGGACATGATACCTACAAAGAGCTATTATTTCATTAAGAGAGGGAAAGACATGGAAAGATTAAAAGAGATATGGTCTCGACCACTCACACAATGGGTTGCAAAGACGGTTTATTATCTTGCAATTTTATTTGCATTACTTTGGTTGTATGGATTCCATGATACAAACACAAGTACATTTATTTACAATGAATTCTAGGGTGGGAACGTTATGAAGTTATTAGAACAAATTGAAAAGTGGGCTGCAGAAACGCCTGATCAAACCGCTTTTGTTTGGCGAGATGCGAAAATTACGTACAAACAATTAAAGGAAGATTCTGATGCGTTAGCACATTGGATTTCTTCTGAGTATCCAGACGATCGTTCACCAATTATGGTGTATGGCCATATGCAACCTGAAATGATTATTAACTTTTTAGGATGTGTAAAAGCTGGACATGCTTACATTCCTGTAGATTTATCTATCCCAGCTGATCGTGTACAACGTATTGCTGAAAATTCTGGTGCGAAATTACTTTTATCGGCAACAGCAGTAACTGTAACTGATTTACCAGTTCGCATCGTAAGTGAAGACAACTTAAAAGATATTTTCTTTACTCATAAAGGGAACACTCCAAATCCTGAACATGCGGTAAAAGGTGATGAGAATTTCTACATTATTTACACATCAGGAAGCACAGGTAATCCGAAGGGGGTTCAGATTACTTATAACTGCCTTGTTAGCTTTACAAAATGGGCTGTAGAAGATTTCAACTTACAAACAGGGCAAGTATTCTTAAACCAAGCACCTTTCTCATTCGATTTATCTGTAATGGATATTTACCCATCATTAGTAACAGGTGGTACACTTTGGGCAATCGATAAAGATATGATTGCGCGTCCAAAAGACTTGTTTGCTTCTTTAGAGCAATCGGATATTCAAGTATGGACTTCCACACCTTCTTTCGCTGAAATGTGTTTAATGGAAGCATCTTTCTCTGAGAGTATGCTACCGAACATGAAAACATTCTTATTCTGCGGCGAAGTGTTACCAAATGAAGTGGCTAGAAAATTAATTGAACGTTTCCCTAAAGCAACAATTATGAATACGTATGGTCCAACAGAAGCTACTGTCGCTGTAACAGGTATTCACGTTACAGAAGAAGTGCTTGATCAATACAAATCACTTCCAGTTGGCTATTGTAAATCAGACTGTCGCCTTCTTATTATGAAAGAAGATGGCACGATCGCACCTGATGGTGAAAAAGGTGAAATCGTAATTGTCGGTCCAAGCGTAAGCGTTGGATATTTAGGAAGCCCTGAATTAACAGAAAAAGCATTTACTATGATTGACGGTGAGCGCGCCTATAAAACAGGCGATGCTGGCTATGTTGAAAATGGTCTTCTATTCTATAATGGTCGTCTTGATTTCCAAATTAAGCTGCATGGTTATCGAATGGAATTAGAAGAAATTGAGCATCACCTTCGTGCGTGTTCTTACGTAGAAGGAGCAGTTATCGTTCCAATTAAAAAAGGTGAGAAATACGATTATTTATTAGCGGTTGTTGTTCCTGGAGAACATTCATTTGAAAAAGAATTCAAATTAACATCTGCAATCAAAAAAGAACTCAATGAGCGATTACCAAACTACATGATTCCACGTAAATTCATGTATCAATCTTCTATTCCAATGACACCAAATGGAAAGGTAGATCGCAAAAAATTATTGAGTGAGGTTACAGCATGACCGCATATGGATCATTTTATTTTTTCGCTATAGTGGGCATTTTATTAATACCTACTATCATAGCTGGATTAAAAGGTAAAATGTTGCGCAAATATAATGCCGTTTTAACATTAGTCATGATTGCTATTATCTTCTCAGATAAACCAAAGCAAGCAATGATGCTAGCTGCATTTATTATTTGGCAATATGTCCTTATTAAAGGCTATTTAATTTTAAGAAAACAAAATAATAGTACATTCACATTTTGCATAGCTGTTATTTTATCGATTTTGCCTCTTATTTTGGCAAAAATCGCGCCGTTTGCATCGTTTTTACCTGAGTTAAAACTTGTTGTTTTCCTAGGTATATCTTACGTAACATTCAGAGCAGTTCAAATGGTATTTGAAGTTCGTGATGGTTTAATTAAAGAGCTTTCTTTCTTTAACTTCTGGGAATTCGTTTTATTCTTCCCTGCGATTTCAACAGGACCTATCGATCGTTACCGAAGATTCCAAAAAGATATTCAAAAGCCACCTAGCGCTGAAGAATATCAAAATTTACTATATACAGGACTAAATCGTATTTTCCAAGGTTTCTTGTATAAATTTATTATTGCTTACTTAATAAAGCAATATTGTATGGATCCAGCATTCGCTCAACACGATACAATATTTTCAAATATGATTTACATGTATAGCTATAGCTTATATCTATTCTTTGATTTTGCTGGTTATAGCTCTTTTGTAATTGGTGTAAGTTATATGATGGGAATTAAAACGCCAGAAAACTTCAATAAGCCATTCCTTAGTCGTAATATTAAAGACTTCTGGAACCGCTGGCACATGAGTTTATCATTCTGGTTCCGTGATTTTATTTACATGCGTTTCGTCTTTTTTGCAACGAAGAAAAAGTTAATTAAGAACCGTTACACTATTTCGTATATCGGTGCATTTTTAAACTTCTTCATTATGGGAATTTGGCACATCCAAGGAAGCGCTGTTGCGCAGTATGTTATTTATGGTCTATACCATGCCGCACTGTTTATTTTATTCGATATTTTTGAACGAAAAAACAAAAAGCATAAGTTTTGGCCAAACAATAAATTTACACACATCCTTGCGATTGTAATTACGTTCCACGTTGTATGTTTCGGTTTCCTAATCTTCTCTGGACACCTTAACAGATACTTTTAATGCACCCTTCTTATTCCATTAAGAAGTTGCACATATAATATATTTCGGATATAAAGGAGATTTTAAAAATGGCAGAATTCAAAGAGCAAGTATTAGATATTTTAGAAGAAGTATGTGAAAACGATATTGTGAAAGAAAACTTAGATGTTCAATTATTTGAAGAAGGTATCCTTGATTCTTTCGCTATAGTATCTTTATTAGTTGAATTCCAAGAGCGTTTAGATATTGAAGTTTCTATTTCTGATTTTGACCGTGACGAGTGGGCTACACCAAACATGGTTATTAAAAAGTTGGAAGAAATCCGATGAACAAAGCAAAATTTGGTCCGATGCTTTTAGCATTGGCCCTTTTTGCTGTATTCTTACTTATTCCAACGCGCTTCCTACTTCCACTTTTAAGTGATGAAAAAGTAGAACAAGCTGCTACTTCTTTAAAAGAAGAAAAAATTCAAAGTATGATTTTACAGCAAAAGATGTTAGCAGATCCAAAATATCTTCCGATGTACGGTTCATCGGAATTCGCACGTATGGATGCTTTCCATCCATCTAATTATTTTAAAGTAAAGCCTGAAGGATTTACGCCATTCCTTCTTGGACGCGGCGGAACACAAGACCTTGTACATGTATTAAACTTCGCATCTACAATGGATCAATTGAAAGATAAGAAAATGGTATTCGTTCTTTCTCCGCAATGGTTTGTACCACAAGGTATTGACGAAACGCACTTTGCACCTAACTTTTCAAAACAACAAGGTTACCACTTCATTTTCAACAATGATTTAAAACCTGAAATGAAAAAACAAATTGCAAAGCGTTTATTAAACTTTGAGATTGTAAAAAAAGAAACTTTATTAAAAATTTCGCTTGAAGGTATCGCTTATGATGATACGAAGTATAAAGTAAAAGCACTTGCTGCTAAACCTTTCGCTTATATTTATCGTAACATTTTAGATCGTAAAGATTTATTTACAGCTATGTTTAATATTAAACCGCACAAAGAGAAGCTCGATCCTTCATTAAAACAAATGAACTGGGAAGAGGCTCGTAAACATGCGGATCAAACAGGTGCAGCAGAATCTGGATCTAATGAATATGGTATCGAAGATGGTTACTTCAATAGCAAAATTAAGAAAAAATTAAAGCAACGTGAAGGTTACTTAAAAAATGATGCTTATGACCAATCGCCAGAATATGAAGATTTACAAATTGTACTTGATTTATTAAAACAATCTGGTGCAAAACCACTCTTCATTTCTGTTCCTGTCAAAGGTCCTTGGTACGACTACGCTGGCTTCCCGAAAGAACGCCGCGAAGCATACTATAAGAAAGTTCATGAGCAAATTGAAAAAGCTGGTTATCCAATTGCCGACTTCTCAAATCATGAATACGATAAATACTTCTTAAAAGATCATATGCACTTAGGTTGGAAAGGCTGGGTTTACATCGACGAAGCCATCCAACAATTTTATAAAGCAAACTAACGAAAAGACCGCTTGAATTACTCAAGTGGTCTTTTTGTATATATTTTGTAATTGCTCGATTGCATTCGCCGCTTCTTTCATAACTCGCTCCACTACATGCTGAGCTGATTCGATTCGTGCCAATGATGCTGCCTGTCCTGCCCAAAGTGACATATATTCTTCCTTATTTTGCTTCGCTGCCTCTTGGCGTATTTTAGAAGTTAATACGTTTTGCACTGGATATACCGGAAGCCCTTCTTCTTTTCCTTCATGTCTTTCTATAAATTCATTCCGAATACCGCGTGCATATTTCCCGGAAAACGCACGAGTTACAGTTGTGCTCGTATCTGTACTATGTAAAACCGCTTCTTTATACACATCGTGCGTAATACTCTCTTCACTTGTTAAAAAGGCTGATCCCATTTGAACACCTTCTGCTCCTAGTGCCAATGCCGCAACAAGCCCTTGTCCGTTCATTACACCACCTGCTGCGACAATTGGGATATGCGGAATAACCCCTACTAACTGAGGTATTAACGCAAAAGTACCAATCATAGCATCTCGTTCTTTCCCAATAAACGTTCCTCTATGCCCTCCTGCTTCGCTACCTTGCCCAATAATAATATCTACTCCTAGTTCAGCAAGTACTTTCGCTTCCTTCACATGGGTAGCTGTTCCGATAACTTTTATTCCACTTCTTTTTAAATCATTTATTTCTTCTTTTTCTAACGTTTGAAATGCAAAGCTAACGACCGGTACTTTTTCATCTAATAGCACTTGTAATTGTTCCTTATAGCTTTTTGGAAGCTTTAACGTTCCTTCTACTTCTATACCTAATTCTCTATTCACTCCGCTTAGTAATACTTTCGCCTCATTTACCTTCTCTTCTTCTATTTCTATCTCTTTCGTTACAAGTAAATTAACACCGAAAGGTTTATCTGTTAGTTCTCTTATTCTATAAATCGCTTCACGAATTTGTTCTGGGCTCATATAGCCGGCTCCAAGCGTCCCTAATCCTCCACTATTACTTACTGCTGCAACAAGTTCTGGCGTCGTAATCGCGCCTGCCATACCGGCTTGAACAACGGGATACTCAATTTTTAATATGTCTGTTACTCGACTTGTAAACATCATTTCCCCTCCTATTTCCTTTATATCTTCTTTATTTGATAAGCTTTCCCCTGCTTTTGCAAGGGTTGAACTTCATATGAAGCGAATATATTGAAAGAGAAGGAGGCTGAGCTTAATGATTTATCCAAATGCATTAAAACAAGGTGATACAGTAATGATTATTGCACCATCTGGTCCACCTACAATCGAAAGTGTATTAAAAGGTGTGAATGTATTACAAGAGATGGGGTTATCCGTAATAATCGGGAAGAGTGTTTACGAGAAATATGGATTTTTAGCCGGAAGTGATCAAGTTCGGCTTGACGATATACATGAAGCATTTACAAATAATGAAGTGAAGGCAATTTTTTGTGCACGAGGTGGTTATGGAAGTGCTCGTCTTCTTCCTCACATTCAATATGAAGTTATTAGGCAAAATCCAAAAATCTTTTGGGGATATAGCGATATTACAGCTTTACATACTGCTGTTTCACGTTATGCAAAGCTTATAACATTTCATGGTCCGATGATTGAAGAACTAGGAAAAGGTATTGATTCCCTATCTTTATCCTCTTTTAATCAGCTATTCCATCCGTATTCAACCATTTTATCTGCATCAGAATGTATCGTACCTAGCTCTCACAGTACAGTTACAAGTACGTTAGTTGGAGGAAATTTAGCTGTGTTAACAAGTATAATTGGCTCGCCCTACGAGATAATTACGAACAATACACTTTTATTACTTGAAGACATTGGTGAAGAACCGTACCGCATTGACCGTATGTTAAATCAGCTACTTTTATCTGGAAAGTTTAATGAATGCAGGGGCGTTATTTTCACAAGTTGTCACGACTGCACTCCTTCAAAGCCCTCTCAATCATTGCAAACAATATTATATGAATATTTCGCGCCATATCATATACCTGTCCTATTCGATTTACCAATTGGACATATAAGTCCAAACATCGGTATTCCACTTGGAGCTACAGCGACAATAAACACGAATAATAAAACAGTCTCTATTTCTTCTGGTATAGCCACTTCATATTCAAATTAAAAAGTAAAAGGAAAAGCGATTACGCTTTTCCTTTTACTTATAATAATTAAAAATTCGTCCAGATGCGATATCTGCAATTTCTTCTGGAATAAATGTTTTACTTATATCAGTGCCAACATTTAATACAGCTGTAGCATCTTTCTCAATGCTACCAAATAACTCTTTCCCACGTATCGTAATAAGGGGCGTTCCTTCTGGCAACACATCTTTTACAAATTCCATTTGTGTAAAGAACGGAACGATCCATCTACCTTCTCCTTGGAAATGACGCAAACGAAGTATTCCTTCTGTTGCCCCGTCCTCTGCTTCTAGTGAACCAGCAACATAAAACTCAGTAGATAAGAGCAATTCATAAAATTCCTTTTGCTTCTGTTTATCATCCCCTGCTACAACAAGTACCTCTTCTAATTTCTTTACTGAAATTTGCTCCATATGATGCCACCCCTATTTTCAAAATGATTGTACTTAGATTATACGAAATATTCTTATTTTTTTCTACATAATTCGCAATTATTTTCTTAAAATAATTTTAACACTTCTTTTGTCGTCACAATCGTAGCAAACTCTTCATGTAAATTTACAAGTGTCATATTGTGAATATCTTCTGCACTATACTCTTTACCATCTAAACCTATACGGTTAAAAGTAGCCGTTGCATCACTCACTAAATATGTTGTAAATCCTAAATTCCCTGCCATTCGTGTCGTAGTTTCCACGCAATGATTTGTCGTTAATCCTACAACCACTACTGCATTACATTTGTTCTTTCTTAATTGCTCTTCTAAATTTGTCCCAATGAACGCGCTGTTAACGAATTTCTGAATAACCACTTCACCAAGTAGTGGTTGCACTTCTTCTTTAAAGTTTACCGTTTCCGCTCTCTCATAAAACATTGACTGAGCATTTTCTTTATTTACATGTTGAATATGAAAAACTGGTCGTTTCCTTTTTCTCCATTCTTCTAACAAAATTCTCATGTTTTCTTCAGCAAAAATATTATTTCTCTCGCCCCAATCTGGTAATTGAAATGCCTTTTGTACATCGATTATGATAAGTGCTATTTGATTTGTCATCATTTCCCCCTTAATTTGGCTGTAATTGAAATAGAAAACCAAGTTGTTGTGACGCAGTAATAAAGCAAACATAGGCGCAAAGCTCTACAATTTCTTTTTCTGTCCAATATTGTTTTAAAGCGTGAAACATAGTATCATCTATTGCTTTTCGGTCATGAACAAATGTATGCGCAAAAGTAACGGCTACACCAATCTCCTCTGCCTTTTGCACATCATCAGGTCTTCCCTTTGCCATACAGTACGGACATTCATTCCCATACGCTAATGTTCTTCTCACTTGCTCCTTCAACTCTGCTGAAAGAGTTCCTTTATTGTACAGTGTATCTTCTAACGTACTCCACGAGTGTAATATATCCGAATTATGCCCTAATAACTTTTGAAACTTTGTATCTCCTACATTTGATAATGAAATTCTCTCCATCATTTCCCCTCCTATTTCCTTCTGTTTTATTGTAAAATAAATAACGTTCACTTTACATTTCATATGAATCTTAATTTATATTTTTCCTTTTCAAAAATCATTATTTTACTGGAGGTATATTTACAAATGCAACTAGACCGTGTTGATCGAAAAATTTTAAATGAATTATATAATGATAGTCGCCTTTCTATGCGTGAATTGGCGAAACGAGTAAACTTATCTGCTCCGTCTACTGCAGAACGTGTTCGTAAACTTGAAAGTGAAGGCGTTATTCAAAAATATACAATCGATATCGACTATAAAAAAGCAGGACTAGTTTTAGATTGTATTTTAGAAATCACTTTAAAAAATGGTGATACAACACGTATGCAACAGTTTATTCAGTCTTATCCATCTGCAAGTTTTTGTTACCGAGTAACAGGAAGCTTATGCTACATTGTAAAAATTTCTGTTCCTTCACTCGTTGAACTTGAAGAATTTATCAATGATGTTTCTTCATATGCAACGACAGTTTCTCATATCGTATTATCAGAAGTATCTCTTACTCCTGATATTGAACATATCTTCCCAGAAGATTAATTTATTTTTATTCATAAATTATAAAAAAACCCCTTACAATAAGAATAAAAATAATATATTATGTATTAAAATACATAATATTCGAGAAAGGGGCTTTACATTGAAAATCTGGTTTTATGAAAAAACGGCACAATTAGATGACTTGCTTGGTATTTGGGACAATGTTCCGACCATCCCGCGAATTGGTGAAAAAGTGGAGATTTTAAAGACAGTCCGCACTGTTACAGATATTAAATATGTAAAGAACGGTAATAATTTTCGTGTAGAAATTATTACAAATTAAAAAGTAGCTCCTAAGAGCTACTTTTTAATTATCTATTATGTGCTTTCTTTATAACGATTTTATCTTCTTCTACAGCTACTGTTACATAATCATTTTCTTCTAACCGAAGCTTATTTACAGCCTCATCTGGTAGCTCTACAGCCATTAATCTATCGGTTACGATCACTTGACTATACACTTCATTTTCTTGTGATGAATTCACTACTTTTTGCTCATTTATAAAACGTACTGGTGGCACGCCAACTTCTTTTACTGTACGCCATTGTTTCCAAACATACGGAATTAACCATAGTAATCCAACAACTGTAAGACCGATACCAATCCATAAATTACTTTGCGCTTGTAATTCAGTAATTGAGATTGTACCACTTTCTTCTCCACCGAAAAATTGCATACTTGTTGCAATCAAATTATTTAGAGCGTGCACAGCTATATTCGTCCATATATTTTTTGTCTTTATGTATAAAAGACACATAACGACACCAAACATGAACGCACCAATAACATCAAAATGTCCTAGGCCAAAAATAATTGAAGATATAATTACAGCTTTTTTAATTCCCCATTTATGAGCCATTCGCTGTAAGAAAAATCCCCTAAAAATAACCTCTTCCATAATAGGTGCTAACACACATGCTGAAATGAAAGTAAATATCGTCATATATACGTTACTCGTATTAATAACATTTCCGTCTTCTAGCATAGTAACTAAGAAATTCGGTAACGTATGTGCTAATATGTAAAATTGAATCTGAGATATGCCAACTGAAAAAATCATCCCCATTATCGTTGCTAATACAATTAATCCCCAAGATAAACGTCCTGGCTTATCAAAAAAACTGTTAAATACAATATTATTTTTATTTGTTTTTACGTATAGCCAAAGTAATGGAAATACAAAAAATACAGTTATTTGTGAAATAACCTCCATCGTATTCTCAGAAACATTTGCTAGACCTAATGGTATCATTATAAGGAACACCCCTATAATCATCCATCCAAAAAAGCTACGTAGCCTTATACGTGAAAATGCATAGTGCATATAGAACACCTCCAAAGATAGTAAAAGTAAATGGTCGGATAACTACATTATAATATGAATATAGTTGAAACTCTTCCTATTTTTCTCAATTACTTTCAAACAACATAGCTCTTAAAATACCATATCGCTGTTCTTCAAGTTGCAATCCAAGTGAAATTTATGTAATAAAAATCCCCGTTTTTACAAGCGGGGATTTCTTTTATTATAATACGTCACGTTTTTGGAATAATGCACTTGATGCTACAAGTAACACAACAAAGTATGCAGCTACAAGTAATAATGAAGTTGTAAACGTAAATTCTGTAAATGTTGGTTCCATTCCACCATTGATTAATTTATTACTATCGTAAGCTCTTAAATCCAAATGGTTGAATACTACAAACTTCGCTACACCTTTTGCAAACATTATTAATACCATATTAATTGCACCTTGTAAGAAGAATAGGAACATCGTAATAATTAATGGTAATACAGATTTTCTAAAGACATTTGCTAGGAAAAATGCAAGTGTTGCAAAAAAGAACGGTGAAAGTAGTTGATATAAAGTGGACTTCATAACGATTCCTAATGTTAATTCTGTTTTACTACCATCCATTACAATACCGCCAATAATCATTGCAATTAGCATACCAGCTAATACGATAAATAACATTGCTAATAACACTGTAATATATTTAGAAAATAAAACTGCAAGTCTTTTTCTTGGACGGATTAACAATTGTTTAATTGTACCTTTTTGGAACTCATCAGTAAGAGTACGGGCAGCAAGTGTAATCCCAAAAATCGTTGTAAGTAAAACAATTAAGCCAATCTCTGAGTTTGCATAATCTAAATATGATCCCTTAAACTCATCACCTTTTCCCCACTTCAACATTGCTAAAGTACCTAAAATTTCGAGTGCCGCAATGACACCCATTAAAATATACATACCTTTTTTCGCATGCAACTTTAAAAATTCATTTTGAATTAATTTAAACATTACGCTTTCACTCCCCCAGTAATCGCTAAGAACTCATCCTCTAACGTTTTATTTTGAACAGTAACTCCGTATACAAGCACATCAGCATGAACAAGTTTTTTTACAAGTTGCGGAATGTTGTCTTTTGTTACAGATGCTACAATTACATTCCCTTTTGCTTTACCTTTAATGATTTCATTTGCTTTCTGAACTTCATCTACTTCAAACGCTACAACGACTGCCTCATCATGTTTCACTTTTTCATGTAAGTTGTACTCTTGTACAAACTCACCTTGTTTAATAATAACGACGCGATCACACATTAATTCAATTTCACTCAATAAGTGACTTGATACGATTACAGCAATATTCTCTTCTTTCGCTAAACGTTGTAAATAATCACGAATTTGGCGAATACCAGCTGGATCTAATCCATTTGTCGGTTCATCTAAAATTAAGATTTTCGGCTGATGCAGTAATGCCTGTGCAATTCCTAAACGTTGTTTCATACCAAGTGAATATGTTTTCACCTTTTTATGAATCGCATGCTCTAACTCAACAAGCTTTACAATCTCAGCAATGCGCTCTTTACTAATTGGTGTAATGGCCATGTTCGCAAAATGCTTTAAGTTTTGCATTCCTGTCATATAATCATATAGTTCAGGATTTTCTACAATCGCTCCAATTTGCTCTAGTGCCTTTTCACGCTCCGAGCGAATACTATGTCCACAAATTGTAATATCGCCCTCTGTCATTGAAATAAGACCTGTCATCATACGGATTGTCGTCGTCTTACCGCTACCGTTCGGTCCAAGGAATCCGTATACTTCTCCTTCACGAACCTCAAATGATAAACCACGAATAATTTCCGTTCCACCAATCTTTTTTCGAACATTCTCTAACTTTACTACTACGTTTCCCAATGCTGATTCCTCCTTTAGACTTCTAGTTTTTTATCGACTATGTGACCTGTAACTACTAGTAATATAATTGTTAATAAACAATTAAAAAATAGATTTAAAATTGTAACCTCTGTACCAGAATAAAATGATGTATTTAAAAAACCATTTTGATCTATAAATCCAATATTATTTATAGCAAACACATACTTTTCTATTTGCTGAAAAATATACGTTATTCCTCCATTAAATGCGGTAAAAATGACGAATAAAACTAAACAAGCAACTTTATTCATAGATGATTTCACATTTAATAGTTTTACAATTACTATAATGAAATAAATAGAAACTAGCATATTAAGAAAATCTAGTCCCCATAAGAAAATAGATAACATATGATGTAATATTCCATAATTATATAAACTGTGTATTGCTTGCTGAATACCTAAATTAGTTTTTCCATTGTAAATATTTAAAGAAAAATAGTATAGAAAAATGATTCCTATTCCTAGCAAAATCATAAAGAGTAGTACACAGAATAAACTATTTGCACATATATACTTTTTTGCTGAAATAGAAGTATAACGTAGCATAGAGTTTTTTAACATTTTCCGAAAAGACGATATACCTGTTAAAAGAATTGCAAATCCATTTATACCTAGTACGATAAAGAATATAATAATAATTATATCTTGCCTACCTGAAATTCTAACTCCTGAAACTCCTTTCATATTAAATAAAAGAATTAATGAAACTGTAATAAAACCAAAGTAAATAATGGCTATCTTTCTCTTATTACAATTATATAGATAAAGAAAAAGCTGACTCATTTCTCATAGGCCTCCTTAAACAGCTCATGTACTGCTTTACCCTTTTGAAATCGTAGTTCTTCCACATTTTCATGCAATATTATTTCTCCATCTTTCAAAAAGATTACTTCATCGAATATATTTTCGATTTCTCTTATTAAATGAGTCGATATAAGTAGCGTACAATCTTCACGATAAAATTTAAGTATTAACTCAAGTACATGTTCTCTAGAAACAAGATCAATCCCGCCCAATGGCTCATCCAGTACATATAGCTTCGCTTTTCGAGAAAACGTTAAAATAATCTGCAGCTTCTCAACCATACCTTTTGACAATGCTGTAATTTTTTCTTCTAACGGTATTTTAAATTCTGCAATCGTATCTACCGCTTTTTGAATATCGAAGTCTTTATAAAAATCTCGGTAGAAAAATAAAGCGTCTTTTACAGTCATCCAATCATCAAAGATTGGCTTATCGGACATAAATGAAACAATTTCTTTCGTCTGTAACCCTACCTTTTTACCGTCTATTGTAATACTACCTTCAGAAGGGTGTTGCAAGCCTGCAATCATTTTCAATAACGTCGTTTTCCCGCTCCCGTTATCTCCAACAAGCCCAACGATTTTCCCTTCCGTAATCTCTATGTTTAATTCACGGATCACTGCTTTTAATCCGTATCTCTTCCATAAGTTTTCTATTTTCAATAGCTCTGTCATTGGCTCTCCTCCCTCTTATCATGTAATGAAGAACGAAGAATTGTAAGAATTTCTTCTTCTGAAAAACCTAAATTGTCCATTCCATCTATAAAAGAATGAAGTAATTCTTTCGCCATCTCTTTTCGCAGCTCCATAATTTTCTCCCCTTCATTCGTTACATACCGTCCCATTCCTCTACGTGTGACAACAACTCCATCCCGTTCTAGCTCTTGAAATGTACGCTGAATCGTATTTGGATTCACTTGTAATTCACTCGCTAATTCACGGACAGAGGGAATTTTATCACCAGGTAATAAATGTCCTGTTACGATCTCTTTTTTTATGTATTCCATTACCTGAATGTAAATTGGTGTATTTGGAGAAAACTCTATTTTCATTTCTTCCCTCCTTTTGTATCAGTGTACTAGTTAAATAATACACCGATACAAAAAGTTTGTAAATACCCATTTAATTACAAAAAAGTTCTATCCGTTAAACGAATAGAACTTCCCAAATATAAATCGCTATACAAAAATAATAGTGTTATGTAAACAAAATTATAAAGAAAAACTGTCTTATCAATGAATAAGACAGTTTTTCTTTATAATCCTATATTAAAAGTTAAACACGAAGTCATCGTCAGCTAACTTTTCAACGTTCGTTGCTTTTACGTAACCATTTCCTTTTACAGAGAAGAAATCATGGTTTTTCGTATCTGTACGTAAACCATTTAAAACGATTGGGTTAATTTCTTCTTCTTCAAACTTCGGCTCAAGTCCTAAGTTCATAAGCCCTTTATTCGCATTGTAACGAACGAAACGATTTACATCTTCTACAAGACCGATAGAAGTGTAAATTTCTTCTGTATAGGCCATTTCAATTTCATATAGTTCCATTAATAACTCTTGTGTTTCTTTTTGCACTTCTTGTTGCTCTTCTGCAGAAAGTTCTGCGAAGATTTGTTGTGCTAAAATACCGACGAATACGCCGTGAATTGACTCATCACGAATTATCAAGTTGATAATCTCACCACTTGCTGTTAGTTTTCCTTGACCAGCTAAGTAAAGTGGATAGAAGAATCCGCTATAGAATAAGTAACTTTCTAAGAACACACTTGCTACCATTGCCATGTATAACTCTTTTTTTGTTACTTCAGGCTTTAATAAACGACGATAGTAACTAGTAATAATACCAGCTTTTTTCTCAAGTAACGGATGATTGTCTACCCAGTCAAAAATATCATCAATCTCTTCTTCTGTAGCTAATGTTGTGAAAATGTGACTATAACTTTTCGCATGTACTTCTTCCATAGCTCCCATGAAAGCTAATACACTTTTCGCTTGTAAATTTTCAAGATGAACCAGTACAAGTGGCATTCCTTCGCCACCTTGTTTCGTATCTAAAAGTGTTAAACCACCTAATACACGCTTATAAGCAATTTGCTCTTCTTTCGATAATTGCACCCAAGTATTTTTGTCAGACGAAACCGCAATTTCTTCTTCTGTCCAAAACTGAGCGATGTTTTGCTTCCAAAACATTAAACTAAAATCATCTTCTTTTTTGTTCCAGTTTACCGCACGCATTAAATCGCCCCTTCTCTAAATATGATAACTAAGCATGAGCAGGGTTCAGAAAACCCTGCTCATCATGTCTCACTTTTTATATTAAACGGTACAAGCCACACACTCTTCCACGCTTAATTTACGTGTTCTCGTATAATACAGACTCTTTAAGCCTTTTTTATGTGCATAGATGTAGTAACGTGCTAATTCACGTGTTGAAATATCACTATTAACGTAAAGAATTGTACTAATTCCTTGGTCAATATGTTCTTGAATTTCTGCGATTAAATCAATTAATTTAAACTGATTCATATCGTAAGAAGATTTATAGTACCAGAACGTATCTTTTGATAAATACGGCATTGGATAATATGTTGTCGCATTCGCATATGTTCTTGATTCGATTTGACTTACGATCGGCATTACGCTTGAAGTTGCATTTTGAACGTAACTGATTGATTGTGTTGGAGCAATGGCAAGACGATATGAGTTGTATAAACCATTCTTCTGCACTTGCTCTTTTAAACTTGTCCAATCTTCTTTTGTTGGAATATGAATTCCTTCAAATAGTTGCTGAACTTTTTCAGTTACTGGGCTGTAATCTGTCGTTTCATACTTTTCGAAGTATGTGCCATTCGCATAATCAGATTTATCGAAGTCCTTAAATGTCTCGCCTTTTTCTGTAGCGATTTCCATACTTTTCTCAATAGAGTAGTAATTTAACATCATAAAGAATGTACGAGCGAATTCTTTCGCTTCTGCACTTTCATAAGCGATTTTATTTTTTGCTAAATATCCGTGTAAGTTCATTGCTCCAAGTCCAACTGAATGAAGCTCGTCATTTGCTTTTTTCACAGTTGGTGCATTCGGAATAATCGTCATATCAGAAACAGCTGTTAAAGCTTCCATTCCCGCATGAACTGCTTCACGAATTTCTTTATTTTCCATTACGTTTACGATATTTAACGATCCTAAGTTACAGTTAATATCACGACGGATAATGTCATCTGTACCGTAATCATTTATTTCTGAAGTTTCTTGAAGCTGGAAGATTTCTGTACATAAGTTCGACATCTTCACAGTTCCAATATCCTTCAATGGATGTTGATTATTTGCATTTGATTTAAACATTAAGTATGGGTAACCAGACTCAAGCTGAATCATAGCGATTTTAATAAGCATATCACGTGCACTAATATCTAGTGGCTTCTTCTTCACTTTCGGATTGCTCATTAATTCATCGTACATTTCATCGATATCAATGTCATCTAAATGCTTTCCGTATTCTTTATACACCGTGTAAGGCGCGAAAACATGGAAAGGTTCGTTTTTCTCAGCAAGCTCAAAGAACTTACTTGGAACGATAATTCCGATTGATAGAGACTGAATACGGCTCTTCTCATCGGCATTTATTTTTTTGGTCAACTCGTCTTCATATTTCTATGAAGGTTGGACTATATCATCAACCTGTAACTGGTTGCCTTGCACTTCGACTGGTACCTATTTCCAGCCTACTCTACTAGCTTTCGTCTAATGACGCGCGTTCGATAGTCTCTACACCTTCTTGAAAGTATTGATAATTAGGAAAGTTATTGGATAGTACTCTATATTTTATCGTATTAGCAGGTACATTAAACACTCGTCCGGCTTCTGCTAAAGACTCATAGTAAATGTCATTTATAACAATTGGCTTTTTTTGTTTTTCTCTACCTGAATTATATTGATTTTTTTGAGCTTTACTTATCTTCATACATGTTTCTTTTGTATGCTTTTTACCTTTACGAAATCTAGACATTTTTTCTTTTGTTTCATCAGTATGTTTTCTACCATGAAATCGTTTAGTAATCTTAGATCTCATATTCTCCATATGTTGAGGTTTATCATACCAATAATTATTAGGCCCAGTATTAATTTCAGAAAGAAACTTTTTTACTTCCTTTGAGTGGGTTTTCCCATACATATGGTTCTTTTCCCCACTCAACGCCCCACCTCTAGCGATAGGATGTCCGTTGTAGCAATACTGTTTCCCATAATATTGACTTAATAAACTTTGCTCTATCTTATGAAGAATGTCCTTATCATCTGGTAATTCAATTATCCCTTTAAACTCAAATTTATTCTCACCATATAAATTCCAGGCTGCTTGTAAATGTTTACTATGATGCCGATTAGCATTCAATTGATTTCTATGAGTTTTAAATCGTACTTTAAAATTATTAGAACTACCAATATAAAACTTCCTGTTTTCCTTATTAATTATCAAATAAATTCCACAGTTCATGGAATCTCGCCTCCGGTGAATATAAGATTCCACTTCACCCAAGTAATATTTCTTTCAAGCTTGGCACGGTATTACCTGCTATCCACTTGCATGGACCGTAGGCTCTCTTAGTCAGCTTCTTCGCGGGTTCTTTTTCTTTTACCCCTTATTCAACTGATACCGTTAGCCGCTAATGCGACACCCTATTGGTTAGGTTCACAAGGTTTTCTCATACACATTACTGTGTAGAGGGACTACCAATTAATCCAGGAATTCAATAATATCCCAATGGAAAATGTTTAAATATACTGCACCGGCACCTTTTCGTTGGCCAAGCTGATTCGCATATGAAAACGAATCTTCAAGCAATTTCATAACAGGTACTACGCCACTTGCAGCGTTGTCGATACCTTTAATTTGCTCACCGCGTGCGCGTAGCTTAGATAAGTTTAAAGCTACTCCCCCGCCGATTTTCGATAATTGCATCGCAGTATTAATGTTAAAGCCGATCGAATTTAAGCTATCGTCCATCTCTAACAAGAAACAAGACACCATTTCTCCTCTTCTGCTTCTTCCCGCATTTAAAAAGGTTGGTGTCGCTGGTTGGTAGTTTTGTTTTACAATCATGCTTGCGAATTGTCTTGCCTTCGAAACATCACCGCGTCCTAAGTATAATGAAACAATTGCTACACGATCTTCATAGCTTTCTAAGTATTGTTTTTGATCATTCGTTTTTAACGCATAATCTTTGTAGAACTTAGATGCTGCCATATAAGATTGGAACTCGAAGTTTTCACCATAAGCGATGTTATATACTTCCTCTACTTCCTCCAAGCTATACTCGTCCAGAACGTTGTAATAGTAATCATGTTCTTTCATATACTCCATTCGCTCTGCCACGCTATTAAAAGGAACGGTATTCTCTCTAGCTTCTTCCATAAAGACTTCTAATGCCTCTTTATCTTTATGAAGCTGATAAAAACCGTCCTGCATTTGCGTGATTTCATTATTCAGTTCAATGTGTCGCAATCTCCCGCACCCTTTCCTTAAAATATTCTACATCGTTATTTGTTCCAGATAACTCAAATTTTGATACAATAGGCACTTCATATTTAGTAGAAATCTTGTCAGCACTTGCACCGAACATGTCTCCCCAGTTACGATTGCCGCTTGCAGATACGCCTTTTAATTTTTCATTATTGCGCTCTAAAAAGTCTAAAACACGTTCTGGTACATTGCCAAAACCTGTTGTATACGTAATAAGAATAAAGTCTTCATCTATTACTAGATCTTCATCAATTTGAACGGCCGGCATATTTAATTTGTGAATGAAACGCTTCACGTTTCCTGTCATAGAATCATATGCAACTAACATTTCCGACCCTCCCTCTCAAATCTATATTCTCTATATGTTGTTCTTGATTTCTCTATATATTGTATTACGTTTCAAAATAAGACACAAGATATATGTATAAATTCTTTCTTTTTTTAACTTTTACTTTTCGACATGATAGCCGTTTTTTTTCAATACAATGACTATGAAACAACATTCTAAAACTCATGTCAATAAAGTGCTTTTCAAAAAAGTTGTCAACGAATTTAACCTTATTTTTAAAAAAGTTAACAATATATTTTGTCATAAAACGGTAGATGCTGAAGAAATATATTTCTCCAGCATCACGCAAAAAAGAACAGATATGAAACTATAATCTGCTCTAAAAAACGATTACATTTATCAAATTTACCTTATTAAATATATTATACATATACTTTCGTTTCTCGTTACATACTAAAAGATAACTATTATAGAAAAAGATTATTATTATGGAACTTCAATTTATTTATGAAAAGTTTATTCAGAGTGCTCAATGCGCAAAATATCTTTTACAAATATATGATGCGGATTTTCATCTTTATCAATCATTGTACATACCGGAGCCTCTTCATCAAAGTATACAATCATTCCTTCTACGTACTGATATGTATGTCGAACTTGTACAGTTACTTTAATTTCTACTGCTTCTTCATATGCTCTTTTTATTTTCTGAAGCATTTTTGCTGAACATTTTCGTTTCTCTGGATACATAACCATTCCCATAAATCGATTGCCGGCTCTATCTTTCCACATATAATCCCAATGTGGTAAAATGCCTTGTTTAAAATCGCCCATAATTCCCCTCTCCTTTATCTTTTATTTATCCCGCATTAAACGTCCGATTGGTGAAAGGCTACTAATCAGTGAGAGATGCCCTGCTGATCAAAATTCCTCTTTATGAACGTGGCGTTTCTGAATATGTATAAATCACTTGCCCGCCTCGCTGTGCGTTACCAATGAAATGCTTAAAGTCTTCTCTATTTACAACAACTTCTCTGAACGTATAAAATACATCTTTCGTAACAACATACTCCTTTATTTCACCATTTTTTAGCTGATCTAAAATTGTATTTGCTAATTCTTTATCCATGTATTTCACCTCTCTGCAATATTTTATTTTATCGTATATTCTATAGGTCAACAACTGTAAATTTATCCCGCTATTTGCAGGTAGTGCGATTGGTGTTGACTACTAATCAGTCGTGGAATGAACAAAAAATCTTACTGATTAACGTTTCACTTTATCTCGTTGTTATGTCATGATTTTATTTTCGTTATTTCGCAAACAATATCGTTTTACTATATGTCCACTAAATATCATATACTAACATAGCTACTTCTCTATATCAAACATTTCGGCATTCAATTATGCAAAGTTCCATACCACTATGCTACAATATACAAATAGAACTAGGAGGGATACTATGATTCGGAAAGCAAAAAAGACAGATGCAATGGCAATAGCTCCTTTATTGTATAATGCTCTGCATGAAATTGCTGAAAAAATCACAGGTAGCACAGATGAAGCAGAAGTATTACTAGGACTTGAGACATGGTTCTCAAAAGAAAATAACCGTCTGAGCTACGAAAACTGTTTTGTCTATGAACAAGACGAGAGTGCAGTTGGAGTTATTGTCGCTTATCACGGTAGTGAAGCAACACAGCTTGACGCACCAATTGTACATCACTTAAGAGAATTACATAAAGATGAATCAATTACGTTAGAAAAAGAAGCTGAGCTTGATGAGTATTACATTGATACACTATCAGTTTCAAGTGCACACGGCGGAAAAGGTATCGGTTCTAAATTAATTGAAGCTGCCGAAATCTATGCAACTGAAAAAGGGCATGAAAAAATCGCTTTACTTGTTAATTTAGAAAACACACGCGCCTATTCACTATACGAAAAGTTAGGTTATAAAAAAGATGAAATTGTTATGCTAGTAGGCGAACCTTATGCTCATCTCGTAAAACCATTAAACGTCAAAATTTCTGTATCTTAAAAAGAAAGCACACGATTTATATAAATCGTGTGCTTTTATGTTAAATTCGTATTTAATATATTTCCATCCATCGCCTCGTGAAACGTATATGTTGTACATCCCCATGGCTTTCTATGCAAAATAGGCGAACCAGACCATCCCATTGCCCTCAGCTCCGTTCCAATCATCGAATTAAAATAATTATGACCTACAAGAGCAATACTTCCATGTACGAGAGCATAACGATGTAATACGTAAGCTGCTTGCCTTGCCCTCTCTCTTACTTCCTTATAAGATTCAACATTTTTATGGTAACCAAGTATCCATAATGCTCGTCCAATACACATCCATACGTTAAGTTTACACTTCAACCATTTTGGCGCATAAAAGCTCGCCGGAACTGCCGCTTCCCTAAAAAGAGAATTTTGTATAAAACATAAAGAATCCATTAATTCAGCTGCTGACTGTACAGCACACTTTTGATCACTCGTTACAATCAATTTCGCTACTTCAACCGCTTCTCTTGTTTCCAATGGTATAGGTTGTTTTTCTGTTATAGTATGTAAGTCATATCCTTTTATCCATTCATGAAAGGATGTAACCGTCATTGGTTCTATAGTACAATCTAAGCGACCATGACGAATAAAAGAAATCTTCATTCTTTTCACTCTCCATTCATCACTTATGAACTCTATTATGCACTAGTTCTAAACATCATACCACGCAAGAAAATAAAGTTATATACCTTTACATCTCCCCACCACTATCATGTGTTATCGAAGCATGGATACCATCCATCCCATCAAAATATGTACTCGTATCATATTGACGAATCTTTTTTAAATGCATATAAGAAAATAAAAATAAAATTAAAGCTATAACACTCCCCACAAATTCAAACATCATTTTACCGCCTCTAATTTCTCCCACTTCAGCAGGTTATTCTACTTTTTCATTATACCTCGATATAAAGATTCTCGCATTTTTGCTATTTTTTTCAAAAAACATGGATTTTCTACATATTTTCTTACAAAAAGTGAATATTTTTCGAATTTTTACTTTGGAAACATTTACAAAGTAGGAAATATGGTTCAAAATAGGAGGAAATAAAAAAACCCAAATTTATTCTTTTTTTGGGAAAACTGTAACAAGGAGAGTTGCTTATGCAGATCGCAGAAACTGGAGATATCATCGAATTTAAAGGTGGAATGCAAGGCCGTGTTCAAAAAGTAAATCAAAACTCTGTTATTGTTGATATAACAATTATGAAGAATTTTAGAGAACTAGATATGGAACCTCTTACAGTTGTAAGTCATAAAAACTATACTGTCATTAATCAAAATGCATAATATAATAGAAAGAAAGGGCCTGTATACTATACAGGCCCTTTCTTTCTATTAACGATTATCAATTGTTTCCGGATATAGATCGTGGTTCATCATGCGGTAATCAGCCATTTGTTCATACTTCGTCCCTGGGCGCCCGTAGTTGCAGTATGGATCAATTGAAATGCCACCACGTGGTGTGAATTTCCCCCATACCTCAATATAACGTGGATCCATTAATTTAATTAAATCGTTCATAATAACGTTCATGCAATCTTCATGGAAATCACCATGATTGCGGAAACTAAATAAATACAACTTTAAAGATTTACTCTCTACCATTTTTTGCTCTGGAATATAGCTAATATAAATTGTTGCAAAATCTGGTTGTCCTGTTTTCGGGCATAAACTTGTAAATTCAGGACAATTGAATTTTACAAAATAATCACGGTTTGGATGATTATTATCAAATACCTCTAATATTTCTGGGCTATATTCAAATAAATATTTTGTATTTTGATTCCCTAGTAATGTTACATCTTTTAAATCTTCATCTAATCTTCCTGTCATTTTAAACATCCCTTCTCGTTATACGCCGCGCTTATTTCCCCATACTAACGCATGAAGCTGAGGCAATACTTTTGCATCATTCATCTCTTTACAATTTACAGCTTTATCAATCAACCATTCATACTTATCTAATAATTTTTTTATAAGCATCGCATCATCCACTGTTTTTGTATCATCGTTTCCTACTTGTAAGAAAAATGGTACCTTTGGATAACGTTCGTGCATCTTAACTGCATATTCAAAATCATGATCATCGAATACTACTACTTTTAAACTAATATCTTTTCCTGCTAGTTTCTGAATAATAGCATCTAACCTCTGAAAATCTGTTTTCATCGTTGAACTTGGTGGTTTTGGAGAAATTGTTATCTCATCAATTTGAAGTAACCAATCTTGCCATTTACTCCCTTGCGTTTCAATTGCCGTTCGCATTCCATTTTCTTTTAATATAGAAAGAAGAAACTCAATATTTTTCAATAATGCCGGATTTCCACCTGAAATCGTAACATGAGAAAAATTTTCTCCTCCAATTGCAACAAGCTCATCCCAAATATCTTCTGGTGTCATCTGTCTAATTTGATCTTTAGCTGATCCATCCCACGTAAAAGCAGAATCACACCAAGCACAGCTATAATCACAACCAGCTGTACGGATAAACATTGTCTTTTGCCCTACAACCATTCCTTCACCTTGAATAGTCGGACCGAATATTTCTAAGACAGGGATTTTACTCATCAAGCATCCACTCCCGTCTTACTTCCGCATAACTAGTCGGCGTCTCAAATAAACGAACAAATTCAACGCGAGCTCCTTTATATTCGTTCACTCGATTCTCTTTTGTTAGTGCTTCTGCCATCTTTTCATAAATCCAAACGACCATATTTTCAGCAGTCGTATTCATTGCAGGTAACGTTTCGTTTAAATAACGATGATCTAGATAAATTTCTATTTCATTCTTCCAAATTTCTTTTATATCTCCAAAGTCAATTGCAAGACCTATTTCATTTACATATCCACTAATTCCAAATACAACTTTATATGTGTGACCATGTAAGTTTTTACATTTCCCTTCATAACAGTGTAAATGGTGTGCTGCATCAAATGTAAATTCCTTGCTGACCATTACTCTTTTATTATGGTATTTGAGTTGTTTACGCTGAATATCCTTGTCCATTTTTTGCAAATTCTCTACGATGCGAAATCCAAAAAAGTTATCCATTAGTTGTTCGCTCCTTCGCGTTCTTGTAGGTACGTATCTAATCCTGCTTTACGAAGTTGACATGCTGGACATTCACCGCAACCATCACCAATGATTCCGTTATAACATGTTAATGTTTTTTCTCGAACAAACTCAAATGCTCCAAGTTCATCTGATAATTTCCATGTTTCAGCCTTATCAATCCACATAAGTGGCGTGTGAATGACAAACGGGTAATCCATAGATAAATTTAAAGTAACATTTAACGATTTCACAAACACGTCACGGCAGTCTGGATAACCACTGAAATCAGTTTCACATACACCCGTTACAATATGACGTGCTCCAACTTGTTTTGCTAATACAGCAGCAAATGATAAGAAGAGTAAATTTCGTCCATCTACAAATGTCGATGGCAATTCACCTTCTTCATGTGTAATCTCCATATCCGTTCTCGTTAACGCATTTGGAGCAAGTTGATTTAATAGACTCATATCTAGTACCGTATGCTTTATTCCTAGTTCTTTTGCAATTTCCGCTGCACAATCAATTTCTAGCTTATGACGTTGATTGTAATTAAACGTTACAGCTTCTACCTCTGCAAACTGCTCTATTGCCCAAAATAAACATGTCGTACTATCTTGTCCTCCACTAAAAACAACAACTGCTTTTTCTTTTTTCATTTCACTCATTCTCCTTCTCTACTATAAATAAGAAGAAAGAACGTTCTTGAACTGTCACAATAAAAAAACAAAACAATACCTAAGGATATTGTTGTTTCCATAGTTTTTTATAGAGGGAGTTCGCGAACCTCTCCCGCGCGGTGCACGGAATTTCTTCTTTCATTGACATAGCTTATTGTAACATATTGTATACTAGCGTAAAAATTTCTGATTTTTCCGCTATTTATTATTTCATTTCTTTCATTTTATAGTATGATTAATTTAATATAAGAAGAGAGGAGGCATCCCACTGAAATCCTTTATTATTTATCTCTTTTTAAATATATTATTCATCCTGATTACAATGCTCGTATATCATTTATTTTGGAATCAAAAAGGGAAACGCTCTCCTAAATTAAATTCAGCTATATTCATTGTACTCTGTTGCCTCGCTACCGTACTCTGTATTACATTTGCAGCAAAAACAAATAATGGTTTTCAATTTGATATGCGCCATATTGTATTAATTGTCGGTACATTAACGGGAGGGCCTATTGCTGGTGGTTCTATCTTAGTTGTATTAAACATATATCGCTTATTATTAGGTGGGGTAGGTGTTTTCCCATCTCTTATCGGTTCTGTTCTTCTATTTATTGTTCTATTATTAACATATAAATTTTTCAATCGAACTTCTAATCGTATAAAAATAACACTTGCTATTATCTACAGTCTCACATACGGATTTAGTTGGATACCCTTCTTCCTTTCAAAGGTTACAAATAAGACTGATTATATACCGCATATTATTGTGTATGAATTATGTTCAATGCTTGGTACGATTCTAATTTTATATTTACTACACATATTACAAACTCAAGTTCGTCTCCAAAATGAACTTATAAATGCTGAAAAGTTTCATTTAATTGGTGAAATGGCAGCGTCTATCTCTCATGAAATTCGCAATCCATTAACTTCAACGAAAGGTTTTTTACAACTGTTACAATCAGATACATGCACTGAGCAGGAACGAAAATTATATATCGACATTGCCATTAATGGCATCGAACAAGCAAATCATGTTCTTACAGATTATTTAACCTTTGCTAAACCAAGCATTGAAAAAGAACAAATATTACAGTTAGAAGAAGAATTACTACATGCATTGTCGCTAATTACACCGCTTGCTAATTTAACAAATGTACGTACTCATTATATAAAGCAAAGCACTTCTTTTTTTATCGCTGGAGAAAAGCAAAAACTAAATCAATGTTTATTAAATATTTTAAAAAATTGCATTGAGGCTATGCCAAAAGGCGGTGATCTTTATTTCACATTAGTTCCTGATCATAAGCATATTCAGTTATATATAAAAGATACAGGAGTCGGTATGGATTCAGAACAAGTAAAACGTCTTGGTTCGCCCTTTTATTCAACGAAAGAAAAAGGTACTGGACTTGGAATGATGGTCGTATTCAGTGTTGTTCAAGCTATGAATGGAAAAATTGATATTATAAGTGAAAAAGGAATCGGTACAACCTTTTTATTAACTTTTCCACTCATACAAAAAACGTGATGAAATACTCATCACGTTTTTTCTGTTCCTTCAACTAATTCAGCAAAAGCTTTCACTTTTCCGTGCGGTTGTTGATTTTCTTTACGTGCTTTCCAGGCGCGCTCTTCTTCTCGCTTCTTCTTAGACATGTTTTTCAACTCCTTCTTTTCTTTCTTATTTCTCCATGTAGTATTCCAAAATAAGAAAGAAAACTATGCACGTATCAAAAAAGAAGTGGTTTCCCACTTCTTCCACTTTAGCGTTGCAAAATTGCATGTTTCGCCTCTTTTAACTGCGTAAGATGTCTTTGTTCATGCAAATCAAGAAATTGAACCCATTGATACAAATTCAGATCATTAAAAACAGGATGCTTTAATCCATTTTCAAATAGATCTTTTTCATCTATAACACTATGAAGCGCGTGTAATAGTTCTTGGCGTGAATGTTCTAGCAATTGAATTCCTTGCTGTTTTTTCATTAAAGTTTCTGTTGGTTGCATTTGCTGAGGAGCTTCTCGTTTATGTGTGCGATCAAGCGTAAGTTGGAGGTCTTTAAATGGAGTCATGTTTCTTTCATTTTTTTGTAAAGCATATACAAGGGCAGACGTGACAGATTGTTCAACTAAATGCAAGTGGTGTAAAATTTGAATAATACTCCATTTATCACGGCGTGGCTTTACATTCACTTCTGTGTCATTTAACATTTCAATTTCTGATAATAGCGTGCTTCGAGTAGCCTGTAATGAGTTTACTAAACTTTCTAAACTTACATCCATATTAGATTGAAGCATACTTGTTCCCCCCTTTTGTTGGTGAAAAGAGGTGCTCCTTATTAGAAACACCCCTTTAGTATTCTGAATTTTCTTTTATTATCTCATCATTTTCCCATTATGTCGATGTTAAACATGTGAAAAAAAGCGCATGTTTTTTACAATTTTGTGTCGTCAATCGCATGTAACCATGCTTCAATTTCTGTAATAACACTTTTCACACAGCCTTCAGCAAATGGTGATGTTAAATTTGCAACCTCTACTAATTCTAAGAACGATTTACTTCCACCTTGTTGGCACAGATTCACATAATCTTCCCACGCCTCTTGTCTATTATCTCTTGCACGTTTCCAAAATTGTAGCGCACAAATTTGAGCAAGCGTGTAATCAATATAATAGAACGGTGAGCTATAAATATGCCCTTGACGTTGCCAAAAACCACCGCGCTCTAAATAATCATTCTCCTCATAATCACGATGTGGTAAATATTTCTTCTCTATGTTACGCCATGCTGTCTTACGCTCTTCAGGTGATGCTTCAGGATTTTCATATACATAATGTTGATATTCATCAACAGATACACCATAAGGTAAAAACAGAAGTGCTGAACTTAAGTGAGAGAAGTAATATTTATCTGCATCTTCTTCAAAGAATAGCTTCATCCATGGCCATGTAAAGAATTCCATACTCATAGAGTGGATTTCACACGCCTCATATGTTGGCCAATTATATTCTGGAATTTCAAATTTACGACTTTCATATACTTGGAAAGCATGACCTGCTTCATGTGTTAATACATCAATGTCACCAGATGTTCCATTGAAGTTTGAGAAAATAAATGGCGCTTTATAATTCTCAATATATGTACAATATCCGCCACCAGCTTTTCCTTTTTTCGCAACTAAATCTAATAAATCATTATCTAGCATGAAATTGAAAAATTCATCTGTTTCAGCCGATAACTCTTTATACATTGTCTTTCCATGATCAACAATCCAATCCGCATCTCCTTTTGGAGTTGGGTTACCTGTAGCAAACTCAAAGTTTTCGTCGTAATAAGCTAACTTCTCTACACCGATACGTGCTTGTTGTCGCTTTCTTAATTCCGTTGTAACGGGAACGATATAATCTAGCACTTGCTGACGGTAATTAGCCACCATCTCCGCATTATAATCTGTACGGTACATTCTTGCATATCCAAGTTCAACAAAGTTTTTGAAACCTAAAGATTTTGCGATTTTCGTTCTCACTTTAACAAGCTCATCATAAATACGATCTAGTTCTTCCTCATTTCCAGCTAAAAATCCGTAGTATGCTTCACTTGCTGCTTTACGTTCGCTTCTTTCTTTTCCTTGCATAAACGGAATCAGTTGCGATAACGTTCTTTCTTCTCCAGCAAAGTCAATTTTTGCAGATGCTAATAACTGTGTATATTGCGATGATAATTTATTTTCTAATTGTAAATCTTTCACGACTTCATCTGAATATGTTTTTAAATCACATTCTGCTAGAGCAAATAATTGTTTTCCATAATACGCCTCTAATTCTTCACGAAATGGAGAATTAATGAGTGCCTTATAATATTTTGTACCATATCCTTGTACAACTGGAGAGAATTCATCAAAGAAATCCTGCTCCTCCTTATAAAAAGTATCCGTCGTATCAACAGAATGGCGAATGTAACAAAGGTTTCCCATTGTACCAAAATCGTTGCGAATCTCATTAATTGAATGAATGACTTGTTTTTGTTCTTCTACAGTTTTTGCGTTATCAAACTTCTCTAAAGCAACAGTAAATTTCTCTTTTAACTCTTCAATATTTGGGCGTTTATATTCATAGTCTTTAAATGACATGAACGAGCCTCCTCTCCATTACATACCTTTATTATAATTCAATACGTATTCTTGAATTCCCTCTTAATTTTCAACAAATTTCGGCAGTGATTGCCCTGAGCTCATTACAAATAAAAAAGCCTTGGATTTATTTATCCAAAGCTCCTTTGGAACATATTATTTTTCATACTTCCCAATTTTTTTTAATAAATCAAGTAATTCATCTTTTTCATCTTTCGTTAACATTTCAAAAGACTGATGTATAACTTTCTCATGCCCCGGAAAAATAGAAGCAATAAAGTTCTCGCCAGACTCAGTTAATTGCGCGTAAATAACACGTCTGTCATTCGGACATGGAATTCTCTTTACTAATCCCTTTTTCTCCAGCTTATCTACAACATATGTAATGCTGCCACTAGCTATTAAAATACGCTCACCAATTTGCTGAAGTGGTTGACCGCCTTTATGATATAGCAGTTCTAATACAGCAAATTCAGTTGGATTTAACCCGTTACTTTGTATAGATTTATTTGTAGTATCCATAACAGAACGATGTACACGAGATAATGCAATAAATACTTTTAAAGATTGAGAAATATCTTCTCGTTCATTATTTGATGTCATACAACTTTCAACCCTTCACTTAAATTCTCAGCAATAAAAAGAAAATGCCAGTTCATACTTCCTGTGGATTCCGAATGAGCATTCACTCATCCATTTCCTCTCCCCTAATATATTAAGAATCATTCTTGAATAAAAACATGACAATTTTAACATAGTTTATATATAATGATAATAAAAAAAGAAGGAGTACCACATTTGAAAGTCAAATTCCAAAGCATAATTGTATATATATTGCTTGTTATCCTACCGACAATAGGGATTGGTGCTACATTTTATTCGTATCATACATATAAAATGAAACAGGAAAACAAATTATCTGCTCATACAGTTCTCTTTTTATATAGAGATTATTTGGATCATCATCTTGGTGAAGCAATTTCTGCTTTAGACATGCTTGCAAAAGTTGTAGGCACCGAGACTGGTAATATAAATGGTATTAAACAAATTGTACATGATACGGATGGAAACGATGCACGCTTTTCTGGTCTATATTACGCTACACCAGAAGGAGTCATTACAATCGCATCTGAAGATGAATCAAAGCCTATAGATGTTTCAGACCGTAAATATATTCAAGACGCGCTCCAAACTAAAAAAACCACTGTATCATCAGTCATTACTGATCGCGTTCTTGGACATAAAGCTATTATGATTGCTGCCCCCATATTTAATAAACAGAAGGAGCTCTCAGGATTATTATTAGCTAGTTTACGCTTTGATTACATTTCATCTTCTTTAAATGCCATTAAACCACAATACCATTTTGAGGTAACTGATAAACATGATGTAGTTTTTCTAACCGATGATAATAACGACACAAGTGATACGCATTCTAATATGCTTACTACTCCACTCCAAAGATTAAATTGGAAGGTCTCTGTTTCTCCATTACCTATTCATCAAAAAACCTTATACCAGTGGGTTGCAATAGAGTGTATAGCTACTTTATTTTTAATGTCTATTTTATTTTTACTTGCTCAATATATGTTGTTAAAACGTCAAACAAAAATTGAAAGGCAACAAAATGAACTACAAAAAATTGAATTAGTTGGAACTTTTGCAGCGAGTACAGCACACGAAATCCGTAATCCTCTTACTGGAATTAAAGGACTCGTCGCTCTATTAAAAGAGAAATATAAAGATGAGCAAGATCAGTTCTACTTTTCCGTAATTGAACAAGAAATAGAGCGAATCAATGAAATTGTAAGTGAATTTCTTATTCTCGGAAAGCCAACCGCCATCATCGAACAAACGTATGATGTAAGAAAAATTCTAAATGAGGTAGCATTAATTATTCAATCTGAGGCGAATTTACATAACATTGTATTCCATTTACATTTGCCAGACCATCCTGTTCATATCCGTTGTTCGAAAGACCATATGAAACAAGTGGTTTTAAACATTACAAAAAATGCAATTGAGGCCATGACTTCTAGTGATACACTAACCATTGTAGTAAAAAACAATGAAACACACGCACAATTGCAGATTATAGATACTGGAAAAGGGATTCCGCAACATATTCAAAAACACCTCTTTCATCCGTTCTTTACTAATAAAGATACTGGAACAGGTCTTGGACTTGTCATATGTAAACGAATTGTAGAGATGTATAATGGGCATATTTTTATTGACAGTACAGAAAACGAAGGAACAACAGTTCATATCGAAATTCCGTTACACATAGTATAATTATCCTTATCCTATAAGGGTAATTATACTTATTTCATAAAACCAGCCACAAGCATTCGCCAAAAATTATTTGATTTTCCTTCATACCCGATTTGGAAAATAGGTATTTTTATAATTGAAAACCATTTCGGTGTTTGTTTTTCTTTATAACATTGATATTGTAAAATAAGCTTGTCCAATTCTTGACTAACTTGAATTGTCTCCCTACTATTTAGCCCACTTGTTAATCCTAGTTGAATCATTTCTTCACGTTTCATATGAATATCACGTGAAAGCTTTTCTAATGTGTACTTCCTTTTTACAGTAAACATCCATATCCCCCTTATTATACTTCCATGCTCTTAACTTCACTTCTCCATTGACTTTTTTAACTACTTAATCATATGCAAATTTGAAGAATCAGAAATTTTAACATTTTCTCCCTGTAATTTACAAATCTTTACCCTCACTTTGAGAATTATTACAAATTATTCTATCTTTGTAAATACATTCGCAATAATAGACATTTTTTTCATCTTGTTTTTTTATAAATGCTACGTAAACCGGGGATTCTTAATTTTCCACCTACTTTTCTTCGACATTTTTTGTTTAATTTATATAAAAAAGCAAAACATAATGATGATTGATAAAGTGAAACTTTAATCAGTGTTTTTTGTTCAGCCCCCACTGATTATTAGCATTCACCAATCGGGTAGGCAGTGAATCTCCCACCTATCCAGCCCAATGTTGAGGTGGGAGTCTTACTCCCCACAAATAGCGGGATAACAATAGAAAGGAAATATTTATATGCGAAAATATACGATTGCATTATTCATCATTGTTTTGTTTTTACCGTCCTTCTTATTTCCTATTCAAGCAAATGCTCATACGAATAAAGTTGCTATTGTCATTGATGATTTCGGAAATAATATGAAGGGGACTAATCAAATGTTATCACTTCCCATTCCACTCACTGTTGCTGTTATGCCTTTTCTTCCTTCCACAAAAGAAGATGCAATAGCTGCCCATAAGAAAGGCCATGAAGTTATTATACATATGCCAATGGAACCTATAAAAGGTAAAAAAGAATGGCTTGGGCCGAAAGCAATTACAACTGATTTAAGCGATGAAGAAATAAACAACCGACTTGAACAAGCGATTCAAGAAGTACCGCATGCAATTGGAATGAACAATCATATGGGGTCAAAAGTAACAGCGGATGAAAGAATTGTTCGCCTTATACTTGCTGCTTGTAAAAAACACGGTTTATTTTACTTAGATAGTAAAACGAATCCTAATAGTGTCGTCCCAAAAATCGGAAAAGAATTAGGAGTTCCTATTATTGAAAACCAACTATTTTTTGATGATGTGTATACAGCAGGACATATTTCAAAACAAGCCCAATTACTCATCAAAAAAATTCAAGAAAAACCTATTATGGTAGCTATCGGGCATGTGGGCCCTCCAGGTGAAATTACATCACGCGTTATTGAAACTTCTATCCCTAAAATTCGTGAGCATGCAGACTTTATTTTCTTATCTGATCTAGCATTATCCCCGCCTCCTGTTTCAAAATAAAGTTCATTACTCACATAAAGTGAAACTTTAATCAGCCCTCACCAATTGGGCTTTTATGGGCAATCCGTCCCCCCACTTAACTTCTTTACTTGCGCTGAATTTTGAGGCGCGGATTTTACTGCCCACAAATGGCGGGACAAAAAAGTACCTATCTATATATAACAGATAGGTACTTTTTTTAACTTAAATATAATCTACATGACTCACTCTGAATCCTTTTTTCTCTATTTTTCCGATTAATTGCTTTAATCTTGTTTCATCTAACTCATCTGATATATTTACAATAACGCGACGGATATATTGATCACCGTTATCTAACGTAAATAGGCCACCGATATTATATGCTTTTAACAATGTCCCAAGCTCTTTAATCGTTCCCTTACAATCTTGTGTTGCAATTGTTAATATATAACCACCTGTTCGCATACCAAATGAATCTTCAATAACATCAAATATATTCGAATGCGTTAACATACCGACAAATTCATTATAATCATTTAGCACGGCTAAAAACGGAAGCCGACGAATTACATAAAAAGCTCTGAAGAATGAATCCTTTTCAAAAATAAATGCATTGGAATCATCAAGCATATCCCCTGCACTTACATGCTCTAATCCGCTATTGCATTTTTTTTCTAATAAATCTACTTTATAAATAATCCCCGTGAATTTCTTCTCATCTTCTGCTAATACCGGGATGGCTCGAAATCCCGTTTCGTTCATCATTTGCAGTGCCTCTTCACCAGAATCATTTATCTTGCAAAATGTTACTTGCTGCTTTGGCAGAAAATGATATTTAACTCGCAAAATATGTTCCTCCTTACATGTCAACATGTAATCTATATATAATAAGGAGACCTATATTTTATGAGTGAAATTATTTTTAAAACGCTTTCATTTGTTTATTAACTTGTAGCCATATCACATCCATTTTTATATAACAGAGCTCCTTGCACCCTTAATCATTAATAACTTTACATGATAGTTCATTAAATATTCTATACCCTCTAGCCATTTTTTCGCTTCTTCTGGCGTTTTTCCCCACACAATCATGCCGTAATTATGAACAAGAACTACTCCTCCACCTTCAATAAAATTCGGAACATTGCTTTCTAATAAATCAGCGAATTTTTTTTCATCTTCTACAATTGGAATTGTCATTTCTGTTATACCTTCTTTTCCGAAAACACGCTCCACACTGCGTTTATCGAACGTTACTTCTCCTTCTTCCCCATATAACTCTGATATTAAATGACTATCTACAGTCTGCACTTGTAAAATACATCCTGCACTACTTTTTTTATAAATATCCGCATGCATAAATGACTCTGCAGCTGGTTTTTCTTCATTTTCAAATACTGACTCGCACATGCAATTTACGACAATAAAATCTTCTTCCGAAAATAGCCCTTTATCTCTTCCCTCAACATTTACTAAGAATGTTAACGGCTCTTTTGACGTACATAGCGATAAGCTAATTTTGGTACCATAAAACCAATCACGAAGTGCCAATTCAGATTTCACATCTTTTAATTCATTCCATTTCTTCAGAAAAAATAACATTTCGTCACCCCCGGCATAATATTCATATAAGGTTCGAATCCTTTCTATGTAAAAGGGATATTTTTTGATTATTCTAAAAATTTAATTGAATTATCACATGAGAACGCTTTTTTGTCAATATAGTTTCGTGGTTCTTCTTTAAAATAGGCTATTCATATGTCTATATTCCTATCTATTTCATTTTGCACATAAAAAATACGCTATTCTTTAATTAAAGAATAGCGTATTTTCCTCATTTTTTATTCCGCATTAACGGGCAGCCCGATTGGTGAGGGCTACTAATCAGTGGGGAATGAACAAAACCCCCACTGAATAAAGTTTCACTTTATTTCTTTATTGCATTATACAAAAACTGCGCGTATTGTTCACGTGTTACGAAATTATCTCCTAAAAAATTCCCTTCCCCGTCGCCTTTTGATATTTTATTATCCACTAAAGCTTTCACATATCCTTTCGCCCAATGGCCATTTGGTACATCTTTAAAATTCTCTGCACTATTTTCATTTTCTTTTAACTGAAATACTCTTTGTAGTACTACTGACATTTCATATCGAGTTAATACTCCATCCGGACGGAACATACCATTTCCATAGCCTGTCATAATTCCCGCTTGAACCACTGCATCAATAGCCGTTTCATACATATTTCCTTTCGTATCTGTAAATGCCGTTTTTTGTTCTAGATTATTTTCTAATTTTAAATACCTTTGTATTAGAAGTGCTACTTGTCCACGAGTAATGTTATCACCAAATCCAAATTCACCATTTCCATAGCCTATAAATAATTTTTCTTTCGCTAAGTAATTAATTGCTTCTTCTGACCAATGTCCCTTTGGTACATCTTTAAATTCTACCACTTCTGTTTTCTCATCTTCTTTAGATGTATTACCGTCTTTACTTTCTACTACATTTTGAATAACAGATCCTGTAAAGAAGATTCCTGTATCCGCGAATGGATCTTTCACACCAAATTCATATACTTTCTCACCTGGTGTACTCCATTTCACTACACCATTACTATACGTACCATTATCGCTCTTCAGACGGATTTTCGTAGAAATCTCACCATCTTTTTCATATATAGGTACTTTTACTTCTTTATTTACTTCTGTTTCCTCTAAAAATACTTTTTGATTTTGGACATTAATATAAGCCGTCTTACTTAGTTCTATAACTGGTCGGACATCACGGATTTCATTTGCAACAAAACTTAGAAATACTAATTTTTTTAAATTACTAACTGGTGATAAGTCTGAAATATAATTCGCTTCTAAATCAAGCTTTTGTAAGTTTACTAAACTTGATAATGGAGTAATATCCTTTAACTCATTGTTAGGTAAGTGTAATTGTTTTAACTGTGTCATCTTACTTAGAGGAGTAACATCTTTTATTTCATTTTTCCCGATCCACAATTCTTCTAATTGCTTCATTTGCTCAATGCCGGATAAATCTTTAACTTTATTACGTGTTAATACTAAGTCTGTTAAAGGTAATGAATATAACGCTTTAATATCTTCAATTTGATTACCTGCTAAAGTTAAGTATGTTACATTTTTCAAAGCGCTTAATGGAGCAACGTTCGTAATTTTATTATTTGCTAAATTCAAGTAATCTAGTTGTTCCATTTTCGCTAATGCTGTTACATCTTCTATTTGGTTGCCTGATAGATATAAACTTTTTACATTTTTCATTTCAGTTAGTGGTGCAACGTTTGTAATTTTATTATTACTTAAATCAAGAGATTCTAAATTATCCATCTTAACAAGTGGCGTTACATCTGCAAATTCATTACCACGCAAAGCTAAATGATTTAATTGCTTTAAGTTCGCAAAGAACGACGGGTCTTTTATCTTCGCATTCGCAACTGTTAAAGATTTTAAATTTGGCATATATTTTAATGCACTATAATCAAGTATCTCATTTGTATTTAAAAATAAATCCTTTACTTGTAATAACTCTTCTTTCGTAATTGGTGTATTTAAATCTTTTCTATTAAATACTTTTTTATTCACAAGTTCTCTTAATTTGTTATCTGTTATCATATTTTGATTATCAACTGGATTATCCGTTTCCATATTTCCTGAATTAGAGTTATCATCTGGTTTCTCTGTTTCTTTGTTACCTACAGTTGGATCTTTAATTTCAAATTGAACTTGATATTTGTGATCATATCCAATAGCTGGAATAAGTATATGCATTTGCATATTGTGCTTCTTCTCAAACTCGCCAATTTCAAATTGGACTACTTTCGTTCCGTTCTTCCTCTTATCTTCTGACAAAACCTTCACATCATGAAATACACCAGGCTGGTTTCTATCTTCTATTCTAAGATATTGAAAATAATCGCTATCTTGCATTGTTACAGTGACAATTTTTTTACCAGCTGCAATCGTTACTTTAGGATCTTTTATATATTGAGAAACCATAGATGGCTCGTCTTTTTGGTCCTTATATATTTTAATTTCAGTATCATACGTGCGATCACTCGCTGCTGCTACCGATTGATTTGCTTCAACTTTTAATGCCGCTAATGCTGGAGTAGAATACGTAGCAAATGGAATTGCTAATGTTGTCGCTACTACTAGCGCCTTCATATAATTTTTTTTCAAAATAATATCCCCTATCATATACAATTTTTATAATTGATAACCCTTATCAATTACCCACAAATAAATGATAATGAATATCATTATCATTGTCAATGAGAATATTACATTAAATTTATATTTTTAAAGATAAAAAATAAAAAGCCCTTTATTCAAAGGGCTTTTTTACCTATCGTATGAAGAATTTCACTTTTTTCCTTTTCATTGATGACACCTATTTTTTGCAAAATATTCGCGTACAATACAAGTTTATTATATATTCGTTCTGACATGTTCTCCCTTCTTTCCTTCGACCAACTTTTTTTGTATTGGTAAATTATATGAAAGAGGTGAGAAAATGTGTCCACTTTTTGCATAACTGCAAATCTTTTATTTTACGATTTACAGATAATAAAACTCCCTCCTAAAAATTAGGTGGGAGTTTATGCGCTTTCACTGTATTTAACAAACTGTCCACTGAATATTATGCTTCATAAGTTCTTCTTCAAAGCTATATGGCATTTTTTTATCACAAATTACGTGTTGAATACGCGAAATTGCTGCTATACGATAATTCCCTTTCACGCCTACCTTCGTATGATCACATAAAATATATGTTTTCTCAGCTAATTTCATCATCGCCTCTGACAATTTTGCTTTCTCTAATTCAAAGCTGGAAACTCCAAAACTAGGTAATAACCCATCAATCGAAACAAACGCTTTATGAAAATGGAATTGCTGTATGACTTGCTGAGAAATAGACCCTGATACACGCGAATGCTTTGGAGATACTTTTCCACCTATAAATAAAACTTCACCGTGAAACATCTTTTTATTAATAGAAGAAATTAATTGTGTTGCGACTGGAAATGAACTTGTTACAATCGTTAAGTTTTTACGATGAACAAGGTATGGAACCATTTGAAGCGGTGTACTTCCATCATCAATTGCAATGACATCACCATCTTCTACAAATGTCGCTGCTTTATAACCAATTCTTTTCTTCTCTTCTATATGTAGCATTTCTCTTTCTAACATTGGCGCCTCTACCCCAGCGCCTGGAAGTTGAACAGCTCCACCATACACTTTTTTCAGCTTCTTTTCACGATCTAATTCTTCTAAATATCGACGAATCGTTTCTGTTGATACAGCAAATTCTCTCGCTAATTCTGAAACCTTTACTTTTCCTTTAAATTCTACCTTTTCAAGAATGGTTCGCTTTCTTTCTTCTCCTACTACAGACATAGATTCACCTCATTTATATCTCCCTCATAAGCTTCCTTGCTTATACAAAGTTATAATTTTCTTTGTAAGTAGAAACTTCTTCATGAATATGAATACCGCGCTTTGCTAGTTCATCAAAAATTAATTGTGGATTTTCAAAAGCTTCTTCAGGCGTAACAACACCCACCCTACTTACATTTCCAGTTGCAATTAACTCTGCAGCAATCCCAAATGGAATACCGACGTTTCTCGTATACGCTCTTAATTTTTCCCATCCTACAACAGAACCATCAGATAACGGATGTGTATGATATAACACATGTCTTTGCTTCTCATTATTTTTCATACCTATTACTTCTACATGAAGTGCATAACCATAAAGCTCTGTTTCTTGACCTTCTTTCGATTGCAATAAATACTGCGAAATACAATCCATAATTCCTATTTCTTTCCCGTTTATTTCAATCTGATCATTACGCAATATGCCGTAATCATATAAAGCACGTACAAGTTGCATATTTTGCTTCGGCCAAGTTCCTCTCGTCTCTATCAGTTTGACACCTTTATTTTCTAGTGCCTTTGCTAACGTAATCGTTTCAGAATGCGGAATGATATACTGCGTTTCCTTACCATAAGGCGCTGGCAATTCTATTTCTCTCGGACGCGCAAACGGAAGTACTTGTTTAAATTCACCATCTTCATACACTGTACGCGATGGTAAATGTGGATCATATTCATATGTCGTTGTCTCTGTAATTGAAGCAGAAAAAGCAATCGGACGATACGAACCGTGACTTACACGGACGGACTCTACAGTATCCAGTTGATTCGCTGCATGCATTGCCATCATTTGCGTTACACCTGGCGTCATGCCAAATCCAGGTAAACATGTTTTTTCATTTTGAACAAATATAGCATGCGATTCATTTTCTTCACCAAATCCATTTAAGTTCACACCGTGGCAGCCTGCTTCTGCAATACAGCGAGTCGACAATCCGTTTAGCTTTATCGTCGTACCATCCAATACAATGTCATAACCTTTCATTTTTGCAACCGTATCCTCGTGATTCGTTACATCTACTTTTACAAAATCAACACGAGGATCGTTGAGCCATTCTACTACTTTACGGCCTTCTTCCTCGTTAAAATCGGCTACAGTAATCGTCTCAAAAGATGAAAATTGAACTAAATCCAAAATAGCTTCACGACAAATTTTACCTGCTCCACCTAAACAAAATACTTTCACCCAATAACAGCTCCTTTAGCAATACTATCAACTAAGCGATTAATATCTTCTTCATGTACATCACCTATATTTCCAATCCGGAACGTATCTACTTTCGAAATTTTCCCAGGGTAAATAACAAATCCATAGCATTTTAATTCGTTATATAACTGTTGAAACTCAAACCCCTCTTTTGGATAAATGAAAGATGTAATAATAGGAGATTGATATTTCTTATCTACTAGTGGCTTAAATCCGATTTCTCCCATTCTATTCACTAGTAGTTTTTGATTGTTGTAATATCGATTGTAACGTGCTCTTACTCCACCTTCTTTTTCTAGCTCAAGTAGCGCTTGATAAAAAGCATGTACAACATGTGTAGGTGAAGTAAAACGCCATTTCCCATTTTGTTTTTCCATCGTTTCCCACTGATCATATAAATCAAGAGATAAAGAGCGTCCTTGCCCTTTACACTTCAATAATTCATCACGTTTTGCGATTACAAATCCGAATCCAGGAACCCCTTGAATACACTTATTTGCACTACTAATTAAAAAATCAATTTGTAAATCAGCAATGTCTATTTCAATCCCGCCGAAACTACTCATCGCATCAACAATTGTAACCTTTCCATACTGTTGTCCTAATTTACATACATCTACAATTGGATTTATAATTCCTGTCGTTGTTTCACAATGAACAACTGCAATATGCGTAATCTCTTTATCTTCTTGCAATAACTTTTCTACTTCTACAATATTAGTAGGTTCCCACTCTTCTGTTTGACTGATCACTACATCAATCTGTAACATCTCTGCCATTTGCACAATTCGCTTACCGTACGCACCATTTGTACAAACGAGAAGCTTCCCATTTGCCGGAATAACAGAACCAATTACTGCTTCAACTGAAAACGTACCGCTTCCTTGCATTAATACTGTTGTATATTTCTCTTCTTCCTTCGTCGCTAACGATACAAGTTTAGCTCTTACTTCTTGTACCATCGTATTATATTCATCATCCCACGTACACCAATCGCATAGCATAACTTCTTTTACTGATTTTGTTGTCGTTAATGGTCCTGGTGTTAATAATAAGTAGTGATTTTCATTCATGATCCCGTGCCCCTTTTATGAAATAATAAGTTCTTGTTTCTCGATATGTTCCATTACGTTTTCGAGCTCCTGCATCGTTTCAATCGTAAAATGAGCCCCATTTTCAACAAACCGATTACGAACTATTTCTATTTTTTCACGAAGCTCTACCGAATCCATACTCTCCACTTCCTCTTCCGTTAAACCAAGCTCACTACTTCCAAGAATTACACCAACTGTCCACATTCCAGCATTTCTACCTTCTTTCATATCTGATACTGTGTCCCCTACTTTTATCATATGGTTCATCGGATACACACCAAGTTCCATTGCATTTTTATAGCACATCCATGGATATGGACGGCCTGCTGGAACATCATCTGGCGTAACAAGAAAATCAGGTTTATATCCTTGTAACGCTGCTTCCTTTGCTACAATTTCCATGATTTCTCTCGTATAGCCCGTTGTTGAACCGATTTTAATGCCTCTCTCACGTAAAGAAGCGATTACTTCTTTTACCTCATCAATCGGCGTAGCATAACTTGGTAAAATAGAAAAGAGAATTTCTTCAAACTCTTCATACATCTCATGAATGTCTGCTTCTGTTGGTAATTGACCGAAGACACGCTTCCACTCATCCGCAATACGAGGCATTTCTGTTAGTGCCCTTACATGATCTATTTTTAATAATCCCATTGGCTTACGTGCTTCTTCTGCTGTAATTTCAACGCCGCGTTTTTGAAAAATCTTCATGAATACTTCTAGCGGTGCAAAACATCCGTAATCAACCGTCGTACCTGCCCAATCAAAAATAACTGCTTCAATTTTCATTCTGTCCATCACCCTTCTTACTTATCTTTTTTGCCATTGTGAAGTTCGGTTACGAAGTGCTTTCGTTCCCCATTCATATACAACTCTCACTACAATATTTGTAACAACAATAAGTACACTCATTGCAGCTGCTGGTGCTACATTTCCTGCATCATCCATATTTACGATTGATACGGCAGCTAGTTTAAAATCAGCTGCATATAGGAATACAACTGCCGATACAGTTACCATTGAATTTACGAAGTAGTACATTACCATTTCTAAAATTGCTGGTAAACACATTGGTACTGTTACTCGGAAGAATGTTTTATAAAACGGAATACCCATCGACTGCGAAACAAGCTCAAACTCTCGGTCTAATTTCTTTAAGGCAGTCGTTGCCGTGACAAATGTTACAGAATAAAAATGAATGATATTTACTAGTACTAATACAGCGATTGTTCCGTATAAAGAATGAAACGGATTCGTTACTGATAGTCCAAGAATTTGAATCGTTGGTTGACTAAAGAAAAAGACATATCCTAATCCGAGTACTAAACCTGGTATCGCTAACGGCACTATAGAGAAAAAGTAACCTGTTTTTCTGAAAAATTGTAGCTGGTCTATTTTCTCAATTGCATATGCGAATACAAATGTTAAAATCGCCCCAATAACTGCTGTAACTGCTGAAACAATTACGCTATTTTTAAATGCTTCAAGTCCATCTCCTGTTAAACTTGAAAAATTAAAATGCTCAAATGTAAAACTCATATTATATGGCCATACTTTCACACTTGCAGCAATACCAACTGCAACAAATAATAGAATGATCATAAGTGTAATCACACTACAATATATGAATGAGATTACATCTCTTTTCTTATTAGCTATTATTCTGTATGGTACTGCTTTTGAAGATAAGAAATTCGCCTGCTTTCTTTGCGTAATACGATCAACTACAAATGCGAATATAGCTGGGATTAATAAAATCATTCCGACAGTTGCACCCATCGGCATATTTTGCTGTCCAATTACTTGTTTGTATACGTCAGTAGCAAGCACATTATATTGACCACCAACAATTTTTGGTGCCCCAAAATCAGTAAAACTAAGTGTAAACACAACAAACATTGCACTAATTAATCCGTACTTTACACTAGGTAAAGTAACCGTGAAAAATTGCTTTGTTTTACTCGCCCCTAACATATTAGAAGCTTCATATAAACGATAATCAGATCCTTGGAAGGCAATTAGCAATATAAGAAAGGCTTGTGGAAATGTATACATAACTTCAGCTATTACAATTCCTACTGGTCCATATAAAGGGATTTGTATACCTTCAAATAAACCAAACATTCCTTTCGTTACTAGCCCTTGATTACCAAATAAATATGTAAGTGCTATACCGTGCATCATCGTTGGTGCGAACAATGGTAATAACGCTACATACTGAAATACACGCTTTCCAAAAACATTCGTACGGGCAATTGCATATGCGTAAACGAATGCGATTGCAACTGAAATAATTGTTGTTGCGCCCGAAATCCATACTGTATTTTGTAAAGACTGAACTAAAGTTGGTGTTGTGAAATATTTACTGAAATTCGCTAAACCAACGAAAACTCCATCTTTATTATAAAAAGCCTGTGTAAATAGTTGTAATAGCGGTAATACAAGTATGATAAGGAAAGAAAAAATCATACCGATAATTACGAGCCGTTGGATCCATTCCTCTTTCCCTATACTTCTCTTAATCTTTTTTTTCGTACTTTCTACCTTATAGTTTTCTAACATCTCCATCTATACAATGACCTTCTTTCCATATGACAACATATGATTTTCTGAGAAAGAGATTTGAATCGGCTTTCCTTTTCTAATAGCCGTTGCTTCTACTTCTGATGCTAATATATCCACTACAATTTTCTCATTATAAAGGTGTGTGTTTTCTTCTAAGACTCGCACTTCCGTCCGATATACAGATCCGCGAAATTCCATACTTTCCACAACTGTTTTAATACCGTCCTTTTGTACAATTGTTACATGTTCAGGACGAATTGCATGTTCTTCGTTATTTTTCGAAAAGAAATTAATAGAACCAATAAAATCTGCCACAAACGGATTGGCTGGTCTTTGATAAATCTCCTCTGGTGTTCCAATCTGCATAATTTCCGCATGATTCATTACAACAATTTTATCAGCCATTGTTAATGCCTCTTCTTGATCATGCGTTACCATAATCGTCGTTACTCCTATTTTCTCTTGCAAATCACGCATTTCCCTACGTAATTTTTCACGCACTTTTGCATCTAAAGCTGATAACGGCTCATCGAGTAACAAAATATCTGGAGACAGAGCGAGCGCACGTGCAAGTGCTACTCGCTGCTGTTGTCCACCAGACATTTGAGCAGGATATTTATCTTTTACATTCAGCAAATCTACAAGTTTTAACGCATCTAGCGCTTTCTCTTTCACTTCTGCTTTCCCATATTTTTTTGTCTTTAAGCCGTATTCAATATTTTCAAGTGCTGTTAAATTCGGAAATAAAGCATACGATTGGAAAACCATTCCGAAGTTTCTCTTTCCAGGAGGCAATGCTGTAATATCTTTTCCATTCACAGCTATACTGCCAGTCGTTGGTTCCTCTAGTCCCGCTAAAATGCGAAGCAACGTCGTTTTCCCACAGCCACTCGGGCCTAATAAACAAACAAACTCATTTTTGTTCACAGTAAAAGAAATATCTTTTAACGCTGTAAATGCATCAAACTGTTTTTGAATGTGTTGAATTGATAAATATTCGCTCATTTTTCTCTCTCCCACTCACTTACTTTTTCGGTTCTGCTTTTTGGCCAAACTCTTTTTCCCATTTTTCTAAAATTTTGTCACGATTTTCTGCTGCCCATTTAAAGTCATTCTTTTTATATAATTTTTCAGTAACATCTTTCGGGAATCCCTCTGGAAGTTTATAATCATTTTTAATTGTCGCAAATCCATTTTTCTCAAAGTATAACTTCATTACATCATCAGTAATTGCCCAATCTAAAAATGCTTGTGCTAATTTATCATTTTTCGCATTATCTTTCTTAATAAGTGCGTTCGCTTCTACTTCCCACCCTAATCCTTCTTTCGGCAGTACAACTTCAACTGGTGCACCTTTTTGTTTCTCTTTTAAAGCACTATAAACCATTGATACACCGACTGGATATTCACCTGCTCCTGCTAATTTCGCTGGTTTTGATCCTGAATGCGTATAACTTGCCATATTATCATGAAGTTTCTTCATGTAATCCCAGCCTTTATCTTCACCCATGATTTGTAGCCATGCAGAAACTGTTAAAAATCCTGTTCCAGATGATGCTGGATGTGGCATAACAAGTGTTCCTTTATACTCTGGTTTCGTTAAATCTTCATATGATTCTGGCATCGGTAAATTTTTCTTCTTTAACTCTTCTTTATTTACAGCAATCCCCGTCATAAATGCAGTATTTCCTACCCATTTTTCAGGTTGCTTATCATCTTTAAATTGCGGAAGAACACGATCTGCTCCTTTTGGAGAGTATCCTTTTAACATATCTTTTTTATCTAAAGCTAATAGACTTGATGCCGCAGTTCCCCATACAACATCTGCTTGTGTACTTTTCCCTTCAGCTAGCAATTTCGCAGTAATAACTCCTGTTGAATCACGTACAATGTTCAATTTCACATCAGGATATTTCTTTTTAAAGGAATCAAGATAAATTGGTACAAGCTCTTCTTCAATTGCTGTGTAAACAGTTAATGATCCAGATAATTTGTCATCTTTCACTTTCGCTCCAGCACTTTCTTCCTTCTTTGCACCACACCCCATTAATAACGAAAATACCATTCCAGTCGCTACAGCTTTAAAGATTGTTTTTTTCACTGTTTCTCTCTCCTTTTACAAATCTTATGTACAACTCAAATATAAACAACTAGTGTAAAAGCAGTATTAAACCAACATTAATCTTTTGTTTGTTGTTTGTTTTTGTGTAATACGTTGCTACTTCTATGTTTTTTCGCATTTTTCTGCTAATAGAAAACACTAAATTTACAAATAATTAAAAAAACCTTTATAATCCCACAAAAAAATGAGGCGTTTGTAAAAAACGCCTCATTTTTGTTTCCCTTTTTTTGAATTACGATTAGCATACTTTGCGCTATTTTCTCCTTCATACTCTAATGCAAATTCTGCATCTGGTAAGCTTTCTTTCGGAGTTTTATTATTATTGATTGCCGCATTTTGTTTCACTTTTCTTTTTACCAATACATTCACCTGCTCTCAAGAAATCACTTTCTACTCTAGTTTGAAACAACTTAAAATAATTATTACTGGCAAGTGTTAACAAGTACATAAGAGGCGTTAGATGGAAATACTACGTATGAAGAAATCATTATAAAAAGGAGCGATAATTTTGAAGAAAAAAGAAAAGATTCAATCACCAATTTTAGACGAAACGCTCCCGCATCAAATGAATTTTCCATCTTTTAAAGGAACAGGAAAAACGATGCAACAACCTTTTGTGAATCAATATGATGTTGTAATTGGAGACAGTAAATATAATTCCGAGAACAGTCCACTTAACAATTGGAGTGATAAAATAGATCCTGCCATTATGGCTGGCGATGAGTGGATCCATCCTACAAATGATATTGGGTGGATTTCAGAAGAAAATCAAGAGTTGCTAAAAAACGAAGCGGATAATAAAAATGAAGCTTTTATGCATCCACAATTTGGAATTAACGACTAAAAAACCATTCTACCTAACGTAGGTAGAATGGTTTCATACTATCCAATAATAATCCGCTCTTTCGGGTATTTATAGCGAGGTGGTTGTTCCCTTCCACCACTAGCTAAAATAAATGTTAAAATACCAACGCGTCCGATAAACATAAGCACAATAAGTACAAGTTTCCCAACAGTTGTTAAATCAGGCGTAACACCTGTTGATAGTCCCGTCGTTCCGAAAGCAGAACAAACTTCAACAATTAAGCTCATAAGCGGTACATTTTCCGTAATAGATAAAATGAATAGCGCAGTAGCACATAACAAAATCCCCATCGTCATAACGACAGATGCTTTCAGTACATCCTCTTCATGTAGCTGACGTTTGAAGACTCTAACTGTTCTACCACCCCTTGCAAAGGTATATAGTGACAATATACTAACAGCAAATGTTGTTGTACGTATTCCGCCCCCAACCGAACTTGGAGATGCCCCTATAAACATTAATATACTCATAAATAAAAGCGTCGGTTGTGACAATTCACGTATATCCATCGTAGCAAGTCCACCACTTCGCGTCGTCACAGATTGGAATAATGTATAAAATACAGTTTCATGCCATGACTTTCCTACTAAAAAATGATTTCTCTCCAGTAAAAAAATCATAATTGTACCAACAACAACGAGTGCAAAAAATGTTGTTGTCGTCAATTTTGTAAATAATGAAAAACGGAATAATTGTTGTCTCCTTTTACTAAGGAATTGTTTCACTTCCATTAGCACAGGGAAACCAATCGCTCCTAAAATAATTAGTAACATATGAATCATTTGAACAATATAATCTTTTTTATAAGGAATTAATGATTGTCCTGTTAAATCAAATCCGCCGTTCGTAGTCGCACTAACAGCTGCAAAGAAACCGTGAAAATAAGCTTCTTGCCAAGTCGGAAAGTAAAGTAAAAATCTTGTACCTAATAGGATTGCTCCAATAAGTTCTATTGAAATAATTACAATCAAAATAGAACGCATCAATTCTACAAGACCCGATAAATTCCCTTGATTATGGTCTGCCATAATTAATCTTCTTCTTTGCAAACCAATCTTTTTCCCCGTAATGATCCAAACAAATGTACCAAGCGCCATAATTCCTAAGCCGCCTAATTGTAGAATAAGGGCTAAGACAATAATTCCTGCTGTAGTAAACGTATCTGAAATCGTAATAACAGACAGTCCCGTAACGCTTACCGCACTAACCGATGTAAAAAGCGCATCTATAAATGTCCATTTCACACCAGGCTTCGTAACAAACGGTAAACTAAGCAATATCACCGATACAACTACTGCTAACAAATAAAACAAAACGATGAGTTGTACAGGACGTAATTTTTGTAAAAACTTTTTTATATCTCTCATTCCATCACTTCGCTACCTTTTTTCTATCGATTAAATAAAGAAAAATCTTTACTTTCTTTATTTGTAAATAACTGCTCAAATAATTTGGCAAAGACCATTCCATATACAGTTCCATTACCTCCATACGGCAATGCGTAAAACAAATTATGTATCTTTTCGTCTTCTTTTAAAATGGGGAGACCATCATGAGTACCACCAAACGCGGCTGCCCAATAGTAGTCTGCCTGTATATTTTTATACTGCGGGAACATCTCTTTTACAATATTAATAAGGATATCACGCTTATGCAATAATTTCGTATCACCAATTGTTTGAATTTGCAGCGCTTCATCTAATCCGCCTACAATAATGCGGTTTCGATACGTTCGAAAATATAAGTAGGGCCGTGCCGTTTCCCAAATTAACGATCGCTCATGCCAGCCTTCAAACTGATCTATTTCATTTGTTACAATTGCATAAGAGGTGTCTACTGTTGTATTTTTTCTTTCTTTCTTTCCAAAAAGCGCTTCATAACCTGTCGCCATAATAATATTCTTTGCTACAATTTGATTTCCTGTTTTCGTGTAACAAATTAAATCATTTTTACGTTTTTTTATATGTATTGCCTCTGTATGTTCATATATATTAGCTCCCATTTGATTTGCTTTATGCAAAAGACTGTGCGCTAATAAATACGGATTCACCTCGGCATCACCGTGTGTATATAATGCCGCTTGTTTTATAAAAGGATAACGTTTCTTAATATCAGATTCTGTAAAATACTCAACAGGAAATCCATAATTCTGTAACGTATTGTACTCCTCTTGTAAAAATGAGACATCCTCACTTTTACTTGCATAATATAAACTACTTCTCGGAATAAAATAGGGATCAATATCGAGAGTAGGTACCACTTTCTCCATTGTCCGTAACGCTTCGTAACACAGTTTATATGCTCGTACCCCTTTTTCTTCACCAAATGTATGGATAAGTGAGGTTAACGATTTATCATGAAGAAACTGTAATACACCTACATTTGCAAATGTACTACCACATGCAATTTCTCTTTTTTCAATAAGCATTACACTCATACCTATTTTCGCTAAAGAATACGCTATATGGGCACCTGCTTCGCCACTTCCGACTACAAGCACATCACATATCATATCATTTCCTAACGGTGGATAACAAGGTACTGAAACTCCTGTATTCCAAAACAACTTACCTGTCATAAGTTTCATAATTATACTCCTAAAATATAAATTTCTCCTTTCTATGTTTTGTTATTTTTCATAAAAAAATCCAACTAACATAGGCTAGTTGGATTTTTTATTTTTAATTAGAACGCTCTTCAAGCCAATTTCCAATCGTCGGATATGTTTGTTTTACAGCTGTTCCACCGTAAACGATAGACATATGCCCTGTTGGTAAACATACATATTGTTTATCTGTGCTAGAAATATGGTCTAGTAATGCTTCTACTTGACATGGCAAAGCGATATGATCACGTTTCCCGGAAATATTTAAGACATTCGCCTTAATATTTGCAAGATCTACCTTTTGTCCGCGAATAACGAGTTCACCCTTAACCAATTTATTATTTTGATAAAAATCACGAATCCACTGTCTGTATGATTCACCTGGGAACGGAATACCATCACCAACCCACTTTTGAACCAATCTCCAGCTTTCGACGAAGCGTTCATTCTCTGAACGATCTACTAGAGCAACATATGGACCAACAAAGTTCGTAATTGGCTTTAACATTTTGTTTCCGAAATCAATCATTTCTGGCGGAATATTTCCAAATGTATCAACCGCTTTATCTAAATTGAAGTATTTCTCATCTAATAAAGGACCATACAATCCTGTTTCAGAGAAATCAAAAGGACTTGTCATGAAAATTAAATTACGAATTGGCATGTGCGGATGAAGCGCTGCATAAATAGAAGTTAGCGTTCCACCCATGCAATAACCAAGTAAAGAAATCTCGTCCGATTTTGCAGTTCGCATTACTTTTTTTACTGCTTTTGCAATATAATCAAACACGAAATCATCAAATTTCAAATGACTATCTTCTAAACCAAATGTGCCCCAATCAAGCATATATACATCAAAACCACGATCCACTAGATATTCCACTAAACTATTTCCAGGAGTTAAATCCATAATATATGGTTTATTAATAAGAGCATATATTAACAGAATTGGAACTCTTTGTGTTTTTTCTTGTTTTGGAATGTAGCGATAAAGCTTCGTCTTATTCTTCGTCCAAATAACCTCTTTCGGCGTTAATCCGACTTGCGGCTCTGGTTCACGTAATAAAATTTCACTCGCCCTTTTCACTCGGCGGTATGCTTTTCGGTACTCTTCTGGGTATAGCTCTAATTGCTTTTCCCATTCTGTTGCGAATGTAGTCATTTTTCTATCTCCTTTTTGGTCGATTTCCTTCTTAAAAAAAAGAAGTGCATTCCTGCTATGGATATGCACTTTTTTCTTACTTCATTACATATATAATCCGCCGTTAATGTTTAATTGTTGACCTGTGATATACGCACCGTCACGGCATAGGTATACTACACCTTTTGCAATTTCATCAGCTTGACCAAAACGTTTTTTCGGGATTTTTGCAACGATTTTTTGACGTACTTCTTCTGGTACTTCTGCTACCATTTCAGTATCAATAAATCCTGGGCAAATAGCATTTACAGTGACATTTGTTTTTGCAAGTTCTAACGCTAATGATTTTGTAAATCCTAACATACCCGCTTTTGCTGCTGAGTAGTTTGTTTGGCCAAATCCACCTGCTTGACCAATAATAGAAGAAATGCTAATAATTCTTCCTTCTTCTGCTTCCGTTATGTATGGAAGAACCGCACTTGTCGTATTAAATACGCTGCTTAAATTCACGTCAATTACGCGCTCCCAATCTTCACGATTTAACTTTTTGAATGTACGGTCTCTTGTAATACCAGCATTATTAACAAGAATATCAACTTTACCAAAATGATTCACAGTTTCTTCTACAAGTCGGTTTGCATCTTCTACTTTAGAAACATCCGCTTGCACTGCATAAACGTCATGTCCGTCTTTTCCTAATTCATTTACTAAATTTTCAGCTGCTTCTTTACTGCTATTATAGTTAATAACTACTTTCGCTCCCTCTTGTGCTAATGCTACTGTAATTGCTTTTCCAATTCCTTTTGCTCCACCTGTTACGATTGCTACTTTTCCATTTAATTGAACCATTTCTTTTCCCCCTTAAATGAATTTGTGAACGATTGTTATGAATCATTTTGGTACTCATACTATAGAGTCCATATATAATTATGTTTCGCTGTTTATACGTGAAAAGAGATTCTCCCTCTCTCTTTTATCTGTTATAAACAAGCGCTTTTATCATTTTTTATTTTCTGGTTTATTCGCAGGCTTTACCTCTTCTTTTACAGGTACTTGTAGTTTAGCTAGTACTGCATTTTGCTTTTCTAGCAATTCTAAAATTTGATCTACTTTTGTTTCAAGCGTACGAATATCTTGTTTTACTTTCGTTACATCACGCTTTAATGTAGGAGCTTGCCCTAAAGAATCTACTTTCTCCTCTAGAAACTCCTCAATGTTATCTACTTTATTTTCTAAGTTAATAACAAGCGTAGCCACTCTTGCGATATCCTCTTTCGTCGGCACATTTACTTGTTCTAAATAGTTTTTTGTCGTATCATTTAATGCTTTTTGATAAAACAAATTCAAATCTAGAACGCTGCCCATCCAAGCAGAATATTCTTCTGTTTTAATTGTTTCATTGAGCGCTTTTCCCCAAAATGTTTCGGTTTGTTCATAAGCATTTTTCCATGCTTGTAGTGGATCGAATTTTTGATCAATCACTTTACCTACACTCCCTTTTTCGTTTTTGAAACAATTCAACCTATTCACTATTTTCTAATATTCTGAATAAAACTTCAAGTCTATATTTTATTTTTTTCTATTTTCTAACAAATGTGTTGACTTTAAAAACAGATAGGTGTAAATTGCACTTATAAGCAAAAAATTCCATCTAACTGATTCATGAGGTGATGCACAATCATGCTACAAAATGAACCAGAACAACGCGAAAGTTTGGAGAGCAACCAAGCGAAACAACCAAACTCCATGCCAAAAAACTTCTTAGTTCCCTTCTTACTTCTCTGTCTAAAAGACTGGAGTCTTCATGGTTACAAACTTATTCAAATGCTAATGGATATCGGCTTTTCTTCTGTTGACCAAGGTAATGTTTATAGAACACTACGCAAATTAGAAAAAGAAAACCTTATTTCTTCTACTTGGGATACAAGCGATGGAGGGCCGGCAAAAAGAATTTATTCTTTAACTGAATATGGAGAGCAATATTTAACAACATGTGCGACTTCTTTTGAACATTATCAAAATATGTTGCGAACGTTTTTCACGTTATACACCAATGCATTCTTTCCATTTTCTACTTCTCCAGAAAAGGATGAAAAGGATTCTTCATCTTCACCTGGTGGTACAGCAGAGTAATCTGCGTTCACAATATGCAAAAAAACATTTGGGGGTCAAACAATGGAAACTAAACCATACGAATTAGTCGATGCATTTTGGAAAAACTGGTCTCAATCACTTTCCCTTTTCTCTTCAGCTGGGAAGCAATTAGAGCAACTTACTTTAGAAACATTAAAACAACAACAAGACGCTTTGCATAAATTAACATCAGGAGTAGATGAACTAGAAAAAGAACTACAACAACTCACTGCTCAGTTCAATAACCAATATACAGATTACGTGAAACAATTAACTGGAAACTCCTTAAATGATCAAATTAACGAGTGGCAGGACAAATGGAAGGAACTTTCTGCTCATATGCATCAGCTTACTGTTTCTCCTACAAAAACATCATTGTCAATTCTTACCCAAACAAGCGGCCAATTTGAAGAAACAACAAAACAATTTATTGAGCAACAACAATTACAACGTGAAGAGGCTCAAAAACAGTTAGAGGGTTTTTTGGAAGAGTTCAAGTCAAAACAGTTGGAACTCGCAAAAAAGTTCGAGGAAAACTCAAAAAATCTATTTACTTCCATCAAGTAAGAAAAATGTGGGAGCTAACCGCAGCACAAACAAAACTCTTTCTTCCTCCTACTACATCAAGATGGCTAACATTTTTCGATATGGAAAAGAAGGAGGACAAAATGAATCCATTTCAAGAAGCACAAACTGTTCCGGAGCTTCGCTATGATGAGATTCAAGTCGGTGATCAAGCATCCCTTACAAAAACAATTACAGATGAAGATGTTATCAATTTTGCAAAATTGACTGGGGATGTGAATCCTATTCACATTTTAGATTCTTTTGCAAAAACGACAATGTTTAAAGAACGTATTGCTCACGGTATGCTCGTTTCGAGTTTTATTTCTACCATCCTTGGAACGAAACTCCCAGGCAAAAATACGATTTATTTATCCCAAAATGTTTCATTCCGTGCCCCTGTCAAAATCGGTGATACACTTCGCGTTGTGGCAGAGGTTATTAAAAAGCGTGATGATAAAAAAATCATTACGCTGCAAACAAACATATATAATCAATCAGATGATATTGTCGTGGAAGGAACAGCGACAATACTAAAAAAAGAGTAGCAAATTTGCTACTCTTTTTTCTATCCAAGAACTTCTAATCGCACCGATTACTTCCGCGTATGAGTACGTCGTTTCCACATAAAATAACGTTACCAGTTTAGATAAGAACTTAGCTGAACTGGACTACTCATAAGGATGTGTATCAACATGGTAAAAACAAACAAATTATTAGTTCCAGGTGCAGAACAAGCACTTGAACAATTTAAATATGAAATTGCACAAGAATTTGGTGTAAGCTTAGGATCTAATACAGCATCTCGTTCTAACGGTTCAGTTGGCGGTGAAGTAACAAAACGTCTTGTTGCTTTAGCTCAACAACAATTACGTGGATAATAATATAACATATGGCTTAGAGGCAGATATTCTCTGCCTCTTTCTATTTTCAACATACATAATGGTGCTTTTTCACATACTAATCAAAACGAAAGGAGCGATCTGTAAAATGAAACGGATTAATATTAGCATGAGCCCTCCCCGCGTTCTTACTTTGTCTTTTCTTGTATTATCAGTTGTCGGCACATGTTTATTAAAACTACCCATTGCTACGACAACGTCCATTTCATGGCTCGATGCCTTATTTACAACCGTTTCCGCTTGTACTGTTACTGGGCTTGGTGTTGTAGATACTGGAAAAGTATTTACTTTGTTTGGACAATGTGTCATTTTAACGCTTATACAAGTTGGCGGGCTTGGCATTATGAGCTTTGCTGTCTTAATTGCGATTATGCTCGGAAGAAAAATCGGTCTTCAAAATCGAATTTTACTGCAACAAGCATTAAATCAAACGAATATCGGCGGCATCATCCGTCTTGCCAAAGCATTATTTTTATTCTCTTTTACAGTCGAATGTATCGCTACTATAATTCTTTCTTTTGAATGGGTACCAAAATATGGGGTTATGAAAGGGATCTATTATAGTTTTTTCCATTCAATCTCAGCCTTTAACAATGCTGGCTTTTCTGTGTGGAGCGATAATTTAATGTCCCATTCTCATAGCATTCTTGTCAATCTCGTCATTTCCTCTCTCATCATCTTAGGTGGAATTGGTTTTACAGTAATCGTAGACATAAAAAGAAAGAAAAACTTTAAAAACCTTACACTACATTCAAAACTTATGCTCTCTTCTACTCTAATCGTCAACATTATTGCTACCCTTTTTATTTTTATATTCGAGTTCCATAACTCCCTTTCTATGAGAGGTTTTACCCCATTTGAAGAAGGATTGGCCTCTTATTTTCAAGCAATTTCAACGCGAACTGCCGGGTTTAATACTGTTGATATTTCTACATTGTCAAAACCTTCTCTCCTATTAATGATGCTCCTTATGTTTATTGGTGCTGGTAGCGCTTCAACTGGTGGTGGGATTAAGTTAACAACATTTTTAATCATATTTTTTGGCGTATTTAAATTTTTACAAGAACAAGAGGATATTGTCGTATTTAAAAAATCCATTAAAGATACTCTCATTGTCAAATCATTAACCATTACTATTATTTCCATTTCATTTATCTTTTTTGCTATTTTAATTTTGAGTATTACTGAGCGAGTTCCTCTATTGATGAGTGCTTTCGAAGTATTTTCAGCATTTGGGACTGTTGGCCTCAGTATGAATTTAACACCCCACTTAACTATAATCGGAAAAGCTATTATTATCTTTATGATGTTTTTCGGGAAAATGGGTCCTTTAACATTGGCTTTTTCATTTGCTCGTAAAAAGAACCTGAAAATAAAATATCCGAATGAAGATATTTTAACAGGTTGACAACCGTATAAATTATCCATATAATGAGAATACAATAACATATCTCCAAAGGGGAGTAGCGTCCAAGAATATTTCTTGGAAACAAAGTCGTCATTACGTAGAACTTAGTTCTTCCGGCTTTGTTGGCATTTTTTATTACATATGTCTAGCAAGACCTTTGCCTATTAACGGCAGAGGTCTTTTTTGCATTCACTTCCAGATTTTTCCAAAGTTAATAGGCAGGAGTATGGGGAAACTAAATAGTGGGGAAATTCTTCACTTATTTAGAACTTATAGAAATGAGAGGAGAATGTACATGGATGTATCATTATTATTGGAGTATGGTTGGGTATTACTCATCCTAATTGCACTTGAAGGGATTTTAGCGGCTGATAACGCTCTTGTTCTTGCAATTATGGTAAAACATTTACCAGAAGAAAAACGAAAGAAAGCACTATTTTATGGATTAGCGGGGGCATTTGTTTTCCGATTTGGATCGTTATTTATGATTTCGTTCTTAGTCGATGTATGGCAAGTGCAAGCAATTGGTGCCATCTACCTTATGTTTATCGCTGGTAATCACTTATTTAAAACATATGTTGAAAAGAATACAGATGAAGAAACAGAAGAAAAAGAAGCAAAGAAAAAACAAGAGAACTTTTGGTGGACTGTATTTAAAGTTGAGGTTGCTGATATCGCCTTCGCAGTTGATTCAATTTTAGCTGCTGTTGCACTAGCAATGACTTTACCAAAAACAGGATTAGGTACAATTGGTAGTCTTGATACTGGGCAATTCGCTGTTATCTTTGTAGGTGGACTTATCGGATTAATCATTATGCGATTTGCAGCAACTGCTTTCGTACAAATCTTAAAACGTAAACCAGGACTTGAAACCGCAGCATTCTTAATTGTAGGTTGGGTTGGTGTGAAGCTAGCAGTTTATACATTAGCACACCCTGCATTAAATGTAATTCCACATTCATTCCCAGAATCCACTCCGTGGAAGCTTACATTCTGGATTGTATTAGTCGGAATCGCAGTTGGTGGTTGGTTCTTCTCAAAAGAAGTAGAAGTAAAAGTAGAAAAGAATTTAGACGAAAAAGCGCTGTAATTACAGCGCTTTTTCTTTTTTCTTTCTTCCTCTCAATGTCCAGAAAAAATTCCATTATACTACCTTTTGTAAACGTTTTCTTAATGTATGTATGTCCTTTTTGTGAAACATTGCACAAACTTATTGAAAGTGAGAACAATTCCATGTACTTTATTCATATAAGGAGTATTTATAGAAGATTTACTAAAGGAGCGTATTACTCATGCTAGAACAAGGACTAGATTATGTTGTCAAACTGGCTAAAAGCAAAAAGAAAATACTAGATACAAACCCAATGCAATATTTCATTCGTGCTGCACTTGCGGGTATTTATATCGGTTTTATTATTGTACTATGTTTTAAATTAGGTAACTTTTTTCACATTGCAGATTCACCAGCAACTTATTTAGCTGCTTCTATGTTTTTCGGGATTGCTCTCGTACTTATTATATATGGCGGTGCTGAATTGTTTACTGGGAACACAATGTACTTTACTGTAGCAACTTTAAGAAAAGAAACAACGATTTCTGATACACTACGTAACTGGGTTGCTTGTTATGCAGGTAACTTAGCCGGCGCGTTATTCTTTGCCTTACTATTTTACGCAACTGGAATTTTTGAAGCAATTGATCACGGTCACTTAATGAATAAAGTCGTTGAAGGAAAGATGAACACACCTACAATGCAGTTATTCTTTAAAGCCATTTTATGTAACTGGCTCGTATGTCTTGCTTGTTTCTTACCTTCTCAGGTTAAAGGTGACACAGCAAAAATAATAGTCATGATGCTACTTGTTTTCACATTCTTCTTATCTGGTTACGAACATAGTATTGCAAACTTATCACTCTTTGCTTTATCTTTAGTTTCACCGCATCCTGAGACAATTTCTTTTTCAGGTGCTATTCATAACTTAATTCCTGTTACAATCGGTAACATTATTGGCGGATCAGTATTTGTCGGTATGGTATACCACTACTTAACAAAGAAAACACCTGAAGTTCAACAGGAAGAAACTGAAATCGCAGTAGCTCAACAAGAAGAGATTATTCCTTTACAAGCACATATGAAACACTAAAAACTCCAAAGTTTTACTTTGGAGTTTTTAGCTTCCCACGTATTTAACAACAAGGTGAGGATTAATTTCTCCTTCTTCCTTTCCCTTATCCATTCTCTGTTTCATCTTGTGCATACCGATGACATCATTCGTATGAAGGTGAATTTCATTTACATATAATCCCTCTGTACAAAAAGCTTCTACAAAATCTAGTCCATTTTTTGCTCCCCAGCCCATATTATAATCAAGGGAAAGAATATTCACATCATAATCCCGAACCATTTGCAAGGCACATTCTACTGTAGTTGCGGACACATACCCGAACGGGCAACTTCTTTGATCATCCATATATACGTTCATTTTCGATTCCCTCTCTAATTTGAATAAACAGCTAATACATAGCACATTGCCCCAAGACTAATAAAAGGACCAAATGGAATTGGCTTTCGTACTTCTATACGTTTTAATCCGATACCAATCCCGAAAAAACAAAGACTAAAACAAGATGCTAAAAATAAAACGATAAAAACTCCCTTCACTCCTACTATAAAACCAAGTAACGAAAGTAGTTTTATATCTCCTCCGCCAAGCCCTTCTGGATATATCTTTTGCATGCAATATAACAAAAGGAATATAACACCACTACCAACTATACTATCTGTCCAAGTAACTAATTGTACAAAAACACTTTCGAGAATGAGTAAAACCGCAAACGAAATTAAAATACAATCAGGAATTAACATATATAAGTAATCTGTAACTGAAATAATAAGAAGTAGCGAAAAAAGGGATAAAATGATAATAAGTTCTCGTTCTATTCCAATCATATACACGGTAAGAAGAAATATACTTCCTGTTATACATTCAAATGCTACATATATAATTGGAATTTTCCTCTTACAATTCGTACAACAGCCTCTTTGTATATAAAATGAAATGATGGGGATTAGTTCTTTTGGCCTTAGCACATATTTGCAATAATAACAATGTGAACGCGGGGTAATAATAGACGCACCTAATGGAACCCTCACCGCAACTAACATAAAAAAAGAACCAAACACCATCCCTGCTAACAGTGCATATAAATAAGTGAACATCCCTTCCTCTCCTTTCCCAAAAAACATAGCAAAAAAAGGAGAGAACTTCTACTTCATATTATCCTTTATTCTACTAAAAAAGCAGGCCATTTTCCGGCCTGCTTTCCCCTCTTTTATACGATGAAATATACTGCTTTTAATGGTCCATGTACTCCGACAACAAGATTCATCTCAATGTCAGCCGAGTTACTTGGCCCTGTAATAAAGTTAATACAAGATGCCGCTGTCTCCCCATTTTCTACGCGTGAGTTCATATCCTGAACTGCTTGTGTAATACGAGGCACAAGTGTTTCACGTGGAATAATAGCAAAATATACAGTCGGTAAAAAGTGTAAAGAACGTCCCTGCCCTTTATGACTTTGTACAACAATTGTACCAGATTCGGCTAATGTATAATCACTAAATGCAATACCAATATTCGCTTTTTCAGCTAAACGCATATTTTCGTCTTTTCTCTCTGGATCCCATACGTTTACTTCAACGTCTCGCTTTGGAAGTTCTTCTTTAAATAAAGATGTTAAACCATATGCATCAAAACGATCATCTGCTGATAATAAAATAGGTCCCCCGCCGTTTTCCATGATTACTTTTTGAAGGTCTTCACCTAAACGGTCATTTGTCGTTTCTACTACAGTTGTATGAATGTTTGTACATTGCTTTTTAAACACTTCTAGTAATTCTTCTTGTGAATAATCTTTTAACGTTTCTATATTCACATTACTTTTCCATACTGGACGCTCTACACCTTCTGTTTTACGTGCGCGCCCAAGTTCTTTTGCAATGTTATCTAGAAAGGCATCACGGTTTTGAATTAATCCTGTCATTATTTATCCCCGCCTTTCTTATGATCTTTATACCAATCACGGAATCGTTCTTTACTTGGAGCTGGGAATTCACGAATATCCGTCCAGTTTTTAAGTGGTCCAACACCTTTTGATACACGATTACCAGATGTAAATGGACTCATTGCCGCTGGTGCCATTTTTGAACCCATTTTATATAAAGCAGCTGAAGAAGCACCCATACTAAACATTTTCATCGCTAGTTTTTCTGCAAGTGGTGCACGACCTTCTTGCTCAACGATGACTTGACGATGTTTTAATAATAAATCATGCAATGGAATTTTTACTGGACAAGCTTCTGTACATGCTCCGCATAAACTAGATGCATAAGGAAGCTCTTTGTAATCATCATATCCACCTAGAAGCGGTGTTAATACCGCACCGATTGGTCCTGAGTAAATCGATCCATATGAATGTCCACCAACGTGACGATATACAGGACATACGTTAACACAAGCAGCGCAACGAATACATTGTAATACGGAACGGAATTCAGATCCAAGAATTTGAGAGCGACCATTATCAACAACCACTAAATGGAATTCTTCAGGTCCATCAACTTCCTCTTCTTGAATTGGTCCTGCTACTGTTACATAACTTGTTAATTTTTGACCTACTGCACTACGACATAGTAAACCAACTAAAACATCTAATTCTTCCATTGTCGGAACCATACGTTCCATACCCATTACCGCAATTTGTGTTTTAGGAATTGACATAACAAGATCTGCATTACCTTCATTCGTTACTAAACAAAGAGATCCAGTATTGGCAACAGCAAAGTTACAACCAGTTACACCAATTTCTGCATCCATAAATTTCTCACGAAGTTGTTTACGAACAAACTTTGTCATTTCATATGGGTCATCAGAATTTTCATAGCCTAGCTTTTCTTTAAATACATCGCGAATTTGCGTTCTATTTTTATGAAGTGCAGGTGCAATAATATGTGAAGGTGGATCATTATCTACTTGCAAGATATACTCTCCTAAGTCACTCTCTAATACTTCACAGCCAATCTCTTCAAGCGCATGGTTCATACTAATTTCTTCTGTTACCATCGACTTTGATTTTACTACTTTTTTCGCTTGTTTCTTTTTGGCAACGTCTTGAATATACTTTGCAGCTTCCTCTTTCGTCTTCGCAAAGTACACGTGTCCGCCTCTTTTTGATACATTTTCACTTAACTGCATTAAGTAATAATCCAGATTTTCTAACGTATGTTGACGAATTTGTTCACCTAGTTCACGCCACTCTTCCCAGTTTCCTAATTCATCTGCAGCTTTTAAGCGATTCGTATATAAACGCGTTTGTGCAGAAGATACTGCTCCGCGCATAAACGAATCTTGAATTCCATCACCAACGCGATCATTAAATTTTTTCTCACTGATTTTCATAGACATAGCTTATGTTCCCCCTTCATGAGCGACTATTCAGTACCTCAGCAATATGCATTACTTTTACTTCTTTTCCTAAACGCTCAATACGTCCGCCAATGTTTAACAAACACCCACAATCTGCACCGATTAAATAATCTGCACCTGTTTCCATGACACTATCTACTTTTTCGTCTACCATTTGCTCAGAAATTGGAGTCATCTTAACTGAAAACGTTCCCCCAAACCCGCAACAATTTTGCACGTTTGGCAAATCTCTCACAGTTAATCCTTTTACATTTGATAATAAAATTCCTGGTGCTTCTTTTACTCCAAGCATACGCGTCATATGACATGATTTATGAATAGTAGCTATCCCTGGTAAACTTGCACCAACATCTGTAACTTTTAAAACATCTACAATAAACTGTGTAAATTCATAAGTTTTATCAGCAACTTTTTGTGCACGTTTAGCCCACTTTGGATCATCTTTGAAAACATGCGGATACTCATGAAACATTGTCGCACAAGAACCAGATGGCGTAACAATATATTCTGCATCTTCGAAAGTTTCAATCATATGTTTCATCGCTTCTTTTGCTGCTTCTACATGGCCGCTATTATAAGCAGGCTGCCCACAACAAACTTGTGCTTCTGGAAATTCAATTTCACAACCTAAACGCTCCAACACTTCAACTGTTGCTTTGCCGACATTTGTTTCAAACATATCGACTAAACAAGTAACAAATAAAGTAACTTTCATAACTATTACTCCCCCTTTTTACAACTTCACCAACAAACATATGGTCATCAGATGACTTAGTAGAGAAGAAATAGGCTCAACCATGGCCTATCCTCTCCCTCTTCTAAAGAAAACGCTTACTTAATCTTTCTCTATTTTATCAGAAAATTAAATTTTTAAAAGATTAAATTACGAATTTATATCGTTTTTACCTGTGACAATATGTTCTACATTTGTTAAATGATCTAGCATTGCTTGCTGCGCTAATTCTACATCTTGTTTTAACACCGCATCATATATAACTTGATGCTCTTCTATAAGTCGTTCTGATGTCGTTTGTTCACCATATAAAATAATGCGTCTTGATTCACCAATTGTTTCAGCAATCATCTCTGAAACATGATTCATGAGTTCAAGCAAAATGTTATTATGCGAAGACTCTGCAATTCCCATATGAAATTGAAAATCGGCTTTTTCGCCAGCCTTTTCATCTCCAATGCTCTTTGCCATTTCATCTAACCAATGTTTCATATTTTGTAAGTTATCTTCCGTACGTTTTGCCGCCGCTACTCGAACTGCCCCCACTTCAAGCACCTTTCGTACTTCTAATAAATTCAAAATATCTTCTTTCTTCATTAATAATCTATTGTTTAATGATTTCGTTAATGAAGAAGAATCGAAGTTCTTCACATATGTACCTTCTCCTTGTTTCATCTCAATTAAGCCCATCGCTCTTAGCGCACTTAGCGCTTCACGAACAGCAGATCTGCCAACTTGAAACTGCTCAGCTAATTGATGCACAGGGAGTAGTTTGTCACCAGGTTTTAACGTACCATTTTTAATCATTGTTAAAATAGCTTCAGATACTTCTTCGTAAATTTTTTTCGGTTTAATAGATTTGTACTCCAGTTAAATCACCTCAGTATCTTCCAAACAACAATTGAAACGATTTATAAGAACTTTGCATCATAACTATTTTAGACCGAATTGATAAGAAGTACAAATGTTTTGTTCATAAAATAGTCAAATTTTCGATATTTATTACATATTAATTTATATTTTACGTGTAAAGTGAAACTTTAATCAGTGGGGTTTTGTTCATCGCCCACTGATTATTAGCTCTCACCAATCGGGCTTTTACGGGCAGCAGGGCCTCCACCTAACTTCTTTGCTTCCGTTGAATTTTGAGGTGAGTGTCTTACTGCCCGGCGAATAGCGGGATAAATATTTTCTTCAATAAAAAGAACATGTCCTAAAAATTAGAACATGCTCCCCTCATCCTGTACATTCAGTTTAATAATAACCGTTGTTCCCTTATCTTTTTCACTTTCAATTTTCCACTGTCCACCATGTATATGAACAATTTGTTTCACAATAGCAAGGCCTAAACCTGTTCCACCGTGTTGACGACTTCTCGCTTTATCAACTCGGTAAAAGCGTTCTCCAAGATTCTCCAAATGTTCTATATCAATACCAATTCCTGTATCTTTTATTTTTAATTCACAGTAATCATCGATTTGCTCTAAAGTTATAACGATATTTCCTTTTTGATTTGTATACCGTATCGCATTATCTAACACATTATGAAGCACTTGTTGCATACGATCCTCATCAATCATGACAATGACCTCTGGATTTAAATTGGTTGAAATATGAATTTCCTTTTCTATAAACTTAATCTCATACGTATCTAATACGTCTTCAATCAGCTGTGAAAAAACGATAGGTTGCTTCTTTAACGGAAAGTGCTCACCTTCTAATTGTGCTAAGTCTAACAAGTCATGAACGAGACGCTGCATACGACCTGCTTCTTTATGAATTAGCTGCGTTACTTTTTCCTGCTGCGGTCCCTTTGCAACACCATCTAAAATAGCCTCGCTATACCCTTTTATATAACTAAGTGGTGTTCTAAGTTCATGCGAAACATTTGCTAAAAATTCCTTACGCTTTACATCTTCTGTTTCTAATGAATTTGCCATTTTATTAAATGCTTTTCCTAATCGTCCAATTTCATCCTCTGAAGAAACTGTAATCCGCTCCGAAAAATCTCCCGTAGCCAAATGATTTGCAACCCGCTCCATTTGCGAAAGTGGCTTCGTAATTGCAATTATAATTTTCCTTCCAACCCATATCGTAATTAAAATCATAGCAATTGCTAACGGTGCTAAAATAAGACCCATATCATAGATTAAATCTTTTATACTTTTTAAAGGAATATACGAATAGACAATTCCGACTAATTTTTTATTTTCCAATACAGGGATGACAACCCCCATAATATTACGGTCAAAATGTTCTTCATATCCTATTTTTGTCACAGTTTTCCCGTCTAATAGCGTTTGCCTATCTCCTTCACTTATAAGAGAATGATGATGCACATCAAAAGGCAAACATGCACTTAAATCACGCGGATTAGACACGAAAATAACGTCTGAACTAGATATTTGATCAAACGATCTTACTTTCTCTTCAAAAGTTGATATTCCTTCACGCTTATCATATTGAGCAGCAAGACTTTTTCCTTCCATTACTAACGAAGCTTTTAAATTATCAACGTATAATTTTTCATACGAGTATAAAGATACGAAATAAAGAAAGGACACTGTTACACATACTGCACATACTACTGTAAGCCAAAGTTTTTGTACCATCGTAAACATACGTTACACCTCAAATTTATAGCCTACACCCCAAACAGTTTGAATGTAGTTTCCACTTTCTCCAAGCTTCAAGCGCATCGTTTTCACATGCGTATCTACCGTTCTTGTACTTCCGGCATAATCATATCCCCATACCTTTTCAAGTAATTGCTCCCGGCTAAATACTTGTCCTGTATGTTGGCAAAGAAAATATAATAAATCAAACTCTTTTACAGTAAGAGAAATCGGCTCACCACCCGCCTCTATTCGTCTACTTTTTTCATTGATAAGAATTGGTCCAAATTGAATCTCTTCTTGCTGTTCTTGCTTTGTATATCTTCTTAGCACAGCTTCCATACGGGCAACCAATTCACCAGGACTAAACGGTTTTACAATATAGTCATCTGCTCCCATACGTAAGCCGTTCACCCTATTCCACTCTTCACCTTTTGCCGTTAAAAATATAATCGGCACATCTGACGTTTTTCTAATTTCTTTACAAACTGAAAGTCCATCCATTTCTGGCATCATTATATCTAATACAACGAAATCATAATGATCCGTTTCTAGCTTTTTAAGAGCCTCTTTTCCATTCTCAGCTTCTCCCCACTCATATCCAAAGTTATCCAAATACATTCCAACAAGCTGTCTCATATCACTTTCATCATCTACAACTAGCACTCTATATTTATTCATTGTCCTTCCCTTCCCTCTCTATGAGTTGAAACGGTCCTTTTCCGACTTTAATTGTTTGTTTTATTTTCAAATTCTTCATATCTATAACGCACACTTCATCACTATCATAACTGGCTACATACCCTTCTGCTCCGCTCTCAAAAAATGCAAATGGATTCGACCCTACTTCTACAGAAGCTATTTCTTTATATGTGCTAATATCAAACTTTCTAAGTGTATTCGATCCATGACTGAGTGCATATACGTACTTACTATCCTTCGTTATATTCACAGGCATAAATGGAGCGTGTAAAGAACGCACCATTTCTCCACTCTGTAAAGAATACACTAACACTTTCTCATTTACTTGATTTCCATCACCATGTCCGCCAATCCATATTTCTTTCCCATCAGGACTAATCGTCGCTCCTGTTGATGCTGGCGGAATCATAAAGGATTGAATAACTTCTTTTTTCTTCGTATCAATTGTCGTTAGTTTCGTATCATAAAAGTTTAGTACAGATAACCGATTCTGATACTCTACCATCGTTATAGGCCCTTTTCCTGTTGAAACACTTCCTGTCTCTTTCCCATTTATCGTAAAGAATCTTACCTTTTGAACATTTTGATCAGCAGCAAATAATTGTTTTTTATCTGCTGATACCACCACATTTACAATGCCCTTTCCAGTTTTATATTTTCCCACTTGCCTTCCTTCCGCTAGTGAATATACATACATATATTCTAATTGCTTACCGTATACAAGTATTTCATCGCCATTTGGAAGCAGTGTGATTCCGGCCATTGGCTCATTTAGTTCCCATGTCGTAATTAACTTTTTATCTTTTTTATCAATAAAACTAATGCTGCCTTCTTTTATATTCGTAGTTATAATAACATTTTTATCTTTAGCAATTGGTGTATATGAACTTCCTTGACACCCTACTAGTAGAAATAAAAAACAGAGAAGAAAAACATACTTTCTCAAAAGATTCCCTCCATCTTCGGATGATTTCGTTATAATTGTAAAATAACAAATAAATGTGTGGAAAGTGTGAAATTTCCCTTTCTTACTCAATTTACATATATAATGTACAACAAATAGAATTTGAGGTGTGTCAATTATGCTATTTCCTGATTTAGCGAATAAAATTGTACGAGAAGTACGCAGACTAATTACAGAAAATATTATTATCATTAATATAGAAGGCGTTATTATCGCAAGTACAGATACAGAAAGAATTGGTCAATTTCATGAAGGTGCACTCCGCTGCGCCAAACAAAAGAAAACCGTCATCATTACAAAAGAAGATGAAAGGCGATTGCAAGGTGTAAAGGCTGGGATGAATCTTCCTTTATTATTTCATGATGAAGTAATTGGTGTCATTGGGATTACAGGAGAACCTGAAAATATTTCACGCTACGGAGAAATATTGCGTAAGATGACCGAATTATTAATTCATGAAAACTACTTTTTAGAGCAACTAGAACTTGAGCACCGTTCTTATGAAGCTTTTGTCTTTGATTGGCTTCAAAATACAGAGTGGTCCCCGAGTTTTCTTGATCGCGCCAAAACACTTGGCATTGATTTATATAAGAAAAAACAACTTATTTTGTTTTCTATTGGCAAAAATGACACGATGCTCCAGCGTAAAATATGGCAACACATACGTAATATTTTAACAAAAGAGCATCTATTTGTTCGTTGGGGAAATGATCGTTTTATTTTATTTACAGCAACGAGCTCAAAAGAGCAAACTTATCAATTTTTAAAACGGTTAAAACAAGACTGCGAAACTTTATTTTCTATTTCTTTATATATCGGGATTGGACAAACAGTTACCTCAAACAATATGAACATATGTTACGAACAAGCATTACGCGCTCTTTCTGTATCATTGGAAACGAAAAAAATTGTATTTAATGAAGATTTACGTTTAGAAATGTGTTTACAAGATATTTCTGCCGAAACGCGTGAACAATTTCTAGAGCGTACCATCGAAAACTTATTATCATTTCCTGAGCTTATACATACTTTGCGCTTATTTATCGATTATAACCAATCTTATAAACAGACGGCTAAACAATTACATATACACATTAACACATTACATTACAGGCTAAAAAAGATTGAAGAACATACAGGACTTGATCCAAAACAATTCAAAGACTTAAACGTTTTATACTTCGCACTCCTCCTATTAGATGATCATACAAAAAAGAACGATAAAACAGATTAATCTTTAGATGATTATACATAGAAAGAATCCCTCGACTTTTTTATCATTATAATGAAAGCACTGTTACCACGTTGTTTATTATAACTAAACACGTTAACAGTTTGAGGGGGATTTCCAATGTTAGAAAAACAAATTATTCATTCATTCGTATCTATTGTTGGCGAAGATAATGTAGATACATCCAATATGGGGCGTTTAACTTATAGTTATGATGCCACTCCAAACTTCCAAGCAATGCCTGATGCAGTCATTGCTCCTCGTAATACAAATGAAGTAGCTGAAGTATTAAAAGTATGTAACACTCACAAAATTCCTGTGTATGTGCGCGGGTCTGGAACAAATCTTTGCGCAGGAACATGTCCACTTGAAGGCGGTATCGTCCTTATTTTCCGCCATATGAACAATATTTTAGAAATTGATGAAGAAAACTTAACAATTACTGTACAAGCTGGTGTCATTACACTTGATATTATTAAAGCGGTAGAAGAAAAAGGTTTATTTTATCCACCAGATCCAAGCTCGATGAAAATTTCTACAATCGGCGGTAATATTAATGAAAACTCAGGTGGATTACGCGGTTTGAAATACGGCGTAACACGTGATTATGTAATGGGGCTTGAACTTGTCTTACCAAATGGCGATATTATTCGCACTGGTGGTAAATTAGCAAAAGATGTAGCTGGTTACGATTTAACTCGTTTATTTATCGGTTCTGAAGGAACACTTGGCGTGGTAACAGAAGCTATATTAAAACTTGTTCCTATGCCTGAAACAAAGAAAACAATGCTTGCACTATATGAAGATATTAATGAAGCTGCACGTGCTGTTTCTTCTATTATTGCAAATAAAATCATTCCAGCAACACTGGAGTTCTTAGACCAACCGACAATTGAAGTAGTAGAAGAGTTTGCGCAAATCGGTTTACCTACAGATGTAAAAGCAATTTTATTAATTGAACAAGACGGCCCTCCCGAAGTAGTCAATCGAGATATTGAAAACATGGCTAATGTTTGCCGCTCTATGAATGCAGTTGATGTTCGTATTGCAAAAGACGAAACAGAAGCAGATGCGCTTCGTACCGCTCGCCGTAGTGCTCTATCAGCGCTCGCACGATTAAAACCTACTACAATATTAGAAGATGCGACTGTACCACGTTCACAAATCGCTCCGATGGTTGAAGCTATTAATGCCATTGCAAAAAAATATAATATTCCTATTTGTACGTTTGGACACGCTGGTGATGGTAATTTACATCCAACTTGTATGACAGACGCTCGTAATGCAGAAGAAATGCACCGAGCTGAACAAGCTTTTGCTGAAATATTTGCGAAAGCAATTGAACTTGGTGGCACAATTACTGGTGAACATGGTGTTGGTGCAATGAAAGCTCCATATTTAGAAATGAAATTAGGTAAAGAAGGTATTGCAGCTATGCAAGGAATAAAGCAAGCTTTCGATCCAAATAACATTATGAATCCTGGAAAGATGTTCGCGAAAGACACTCGAAAAAGAGTGGTGGTTGAGCAATGACCACATTAAATAAAGAAAATATTCAAAAAGAATTTAAAGAACGATTAAGTGAAGATGAATTACTAAACTGTATGCGATGCGGTTTTTGTTTACCTACTTGTCCTACCTACATTCAATCCGGATATAAAGAGTCACATTCACCACGCGGACGTATCGCATTAATGAAAGCAGTCGTTGATGGTTTAATCGAACCAGATGAAGATGTTGAACATACATTAAACGTTTGTCTTGGTTGCCGTGCTTGTGAACCTGTTTGTCCATCTGGTGTAAATTATGGACATTTATTAGAAGAAGCTCGTGATATTATTAATCAAAATAAAAAATTCTCAGTGCCAGTGAAAGCTGTTCGAAAAGTCGTTTTTGAAGGACTATTCCCCCATCAAAATCGAATGAGAACATTAACTGGACTAATCGGATTTTATCAACGTTCTGGTTTACAAACGCTAACACATAAAACAGGGATTATGAAGTTATTCCCTGAAACACTTGCAACGATGGATCTCGTTTTACCAAAAGTCCCTAAAATGAAAGCCATGAAAGATCGTCCTTCATTTTTACCTGCAGAAAGCACAAAGAAAAAACAAGTTGCATTCTTCACAGGCTGCTTAATGGATACGATATTTTTAGAAACAAATAACGCAACGATGAAACTTCTTCAATTAGCTGGTTGTGATATCGTTATTCCAAAAACACAAAGTTGCTGCGGTGCATTGCATGGACATGCTGGTGAAAAGAGTGGAGCAAAAGAATTAGCAAAGCGAAATATAAAAGCATTCGAAGATTTAAACATCGACTATATTATTACGAATGCAGGTGGTTGCGGGGCTTATCTCGTAGACTATGATTATCTTTTAAAAGATGATCCGGATTGGGCTGAACGTGCTAAGCAGTTTGTTTCTAAAATTAAAGATATTACTGCTATACTAGTAGAACTAGACTTCCATAAGCGAACTGACTTACGACTCACGCCGCAAGTTATTACGTATCAAGACTCTTGTCATTTACGCAATGTTATGCGCACATCTTCTGAACCTCGTATGTTACTAGAGGCTATCCAAGGTGCAACATATCGAGAAATGAAAGATGCCGACCGCTGCTGTGGCTCTGCTGGTATTTACAATATTGTTCATTCAGAGTTATCAATGGAATTTCTAGATTACAAAATGGACCGTGTGCATGAAACAGAAGCAGCAACCATTGTTACTGCAAATCCAGGTTGTTTATTACAAATGAAATTGGGTATTGAGCGAGAAGGGCTTTCTCATAAAATGAGAGGAATTCACATTGTGGATTTATTATTAGAAGCAATTGAAACTAACTCGTAACATACGTAATAATAGGAAAACGGCTATCTCCTTCGTCTATGTAAAGAGATAGCCGCTTTTTTGTCTGCTACAACATTAAAAATATGTTACTTTATTATAAAAAAGAACAACAGAAACATTACAGTTTTGTAAAAATCAATCCATTATATTCCTCAAAAAAACGTTCAAACCATTGATACAATAGGATTCTTCATTTTCTATTTAGGTAACTTTATCCAAAAACCCCCTCTTAAAACCAAGTATAAAAACACTATAAATTCCTTTTATACTCTATATTTCTCTTATTTTTGCTCCCTTCTTCTCTTAGGATAAATTAGGTAATTTTAAAGTCTATGAATTTTTTTCCATCTTTTTTCTCGCAAATTGTATGCTACGATGAATTTGTCAGTCAGACAGGCTGTCAAAAACAAATCGTGTGAAAACAAATTAAAACTTTATATAGGGGGACACACATCATGAAAAAGCGTGTTTTATTATCTGTAGCTGCTGCAACAGCTCTTACTTTAGGAGTATCTTCTCTAGATGCAAAAGCTGCAACAGTACAACCATCTAACGTAAAGGTTCAAAATATTCAGCATTCAAAAGTAATGATGAAACAAATGAGCCAACAAGAATTACAAGCATTCTTAGAATCTATGGGAGTTGAATCATTAGCACAATGGCAACAAGGAAACTTCCAACCAAACTGCTTCATTCCTGGTCAACAACCTACTGAAAATGTTGTAACTGAGCAACCAACAGCTAAGCCAGAAACTCAAAAGCCAGTTGAGCAAAAACCTGCCGAGCAAAAGCCTGCTGAAGAAGTTCAAAAACCAGAAGCTCAAAAGCCTGCTGAAAACAACAATACTCAAAAACCTGCTGAACAAAAACCTGCTGAAGAAGCAAAATCTTTAAGCGAGTTTGAACAACGTGTTGTTGAATTAACAAACGCTGAGCGTGCAAAACAAGGCTTACCAGCACTAAAAATCGATACTGAATTAAGCAAAGTAGCACGTATTAAGTCTGAAGATATGCAAAAAAACAACTACTTTGATCATAACAGCCCTACATACGGGTCTCCGTTTGACATGATGAAGAAATTTGGTATTTCTTATACATCTGCAGGTGAAAACATCGCTCAAGGTCAACGTACACCTGAAGAAGTAGTACAAGCTTGGATGAACAGCGCTGGACACCGTGCAAACATCTTAAATAACGGCTTCACTCACATCGGTGTTGGTTATGTAGAAAGCGGCAACTACTGGACACAACAATTTATTACGAAGTAAATAGATTAAAAGAGTCTTCTCATAATGAGAAGACTCTTTTTTAAGTTTCATAGCTTTCTATTATGTATGAATAGAAAATATATAACATAAACAACATAGATCCACAGCTTATTACACTAAGCAATACATAAAATCCCCACTCTAAGTTCAAAAACAATGAAAACAATATGCCACATGCCATCACTTGAAAAATCCGTCTACTCACTAAACAAATTTTTTGTAATTTAATTGGATCTTTTTCTTTTTCTTTGCCTTTTATTTTCTTAAATTCTTTACTCAGCATAAAAAGAAACATACTAATCCCAATCGTTAATCCTGTTTGAAAGGATATCAAATCCCCAAAATTAATAAAGAGGATAAGCGTATGAATAAACAACATAAATAACGTAATTTTCTTTATAAATCCGCCTATAATACCATGCTCTCTTTCATTAAACTTAAATATATTATGTGAAATAATATACAAAAATCCATATGAAAAAATAATAAAACAGGGAATAAATGCTACAACGACTTGTTTACTCATAAACTCGTTTGGCTGACCATTTACATTCCAATGTACTGCCATACGATTTGGTAAATAGGGATAGAGAAATAGAGTAAGTAAAAGACAAGCGAAAAATATTCCCAGTACATACTTATATTTAATCAAGTGATTCTCACCTCTCTTTTCTCTTAACGGCTTCGCTTCTTTTAGAGAAATCCCTGCAAAAATCTACTTTTTTCAAGTTAAAACTTATACTTTACGCATTTTCTTTTTGAAATTCTTTTATTTTATTATTTAACCTTGTAGGAAACGGCACATCAACTTCAATCGCTTCTTTCGTAATTGGATGCAAGAAATGTATCTTCATCGCATGCAATGCTTGACTGGACATATATTTTGTTTGTCCACCATATAATACATCCCCAACTAATGGATTACCATTATGACTCATATGAACACGAATTTGATGTGTTCTACCCGTTTCTAATTGTAACGTTACGAAAGTCGTGTTTTGCTTCTTAAAATACTTTTCTACTTTATAATATGTGATAGCTTGGTCACCTTTTGGAGAAATACGACGCCTTGTAGCATGATGGCGATCCCTTCCGATAGCAGCATCAATCTTTCCTTGTTTCTTCTTTACTTTCCCTTCAACGAGCGCTGCGTACGTTCTTTTAATTTTTCTTTCCATTAATAAGCGATCCATAATTGAACCAGCAATTCTATGCTTAGCAAACACGACACCACCTGTCGTATCTTTATCTAAACGATGAATATGACGCACCTTCGTCTCTAAACCTTGCATTTGAAAATGAAAAGCAACAAGATTTGCAAGCGTCCCGGTTCCACCTTTTTCAGCAGGGTGTGTGTCCATTTGCTCTGGTTTATTTACGATAAGTACGTGATCATCTTCGTATACTACATGTAATTCACCATATTCTGGATCTACACCGTACTCTTCCTCCGCAAACATATGGACTTGTAACTTATCGTTCTCTTTTAAAAGCTCATTCCATCTTCTTTGTTCCCCGTTAACCGTAACACCTTTTTCCATACGAAGCTGATGTAATAGCTTTTTCGGTATTTCCCATTCTACTTTTAATACCGATTCAATACTTATACCATTCCATTTAGCTGGAACGGTAATTTCACACCATTCACCCTTTTTCTTTGTTTCCATACTGTTTATCACCTTATTTCTATTGATTCTCTCATTGTAACGGAAAACACACTTTGATGCACCGTCAAAAATAGAGGACAGTCTTATAATAGACTGCCCCTCAAGCTCTAAGTCTTTTCATTTCTAACAATACTTCTTCAGCTTTTTGTTCATACGATAAATCCTTAAAGAAATCCGCCAACCTTTTATAATCATTGTAAGCATCTAATAAATCGTCCATCTTTTCTATTTTCATCACTTGTTGTTTTTGTTTCATTTTTACTGGATAGCGATAACCTGATACTTCTTGTATTTTGTAATACTCATCCTCTACTTGAACGACCTTTACAAGTTCTTCCTCTTCTGCATCCATCGTATACCCGTCAAATTCTCTAAGTAGTTCATAAATGATATGAGTCCATTCATCTTTTGGATAAAATCCTTTTTCTAACCGATAACCGACAATGCGATACATATGCCCATCGTTCTCGGCAAACTGTACTGTATCATTTAACTTAAACTTAAAATAACGAAACATTGCCTTCACCTACTTATTATGTAATGTTCTTATCACATACTATTTGCAAAATGTAGGCTTTGCTATTCATAAAAAATGCTCATCATATTGATGAGCATTTTTTACGATGATTTTTCTCGTTTTTTTCGAAATGGTAACCACCAGTTCCAGTCTCCAAATAACTTCATTAAGCTTGGTACGAGCATAAGACGAATAATTGTTGCATCAAGAAATATTGCTAATGCAACGCCAAGACCCATCTGCTTTACTGGTAAAATATCAGTAAATGCGAATGCACCAGTTACAACAATCATTATTAAAGCAGCTGATGTAATGATTCTACTTGTTGAAACGAGCCCTTCTAACGTTGCTTGATCGTTATCTCCTGTTTCTTCATAGAGCTCATGAATACGTGAAATAAGAAATACTTCATAATCCATACTAAGCCCAAATACGAGGCCAAAAATGAAGATTGGTAAGACAAACAGAACCGGACTTGCTTCTAAGCCGAAATGACCACCTTCAAATAACCAAACAACAATTCCAATGGTTGCACTTAAACTAAGTATATTCATAACAATTGCCTTAATTGGAATGAGTATAGATCGGAATGCAAATAATAATATAACAAAGGTCGATCCAAATATAACAGACATACCAATTACAACTTTATCTTTAATTTCATCTTCTAATTCTTGTTGAAACGTCGTCATTCCGCCTAGATAATACGTAACATCCGTTTCTTTATAGTTCTTTTTAAAGTCACGTACCCACTGTTTTGCAGTCTCTGTACGTGGTTTTGTTTTCAAAAATATTTCTATCGTCGTCTTATTCCCTTGCGTGTATGCTTCAAATACAGGAGCTAGTTTCGCTGATTCTGGCGACTGCAACATTCCAACAACTTGATCTGCTTTCATTCCAGTTAACCCGTCGTATAAACTTCTTACTTCATGTACTTTCTTATCACCTTTTAACTTTTGAACGACTTCTTCTATCTTTTGTAGACTTTCTTTTTCTTTCATATCTTTTTTCGTCTCTACAACTAACGTAACATCAGCGTGTGTTTTGACAGTTTCATTAAATGCTTCTTCATACTTTTCATATGCAATCCTTGTATCACTCTTTTCAGGTAAAGCTTCAACACCAGGGAACTGCAAATTAGCTGTACGTAACGGTAATAAGCAAATAACAATAAATGTTGTAACAACAATAATCATTGCAATTGGATGTTTCATCACAAATTTTGCAAATTTACGCCATGCTTTTGCCGGCGTATGTGCTACTTGATTCTTTTTTAATATTCTTTTACCGATTAACGATAATAGTGCTGGAAGAAGTGTGAGTGAGAATAAAATACTCATAATGACAACAATCATTCCGCTAATCGCGACAGATTGAATATAATCTATCTTAAAGAAAAACAAACCGGATAACCCAACAAATACGCATAATCCTGAAAATACAATCGCACGTCCTGCCGTTTGATATGTAATTGCTATCGCTTCTTTTACCGTTCGTTTAGCAACTTCCTCTCGAAAACGGTTCACAAATAATAGCGCAAAATCAATAGATAATGCAAGTCCAATCATCGGTGCAACGTTTAACACGAAAATAGATAGTTCTTTATCAACACCGATGAAATACAATATACCCATCGTACTAATAACACTAAGCGCCCCATTCAAAATCGGTAAAATTGATGCCAAAAGACTACCAAACGAAAATAGTAATACAAGAAACGCAATTGGTAATCCAATCATCTCTGCTACTTTTAAATCATTTTGCGTTCTTTCATTAATCTCTTTATTAATTTTCGGAAACCCTGTAGGTGTTACTTTTAATGCTATATTACTTTCTTTCTCAATCTCATCAGCAAATTGTAATGTCTTTTCCATTCGTTCCTTATTTGTTTTCCCGGAAAATAAAATTGTCGCATAGCCGATGTCATCTTGTAGCATTTCTTTATTTTGGATTGGGTGATGGAAAGATTCATAGTTCTCTTTCTCTTGAACATTCTTTACAATTTCATTTATTCGCTTTTTAAATTCCTCATGCGAAGCATCTTTATTTTTCTCAAAAACGAGCAGCAGCGTATCTTGAGACTTCTTAAAATCTTTATCTAAAATTTCTTTCGTTTTTTGATAGTCGCCTTCGGTTTGGAAACCGTCACCACCTAATACTCCCGGTAGCTTTGGAGCAAAAATCCCAAGTGCGATTGCGAGCAACAGTAACGCTACAATTACTGTATAACGAAACTGATACAAAAAGGCTCCTAACTTCCCCCACTTATCAACTTTATGTACATTTGTCTTCACACATTTTCACCTACTTTACATAATTCAATTGTCACTTATACTGTATCACATCTTGATATAAACAAAAAACGTCTGGAAAAACTATAATAATAGTTTTTCCAGACGTTTTTCTATCTCTCTTTATTAAGCCCTAATCTCTCAGTAAGTAAACGATGGTAGTAAATCGCGATAATTAACAAAATACCACCTACGCAGTAACCAGCTAAAATATCAGTTGGGTAATGTACATTTAAAATGACTCTACTTAATCCAATCGATAGAATTACTATACCCATCAAAATCGTTGTGACACATTTCCCAGCTACGCTTTTCAAATTAGCAGCAATGATATAAGTAAGAAATCCAAATGTCATAATTGATAGCATTGCATGTCCACTAGGAAAACTATATCCAAGTGCATCTAGCGCTTCATTTAATGACGGACGTTCTCTCTTTACAATCTCTTTTATCCCTTTATTCACAAGATGTGTTACTAAAATTCCCATTGGATATACAATCATCGCAGCATAATAACGCTTCTTCCAAAAAACAAGCAAACTTATAACGAGCGTAGCGACTATCCCAATTGCTGATCCCAATTTTGTAAAGTACGAGAAAAATGTAAGAGAACTTTCCGTTTGTAGCCCTCTTACTAATCCACGGACATATGTATCCATCACTGTAACGCCACCTGCATGTACGCGCCAAGCAACAATACCAAATACAGCAAATAACAAACCGATACACATTACCTCATACTGATGTAACTTCTTCTTCAAACGATTTCCTCCTACTATGAAAAAATGCGATTTCTACTTTAGAAACCGCATTTCCTTGCTTATTTACCTTTTGTTTTTAGCTCTGTCCAGTAACGATCATAGTCTTTTAACTTATCGTCTACATCAACAAGCCATTCTGTACGATCTAACTCTTCTTTCGTTAAGAAAATCATGTGATTATCACGGTATTCTTTACTATGAAGAGGATGAGCTTTTTCATTTGGATTACTGTAACCAATTGACTCGTAGTTTTTCACACTTACTTTTTCATCTAGTAAGTAGTTCATAAATTTCTCAGCAAGCTCTTTATGTTTTGCACCTTTTGGAATTGCTAACGTATCAGCCCAAATTGTGCCGCCTTCTTTTGGTACAACATATTCTACATCTTTATTATCTTTTGTGATAAATGCTGCATCTCCAGACCAAACTGTTCCGATCCAAGCATCTTCTGTAATAAATTTTTGTTTAATGTTATCTGTATCAAATGCTAATAAGTTTGGAAGTAGCTTCTTTAAATCATCTGCTGCTGTCTTTAATTGTGCATCGTCTTTCGTACTGTTTGAGAACCCGTGCTTCTTAAGACCCACTCCTAATACTTCACGAGAATCGTTCAGTAACGTTACATGTCCTTTATATTTCTCATTCCATAAGTCCGCCCAGCTTGTAGGTGCTTCTTTCACATACTTTTTATTGTATGCAATCCCTGTTACACCCCAAGTGTACACTAAAGAATATTTATTCTCTGGATCAAACGCAGGTGTTTTAAAATTAGAAACCATATTTTCGATATTCGGGATATTCTTTTTATCTAACGGCGCTAATAAGTCCATTTTCGCCATTGTTTTAACCATGTAATCCGACGGCTGAATTAAGTCATACTTTGCGCCACCAGCTTGTAATTTCGCAAGCATTTCTTCATTACTTGCGTACTTGTCATAGTTAATTTTCACATTATACTTCTTTTCAAAATCTTTTAGCACTTGCTCATCAAAATTGTCAGCCCAACTATAAATATTTAATTCTTCTTTCTTTTCACCACAACCAGCAAGCACACCAACAACAAGGCTAAAGCTAATTGCTGCGCCAGCTATTCTTTTCATTAATTTCATCGGTTTATTACCCCCTTGTACTTTCTATATCGTTCGTATTATAAAGGAAGGTGTCCTCCAGAGTTTTCTTCACCATCTGCACCTTTGTTCCGGAAGATTTCAGATAGAACCATTAATCCTACGATAGCAACAATTAAAATTGTAGAAAGAGCATTAATTTCTGGTGATACTCCGCGCTTAACCATACTGTAAATGTATAGTGGCAATGTTGTTGATCCTGGTCCTGATACGAAGAAACTAATTACAAAATCATCAATTGATAATGTGAATGTTAATAATGCTGCCGAAATAACTCCCGGTGCAATTGCTGGGAACGTTACATAACGAAACGTTTGCCAAGGCGTTGCTCCTAGATCATTTGCAGCTTCTTCTAAGTCACGTCCCATACTTGAAAGACGCGCAGCTAAAATAACAACAACAAACGAAATGCTAAATGTAATATGTGCAATAATAATCGTTGTTTGTCCAAGTTCCATTCCTAACTGACTGAAAAGAATTAGTAAAGATAATCCCATTAAAATATCAGGAATTAAAATTGGTAAATATACAAGGCCATTAATAGCCCCTTCGAAACGATATTTATAACGATGTAAAGCAATTGCAAAGAATACACCAAGTACCGTTGTCACAATCGTTGTTATAACTGCAATCGTAATACTATTTACAAATGCATCAATAACATCTTGTTTTTGAAATAAATCTGTATACCAATGGAATGTAAAACCTTCCCACTCCGCATTAATGCGAGAGTCGTTGAAAGAATAGACCATTAAAACCATCATTGGAAAATACAAGAATAACAAAATTAACCAAGAATAAGAAACTAAAAACTTCTTCATCTTTGCCTATTCCCCTCCGTTCTCATTATATTTATATACTTTCGTTGCACGATAATATAAGTAAATTAACAGAACAGAGAATAGAACAACGATAATCGATAACGCAGATCCAAACGGCCAGTCACGTGCACCTAAGAATTGATTTTGAATAACGTTTCCGATTAATGCTACTTTCGATCCGCCCATCACGTCTGATACAACAAACATTCCGATAGAAGAAACGAATACTAAAATAGAACCAGTCGCAATTCCTGACATCGTCATCGGCACTGTTATATTCCAAAATGCCTTTATTGGTGTTGCTCCTAAATCATAAGCCGCTTCTAGCTTACGCTTATCCAGCTGCTCAATTGCTGCATACACTGGTAAAATCATAAATGGTAATAAAGAATAGACCATTCCGAGTATTACAGAAGGAGTATTATATAATAAATTTAACGGTTCACTAATAATGCCAAGCTTTAATAACAACGTATTCACAAGACCTTGTGAACGTAAAATAACAATCCATGCGTATGAACGAACAAGAAAGTTAATCCAAAACGGGATCGTTGCCAATAATAAAAGAATAGAGCGGTATTTGCGGTCAACAATTGTAATTGTATACGCAAACGGATAACCAATTAATAAACATATTACTGTTGTAATAACTGCGATCTTAACAGTTTCCCATAACGTTCCTAAGTACAATGGATCAAATACACGGGATATATTCTCCAGCGTAAATTGCATTTCTACTGTCCCGTAAGCTCCGCGCTGCATGAAGGCGAATCCTAATACGAATACGAGCGGGATTAGGAAGAAAATTAGCAGCCACGCGACTGTAGGTAGTGCGAGTAATTTCCCTTTTTTCAATTTAAGGTCACCTCGTCCTCTTGCTCCCAGCCTACATATACATTATCTCCAATGCTCCACTGCGCTGCCTCTTCAGCAGTTTGATATGCCATTAGTAATTCTGATGTTTTCTCATCACGTACATAAAGCTTCTCCATATTTCCGACAAACTCAATATCTTCAATATGTCCAAGATGGTATTCTTTTAAAATTGGTTCTTCAACCGAACGTACTTTTACATTTTCAGGGCGAATTGCTACATAGCCTTCCCCGTTCTTCACAATATTATTTTCACCGATGAATGTCGCAACGAACAATGTTTTCGGCTTATTATAAATTTCTTTCGGCGTTCCGATTTGTTCGATATGTCCTTTATTCATAACGACAATACGATCGCTCATGCTCATTGCTTCTTCTTGATCGTGCGTTACGTATATGAACGTAATTCCTAAATTACGTTGTAAGTTTTTCAATTCACGTTGCAAGTCTTTTCGTAACTTAAAGTCAAGCGCTCCAAGTGGCTCATCTAATAGTAATACACGCGGATTATTTACAATCGCTCTTGCAATTGCAACACGCTGCTGTTGTCCACCAGAAAGCTTCGCAGGTTTACGATTACGGAACTCAAGTAACTGCGTTAAACGCATTGCCTCTTCAGCACGCTCTTTCTGCTCTGCTGCTGATACTTTCTGCATTTTCATACCAAAACAAATATTCTTCTCTACTGTCATATGTGGGAATAGTGCGTAATGTTGGAACACTAGGTTCATATGACGCTTATATGGTGGCAAATCGTTAATTCTTTCATCATCTAATAAAAGATTCCCTTTAGTTGGAGTTTCAAATCCTGCGATCATACGAAGTAAAGTCGTTTTCCCGCAGCCACTCGGCCCTAAAATTGTTAAAAACTCTCCCTCTTTAATATCTAAAGAAAGAGGTGGGATAATCACTTGATTTCCAAAATGTTTTTCAACTGCTTCAACTTTAATAATCTTTTTCATTTTCCCGTCCTATCTACCTTAAATTTTAAATTTTTATATTCATGAATAAATATTTATGTTCTATAGACTATTTTTTGTTTCGATCCAAACAAAAATGGTTATTTAACAAGCGTTCGTTTCTATTCTTTATGTAGTATGTTTGATTCATTTTCGCATGATACATAACGTCGAACAGAAAAACCCCTTCCATTGCGAAGGGGCTATTATCATACGGCTACGCCTACTGATAAACACCATCATCATTTTAACAACTTTCGTATGAATTTTAAAGCACTTTTTGTAGAAGAGTAACGAATTTTCATGTCGAATGCTGTAGATTGGGCTAAAATGCTTTTATAATGTGAAAAAGTCCGAAAACTTTCTTTCCCATGATAACCCCCTAATCCACTACTTCCAACACCCCCAAAAGGTAAATATGGCGTAGCAAGATGATAGACAACATCATTAATACAGCCTCCACCATATGAAATATTACTCGTCACTTTCTTTTGTACTTCTTTATCTTCAGAAAATACATATAACGCTAACGGCTTCGGATGTTGCTGGATTGTGCCAATTACATCTTCTATGTTGTCGTACTCTATGATTGGTAAAATCGGACCAAAAATTTCATCTTCCATAACAGTATCTTTCCATGTAATATCCGCTAGTACTGTCGGTTCAATATGTAATGTATCTTTCTTATAGTTTCCACCAATTACGACTTGACCATCTTGTAAAAATCCACATAATCTTTCAAAATGGCGCTCACTTACAATACGCACATAATTTTCATTTTGCAAAGGTTCTTTACTATACTGCTCTATAATTTCATGTCGCAGTGCCTCAATTAGCTTTTCTTTCACGGAAGAATGCACATACATATAATCAGGCGCTACACACGTCTGCCCTGCATTTAAAAACTTACCCCAAACAATTCTTCTTGCTGTCATCTCTATCTTTGCATCTTTATGTACAATACAAGGACTTTTCCCGCCAAGTTCTAAAGTGAGCGGCGTCAACTGTTTCGCTGCTGCTTCCATTACAACTTTTCCAACGCCAACACTACCAGTAAAGAAAATATAATCAAATGGTTCCCTCAGCAAAGATGTACTCTCTTCAACGCCACCTTCTACTACCGCTACAAGCTCTTCTGGGAATAATTCATCTAACATTCTCTTAAGCACTTTTGAAACGCTTGGTGTTAACTCTGACGGCTTTAAAACGATTGTATTTCCAGCTGCCAGTGCTCCTACAAGTGGTGCAATTGCTAATTGAAAAGGATAGTTCCACGGTGCAATAATAAGTGTCACACCATACGGTTCTGGCACTACTTTTCCTTTTGATCCAAAATGAGTAAGTGCTGTTCGAACTCGTTTCGGTTTACTCCACGATGACATATGTTTCAATTGAAAGGAAATTTCTTTTAATACATATCCAACTTCCGTTGTAAACGACTCGTGAACTGACTTATTTAAATCTAATTTCAACGCCTGAAATATTTCTTCTTCAAAATGCTGAATGCCTTCATAAAGCTTCTTCAAATTATTCTTTCGCATTTCGATGCTTCTCGTATGCCCTTTTAAAAAATATTCCTTTTGCCTACTTACAATAGAGGAAATACTCATTCACTCACCTTCTCCCACTATTTTTATCCAATTCTTTCATTATTTATATAGACTTCATATATAACAAATTTCTATTCTTAAGGTTACATTATATATGACTTTTTCAGCTATATAAAATTCATTGCTCACAAAAAAACTACCGAAAGAAAATCTCTCGGTAGTTTTACAGTATTAACGATATAAACGAACAGCACCTGCAGAATTATCATCAGCTTGTCCTACTACTTCAAACTTCAGACCAAGCTTCGGTAAAATACGTCCTGCATCTGGAATCTGTTGATTAATATACGTTTTAGAATCATCAAACTTCGGTACACCTGCTAAACCATCATACGTATACGTTCCACGCGTTGGAGATACAACTTTCCAAGCTGGCGTTTTATCGAATGAGAACGCCGCATCTGCGATTTGGAATCGCGTACTACTTTCCACTGTCGGTTTACCATTTAAAGTTCCTACAATTGCTTCTGGATGAGAATCCACTACACCTAGGAAACCGTGTCCTGGATGTACACCTACCCAGTTATCTGTGTAAGCTGAATCTGCATACCATACGACCATACCAGCGTTATATACTGGACCACGTGCAAATTTTAACGCGTTATCTGAACCAGCATAGTTTCTCCACTCAACATAGTAGTTATGGCTTTTCTTCTCTGTTCCGTTAGAAACAGCAAAACCATCTAATTTGAATTGTGGCGTACCTTCTGCGTCATCAGAGAATACTACTTTATCATCTACTGTTAATGAAGCATTATCAAGTAAGAAACCATTTAATGCTAAACCACCATCAGTAATGTAATCAAATGTTAATTTTACTTTCTTACCTTTGAACTGGCTTAAATCATATGATTTGTCAATCCATTTTCCATTTGTCGAATCTGCATTTCCACTATTTGCTTTCTCACCAAGTCTTTCAATTAACGTTTGTTGACCATCTTCCGTTACAGCGTGTACTTCAAGGAAATCATACTCTGCTTCAATTTCATATAATGATTTGAAGTCAAATTTTGCAGTCGTTGCATTTGTTAAATCGAACAGTGGTGTTTCCATCTTCGTATGAAGATCATCACCTTTTGTGCTGTAGTAATACTGTTTTCCGAATGCCGGCTCAATTGTTTTTATATCTTTGTCTGGTAAGTTAACACGAATCATACCTGGACGGTTAGATTTCGTAACACTTTGGTCTAAATATGTTGCTAGGCCGATACCTTTATTTAATTTCTCGTAATCTACTTCTACGATATTTGCCCAGTTACCACCGATTGTTTTTTGGAAAAACTCTTTATTTTGTGGTGATAAGCTCGTTGGTGTTGTACCTGCAATTTTACCAGCCCAGCTTCCGCCACTCATGATAGACCAAGCTTGAATTGGCTCACCAGCACCGCTATATTGTGTATCATACTCATCTGGTAAACCTAAATCATGACCATATTCATGCGCGAATACACCAACTGCTCCATCTTCTGGTTCAATTGTGTAGTCGAACGCTGCCATCTTTCCACCCCAATATGGAACTTTCGCTTGTGTACCTTCAATTGCGAATGGTTTTGGTCCAACTGTCCAGCGATGTGACCAAATTGCATCATCACCTAATTTACCACCACCTGCTTCTTGTCCAACACCTGCATGAATAATCATTAAGTGATCAATTAAACCATCCGGTTGATTTTTATTTCCATCACCATTTACATCATATTGATCAAATTGATCAAACTCTGATAGATCAAGACCGCTATCTACAGCTGCTTTTAATGCATCTTTTACTAAATCACGTGGGCCTTTTGGTCCTTTATTATCATGACCGCCGCTAGCAGCATCTGCACCGTAATCAGCAGCTTTACCAGGAACTGTTAACCATTTTGTAACTGTTCCGTCCACTGTGTAACTACCACCAGATTGCTCTTCGTAATATTGTTTAAACGTTTCAATTTTACTTCCATCATCTAATGTAAACGGCTCGTTGCCGAATAACATTTTTTCATAATGTTCTTTATTAAAATCGTTAGAATACATATATCCAGGCTCTTTGTCGATATTATTATGTTTAAAGTCAGCGTACTCTACAAGTAAAACGAGTACTTTATCTTTACGTACATCACCGTTATAGTCTTTTTGTTTCGCTGGAGAAGTTGGTACTTTACCATTTAGACCGCCTTTAACTGGGCCTGTCGCTGCAGGTGTTCCTGTTGCAGGGTTATCTAATTTTTCTTTCGTGTCTGCTTTCGCATCTTTCACTTTCTTTAAAAAATCAGATGCTTCTTTCGTAAGTTGATCCCCATTCGGTACTTCTTTCCCAGGATTTTCACCCTTTTTGTTCTCTACATACTTTTCGACAGCTTTCTTTGTTTCTTTCTCTGAAGCTGACGAATCAATTACCCCACGTTTTTTTAGCGCATCTGCTAAACGTTCTTCCGGAATTAAGTGATCATCAACTGGGCTCGTAGCTGTTTTATTCGCAGGCGTTTCAGCATATGCAGATTGAGTGCCAGCTCCGAATGAAAGGCCTAATACAGCTGTTAAAGCGATTGATGACAAAACTTTGAACGGTTTCTTGTTCATCCCTTATTTCCTCCCCTAATAAATAATATGTATTACAAATTGAATTTTATTAAAAATTCAATATTTTTTCAATATTTAGTCATATTATGTAATATTTTTAATATATTTGTAAAAATTTCATAGTTAGCATACGAATATATCACAATTCAACAATGTTTTCTGAAAATATTGAAAGTTTTTATCGAACAATTTATAATTTCCATAGAGGGAGTTTAATGGGGATTTTATCTTTGTTTCATCTACACAATATTTGATAATTCACTATATAAAACACAAAATCCGATTGCATTATCATGTATTCTGTAGCAGCAATTATGACCGATAATTAGGGAGGAATTACATTTGTACAAAGATAAGACAGACGCACTGGATCAAGAATGGATTGATTTAATACTTGAAGCTCTAGATGCTGGTATCGCCATGCAAGACATCGAGCAATTTTTCCAACGTATGAAGCCATCCAGTCAGGCTCAATAGGTTTGTTCTTTTTAACGAAGTTTATGTTATAATAATGACATCATAAGACAACTACATATTGATAGAAAGGTGCGCAAATATGATTGGAGAACGTATAAAACGCCTTCGTTTACAAAAAGGGATTTCATTAACTGAACTTGCCGAAAAAGCTGGCGTTGCTAAATCTTACATTAGTTCTATAGAACGAAATTTACAAAAAAACCCTTCCATTCAGTTTCTTGAAAAGATCGCAGCAGTTCTACAAATTCCAGTTGATACTTTACTTCATGATGAAACAACAAAGGAAACTAACCTAGACTCCGAATGGACACAACTCGTTAAAGATGCAATGAACTCTGGTGTCTCCAAAGAACAATTTCGTGAATTTCTTGAATTTACAAAGTGGAAGCAAAATCAAAAATAATAATAGAAAGAAGTGCTTACAACCAGCACTTCTTTTTCTTTATAAAAAAAGCGGGAATACCCGCTTTTTTATTATTTTTCTTCCCCAGCTTCTTGGTTAGCATTGAATGTCCATTCTAAATTCAATGTATCACCTTGGAAGATATTTTGGTCTTTTCCATCATCTACGAATTCAAATTGTACCCATAGATAATCCTCTGTACCAGCTGCTAATCCACCCTTTTCTCCCCACTCAGGAGCAAAGATATCTTTAGCTAAAAGATCTGGATCAACTTTTTGTAAGTCTGCTAAAGTTGTTTCATATACAGGCTCACTTTGTTTATCCCAGTTCCAAAGGAATTTTACTTTAACGTGCTTACCAAAGTCTTCACCAGCATTATCACCTTTTGCATCTTTAACAGTATACTTTGTTGCTAATTTAACATCTTTAATAGTTAACGAACCGCTGTTTTGTAATAAGAACTCTTTCTTAACAGAATCCCCTGGTTTTAAATCTTTAATATCTACAAGCGTCTTAGGGTTTAATGTAAGGTCTAACGTCCCAGCTGCAAATGTATTGTTTGATACTTCTTTATCGCTAAAGAATGCAAATGTTCCTCCACCAATTAAAGCTAACCCCAATGCTGCTGATGCAACTCCCATACCTAATTTCTTTTTCAGACTCACAATCAATTCCCCCTAGCTTTTTTTTATATTTTTATCACTTATTTTTCAATAAGAGATGTAAAGAAAACTATATTAGCTTAGCTAATATGCGTTCTTTTTTAAAAACCTTATGTTCATTATAACGAACAACTCTATATAAACACAACACATATTTATTAATATTTTCAGTTATTTTTATTTCTCAATATTTTTTAGACTTTTCGGAAAAAATAATGATAATTTATAACTTTTTTCACACTCAAATCACTTAATACTATAAGAAAAAAGAAAAACAAAGAGGTGAGGGCTAACGTTCCCTCACACTCGTATAAATATTACTAGTCTTGCTTATTCGTTCACTCTCTCTTACACCACATTCTTGTTTTCTGGCTGTTTCACTAAAGCAGTTACTCCGCTTTCTTCTGCTCTTCTAGCTTTTTCTGTTCTTCCACTTTCTTTTGCTCTTCTACTTTTTTCTGTTCTTCTACTTTTTTCTGTTCTTCTACTTTCTTCTGTTCTTCTACTTCCTTCTGTTCTTCGGCTTTCTTTTGTTCTTCGGCTTTCTTCTGTTCTTCTACTTTCTTTTGTTCTTCGGCTTTCTTTTGTTCTTCTACTTTCTTCTGTTCCTCTGCTTTCTTTTGTTCTTCTACTTTCTTTTGTCCTTCCGCTTCAATTGCAACGTTTAATTGTTGCTGAAGAGCCTGAATTTGCTCATCAATAGCTTTCAAGCTAATTTCTTTCTCAATATAGTCACGCTTCTCTTTGATACTGCGAAATCCTTCATTTACATATATGGACACTTGCTGCATCGACTCATCTTTATTTACCTTTAATTCTTCTTGTATTTGATTGTAAGGAGCTTCTATTTCAGTATATACATTTTGCAGAGCTTCCTTCTCAGCAACAATTTTCTCACGCCCTTGTTGCCATACAGAAATCGCCTGTTTTATTTCTTCAATAGAAGTTGCTTTCAATTTCCCCTTCATCGTTCCATACTCACGCTCAATAAACTGTTTATGTTTCTCAGATTGCTCTTTTAACGTATTAACTGTTTTCGGAAATATAATTGCTGTAGAAAGCGTCGCTTCTACTTTCGTTTCATGAATGAACGCCGCTTCTGTATGCGTCATAATTTGAGATCCTAAATAAAACGTAATAGAACACATACACGGCAATATAAGCATCTTTTTAAAATTACGCGGTCTTTTCAGCATCTTAATCTCTCCCATCGAACATTACGTTCTTTATACAGAACATTATCTATATTATAGTAAAGAACTATTAAAATTGATAGACAAATACTAGAAAAATAGAAAAAGGGCTATCCATGTGATAGCCCTTTTTATTATTATCTTTCTTCACCTGCTGTTTGTTGTGCATCAAACGTCCAATTTAATTGTAACTTATCGCCTTGGAATTGATTTTGATCTTTTCCATTATCAACGAACTCAAATTTCACTTTGAATTTATCAGATTTACCTGCTGAAATACCTTTTTCATCCCAGAACCAAGCCGATAAATCATTATCTACAGCTGTAAGTGTGTCACCTTTTAATTTATCTAAAGTAGTTTGTTTCACAATTGTCTCATGCTTATCTACATTTTTTAAGAATGTTACTTTAATATGTTTACCAAAATCATCTTTATTATCTTTCTTTACATCTTCTACATTATAATCTGTTTTCAGTAGAACCTTTTTAATATCTAAAGAACCTTTATTTTCTAGTTTAAATTCTTTTTCAATTGTATCCCCAGGTTTTAAATTCGATACGTTAACAACTGTTGATGGATTTAATGCTAAATCCAGTGTTCCAGCCGCAAATGTATTGTTTGACACTTCTTTATCACTGAAAAATGCAAATGTTCCTCCACCAACTAAAGCTGCTCCTAATACTGCTGATGTAATACCCATTCCTAATTTTTTCTTTAAAGTCATGTCCATATCCCCTTAATATATATTTGTTAACTTCCTAAACGGAAAGTATAACCAAACGAACTAGACGGATTGTTCTACTTTTTTATCTTTCTTTTCTCCGTCAATGCTACGAATAGCACCAAAAATAGAAATAGCGGAATAACCAAGCAAAAAGACTCCTGGAATAATAAGAAGTAATGCTGCTCCTGCTTTCGAATTCGCATAATTCAGTAAATAACCAACATATGGAACTGTAATATCTGCATACTTTCCAACTACATTTTCTGCAAGTACTGGCTCTAAATCTGGTCCGTTGTTGTTATCCCCTTTTGTTTCATACATTACTTTTCCATTTGTATCTTTCACACCGATAATACGGTGAGTGATAATTTTTTGATCTTTCTCTTTAAAGGTAATAACATCACCTTTTTGATATTTAGAACCATCTTTGTTTGGTTCTATTGCAATGATTGATCCTGTTAAAAACGTCGGCTCCATTGATCCTGAAAGAACGCTCTTAAATTGATATCCCATCACTGTCGGATCACCACCGCTTGCTTTTGAAGAAATAACTACAAAAGCTAAAAAAACCATCAATGCAAATAAAACAAATGAGATCGCGTTGCTAATTATCTTCCATATTAATTTCATCGTCTCTCTCCCTCTCCGTTGTTTTATATTATTTGAAGTATGCAATATCCATTTTGTTCTTTAACAAGAACACAAGTAAATGATATAACGAACTTTAAGTTATTGCAATAAGAAAATTTACAATTATTAGTTATTTAAGATATATATAAAAGACTGTGCCAAAATTTTACACAGTCTTTTTATTAGTAATTTATTTACCTTCTGATTTCATTCCTTTTGTATTTCGGCGCAACACTACATATAAAATTGCTCCAAATAATACAATCGCACCTATCCCAACACTTATTACTTTCATATTTGAGTCTTTTACTTCAGGCATAGTTGTATCTTTTTTAGGCATCGCAAAAGTGACATCTTCTGTTGAAAGAACATTTACCGTCGCAATTGTTTGATTATTTTTCGTAATATCAACTGCACCAACTACCTCACCACGATGTATTCCTTTATGATATAAAGATTCTTTATCTAATGAAGCCGCCCGGAAAATAGTTTTCACATTTTTCCCTTCATCTTTCTTAAGCATAAGCTCTGCACTTTGTTCCAACTCAGAATTAACATCTTTATTTAAATATGTTGTTTTTTGATGCCAATTATGTTTATCAAGCACCATTTGCTTCGTAAATTGACCGAAAGAATATTCCGCCATCTGCTTCAAATCTTCATAAATTTCAGGTCTTTGAGAAGCCATTACTACGCTTATAATACGATTTCCATCTTTCTCATTTAATAAAACAAGTGTATTACGCGCTTCATTCGTAAACCCTGTTTTACCGCCAATGCTATATGGATTTTCAAAAAAATTAGATTTATTAAAAATAGACACCGTCTGCCTAGACGTCGTAACTGTCGTTCTTTTCGTATTCATCGCTTGTAAAATTTCAGGATACTTTTGCACACCCTTCGTAATCATAGCCATATCATACGGCGTCGTATAATGGTTCGGATCATGTAATCCATTCGGTGTTACAAAGTGGCTATCTTTCGCCCCTAATTGCTTCGCTTTCTCATTCATCATATTAGCGAAATTCTCAACACTCCCGCCAATCCGCTCCGCAATCGCATACGACACATCATTCGCACTCAGCACCATTAAAATCATAAGCGCAGTATTTCTATTAATTGTCTCTCCAGGTTGAAACTCAATTTGATAATTACTCTTCTCTTGATCTAATGCTAATTGTGAAAATGTAAATTGATCCTCTGGCTTTGTATGCTCCATGAGTAAAATCGCTGTTAATACCTTCGTCGTACTAGCAGGATATGCACGGTGATATGCGTTTTTGTCATACAAAACATCTCCTGTTTTTGCATCAATTGTCGTTGCAAACTGACTAAAAACATTCGGTCCTTCTGCAGGTGGTGGTGCAACTTGTTCTGGATTTACTCCAATATTCGTCTCAGCACGCAATGTCATAGGTGTCAACAAAAACAAACAAATAACTGTAATAAAAACCAAAATTTTCTTAAAATTTACCATATGACTCTCCCTTTTCCATTTACTCCTCTAACAAAATAATAAATCTACCAATCATATGTAATTTGTATTAAACTGGAAGAATTTTCACTATTTTTTACTATATCATATTTTTACGATAAAGAACATAAATATACAATAAAAATAAGAAGGAATTACTCTTTCTTATCCTTCTCATCAATCAACGAATCTATTAACTTTTGACTAGCTTCCTCAGGCGTAATCTCATCCGTTATCCCCATAAACGACCAACCTTTAGAATCGACCCACTCAACAAACTCTTGTAAAAATTCATCATGTGTAACATCTACATCAAGAATCGAACCATTAATCGAAATCGTTCTATTTTTAGACACGCGCATCTTGAACGTTTTTCTTACCATTACAACTTTTCTCCCTCTACTTCTGAATATTTATAAAGTGAAACTTTAATCAACCCTCACGAATCGGACTTTTACGGCCATCCCGACCCAACCTAACTACTTTGCTTTTGCTGAATTTCGAGGTAAGGGATCTTACTGCCCGCAAATAGCGAGATAAAATAATCATGTATCTCTGTTATACATGATTTTCAGTAAATTGTAAAAAGGATATATTGGCCAATTTAAATAGCAAAAATGAAAATCTCTTACCTACGTAAACGTAATACGGCATACAATTGCTCATAAATTATTAAATAAATCCATAAAAATATACACTTTAAAACATAATTGAGTAAGCCATTATAGTCTTTTGGAAGATATTATCTAAAATAGTATACTAAACGGATAAAGGATATTTGAATAAAGAAACTGAGGCTTTCTATTTAGCTGGACTCTTAAGTTGTAGACTTAGAGACTGATGCCGGAATTCATATTTAATTTCTATTTCTGTACATCATATCGTAAGAAAGAAGGTAGTACTGTGAAAACAACAGAAAATTTTACTGACAGGGCCGATATATATGCAAAATATCGCCCTAGTTATCCTAATGAATATATTGATTACTTGCTTTCAGCTAACCAACTGAAAGGGAATCGGATTGTGGCTGATATTGGTTCAGGTACGGGGATATTTAGCCACCAGCTGCTTGAAAGTGGTTTACATGTTATTGGAGTTGAGCCAAATGATGATATGAGAAAGATGGCTGAGCAATCATTAAAACTATATTCTCGTTTTCAATCCATAAAAGCAACTGCTGAACATACCACTTTAAAAGAAAATAGTGTAGATTTAGTAACTGTTGCCCAAGCATTTCATTGGTTTGATAAAGAGGCTTTCAAAATCGAATGCCAACGAATTTTAAAACAAAAAGCAAATGTTGCACTTGTTTGGAATAGTAGAGATTTAACTAGTCCACTTATTAAAGAGAATGCAGAAATTTGCCAGAAAACCTGTCCAAACTTTAAAGGCTTTAGCGGTGGAATAGATGAAACTCCAGAAGTATTTAACAACTTTTTTAAAGATGGAAAGTATGATTTTAAAGAATATCAAAATGATTTACTTTTTGATTATGAAGGGTTTTTGGGAAGGAATTTATCAGCATCTTATGCTCCGAAAGAAAATGACGAACAGTATAAAAACTTTATTTTTCTCCTATCAGAGCTATTCGAAAAATACAGTAAAGATGGAAAAATTATTCTCCCGAATTTAACACGAAGCTATCTAGGCAATGTATAAACAGCCTGATACAAAGAGACATTGAACGGAATTAAAACAAGCTTAACCCCTCCCTGAATGTAGAACGAGGTTAGGCTTGTTTTGCATTTTACCACATCAAATTCAAATGACTTTCGTACAATAAAGTAGAATATATTAGAAAACACCTTAAACTGAGGAGGAACTCAATGGCGCGTTGTACGTATTGTAAAACGAAGTGGAAAGTAAAAGATGTATGGTCAATACTCGTGACATTTGAAAAAGATTGTCCGTATTGTTTTGGGAGGCAATATCTATCAAAGAAAACAGTGAACGCTATGCCAGAACTTATAAGCTTACCTTTACACTTCTTGTTCCCTTTTCTTGTTGATTTGAGTGATGAAGGTCCTTTGGATTGGTATCGGAAATAATATAACCTCTACATCCAAAGACTACTTTCTACTAAATTCGCTTCTCATCATTATCCCTTCATACATTACTCTCATAATCGCTTATACTTTCCCTTTTAAAGATCCCATAGCTCAACAGGAAGAGCGTCCCCTGAACAAATTTTATCAATTATGACTAAAAAAACAGTGATATATGTATACTGTTAAACATAAAAAATTAGCATTAGGTTCCAATTAAATATTAATTGAAACCCAACACTACTTGTATTCTGTAATTCAGAATACAAGTAGTGTTTTTTATTATGCATTTTTGCATACAGTATTGTTTTCTCTTGTAAATAGATAATAATGGTATATAATAAAACCAACGTTTTACCAATAAAAGGTAATAAAGAGTAGTGGGATAAGCAAATAACCAAAACGTATTAACAGATTTGTTCTATGTAAATCATGATACATATATGAAATCAAAACTATGAAATTTTATGTAGAGGTTAGATTACTACAAGATGAAAGATTCATAGCGAATACACTCGAGGAAAAAAGTGTTCGATTAGATTAATGTTATAAAACTACTTAATGTGATATCTATCGAACGAATTGAGAATATACTTAGGGGGAATTTCAAGTGAAGGCATTTAGTAAAGTATTATTAACAGGAGCTTTAGCTTTAGGGGGTTTAACGGTTATGAACATTGAAACACCAAAAGCACATGCTGACGCAGCAAGCGAGTTCTGTCGTTATATTTGTGGTCCTAGCGAAACGTTGAACGGTGTTACAGTTCAAGTACACTCTACACAAGTTACTTTTGGTAACAGCGTAATTGCAAGAATTACAAATGACCGAGCTGAAGATATTCATTACAATGTCAGCATCGAGAAAAAATATGGCGATAACTGGGGAGAATATGATACTTTCTTCCATTGGCAAAATCAATGGGTTCCAGCTGGAAGTAACGATGAAATTTCTACTTTCACAGGATATGGCGAAAACATTTCAGACAATGGAACATATCGCTATAAAGTTGAAGTTGTAAGTGCTGACGGTTCTGTAGATACAATTTACACAGCAGGAATGACAGTTACAGGACGATAGCTCATGAACGAGCTCTATTATTTATGCTTGTATTTTTGATAATATCATTGATAATTGCGGTGATATTATTATTATTGAAATAAGCTCTTCGGGGCTTATTTTTTATATACAAATTGGAATAATGATATTCAGAAAATTACATCTTTACACTATGAAATTTTGTTGCTATTATAGGAATACATCAAATGTTACAATACTCAACAAATTGTACAAATCCTCCGATTACACGAATGAAATGAAAATACATTGCTGATGGTAACATTTATAGTTGGGATCCCGTAGCTCAGCAGGGAGAGCGCCACCTTGACAGGGTGGAGGTCGTGAGTTCGAGCCTCTCCGGGGTCATATAAAAAAGAGACACCATATCAACCTTCTACGTGATATAGTGTCTCTTTTTTATCTAATTCAATTACTTCCCACCAAACATCTTCTCCAAAGATTTCGCATTTGCAAACAATACTTCTTTCAAGTTATCGTCAGCAACGATTTTATAGTCGCCATCTTTGTCTTTCTTTAAGTTCAATGTAACTTCGCGAGTTGCCATTGCTGCATCTTTATCCGTTAAGTTTTTGATGATAGTTGAGGTCATTGTTTTTTCGATTGCTTTTTCAGATTGTTCTTTGTCTTCACTAAATGCGCTAGCGAAGGCCATTGGCATAACTTCTCCCACTGCTTTTGTTACAGCAACGGATAGATCAGCAGATGTAATTTTCACTTTCACTTCTGCTTTGTCATCCTTTTTCGATACTTCTTCTAGCTTTTCAAATTTAAAGTTCTTTGTAATTGCACTTAGCATTGCTTTTGCCTCAGCATCATCTGTTTTTTCATTTAGCTTATTAAATTCCTTGTCACTCTCAACAAATGTACGAGCCTTTTCTACATCACCTTTTTGTATCGCTGTTAAAAATTCTTCTGTAGTATCTTTCGGATTTGCACACCCTGCTAAAACACCTGCTGTTAATCCTACTACCATCATTAATAGCAATAATCTCTTTATCTTTTGCACGCTCATTCTCCTCTTATCTTTTCTAGTAAGTCAGCATCATACAATATTATGAAACTGACATTACAAACATTTTTTAGTATAGCATTTATATGATTCGTTTTCTATTAATTCCCAAAAGATAAAGGGCCTTGCAGCATTCCTACAAGGTCCCTCTTCTATCAATCTGTATCCGTAGCACAAATGAACCACATTTTCTGTTCCCTACTATCTAACACCATCCAAGTAACATCCCACGCAACATCGTAAAACCAATCTGTCCAAGGGCGATAGCTTTCGAACACTTTAATATCTTCGTATCGATTTTGGAACATATATTGACATACATTGACTGCTAATTGTTTTGCGATAACTGGTCGTTCCTTAAACCCTTCATATGCTCCGCCCCACAAAATTTGCGCAGCAATGCTACCATCAAGCATAACTGCCAGCTGCTCTTTAAAACGAAACTTATATTTGTCTGATGTATGTATTTTTAACTCTTCTAAGTTATTGATTATATCTAAAGAGTTGAAGATTCTTCTAAAGAAGTGCTCATGTCCATCTTCCGAATGTGGTATTTCTTTAAAAAATTTTCGTTATGCACTTTAAAACAGCTTATTATTGCTCCACCAATTAAGTTTTGTTCCTTAAACGTGTTTATAAGTTGCTCAACAGATGAGTTATTCGTGTCTATTTTTTCAAACGTTCCCTCTTTCCATCTCATAACGCCCACTACTCTCTATTAAAAATTTGTTTCTTCATTATAAATAGCAAAATAAAAACCAGCAACTTTAAGGTTGCTGGCTTAGCTCTTATTCATATTCGAAAAAACAATAACAACTGCTCCAAACAAATAATGCCCTACTACCATCCACATACTCCAATCAAAAATCATAAGCAATAACCAAAGTGATATATTCATAGCAGCAAATAATAAATATAAAATCTCTCTTTTGTATCGCTCCTCTATTCATCAAAATATAAACAGCACCGATAGGAGGAAAAAGACAAATATTTTTCTTAACACCCACGGATACGAAATTACTGTCTGCATATGAATCCCCTTTTCATCACAATACTTGCTTCAACATCGGCCTCACTACCCTATATTCATCACTATAAGCTTCCTTTATGATTAAAGGCGGGTAATCACTTTTTTCTTCCTCAATCATTGTAAATACTTCTGTTTTCTCTTGTAATGTATTAGATTCTCTATTTTTAGTAGGTTTTCTACTTGTTTTAATTTTCTTTGTTACTTCGCCAAGTTTTTGCCCAACTTCTTTTACTTTGGCTGGTTCATTCGTAACATAGTATTCTTGTTTGTCCCATACTAATATAGGTGGCACTCGTTCTCTTTTGTTACATATTATATAAGTAGTACTAGCTACAAGTAGTAGACAAGTTAATAAATAGAAGATAGTTTTTTTATTCATATACTACACTCCTTATCTATCATTTCATTGGATTATATAATATAAGTCATTTATAGTAAATGGATTTAGTGGTAATTTTTAGGTTGAATAATAAAGAAAAACCTTACCAAAGTAAGGTTCCGTTTTTTCATTCTATAGTGACTGACTTATTAAAACGATCATTACAATAATCGCTATAAACATAACAACTAAACAGCCGATCATTTTATAAAATCCTCGTTTCGTTAACGTCCCGCCTTGAACGTCTTTACGAATAAATAAGAATACAGCTAAAAATAATACAAGCCCAATGCCAAAAGCATACATCATTTGCATATGTTAATCTTCCTTTCTCTCTTCCATCTTAATATCTTTTTGCCAAAACAACAAATGAGATAAAGACGGTACTCATTGTAAGTGCCATAAGTATATTCAATAATATAGAAGAAACTTTTTTCAATTTCAGCACGTCTATTTTGAAGCGAAACACGGAACACTGTAAATAAATGTTACTATATCTCCTCACTTCTTTTTTTAAAATTTAATATCTCCATATTTGTTTTATCCTTTTAAAACATTTCATTTATTTCTTTATTTCACGAAATACGTTATTTGTTTTACGGTGTTTTTCGTCATATTTATAGAAACTAACTGTTTATGGAGCATTTTTTATGTTTAGCAACTTTTTTTGTAGAAATCCTTCACTTTCCTTTCAATATTTAACACTATCTAAATAAAGTTTACGATAAATTCATAATTTTTTATTTTTTATACTATATTCCGTTATATTGTTGTATAATATCTATGAAAGCGCTTATTATTTCAATATACATAATTCAAACTAATTTTATCGAAACATTCTAACTATTATACCTATATTTAAATGCAACAATTACAGCTATTAGTATAGGCATACCAAATATATCCACCCCATTTTTCTGTAAAATTACTTTATAACATGAAAGATTAACTTGGGTGATAAGTTATTGTGAATGTTTTTTTACAAAACAGATAAGTAATAGTGTTTGGTATTATGTAAATTATTGTAATAACATAAGAGTAAAGAAAACATTTACATTGATTATTGATTTATTACTTATTGAAAAAGAGCAAAATGCACCTTTGTATGGAAAAGGATTATATGCATTGGGAGGTTTAAACAAATGACGAGGAAGAATACAACGACAAACCCTTGGGCCAAGTTCCACGGTCCGAACCTTGGTTATGTTATTGAGCAGTATGATCTTTACGTAACTGGAGCAGGTTCTGTTGATCCGGAATTACAAGAGCTTTTTGAAATTTTTGGAGCTCCTTCGTTTCAAGATGATGTCGTAACAGGGGACAACACAGCAACACATTTTTCTCCTCAAAACACAGGTAACATTGAAAAAATTCTTAAAGTCGTTCAACTTGTTGAGCAGATTCGTTCTTTCGGGCACACGTTGGCTCACATCAACCCGATGGAAGATGCTGCAAATGGACAATCTCTTCTTGAGAAAGCATTGAACGAACTGAGCGACGCTGACTTGAAAGCGATTCCAGCGAAAACAGTATGGCCAGATGCACCAGAAGGTATTCACACTGCACTTGATGTAATTCATAGATTAAAAGACGTTTATACAAAATCTTTAGCTTATGAATTTTCTCATATACAAGATAGTGAAGAACGCGCGTGGTTGCATCAAATGGTGGAATCAAATTCATTGCGTCAACCACTATCAAATAAAAAACGAACTGCTCTTTTAAAACGTTTAACAGCTGTTGAAGGTTTCGAGCAATTCTTGCATAAAACATTCGTTGGGCAAAAACGTTTCTCTATCGAGGGCGTTGATATGCTTGTACCTGTTTTAGATGAAATTGTTCTAGAAGGTGCTAAGAACGGCGTAGAGGATGTCATGATTGGTATGGCTCACCGCGGTCGCCTAAGCGTACTTGCTCACGTATTAGAAAAACCATATAGCCACATGTTTGCTGAGTTCAAACATGCAAAAATAGAAGGCGCAGTGGCTAATTCTGGCTGGACTGGCGATGTGAAATACCACCTAGGTAGAGAACAAGTCGTTAGTAACGAAGAAGTTAGCACTCGCGTGACATTAGCAAATAACCCGAGTCATCTTGAGTTCGTGAATCCTGTAGTAGAAGGTTTCGCACGTGCTGCTCAAGAGAATCGTAAAAAATCTGGTCTTCCAGATCAAGATACTTCAAAATCATTCGTAATTTTAGTTCATGGTGATGCTGCATTCCCTGGTCAAGGTATTGTATCTGAGACACTCAACTTAAGCAGATTGAACGCGTATCAAACAGGCGGAACGATTCATGTTATCGCAAACAATGCAGTTGGTTTTACAACTGATAGCTATGATTCTCGTTCTACGAAATATTCTAGTGACCTTGCAAAAGGTTTCGATATTCCGATTGTTCACGTGAACGCTGATGATCCGGAAGCTTGTCTTGCAGCTGCTAACCTTGCGATTCAATATCGCATGTTGTTCAAAAAAGATTTCTTAATCGATTTAATTGGTTACCGCCGCTACGGTCATAACGAAATGGATGATCCAGCAGTTACGCAACCACAAGTGTACAAAAAAATTAAAAACCATCCAACTGTAAGGGCAATTTATGCAGATCAATTACAAGCTGCTGGTGTTCTAAATGCAGATGAGGTTGAAACAATTACACAGTTTACACAAGAGCAATTAAAATCCGACTATGCACAAGTACCACCAGCTGATACGAGCGACGCAACAATTCACGTTAAAGTACCAGATGTTGTTGCAAAAGGTATTCAACCAATTGATACTGGTGTTGAGATTGACTCACTTCGTGCAATTAATGAAGGTCTACTATCTTGGCCAGAAGGATTTAACGTATATCCGAAAGTGAAGAAAATTCTTGAGCGCCGTAAAGATGCTCTTGAAGAGAACGGTAAAATTGAATGGGCACTTGCTGAATCGTTAGCATTCGCTTCTATTTTACAAGAAGGTACGCCAATTCGTTTAACTGGTCAAGATTCACAGCGTGGTACATTCGCACACCGTCATATCGTATTACACGATACTGATACAAACGAAACATATTCACCGTTACATCGCTTACCAAACATTAATGCATCGTTCTCTGTTCATAACAGTCCGTTATCAGAGGCTGCTGTTGTTGGTTACGAATATGGTTATAACGTATTCGCTCCAGAAACTCTCGTTATGTGGGAAGCGCAATACGGTGACTTCTCAAATACTGCGCAAGCATTATTTGATCAATATGTGTCAGCTGGAAGAGCAAAATGGGGTCAAAAATCTGGCTTAGTTCTTCTATTACCACACGGTTATGAAGGTCAAGGGCCAGAACACTCTAGTGCACGTCCAGAGCGTTTCTTACAGTTAGCTGCTGAGAATAACTGGACAGTTGCAAACTTAACGAGCGCGGCTCAATACTTCCATATCCTGCGTCGTCAAGCATCTATCTTAGGAACAGAAGCTGTTCGACCATTAGTACTGATGACGCCGAAGAGTTTATTACGTCACCCACTTACGCTTTCAACTGCTAGTCAGTTAAGCGAAGGACGTTTCCAACCTGCTTTAGAACAAGAAAACCTTGGCATGAAACCAAATAAAGTAAAACGTCTTGTTTTAAGCACAGGTAAAATGGCGATTGACTTAGCAGCAGAAATCGAGTCTGGTAAACATGAGTACAACTTAGACGAAGTTCATGTCGTTCGTATTGAGCAATTGTACCCATTCCCTGCTGAGAAAGTTCAATCTATTATTAAACGCTTTAAAAACTTAGAAGAAATCATTTGGGTTCAAGAAGAACCTCGTAATATGGGTGCATGGCATTACATGGCTCCAATTCTGTTCGAACTTGCTGGAGATAAAGTGAAAACAGGCTACATTGGACGTCCTGATCGCTCTAGTCCATCTGGCGGCGATCCATTCGCTCACAAAGCTGAGCAAGAACTAATTGTTGCACACGCTTTAGATGTGAAGTATAACTTCCGTCAAGATAAACAAGAAATTGAAGTTTACAGCAACTAAAAAGTAACAATGAAGGTTTCTAGCTTGTTCCTTGGGCAGATATTCTGCCCAAGGCCAGGCTAACAAATGGAGATTACCGAAGACAAAAGAAGAAAAAACACACCGTTAGGCAAATAAGGGGAGGACATTTAAAATGATCGAAATTAAAGTACCTGAGCTTGCAGAATCTATTACTGAAGGAACTATTTCACAATGGCTTATCAACGTAGGCGACAAAGTTGAGAAAGGTGGCAGCGTTGTTGAGCTTGAAACTGATAAAGTCAATGTAGAAATCATTGCAGAAGATTCAGGTATTGTATCGAAGTTACTAGGCGAACCTGGGGATACAGTTGAAGTTGGCGCAACTATCGCAATTTTAGATGCTAATGGAGCACCAGTTACAGTAAGTACACCTGCACCGGCTGCTGAGCAACCAAAACAAGAAACAGCTGAAGCACCGAAAGCTGCGGCACCAAGTGCTGAGCAAACTGCAACACTACAAGGGTTACCAAATACAAACCGTCCTATCGCATCACCAGCTGCTAGAAAGATGGCTCGTGAATTAGGAATCGACTTAAACGACGTACGTAGTACAGATCCACTTGGACGCGTGAGACCACATGATGTACAAGCTCATGCTGCAGCACCAAAAGAAGCACCAGCTGCTCCAAAGAGTCCAGCTCCTGCTCCAGTTGCAAAAACGGAATTCGAAAAACCAGTTGAGCGCGTGAAAATGTCCCGCCGCCGTCAAACAATTGCAAAACGTCTTGTAGAAGTTCAACAAACATCTGCAATGTTAACAACATTTAACGAAGTTGATATGAGTGCGATCATGGAATTACGTAAAGAACGCAAAGATGCTTTCGAGAAAAAACATGATGTACGTCTTGGCTTCATGTCATTCTTCACAAAAGCAGTTGTTGCAGCATTAAAACAATTCCCATTATTAAATGCTGAAATTCAAGGTGACGAGCTTATCATTAAAAAATTCTATGATATCGGTATTGCAGTAGCAGCTCCAGATGGATTAGTTGTTCCAGTTGTACGCGATGCTAACCAATTAAACTTCGCTGAAATCGAAAGCGAAATTCGTGAATTAGGTAAAAAAGCACGCGATAACAAACTTTCATTAAAAGAACTACAAGGTGGTACATTTACAATTACAAACGGTGGTGTATTCGGTTCTCTAATGTCAACACCGATCCTAAATAGCCCTCAAGTTGGTATTTTAGGAATGCATAAAATCCAAGTACGCCCAGTTGCAATTGATAACGAGCGTATGGAAAACCGCCCAATGATGTACATTGCTTTATCTTACGATCACCGTATTGTTGATGGTAAAGAAGCAGTTAGCTTCCTTGTTGCTGTTAAAGATATGCTTGAAGATCCAAAATCATTATTATTAGAAGGTTGATGGATTAATAATCTAATATATAAAGGCTGTAGAATACATCATTCTACAGCCTTTTTTTGCGTTCATACGGGACAAATGTCATGACATAAGCTAATAATGTATGCCTAAACGTAAGGAGGATTAAAATGAATAACCTTCCAATTCATGCAAAACTTAAAGTAAATAAGGATACTTTCTTCCTCCCCGATTCAAACGGGGGTGTCTATTTTCGAAATAACGCCAGTTCATTTCGCATGGACGGTGATGGAATTTATGACTGGATTGAAAAATTAATGCCAATGTTTAACGGAAATTATTCTTTAGCAGAAATAACCGATGGCCTCCCTCTCCCCTATCAAAATCGGGTATTTGAAATTGGAGAGATTTTATATGAAAATGGTTTCGTTCGCGATGCAAATCAAGATGCACCTCATGAATTAAACAGTACATTACTCGACAGATATGCTTCGCAAATTGAATTTTTAGAAGCCGATTCTCATTCAGGTGCTTTAAAATTCGAAACGTACCGCGGAGCAAATGTCCTTGTACTTGGTTCTGGGGATATGCTCACTTCCTTAGTTTCTTCTTTATTAGAATCTGGTTTACCTACATTTCATTACCTCGTTACAGATCGAGATGAAACAAACTATGACAGAATACATGAGCTAATAGAACGTGCATATGAAGTTGATAACAGTGTACTCCTTCAAGAAATCGATACTACAATTGACCGTCCCTTACGTGAAGTATTCGAACCTTTTGATTGGATTTTATATGTTTCTCAAAATGGAGACATTGACGGTTTAAAAACAGTTCACACTATTTGTAGAGAAACGAAAAAGAATTTTATACCAGCTATTTGTTTATCAACACTCGGTATAGCTGGACCTGTCGTAATGGAAAACCGTGATGAATGCTGGGAATCCGCATGGCATCGGCTACATGAAACGACTTTGCAAAATGAAAATTCATCGGATTCCTTCTCACAAATTACATCTGCCATGTTAGCAAATGTAATCGTTTTTGAATTGTTTAAACATGTCGCGGATGATTCTTATCGTGAAAAAGAATCACAATTCTTTTTATTAAACTATGAAACACTTGAAGGAACGTGGCATCCTTTTATAAAACACCCTCTTGCAACTGATGAAAGTTTTACAATTGATACGATAGAAAATCTTTCTGAAAAACTTGAGCATCGGTATGGCCAACATACTTCAACTGATGTATTCCGCTTTTTTGATTCATTAACTTCTAAAGAAGCCGGTATATTCCATGTATGGGATGAACAAGATTCATATCAATTACCGTTATCACAATGCTATATTCAAGTAGCCACTCCATTATCAGATGGCCCAGCTCCCCTTCTGCCTCTTATGACTCGCAGTGGATTGACTCATAATGAAGCACGCCGAGAAGCTGGTTTAACAGGGATTGAAACATATGTAGCAGAAATCATTCACCGCCTTATTCCTGAACATAACGATATCGGTATCGGTGCTGGAGAAACGATGACAGAAGGGTTTTACCGGGCACTACAACAACATTTAAACAATAAATTGTATGAACGGCAGTCACATATGCTAGAAGAACTTACAACGATTGATTTAACTGATATTCACGATAAACATTGTAGATTTTATTACGATGCTCTTGCTACAATTCATGAAACACCTAAAATCGCAATGAGTGAAGAGATTCTCAGTTTTCCAGTCATTTGGGTTGGTATAAATGATAGATGGTACGGTGCATCTAATATTAATATGACATTAGCCTTACGGAACGCACTACAACTATCACTGCTCCACATTCAAAGTGAAGAGACTCCTTACAGAGCTAATATCTTGCCTGAATCATCTATTATTTTATATGACACGGATTCTTTTAGAGTGGAAATACAAGCGGAAGAAGAAATTCCAAGTGTGCAATCTTTACAGCTTGCCTTACAGCATTTAGAAGAACATAATTTTTATCCATTCGTATTTGATTTAGCAATTGAATCATTTTTGAAAGAAAACTTAGATGGTGTATACGGAGTATTAATTGCAAAGGAGGACGGTCTATGACACAAAATATATTGCTTATAGGGGATGGCCTTCTTGCAGACTATGTACACGATCATTTATGCAAACAATATTCCATCATTCGTCAGCATACCCTTACAGAAGAACTTCCTGAAAATATTCATCTCGCTCTCGTATTACATGATGGATCTCCTTCTACTATTCATCATGATGCTGAGCTAATTTTTCGGTCAAATCATATTCCGTGGCTACGTGGTTTTACCTCATTTGGCGAAGGTATTATCGGTCCTTACATTCATCCTCTTGCGCCTGGATGTTCCCATTGTTCTGATGGACGCCGTTTTATCGCTGGTTTTGATCAAAAAGAAATGTGGGAACTACAGCGGAAATATGCCTTTAAAGCAGATAATGTAACGAGGCGTGATGTACGTGCCACCCAAAATGGAATGTTACAAATGTGCCATCTTATTTGCGCAGAAACAGAAAAAATATTAACTCATAACCATTCTTCTTTAGAAAATAAACTTATTTTACTAAACTTACAAACATTACAATGTACGCGGCATTCTTTTCTTCCAGATCCTCTCTGTCCTGTATGTAGTAATTTACCTGATGATACTGCGGATGCGGCGGAAGTTTCTTTACAACCGAGTTTAAAAGTAAGCACCGAAACGTATCGCTGCCGTTCCATTCATGAATTAAACACATTTTTAACGAGAGACTATTTAGATTATCGGGTCGGTATGTTGAACGGCAAAATGCAGCATTCATTATTACCATTCGCTGACGTCATTATAAACATGCCATTAATGTTTGGAAATGAAGGTGTTGCAGGCCGAACTCATTCATTTGCAGTAAGTGAAGCAACTGCTATTTTAGAAGGTTTAGAACGATATTGCGGTATGTCGCCTCGAGGGAAAAAGACAAATGTGCATGGTAGTTTCCATGATTTAGAGGAACATGCACTAAATCCCCTCTCGCTCGGTGTACATACAAATGAACATTACAATCGTGATAATTTTCCATTTAAGCCGTTTGATCCTGATTATGAGCAAAACTGGGTATGGGGATATTCTTTATCACAAAACAGACCGCTTTTAGTTCCTGAATCAATTGCTTATTATAGCCTCGGTCATCGAGATGCTTTCGTGTATGAAACATCAAATGGATGTGCAATTGGCGGTAGTTTAGAAGAAGCGATTTTTCACGGCATTTTAGAAATTGTAGAGCGTGATGCCTTCTTACTCACTTGGTATGCAGAATTACCTCTTCCCCGCCTTGATCTGAGTTCAGCAAATGATACAGAATTACAATTAATGATTCAGCGGTTACGTACGATTACCGGATATGAATTACACGCTTTTAACGCGACGATGGAACACGGCATCCCTAGCTTATGGGTAATTGCAAAAAATACGCGTGAAAATGGAATGAACGTTGTTTGTGCAGGAGGCGCTCATTTAGATCCTATTCGAGCTTTAAAAAGTGCCATTCAAGAAATAGCAGGCATGTTACTTATAACAGACGATGAGCTCGAGCACAAAAGAGAATACTACGAAAAATGCTTACAAGATCCTTATTTCGTTAATAAAATGGAAGACCATAGTATGCTGTACGGATTGAAAGAAACGGAAGAACGTCTTCACTTCCTTTTACGAGAAGATGCACCGGTGCAAACGTTCCAAGAAATGAATGTATCACAATCATTTGATATGGATTTAACATCCGATCTCCACCAACTTTTAAATCGTTTGCATCAATCTGACCTTGAAGTAATCGTTGTAGATCAAACCGTTCCCCTTATAGAAAAGAACGGACTACACTGTGTAAAAGTTATTATTCCAGGTATGTTACCAATGACGTTCGGACACCATCTTACTCGGGTTACAGGACTGGACCGGGTATATACCGTACCGATGACACTTGGATATACAGACGAACCTTTAACAAATGAAAAATTAAATCCACATCCGCACCCGTTTCCATAGTAAAGGAGGGATTTCATGCAGCTAGATACTTTTTTACATCATCTCCATTTCTCTATCGATGAAATTATGCCGAATCATGAGGTGGACTGGAAAGACGCACCGCTTCCTTATAAATTATATCGAAATGTACCTACCATCCCGCTCTCCTTAGAAATCCCGTTATCTTTATCGAACTCTTCTACTACACCTACTCTAAATGAGATTGGTCACTACCTTTGGTATTCATTTGGTGTAACACAATTATGTCAGCTAAATAGCGAGAGAAATGTATTACGTAGATCCATTCCTTCAGGCGGTGCCTTATATCCGAATGAATTGTATATCTATTTAAAGATTGACGATTATCCAAACGGCATTTACCATTATGACGCCGCGCATCACCGACTTATTTTACTTCGCGAAGGAAATTTCGATTCTTATTTAGCAGACGCACTCGGTAATCGCTGTAATATACATGATTGTTTCGGTGCTGCATTTGTATCCACTATGTTTTGGAAAAACTTCTTTAAATACAATAACTTTTCATATCGACTTCAAGGATTAGATAGCGGGGTTCTCATTGGACAATTACTAGAATGTGCAAAACAGTTCGGTTATACGAACGGCGTATACTTTCAATTTCTAGACCGTGCACTGAATCATTTACTCGGATTGTCAGAATGTGAAGAAAGTGTGTATGCCGTTATTCCTTTAAGTACAGAGCCAGAAACTAATTGGTTTCACAATGATTACCGTGAAAATAAAACAGTTACTTCTCATGAGTTGTTGCAACAAATTCCGCCGCTCGCACATGAACATTTCGTTCGCTCAAAGCATGTAAATGAGTATCCTATGATAACAAAAATAAATGAGGCTTCTATGATCGAATCGACAGCACAGTTCCAAACACTAGCTCATGAAGAGCACTATCAACATCATGCGCACGCTGTACAACTGCCGAAAGTAGAGCGTTTATATTATGATTTCTTACAACTTTGCAGAAAACGGTATTCCCCTGATGCTGACTTTATTTTAACGAAATGGGATGCAGCTGAGCTCGCTACTTTACTACAAGAAGCGAGTCTCTCCTTCCCCTATTACAACGATCTTGACGGTAAGTATACAAATGAAAATACAAGCGTCTCCTTATATGGATGTTTTTATAACGTGAAAAATATTAAAAACGGGGCTTACGCTTATAACAGTAAAACACATTCCATACAACCAATTCGATATGGAGACCTTCGCTACCCACTTCAGTCTAGTATGACGATGGATAACGTGAACCTTTTTCAAGTACCACTTTGCTTACATGTAGTCGGAAAGAAAGATTACTATACAAATGCATTAGGCTATAGAGGATACCGCATTCACCAAATGGAAGCTGGTATACTCGTTCATAAACTCGTTTTTGCAGCGACCGCGATGGGGATGGGCGGGCATCCTTTACTTAGTTTTGATACAAATTCATGTGATCAATTGTACGGAATAGATGCTGGGAATGAAACATCTCTTATTCAAGTTCCAGTTGGGGCATATCGGGCGCGGAATTGGTTAAAAGGGGATTTGCATTGTTAGAAGCACGCCGTCTATCGGCGTGCTTTTTTAAAGGATTTAATTTATAAAAGGCGAAATGAGTATATATTCTTACATAAAAGGAGAATTTAACTTGAGCATTTTACAACGGTTAATTCAGCAAGCAAAAAATCCTAGCGGAACAATTGGTTCCTCCATGCTTTGTATTATGAACGCTGCACATACGAGATTAATAAATTGGGCATTGCAGAAAGTACATATAAAGACAGATGCAGTCGTATTAGACATCGGCTGTGGTGGAGGTAAAACCATACACACTCTTTCAAAACGAACTCCACTTGGGGAAATATATGGGATTGATTACTCCAATCAAGCTGTGAAAAATTCTATACAGACGAATGCAAAAGATGTTCAAAAACAAAAAGTAATTGTTCAACAAGCAAGCGTTTCTTCTATTCCACATCATACGAACTTCTTCGATCTCATTACCGCCTTTCAAACTCATTATTTTTGGCCTGATGTTGAACAAGATATAAAAGAAGTATTTCGCGTCTTAAAACCGGACGGCTCCTTTTTATTAGTGGCTGAAACTTTCAAAATTCAATATCATATGAAGAAATTTAACACGACCGAAGAACTAATAAATCTCTTTTATAAAACAGGATTTACAAGTGTACAATGTTACGAAGAAAGAGATTGTCTTTGTGTAATAGGAATTAAATAAAAAGCAGACCTCAAAGGGTCTGCTTTTTTACTAGATTAACTTAAAAATACTCTTAATTTGTCTAGCAAATAACCAATTTTTCGTACCGTAGTTATCATTTAAACTATCTAAGTTGATAGATTGTCCGTTAGCAAACTTTAATTCTAACGTAGTATTTTTGTCATTTGTTTTTAAGTTACTATTTGTAATGGCATCATACTTTAATTTTTCAATCTCAACATATTCGTCTTTTTCTTGTCCAATCACGACATGGTCTTGGAAGAAGAAAAATACTTCTACTTTTTTACCGAAACAAAATACATTTTTCGTATAAATTAATGTCGCGTTATCAAGTCCGACACATACTTCTTTCATTTCTTCCACAACGTGTCCAAAGTCTTCTTCATGTCTTGCATTTGATTCAGCAATCCATTCTTCGATTGTTTTCATGTTAATTGCCATACTGCGCCCCCAGGTTCGTTCATTGCTTCGTTAAAAAAATATATACTATATGAAAATATAAGCGATACTTAATATGTTTTCAAGGGGAAACGGTATATTCAAAATAAAGTGAAACTTTAATCAGTGGGAGCTTACTGCCCGCAAATAGCGGGAGAAAGTTAAATTTCAAATTAATATAAAAGGAACACCAATTTCATTAAATTTTAAACGTTTGAACGAGACATTCTTCATCATCAATTAGCTGCGCTCTCTCATCAAATTCAATGTTTAGTTCTTTATATACTTTCTTCCAAAACGACAATGCTGGTACATTTTTTACAAGTTCGATAACGAAATATTGTCCTCTTTTCTCTTCTAGTAAATTCTCAACAGCTTGTTTACCGATTCCTTTTCCTTTATATTGATTCAATATGAAAATATTATTAATACCAAAATCATTTTCCTTCTTCAAAAACGGACGTTCCAGTAGTAATAAGAATCCTACAATACTCTGATCAACTTTTATAAAATACGGCGTGATTCCGTCATTTTTCCAAAACATATGCAAATCTTCGTATTCAAAAAATCCGTTCGCTCCGATAGTTATATTCATAGTGAACTTAGAAAGGTCATGAAGATATAAAGCGTACAAATTACGTAATATTTCTTTTTCTGATTCTTGAACTTTTTGAAGTGCTACAATCATAAAAAAACTCCCCTTCCAAATATGTAACTATTTCCCGATCCTCTTCATTCGACAAAAATGATAATTCCCCTTTAACAAAAAAATAGCACTTTAAAAAGTGCTATTCCGCTCTCCTTGCCGCTTGCTGAATTGGATCCCAAACGCTGTTATATGGTGGGGCATAACTTAAGTCGACATCTTCTAAATCGTGAATGCTCATTTTATTGAAGAGTGCCATTGCGATTACATCAATCCGTTTATCTACACCTTCTTCTCCAATTACTTGTCCGCCTAATAATTGTTTCGTGTCGGAACGGTATAGTAATTTCAAGTAAAGTGGTTTCGCATTTGGATAATAGCCCGCCATATTAGTCGAATCTACTTTGACTGTTTTATACGGGATGTGTAGCCCTTTCGCTTCTTTTTCATTTAATCCTGTTCTTGCAAGCGTCAAATCCATAAATTTAATAATACCTGTACCTAACGTACCTTTAAAGGCTCTTCGTTTATCAAGCATATTCAGTCCAGCAAGTCGCCCTTGTTTATTGGCAGTCGTTCCGAGCGGGATATGATCATGAATTTCCTTTATAACGTGGTAATGTGTTGCGCAATCACCAGCTGCATATACGTCTTGCACATTCGTTTGCATATATGCATTTACTTCAATTGCCCCTTTATGATTTGTACGTATATTTGTTCCTTCAAGAAAATCAGTATTTGGCTTCACTCCGACAGATACTAAAACAAGATCCGCTTTATACGTACCTTTATCCGTTTCAACTGCTTCTACTCGTTCATTCCCTTTGAATGCTTTTACATTTTCATTCGTTAAAATTTCAATATGATGTTTATCTGCTTCTTTATGTATGTACTCTGCCATATCTGCATCATAAATCGTACCGATATGATCATTTCGCTCAATCATTCTTACTTTCTTACCAAGTTCGACGAATGTTTCTGCCATCTCAAGTCCAATGGCACCACCGCCAATAATCGATACATCTTCAACTTTATTCGTTTCTAGCGTTTTTAATATGCGCTCAGCATCAGGAATTGTTTTTAAAAGATGAACGCCTTGTAATTCCCGTCCTTCCCATTCTGGCATAACAGGACGCACTCCAGTCGCAATTAATAATCGATCGTACGGTAATTCAAAGACATCTTTCGTCTTCGTATGCTCTGCGTACACCATTTTCTTTTCCGTATCTACTTTCGTTACTTCATGACGCACTTTCGCATCAATTCCATATTTCTCACGAAACGTCTTTACGTTACGCGCGATTAACTTTTCAGTTGAAGCGATAGCACCACTAATGACGTACGGTAATCCACACTGAGCGTACGAATAAATTTCACCTTTTTCTAAAGTTACAACATTTGCATTTTCATCGTTTCTAACAATTTGCATCGCTGCACTCATACCAGCTGCATCTCCGCCAATAATGACATAGTTCACTTTACCACTCCTTCTTTTTTACATACTCTTTACGTTTTCCATATTTTATAGAAATAACACCTACTTCCATTGTAAAGAAAGAGAATTTTATCTTCAAATTTGTTGCACAAACTTATACGTGAATAGGTAACTGTCGTGTCTTATAAACAATATGTTTAATATGCTATAACAGTTACTATTGAAAGTAGGTGAAATATATGTGCGCCGGCCTTCTCGCCCAGCTTCCAGATGAACCGCAAGAACCAAAAGAACCGAAACCCGCCGTCTCACTTGACCAAGAATTTTCCATTAATGCAACAATATATAGCGCTCGTGCTTGGTTATCTAACGATGATACGTTTGCGCAAGATATTTGGAAAGCTACCCAATTCGCTTCAGCATCACATGCTGGCAAGTCCATCTTTCCAGTCGGTTCTGTTAAAATTATAAACTTCTCTGATGATACAATTACTGTTACTGCTTCACCAGAATCAGATCATGCGCTCAAAATAGTCGTACCACCCCATTCCGAGGCTGCCCTAACGTCTGGTCCTTTATCACATATACAAGCTAGTACATCAGGAGGATCAAGTAAAGTCACATTTCTCTTTCATATCTTTTTCTCAAGGGATCCTGGTCCAGCTAAATAACGATAGAAAAGGTACAGCAATATACACTGTACCTTTTTCAAGTGCCTATTCTCTTGATTTGATTAGTTCAATATTATAAGTTTCAATATCTGTTAACGTTCCTTTAAAATAAGGATTTTCTCTATACCAAGACTGTTTTGCAAAATACGCTTGCATATCTTTCGTTTGAAAAATATGTCCATGCCTTGCATATATTTCATTTCTAGCAATTTTCAACTGCTCTTTCGATAAATATGTTAAATCTGCGCTCGTTAATTTTCGAATATCACTATCAGGAAAGATGAAACCATTATATACATACCCAGTCGCGGGCGTTGGAGTAACATTATAAACAACTGTTTTTTCTGTACTTTTCTTTTGGAATGGAAGATTATAAGACGAAAGTGTCGTTATCGTCTCTACTTGTGTCGTTTCTCGTCCGCTTTCTCCATTTCGTTCTAAATAAATCGTCGCACTTCCATCAGTCGCTACAGGCCCCCATGTAATTTCTTCTCCTGCTAGCGCTGTAACCGGTTTTTGATTTACGTACAATGTTGCACCAGGCGCGTTCGTTTGAACTGTAATATATTGACCTTGCAACGTTAAATCTATCGTTACGTTATTTTGGCTTTGTTTCATAAGTACAACCTTTTCCTCACGAGATAATTTTACATAGTCATTTTTATAATCTGATTGAAACACTTGATTTCCCGGAAGAAATGGCCCATATTGCTTCTCAAACTTTTTGTCATCTGTCTTATCAATTTCTTTTCCGTTCATTTTTAACGATACGCCTTTTTCATTTGTAAGCAAAGTTGTATAGTACGTCTTCGCTTTCAATTTATATCGATCAAATATAAAGAAATACTTTCCGTCTTTCGTTAATGAAAAATCAACTCTTTCTATTCCATCCCGTTGTTTTTCACCTTGTCTCAAATATCCTTTTAATTCATTTACGTAAGATGGATTTTCTTTTATATATGAAAATAGAGGCGTTAAACTCTCTCTCGTTATCATAAGCGATGGATCATCTGCCGTAACGATCTCAGCTAATTTCTCTCCGTCCCTCTCTTGTAAAATCGTAATCATCCGGTCTACTTGTGCCACCTGCGTATAATACGATGCTCCGTACAAATACAATCCAATAATCGCTATAACAAATAGTGCTAACAGTGTAATGCCAACTTTTGTACCACCGCTCATGTTCTTCTTTACTACAGGACGTCCCCTCTTCGACCCGCAGTTTTGACAAAATTGCACACCATCTTCAAACTGAGCTCCGCACTTTGTACATACATTCATTCAGTCAACCACCTTTTCATTAGAAGCCAGTTATTCCCTTTGTTAAGGCTTGAATTATCGTGCTAATGTAAGACCAAAGTACAATGAACGTTGCAATTCCAATTAAAACATTTGCAATAATAAGTGTGTAAACGAGATCTAATCCGCCATTGTCTAGCTTTAATACGGCTACAGTTATACTAATTCCTATATAAGTTGCAGCTACGGATAATAATATAGGTAAGAAAAAGATTAATAAGAAACTAAAAAGAAAAGAAAGGACTAATATGACAATAGCCGGCGTCGCTATCGTTCCCCATATACCAAATACTTCAAGAAACGAAAAAGATGATTTCATCATCTTGCCACTTACAAAAATAATAAATCCGACAAATAAAGTTAAAATTAATAAAAAGAAAAAGACCGTTATAGATTCTCCAAAAAACGTGGGAGTAGATATATCTAGTGCAAATGTTCTCGTAACTGCTGATGCTGCACTCATCATTCTATAAAAAATACATGCTCCTAAAAAACAAATAAGAACAAGACTTACAATTCCATTTCGCACTTCAATAGCGCCGCTTTTCATAATCGCTGTCGGTGCTTGTAATGCATGTTTAAAAAATTGAAAATAGCCGCTCGCGAACCGCTTCGCTTGCTCTACCGTTTCATTTGGCCGAGCTTCCTTTGCTTGTGCCGCACGTGCTTGTTCCGGCCCTTCTTCTTGGCCACTACTTGCCACTACTTCTTCCGTTAACGAATGTCCACAATTCCCGCAAAACTTTGCCTCCGCTGCATTTTCTGTATGACATGACGGACATTTCATTCTCTTATCCCTCCTTAAGCATATACCATATAGGGTGTTACAAATTCAATATATGAATTTGTACATAAAACATGACTACAAGAAAAAGATTCTGAAATCCTTCTTCCGAAAGAAAATATATGTACTAGTAATCTTGAAAAAAATGCTATTATGAAACAGAATAAATAATATTTTTAACAGATTGGATGACTGGCAATGGAATTGGTAAACTCAATTTTTCAAATACTCCTTACAAGCGTAATCCAATTATTATCTTTAATTGGCGTTATCATTGTAATTGGATTTCTATTAGGCTATGTAGAATCTCTCACACGCATGTATTGGTCGAGAGCTTTCGGAAGAAAAGGATTCCTATTAACGGCTTGGATCGGTGTTCCGATTCACGAACTTGGACATGCCATTATGTGCGTACTGTTCCGTCATAAAATTGTGGCGACTCAGTTCTTCCCAACAGATACAAGTCAAGGGGCTTTAGGTTACATACAACATCAATACAATCAAAAAAGTGTGTATCAACGAATTGGGAATTTCTTTATCGGCATTGGGCCTATTATTTCTGGTATTACTGCATTAATCCTTTTAATGCGCTATTTCGTACCAGAATCATATTTTTTATTTAATACAACTCTCGAAAAAACGATTGCTTCTACTTCTATTAATGTAGAAATGATTCAAAACATGCTCTTGTCGACGTTTGTATTATTGAAAAACTTATTTACAATCGGCAATTTATTGAATCCTTCCTTTTGGTTATTTTTATTTATCGCCATTTGCATTTCCGCACATATCGCTTTAAGTAAACCAGACATTAAAGGATCAATAGACGGAGTTATCGTCATGTTTATCGTTTTATTTTTATTCAACATCATAGCGGGACTGTTTCAATACGACAGTAACCAGCTAATTGGACAGGTTATGAAATATAATATGTATCTCATTGCGTTTTCTAGTGTAGCACTGCTTTTCTCTTGTATTTCTACACTTGTTAGTTTTTCGTTTTATAAAATAAGAAGAGGACGTTCTTTTTGAACGCCCTCTTCTTATTAATTATTCCTCTTATAATCACAATGTTCAACCGGAACACGAGCATGCCCTTCTTCATCGGTACACCATGACTGTGATTGGAATGCAAGAAAGATACCAATCCATTCTTCTTCCTTTTCAAAGTGAATGAGTATCCCTCCATCTTGCCATATTCCATCATCACCTTGCCATTTTTCTACATTCCCTTGATTCATATGAATATCATGTATACCGTTTCCCGGTTTGAAATGAAAATAGGAATCTGGTGTATTTTCTTCTGGTCCCCATCTTTCGCCAAACGCGTAAATAATTGCTTTTTCTTCTATCGCTCGTTTTATATAACGTTCTATTTTTTCATTTAAATCATTATCTGCTCCTGCTTTTTCGGGAGGTAAAGGAATCATTTGATTTGAGTCAAATAGATTTCCTCTTATATAATCTAAAGCTACTTTCGGTTCATTGTTTTTTATTTCTGTAAAACCGAATGGTAATGTCGGTAAAATATGAATCGCCTCTGACCGAATATTGTCGCTCGCAAAATATAAAACTTCTGACGGATAACTTTGCGACTTTACGTTAATTGCAATGCGATAATCTACTTCTGCTTCGCCTTGTAAATGAACTTGATAATGAGGAGTTTTCCCTTTTCCCATCTTTGATTGTATAACTGTACCTTTTAATACACCGTAGTTTTTTAGGGGCATACATTTCATCTCCTATTCATTGAGTAGAAGCTATTCATATTTAAATCATTATCCATTCATAAAAAAAATCCTCCTATGTTAGGAGGATTTTTAATTTCTCAACATATACCAAACAATAACCTCTACCACTACAAGCAAAACCGCACCAAAGATCATTAACGTCGTCTTCTTTAATAGTTCATTTTCACGGTAAGGGATATTACATAAGTAAGCACCTAGTGTAATCCGTGATGGACAAGCGATTGTCGCTACTGATGATGCGGTGTTTTGAAGTGTTGTGACATATTGCCACGGGAGTGCAACGTTTTGTGCAGTTTGCATTTGTAGTTTTATAAACATTGCATTTGATCCTGCGTTACTACCTGTTAAAAATCCACCAATAGCGCCAATAAACGGCGCAACGAAAACGAAAAACGTTCCAAATGTATCACCAGCTGTCTTTGCGAGTAATGAATGCATGCCTGATGCACCCATTAGTTCTGAAATGGCGATAAACATTGTCGTCGTAATAGCAAAAGGAATCCATTGTTTGATCATTTGTGAGAGTGATTGTTTAATAATATTAGACGGGATGCGGAAGAAAATAATAGTAAATAAGCAAGTCATACCGAGCCAAAATCCTGGTGAATATAGTAACTCTAGTTTGTAAGAGTATGATTTCAAATCAAGAACCGCATATGATCTAAACAAATCATGTAATGCTGGAACGAGGCGGGAAAGTAAAATACAAACTGTTAGAAATATATAAGGGCTAATAATTTTTATAATGGATATTTCTCTCTCCGTTGCAGCGGCATGTTCTGTTATAAGATTTTGCCCACTTTTTCCTTTTAATTTAATGATAAGAAAGCCAAATGTAATCGTAACGATAGAACTTAATATCCCTGCTAGTTCAACACTTACGTACGCATTAGAAAGGTAGATTCCGAGAGAAAATAATAGAAAGAATCCTACTCCTTCTTTCCACTTTTCTATAACCGCTCGCCAGCCGCCAACAACGTGTAAAGAAAGAATAACGAAGTAAGCAAACATCGGAATACTTAATAGCGCTGTATTTGTACCAAGTGTTGTAAGAGGCATATTTATTAGCTGCGAACCGATAATCGTACCCGTTGCCATTGCGCCCCATGAACTAGCTAGTAAGCCGATGAATGAGAGCAGTACAGCTTGAAATGGTTTATATCCTAGTGAAAGAAAAATAGGTGCTGCAACCATGAAGCCAATACCGAATCCACTTACTGATTCAATAAGTGGGCAAATGCCAAAACACATAAGCAGCATTTGTAATAAACGATCCTGAGTAACTGCTTCTAGAAAACGTGCTACTTGATCGATGTACCCCATTTTGTTCATGAGGTGAAATAAAAAAATACCGAAAAATAAAACGTATCCGACAATAAAACAAATTAACCATCCTTTAATCGTTGCGTGCACAGTTTCACTTATCCCTAATTGAAACGTTGGCGAGAGTAAAACGATTCCAACAGACACAACATAAGAAATTAACGAGGATCTTAATGACGTTTGTTTAAATAAAAATAAACAAATGAAAATCATCATAATTGGGATAAGTGCCAACAATATGGCCATGTTATCATCTCATTTCGTTTAAAATACAATTTTTAATTATTATATAACAGATGCTATAATTTTCAATTGTTTTTACAACAGATTCAAAAAAGGAACCAAACGGCTCCTTTTCATTCACTCCCATTTTCTATTATCCTGAAAAACTGTCTGCTTTCCGACTATTTCTTTCAACACAACAAACACAATGTAAGTACATATTGCTTGCAATATAATATTCCAAAATTTCATTAATGTAAATGAATGAATCCGTAAAAATAATTCGTTTAATAATACAATCGAAACGATACTAAATAATTCTATACTAATCGAAAATAGACATATTTCTAAAATAGACTGTTCTTGAATGCGATTTAAGTTGGAAAAGATGAATACATACCCTAAAAATAGAGCCATTAACTCTATTTTCGTCATGCTAATGAGCCAAGCGTATAATGGTACAGTTAAAAATAGATATAGTAATTTACGTCTTAGCATGCCTTCTCACCCTCTAATTTATATGTATTTTCTGTATATTTTAACATTTATTACGCAAAACAAAAAGAAGAGACTATGCCTCTTCTTTTTGTTTTGTTGCATATATTAATTCACATATTTCTTCTCGCTTTTCATTTTCTAAAAGCTCAATGACCTTACTTCCAACGACAACTCCGTCGCATATTGTAACCATTTCTTCTACATGTTCTTTTGTTGAGATGCCGAATCCAGCGACTACTGGTAAGTTGACGTGTGATTTTACTTTTTCTAAGTAACTATGAATCTCCTCTTTAAAGTTTTGACGTACTCCCGTTACGCCCGCTACTGTAACAGCATAAACGAACCCTTCTGATTCACTCGTAATTTTTTCAATTCTTTCAATAGGACTCGTTACGGTAACCAGTGGGATGAGCGCAATGTTTACCTCTCGAAGTAACGGCGCAATAATATTTTGTTCTTCATACGGTAAGTCTGGAACGATGATGCCGTCTACACCTGCTTCTATACAGTTCTCAATGAATCTCTCTTTTCCGAATGCAAGTACCGGATTTAAATATGTCATAAGAACAAAAGGCATTTGTACTTCTTTCCTTACCTCTGCTAACGCTTGAAAAATGCCTTTTAATGTTACGCCGCTATCTAGCGCTCGTTTCCCTGCTCTTTGAATCGTTGGGCCATCTGCAACTGGATCTGAAAACGGAATACCAATTTCAACGATGCTTGCTCCTGCTTCATCAAGAAAACGAATTCTTTCTTTTAATTTTTCAAGGCCACCATCTCCGCCCATTACGTACGGAATAAATGCTTTCTTGCCATTTTCAAACGCTGCTTTAATTTTTTCTACTCCCATTTTTTACACCTCTTCCATATAACGTTTTATACTCTCTACATCTTTATCACCGCGGCCAGATAAACAAATGACAAGCCCTTCATCTTTCTTCATTTGCGGCGCTAATTTTAATGCGTATGCGACAGCATGCGAGCTTTCTAACGCCGGGATAATGCCTTCTTTTTTCGTTAATAATTGAAATGCTTCTAATGCTTCTTCGTCTGTTATCGAATGATAGGAAACGCGGCCAATATCTTTTAGCAAGCTATGTTCTGGACCAACACCTGGATAATCAAGTCCTGCTGAAATAGAGTGTGCTTCTTGAATTTGTCCTTCTTCGTTTTGCAGAAGATACATCATTGATCCGTGGAGAACGCCAACGCTTCCTTTCGTTAAAGTTGCTGCATGCTTTTCTGTATGAACGCCTTTTCCAGCTGCTTCTACGCCGTAAAGAGCAACTTCTTCATCGTGTACGAACGGATAAAACATCCCCATCGCATTACTACCACCGCCAATACAAGCAACGACTGCTTCTGGTAACTTTCCTTCTAACGCCTCATATTGTTTTTTCGTTTCATTTCCAATTACACTTTGGAAATCACGGACAATTTGCGGGAATGGATGTGGTCCGAGAACAGATCCCATAATGTAGTGCGTATCATGCACATGTGAAACCCAGTAACGAAGCGCCTCGTTTACCGCATCTTTTAATGTACCGCTACCTGCCGCTACACTTTCTACTTTCGCTCCGAGTAATTCCATTCGGAACACATTTAATTTTTGACGTCTTACATCTTCTTCTCCCATAAAAATGACGCATTCTAATCCGAGAAGAGCACATACAGTAGCTGTTGCAACTCCGTGTTGTCCAGCTCCTGTTTCAGCGACAACTTTTTTCTTGCCCATTCGCACTGCAAGTAGTGCCTGACCGATTGTATTGTTAATTTTATGAGCTCCTGTATGGTTCAAATCTTCACGTTTTAAATAAATCTTTGCACCACCGCAATACTTCGTCATATTTTCAGCATAATATAGCGGTGTTTCTCTTCCGACGTACGTTTTTAAATAATGATTTAATTCCTTTTGAAATGCTTCATCTTGCATCGCTTCTTTATATGCTTCTTCTAGTTCTAGCACAGATTGCATTAACGTTTCTGGAACATATCGTCCTCCGTATATACCGTAATGTCCTTTTTCATCTGGATATGCGTAGTTCATTTGGAACACTCCTTCGCTTTTATAATAAATTGTTTTATTTTCTCTACATCTTTCTTTCCTTCTGTCTCTACTCCACTGCTCACATCGACCATGTATGGCCGAACAGTTCGAATTGCTTCTTCTATATTAAGAGCGTTTAATCCACCAGCTAATATCGTTTTCTTTCGCAATTCTTTTGGCATATGCCCAAGTAGTTCCCATGAAAATGTCTTTCCATTTCCTCCATGAAACTTTTCTTTCGGGCTATCAAATAATATATAATCCGTTTCATACCTTTGAGCGTTTTTCATATCACTCTCTGAAGTTACTCCTAGCGATTTTATAGACGGAATATTCAATCTTCTAATTTGATAATTGTCTTCATCCCCATGTAGTTGTACATGTGTTAACCCGCACTCATCTGCAATTTTCTGGATCACTTCTACTGATTCATTTACGAAAACACCGATTTTTAACACGTTGGCTGGAAGCTCCTGAATGATTTCTTCCGCTCTCTTTGGAGTGATTTTCCGCTTACTTTCTGCAAAAACAAATCCGAGTGCATCTGCGCCATATTCGCACGCACTTTTCGCTGTTTCCACATCAGTGATGCCGCAAATTTTCACTTTCATATATTCACCTTACAATCTTCAAAAAAACTACTAATAGAAGATGATGTCATAAGTGCCTCTCCAACTAATACACCTTTTGCTCCAGCTCTTTTAACACGGATAATATCTTCTTTTGAATGAATGCCACTCTCACTAATCCAAAATAATTTCTCCTCATTCAATCTTTTTCCAAGCTTTTCAGTTTGGCTTAAATCTACTTCGAACGTTTTTAAATTACGATTATTAATGCCAATAACGTGCGGATTTAATACAATCGCAGTTTCTAATTCCTGTTCATCATGAACTTCAACAATCGCTTCCAATCCTTTTTCTAACACGTAGCTATACAACTCTTTTAACTTCTCTTTCGTTAACGCTGCTACAATTAGTAAAATAATATCTGCTCCCGCTTCATACGCTCTATCGATTTGAATCTTATCAATTATGAAATCTTTACATAAAAGCGGAATGTTACTTTCTTCTCTTGCTGTTTGTAAATCGTGAAACGATCCTTTAAAAAATTGACCATCTGTTAAAACAGATACTGCTCCTGCACCACATTTCTCATATGTTCCCACTTGTTTTCGTACGTCAACGTGTAAATTGATATCTCCTTTTGATGGTGATGCTCGCTTTACTTCTGCAATGACAGTAAACTGCTGTAACGCTTCTACAAGTGAATGTGTCTTTCTTTTTGTTTTTACTGGTGTATATATTTCATATAACTCCGCAACTTCCTTTTTCTTCTGTTCTACAATTTTATCTAAAATCGTCCCCACTTTAGTTCACCCTTTCTAATTTTTCGTTGCTTGCTACAATTAATAAGTTTAATTTGGCTAATGCTTTTCCAGAGTCAATGCTATGTGCCGCGAGTTTAATTCCTTCTTCAATCGTTTCCGTTTTTCCATTTGCGAAAAGAGCTAGACCTGCATTTAATAAAACTGTATCGCGATAAACACTCTTTTCTCCGCTCAATACTTCAAGCGTAATCTTTGCATTTTCTTTTGAATTCCCCCCTCTAATTTCTTCATTTTTCACTCTTGAAAAACCATACTTTTCTGGATCAATACTCATTTCCACTATTTCATTATCTTTTAAAAGGACTACGTGATTTTCCCCTTGTAATGATGCTTCATCTAAAAAACCACTTCCATTTACGACAAGCGCTTGTTTCCGGCCTAACTTTTGTAATACTTGCGCAACTGGTAATAACATATCTCGTTTATAAATACCGACAAATTGTGTTTCTAAATTCACTGGATTTGTTAAAGGACCAATTAAATTAAAGATCGTCGGCACGTTTAACTCTTTTCTTATTTTCATAATGCGCCTTAGTGCTGGATGCATCACTGGTGCAAATAAAAATGCAATGCCCACATGCTCTAGTAAATAATCAATTTCGTTTGGCGTACTACTAATATTTACACCTAGTTCTTCTAATAAGTCTGCACTTCCTGTTTTACTAGAAACAGCACGATTACCATGTTTTGCAACCTTTACACCTGCTCCTGCCAGTACGAATGCTGATGTTGTGCTAATATTAAACGTTTGAGCACCGTCACCACCCGTCCCGCAATTGTCCATTGCTCCTTGTATATGGTTCGAAAACGGCAATGCCTTTTCGCGAAGAGCTCGAACGAGACCGTATATTTCTTCTGCAGTTTCACCTTTCGCTTTCAGTAAGACTAAGAAAGCTGCAATTTCACTTTCTAATATGTTTTCACTTAATAAAAGTAGTCCTGCTTTATACATTTCCTCTTCTGTTAAATGTTGACCCTCCACTAATTTACGAAGATAGTTATTCATACTCTTTCCTCCTCTTTTATTTCTGTTAAAAAGGCACGTATTAACTTTCCGCCTTCTTCTGTTGCGATTGATTCCGGATGAAACTGTAATCCGAAGAGCGGATAATAATTGTGACGGACTGCCATTATCTCTCCGTCGTCCATCGCTGTCGCTAATATGTCAAAACACTCTGGCAAGCTCGTTTGCGCTGCAACAAGGGAATGATAGCGCATTGCCGTTAGCGGCTGTGTAGCGTATGAAAAGATTGACGTTCCGTTATGTTTCACACGCGATGTTTTTCCATGTTTAATACATTCTGCTCTAACAATGTCTCCTCCAAATGCAGCTATGATCGCTTGGTGGCCAAGACAAATCCCTAATATGGGAACGTTCTTATAAAAATGACGGATGACGTTGATACAAATGCCAGCATCCTCTGGTTTTCCTGGTCCTGGTGAAAGTACAATTCCTCTTGGATTCACCTCTTCTAACTGTTCTATCGTTATTTCATCATTTCTTACAACTACAATTTCTTCTTCATGTTCGCCTAACAGTTGATACAAGTTATATGTGAACGAATCGTAATTATCGATAAGTACAATCATTTCATTACCTCCAAAAGCGCTCTCGCTTTATTTAATGTTTCTTCATATTCAGCTACTGGATCTGAATCGTAAACGACTCCTGCTCCTGCCTGAACGTATGCTTTTTCATCCTTTACGACCATCGTTCGAATGGCGAGCGCCATATCAAGATTTCCTGAAAAACTAACGTATCCAACTGCACCAGCGTATACATTTCTTTTTTCATTCTCTAGTTCATTTATAATTTCCATCGCTCTAATTTTCGGAGCTCCAGAAACCGTCCCTGCTGGTAAGCAATACGCTAACGCATCAAATCCGCCCATTTGTTTTTGCAATGTTCCGTAAACTTCGGATACAATGTGCATAACGTGAGAATATTTTTCTACTTTCATATATTTATCTATCGTAACCGAGCCGATTTCACTCACTCTACCAATATCGTTTCGCCCAAGATCTACAAGCATCATATGCTCTGCTCGCTCTTTCTCATTGCCTAACAGTTCTTTTGCGATTTCCTCATCTTCCCTCTTCGTTTTCCCCCTCGGCCTTGTACCAGCAATTGGATTCGTCATCACTTTATCCTCCCTTACTGATAGTAAACTTTCTGGCGAAGAACCGAGTACAACATAATCTTGAAAATCGATATAGAACATATATGGTGATGGATTTGCAATTCGAAGTTTTCGATATAACGCGAATGGATCACCAATACATTCACTTTGTAAACGCTGTGACAGTACAACTTGGAATATGTCTCCCGCTCTTATATATTCTTTCGCCATTTCTACCATCTCACAAAACTCTTTTTCCGTTATAGAAGAAGTGAATGATAATGTGGATGGTATTGCATTTACTTCAGCTTCTTCTCCTTGTAGCACTTCTTCTTTGTATACTCGTAGTCTTTCGTATACTTCCTCATAATTTGCTGAATCATCTTCCCTGCATACATATACAAACGAAAACTTTTGGCGTAAATGATCGTAAACGATAAACTCACGATATAGTAAAAGGTGCACTTCCGGAATATTTAATGGGTCGTGTAAATCCGCTCCAATGTTTTCATACTGCCGAATGACATCATATCCAATATAACCAACTGCTCCTCCGCAAAATGGAAATGGACTGTCTACTTGTGATGGTGCAATTACTTCTTCTAACACTTGTAGTACGTTACCTTGTAACTTTTCTGCCCGGCCGAAAATCGTTCGTTCCACTTCCGTACCAACGCTTTTCACTTCTCCATAAGGATTACATCCTAAGTAAGAATAACGCCCTTTATCTTGATGAAGCTGTGAACTTTCTAATAAGAATTTCTTCTTCCCTTTCATACGTCTATATAAAGAAATTGGCGTAATGCTATCTCCTTCTTCTTCATCGATTACTAAAAATGTCTTTCTCTCTCTTTTTTGTTTTATAAATTCTTCTTTCGTCATCATGTCCTTCACCTCGCTCTGAAAAATAAAAAAGTCCTCTACATATCGAAAATATGTAGAGGACGATAAATATACCGCGGTACCACCTCGTGTTGGATGCAAAAGCATCCCGCTTTGTTCAGGTACAAAATTTATACCTTATCCTTGTAACGGCGGAACCCGGGTTGCCTACTGAATATAATTGTTCAGCATACCTCTCGTAAGCCCATTCCGTATATGGCACCGTACCGGGCTCCCACCTATTCCCGGCTCTCTGTAACGTCTCCAATATACGTACTCTTCTTACTTAAACGATTTCATTTATTTAATTTTTTATACACAAAAAGGGAGTACTCATCCTATAGAAAGGACGGGTACTCCCGTGGTGCCACCTTAATTCGTTACAAATGTAACGCACTTTACCGTATCAAAAACAATACGTGTCTCTTGTATCGATGAGATCATGTCGCCAAAGCCTACTTCTTTCGTTTCGGTTTGGAAGCTCCGAAGCCCATTCCACATCAATTCCATACTGATTCGCACCAACCATCAGCTCTCTGACATGTTCATCATGTGTACTCTTCTTCATCAACGCTTGCATTTTTTTAAGTTGCACTCATTATAGACCTGACTTTTTTCACAAGTCAATACTTTTTTAAAAATTTTATTTTTCTTTCCTTTCAATATTATATTGACAAAACAACCTCTTTTTATGTAAATATAATAAATACTCTATTAAAAATAAGGTTTTTTGTATGAATATTATATATTAAAAAAGTAAAATGACATCAAAAAACGCTTACATTTCTGAAAATTCATATTTCTATATGGATTTTTCAGAATAATCATGATAGATTATAAATATGCATAACGCATCAAAAGATATGACAAAAGGAAGGGGAACTACATGAGTACGCAGATGTTAACTTTAACTTCGATCTCTATCTACATGCTCGGGATGTTAGTAATTGGCTATTTCGCCTACAAACGAACGTCCAACTTAACAGATTATATGCTTGGCGGGCGTACACTAGGCCCCGCAGTAACAGCATTAAGTGCTGGAGCATCCGATATGAGTGGTTGGCTTTTAATGGGATTACCCGGTGCAATGTTTAGCGTTGGATTAAGTAGTAGTTGGATTGCGATCGGCCTAACACTAGGCGCATACGCAAATTGGCTTTATGTCGCTCCTCGCTTACGTACCTACTCAGAAATTGCAAATAACTCTATTACTATCCCAGAATTTTTGGAACACCGTTTCCACGACAAATCTCATATGCTACGTTTAGTATCTGGACTTGTTATTATGATTTTCTTTACTTTCTATGTAGCTTCAGGGTTAGTTTCAGGCGCTGTATTATTTGAAAATTCATTTGGCATGAACTATCATGTTGGATTATTCATTGTAGCAGGCGTTGTTGTAGCTTACACATTATTTGGTGGTTTCTTAGCAGTAAGTTGGACAGACTTCGTGCAAGGAATCATTATGGTAGTTGCTCTTATTCTTGTTCCTATCGTAACAATTATGAATTCGAACGGACTTGGACCTGCATTTGATACAATTCGATCTGTAGATCCAACACGTCTAGATATTTTTAAAGGTGCCTCTACTTTAGGAATGATTTCTCTATTCGCATGGGGCCTTGGTTATGTCGGACAACCTCATATTATCGTACGCTTTATGGCAATCGCTTCTGTAAAAGAACTTAAAAGCGCACGAAGAATTGGTATGAGCTGGATGATTTTCTCTGTTGTCGGAGCTATGTTTACTGGTCTTATTGGTATTGCTTACTATTCACAACAAGAGTTAACATTATCTAACCCAGAAACAATTTTCCTTGAACTTGGGAAAATTTTATTCCACCCACTTATTACTGGATTTTTATTAGCCGCAATTTTAGCAGCGATTATGAGTACAATCTCATCTCAGTTACTCGTTACTTCTAGTGCCGTAACGGAAGACTTATATCGTACATTCTTCAAACGTTCTGCAACTGATAAAGAACTTGTATTTGTCGGTCGTATGGCTGTACTTGTTATTGCATTAGTTGGGTGCGCTTTAGCGTTTAAACAAAATGATACGATTTTAGCTCTTGTTGGATACGCTTGGGCTGGTTTTGGTTCTTCATTCGGACCTGCTATTTTATTAAGCTTATATTGGAAACGTATGACGAAATGGGGCGCGCTTGCTGGTATGATTTCTGGTGCCGCTACTGTTATTATCTGGACTCAATTCAAATTCTTAAAAGATTTCTTATATGAAATGATTCCAGGTTTCGCTATTAGTTTACTAGCCATCGTAATTGTTAGTTTACTAACACAACCTTCAAAAGAAGTTGAAGAGCAATTTGAGGATTTCGAAAAACAACATCGTCATAATTTATAAAAAAATCTCTGCTGTTATCGTAACAGCAGAGATTTTTTACAGTTCGACAATCTTCTTATCAAATTTAACAAATTCTTTATGTTTCGTTAAATTTAACATAACACTACTCCTTTATAGTATGAGTATCAGCACTTATACAGAAAGGGGACTCCAACATGTTAGCAGCTTTCCAGCAACAACAAACACGAAAATTTTCACCTATCACAAATACTTCTGCGTCTTGTTTAAACATGCAACCTAACCCGCCTAAAATTTCAATTGCTCCTTCTGTTATTTCAGTCATCGGTGTTCATATGGAAAAACATAAATTAAAAATAAAAACGGGACAAAACATTGTGTTAGCAGCTTCTACTTTGCCAATACAAGCAACGAATAAAGAGCTTATTTGGTCAAATATGAATTCTGATATCATCACCATATATCCAAAAGGTGACACCGTGACGATTACTGGAAAAAGTGCAGGTAAAGCAGTCGTAATTGTCACAACTGCTGAAGGCAAATTCCGTGACCTATGTGTCATTCACGTACAACCTTATATGACAAACCCAAAGTAAAAGAGTGGCTTCGTAGCCACTCTTTTACTTTGTTTCAATATTTGAGTTTTTACTTTTTACAAGGTTAATAAATTGTTCTTTATTTCTTGGAGAAATAATTTCTGTTTTTATGTGTATCGTAAACAATTTCAAGTCGTTCAAATGATAATGCATGAGCTGCTATTGGATTTTTCGTATTTGAAATTTGTTTTATATCTCGTATAAATATACGTTTTGTAACGAGACCCGATCTAATCGTAATTGTTTCTTTCCCGGCAATATATTTTGCCAAAAATCAACTCCAACTAAACAACATTGCTAATGGAATTGTAAAAAGCAAAAGGAAATATTCTCTCCCTGCAAATATAGGAGCAAAACAGGCGCCTACAACAATAAAAAAAAATTGGATGTAACCATACATCTTTTTTTGATGGAAATTCCATTTTCCTCCCCCTTCTACACCCGTATTTCTATAAAACAAAAAGAGAAGTATCACAACTTCTCTTTTCTCCCCTAACACTATAATTCCTGTGTATACACCGGCTCGTTTACGACATTTTTTGCTGTTCGCTTTTGTTGCTGCAGTAAGAAAACAGATACACCAAACAATACGAGCATGCTACCGATAATTTGCATTGCATTTAATTTTTCTCCAAGTAAGAAGAACGCAAGTATAGATGCTCCAACAGGTTCTCCTAAAATACTCATTGAAATTGTCGTTGCATTTACATAATTTAATAGCCAGTTATTAATTACATGTGACACTGTTGGCACAATTGCAAGTAAAAGAAAAACAGTCCAATCCCACCTCGTATAACCTGTAAAGGGAACTTGTAATATGACATTATAAATCCCCATAAAAAGACCTGCGAACGCAAAGACTGTAAAGCTATAAATCCAGTGCGATACTTTCTTCACTGTCGTTTGCCCGATAAATAAATAACCGACAACTGCTATTACACTTAGAAAGGATAATATGTCACCATAAATTGCTTGCTTACTTAAACCTAAATCTCCCCAACCAATGCACATTACTCCTAAAATAGCGATTCCCATCGTTGCAATGGCTGAATATGTTGTTCTTTCTTTAAATAGAAAAAAACCTCCAACTAAAGATACGATTGGTTGAAGCGCCAAAATAATTGTTGAACTAGCAACTGTTGTATGCTTTAAAGATTCAAACCATAAAAGAAAATGAAGTGCTAAAAAGAAACCAGATCCAATTAAAAAGCCCCAATCTTTCATTTGAATCCTATTAAATTCCTCTCTTTTTTTCCATACGATAGGCAGCATAATAAGTACGATAATCCATAAGCGGTACATACTTAATATTGAAGATGGTGCTGAGGACATCTTTACAAAAACTGCTGCAAAGGAAATGGCAATTATAGAAATAGCCAATGGTAGTGCGATTGATTTTTCTTGTTTCAAATCCTGTCTCCCCTCTCACCTGTCAAAAATCCCACTTCATTATATCCGTTTTCTTTCGTAACTTAAATACTAATTTTTTAGATTCTTCGTACCATTATGGTAAAATAGAAATTAAGGCACCAATTAGTGAATATTTCTTTCCTTTTCACTACAAGCGTCGCTCTTACAATCGTTACAGTAAATTTTTATTTAGGGGGATCTACATGAGTCAAACAATAGGGAGAATTGAAGAAATTTCATTTTATAGCGCATCACTTCAAGAAGATGTTACACTTCTCGTTTATTTACCAGTAAATTACACACCACTGCACAAACATACAGTTGTAATTGCACAAGATGGTAGAGATTATTTTCAGCTCGGTAAAGCGCACCGTGTAATTGAGCGCCTTCGTGAAACCGAAGAAATTGACCGTACAATTATTGTCGGTATTCCATATAAAAATGTACATGATCGTAAAGAAAAATATTTCCCAAATGAAGTGAAAAATGCTGCATATATTCGTTTCCTTGCTCATGAACTTGCACCATATATTGATGAAAATTATCCAACGTATCAAATGGGAAAAGGTCGTGTTTTAATTGGTGATTCTCTTGGCGGAACAGTTTCCTTTATGACTGCACTTATGTATCCGCATACATTCGGTAAAGTCGTTATGCAATCACCATTTGTGGATGAGACAGTGATGAACTTAGCAAAAGAATTCAAAGATCCACAGGCGTTAGAACTGTATCACGTCATCGGTACAGAAGAAACGGCTGTAAAGCGTACTGATGGACAAGTATCTGATTTCGTAGGGCCGAACCGTGAGTTAAATACGCTTCTTACAGATAGAAACTTCATCACGCATTACGAGGAATTTGAAGGCAATCATACTTGGAAATATTGGCAGACTGATTTACCGAAAGCCTTCTCTCATATTCTATCAATGAAATAATAGAGAGCAGTATTCAGAATAATTTGATATAATAGATAAAGAGATTTATTTATCTCAAAATCTAACTAGACTTACAAAGGGAGGAATTGGAACATGAAATTAGGCATTGTAATTTTTCCATCTAAAATGATTCAAGATAAAGCGAACGGATTGCGTAAACGTTATGACCCGCACTACGCATTAGTTCCGCCACATATTACATTGAAAACACCCTTTGAGGCGCAAGATGAACAATTAGAGTCGATTGTAAACGAGTTACATACAATCGCAAGTAAAACGAACCCTTTCACCCTTCATGTTGGGAAAGTTGGTTCTTTCGCACCTGTTAATAACGTCCTTTACTTTAAAGTAGAAAAAACACCTGAACTTACTTTCTTAAATGAAGAAATGCATAGCGGGTTATTCACGCAAGAACGCGAATATGCTTTCGTACCTCATCTAACAATCGGACAAGGCTTATCAGATGCAGAGCATGCTGATGTGTTGGGCCGATTACGTATGAAAGATTTCTATTACGAACAACCAATTGATCGTTTCCATCTTCTATATCAATTAGAAAATGGAACATGGACTGTACACGAAACATTCCGTCTTGGAAAGGGGAACAACTAATTTGCACGCACAGATTGTACAAACGGACGAACAACTAAGAGATGCATTCTCTGTACGTAAACAAGTGTTTGTAAATGAACAACGTGTCTCTGCTGAAGAAGAGTACGATGAGTTTGAAGAAACTTCAACACACGTTGTTATATATGACAATGATGTTCCAGTTGGTGCTGGACGTTTTCGCATCCTTGATGGTATAGGAAAAATGGAACGCATTTGCGTGCTAAATTCCCATCGCAAAAAAGGGATTGGAAAAATTGTTATGGATTCTCTTGAAGCGTATGCAAAGGAAAATTCGCTACCGAAATTGAAACTTCATGCTCAAACACATGCTGAAGATTTCTATAAAAAACTTGGATATGTAACAAGTTCTGATGTATTTATGGAAGCAAATATCCCGCACGTCGTAATGATAAAAGAATTGTAATTTGAAAGCAGGAGGTGACCCCTCCTGTTTTTTTACATTGCTATTTTCTTTTTCTTCCGCTAAAGTTAAATGTTGATGCTATAGTTTTGAAGGTGAACATATGACACAAGAAAAATTTTCACAAAAATCGTTAACACACGCTGATATTCCGCGTGCGACATATCATATTCCGAAAACATCTACCCATTTAATTATGGAAGAAGATGTAGATGCGGCTTATTTCCGCGCTCTAGAACAACAAAATGTTTTTTTAAACGAAAAACAATTAGAAGCTGTGCGCACAACAGAAGGTCCTGTTCTTACACTAGCTGGTGCCGGAAGCGGGAAAACATCTGTTTTAACAACTCGCGTTGGTTATTTAGTAAATGTAAAACAAGTTCATCCACGAAATATTTTATTACTTACATTTACACAAAAAGCAGCTGAAGAAATCCGAAGTCGTGTTGCGAAGTTACCAGGTATGAATCATGCAGCAAGTAGCTACGTTGTTGCTGGTACATTCCACTCTGTTTTCTTAAAATTACTTCGTAGTCAAGGGTATAATCAGCAAATTTTAGCAAATGAAAAACATAAACAAATTATGATAAAGAAAATCTTAAAAGAATTGCGTTTAAAAGACGATTATGATGCGGAAACGATGCTCGCGATGATTTCACTTGAAAAAAACAAATTAAATCGTCCGAAAGATGTAAAAGTGAAAACACCAGTGGAACAAGAATTTAAAGAAGTATATGAACGTTTTGAAGAGGTAAAACAACGATACAATTATATTGATTTCGATGACATCTTATTGGAAACATATTATATGTTAGAAAATAATGCTCCTTTACTAACTCAATTACAACAACGTTTTCACTACATTGAAGTAGATGAGTTTCAAGATACATCCTATGCACAATATGAAATTGTAAAATTGTTAGCCACGCCAAGAAATAATTTGTTCATCGCAGGTGATGATGATCAAGCAATTTATGGCTGGCGAGGGGCAAGTCACCAAATTATTTTATCTTTTCCAAAAGAATTTGATAACACAACAATTATTGCACTAAATACGAATTATCGATCCAATCCCTTTATCGTCGGGCTTGGAAATGAAGTTATAAAATTAAATCAAGAACGTTTTGATAAAGAGCTATACTCCGTTCGTGAGGAAGGTGTACAACCTTTTTATGCAAGACCTGCTACGACTCTTGATGAAGCAAATCAAATTTTACAGCTCATTCAAGAAAAAGTAGATAGCGGTGAACGAAACTATAAAGATTTTTGTTTACTGTATCGCACACATTCTGTAAGTCGTTCGTTACTTGATCAGCTTACCATTCATAAAATCCCGTTTATTAAACACGGGGCGAGCCAATCATTTTATGAACATTCTTTAATTAAGCCTGTATTAGATCATTTAAGACTCGTGATTGAGCCGTTTCGACTAGAATCACTTTCAAACATATTGCCGACGATGTATATCGGACGTGATGATTGTATTTCATTTATTGAACGTGAACAATGGAAATATGGTGAGGGACGCTTCCCTTCTCTTCTTCATTTCTTACTATTAAATCCAAGCTTAAAACCTTTTCAAGTGAAAAAGGTAAATGAGCGCATCGATTTTATTAAGTTTATTAAAGAATTAGAACCGAAAAAAGCATTAAAAGAAATCATTCATGGTAAAGGAAAATATTTAGAGTACTTACAAAGTAACGATCGTTCTTCCTTTACGATGCATAAAGACATACAAGAAGAAATGTTGGAAGAATTAATGGAGTCTGCAACTCGTTTCACCGATATTCCAGCTTATTTACAATTTATCGACGAGGCGATTCAAGGTCAAAAAGAAATGGAAGCATTAAAAACAATGCCGCAAAAAGATGCCGTTTCACTTATGTCAATCCATAACGCAAAAGGCCTTGAATTTCCATGTGTCTTTTTACTTGGAGCGAGTGATGGAATCCTGCCCCATACTTCTTCTTTAAAAGATGCAAATGATCGTATTACGGAAACTTCTGAAGCGCTAGAAGAAGAACGCCGATTACTGTATGTCGCCATTACACGTGCGAAAGAAGAACTTTACATTTCTTCTCCGCAATTTTTCAGAGGAAAGAAATTAGACATATCTCGTTTTTTATATACTGTGCGAAAAGATTTGCCTGAAAAGACATCCACTAAATAAGGTTGTCTTTTTTTATATCACGTTATGTACATCCCTCCTATATAAATTCCTTGTTTTTATCGTGAGAATTAACGTAATATCAGCCATATCCCACTCATATTGTAATAGTGTATGTCAGAACTCACGAGAAGGAGTGAACATAATGAGCTGCAATTGTAACGAAGACCATCATGAACATGATTGTGATTTCAACTGTGTATCTAATGTCGTTCGCTTTATACATGAACTGCAAGAATGTGCAACGACAACATGTGGATCTGGTTGCGAAGTTCCATTTTTAGGAGCACATAACACTGCATCAGTAGCGAATACACGTCCTTTTATTTTATACACAAAAGCCGGAGCACCTTTTGAAGCATTTGCACCATCTTCAAGCCTTACTAGTTGCCGATCTCCAATTTTCCGCGTAGAAAGTATAGATGATGATGACTGTGCTGTATTACGTGTATTAACTGTAGTATTAGGTGATAACTCACCCGTACCACCTACTGATGACCCAATTTGTACATTTTTAGCTGTACCAAATGCAAGATTAGTATCAACCTCCACTTGCATTACTGTTGATTTAAGTTGCTTCTGTGCTATTCAATGCTTACGCGATGTTTCTATTTAAAACTAAATAATGAGTTAAGCATGGATTGGGTGGCAGAGTATTCTGCCACCCAATCCATGCTTAAAGAGTATTCTTATGTAAATTTCTTAAAATTGGGAACTTGTCTAGAACATAGAACCTGTCCTTTTCATTAACTGAAAGTAGAAACAGATAAAGGAGTGAAAAACATGTTCTCTTCTGATTGCGAATTTACTAAAATCGATTGCGAGGCGAAGCCAGCTAGTACATTACCTGCCTTCGGTTTTGCTTTCAACGCGTCTGCACCTCAGTTTGCTTCACTATTTACACCACTATTATTACCTAGCGTAAGTCCAAACCCAAATATTACTGTTCCTGTAATAAATGATACAGTAAGTGTCGGAGATGGCATTCGAATTCTACGAGCTGGTATTTATCAAATCAGTTATACATTAACAATTAGTCTTGATAACGTACCTACTGCACCAGAAGCTGGTCGTTTCTTCTTATCATTAAATACACCAGCTAACATTATTCCTGGATCAGGTACAGCAGTTCGTTCTAACGTTATTGGTACTGGTGAAGTAGACGTATCCAGCGGTGTTATTCTTATTAACTTAAATCCTGGTGACTTAATTCAAATTGTACCAGTTGAGTTAATTGGAACTGTAGACATTCGTGCTGCAGCATTAACAGTTGCACAAATTAGCTAGTAAAAAAGCGGTATTTCTAATACAGAAATACCGCTTTTTATATGTATAATAAAAAACACTCACAATAACATGAGTGTTTCATTCTTCATATTGTTTTATTGTGTTCTTCTTTTTCCCACAATTGCATCCCTTTTTCTTCACAAATCCTTGTTGTTGTAATTGTTCTTGATATGCCTGTTGTTGTGCTTGGTGTTGTTGCTGTATATGATACCACTGCTGCAGGTCATATGAATTTTGCCTTGGATTATTGCTCACAGCAAACATCTCCTCTACTGTCAATTCTGTCTATTTACTATATGAACAACTCTTTATTTCCGTTCCCTCATTCTTTTAAACTCCGCTTTTTCTCGTATTATGAAAATATATTATTCTCCCATAAAATATCCTGTAATTGTTTCAATGATGGCTGCCGCTCCTGCAATAGCTAATAATGCAAGTAACGGTTCCGCAACGATAGGGATCCAATTATATAAGACTAATAAAAAAGCACTAACCCATACACCTGTACACCAATAACAGCTTAACAATTCGCCAATCCACTTTCTTAATCCATTACCTTTCACTTTTGTAAACGTTGATACACTTCCATCCGGCTCCGTAATCTCTAATTCATCAATAAATGGTCTTCGCAAAAAGGCTGTAATTTTATCATAAACAATTAAACGAGTGAGCCTAAAAGCAGCTAACGCAAAAATAAAAAATAAAAGCCAGCTTGTAAACAGCATAATTCCACCTTCCCTTATCCTCTTTCGCCTATTTAAAAAAAAAGGTCTTGAGATTGTGACCAAATCTCCTCGACTCCAATATCTTATTAATGTAAATACAAACAAGAAGATAAGGAGTGACATTAATGAGTTGTAACGAAAATAAACACCATGGCTCTTCTCATTGTGTAGTTGACGTTGTAAAATTCATCAATGAATTACAAGATTGTTCTACAACAACATGTGGATCTGGTTGTGAAATCCCATTCTTAGGTGCACACAATACTGCATCAGTAGCGAATACACGCCCTTTTATTTTATACACAAAAACTGGAGATCCTTTTGAAGCATTTGCACCATCTTCAAGCCTTACTAGCTGCAGATCTCCCATTTTCCGTGTGGAAAGTGTAGATGATGATAGCTGTGCTGTACTACGTGTATTAAGTGTAGTATTAGGTGATAGCTCTCCTGTACCACCTACTGATGACCCAATTTGTACGTTTTTAGCTGTACCAAATGCAAGACTAGTATCAACATCTACTTGCATTACTGTTGATTTAAGCTGTTTCTGTGCGATTCAATGCTTACGCGACGTTACTATCTAATAAGTGAAGTAAACTAAAAAACTATTGGGGTGGTAGAAAGTTTCTACCACCTTTACATATTTAAAAGCCGGCCATACTAATCGATTGGATATCATCTATAGACAACCTAATATCTCTCATACTATTTTGCGGCATAATAGATACAATGCCATTACGATACGATATGATCGATCCAACATAAGAAACTGTAGCTGTTTTTATTCTGCACCTTACTTTCGGAATATAATGAGGGCGGTTTAGTAAAAAATGAATTTTTTCATCATTATTCATATCCTTAAATGATTTATTATGTGGGACGGTTCTTACTGGTTCTTGTTCTTGCTCTTCTTGTTCTGCGTGTTCTTCTTTTTCCTCTTCTTCTATTTTTTCTTCCACTTGCTGCTCTTCTTGTTGTTCTTGTTCTATTACCTCTTCCACAGCACCGCTTACAATATTTTCTTGTTTATTACTTTGCTCTTTTTGATCTTCATTTTCAAAGTTTGTCAGAATAATCCTTTTTATTTTCGGTGCAGCAAGTTCTAAACTTACTTGCGCAATATATAACAACGGTTTTCCAACTGTTGAACTTTTATTTTTATTCTTCACACTCGTCCCTCCCACTTCCATACGTAGCTGAATAAATCGTGTACTATTATAGTTATATTCATCACGTGGCAAGAACTTTCGTTAAAAATCGTTCTTTCTCAGAACAAATAAAAGGACAATCTCAGCATTTAGAGATTGTCCTTTAAAAATTAATATTATATTTATCCTAGGATATGATACCCTGAATCAACATGAATGTTTTCTCCTGTTATACCGCGTGCTAAATCACTGAATAGGAATACTGCTGTATCGCCAACTTCTTCTTGCGTTGTTGTACGACGAAGTGGTGCGCGCTCCTCAATTTCTCTTAAGATTGAGTTGAAATCGCCTACGCCTTTTGCAGATAACGTACGAATTGGTCCTGCAGAAATAGCGTTAACACGAATACCGTGTTGACCTAAATCGTTCGCTAAATATTTCACGCTCGCTTCTAATGAAGCTTTCGCAACACCCATAACGTTATAATTTTTCACAACGCGCTCGCCACCAAGGTATGTTAACGTTAAAATATTTCCGCCTTCTGTCATTACTTTCTTCGCTTCTCTTGCTACAGCTGTTAAAGAGAATGCACTAATATTTTGTGCAAGTAAAAATCCATCGCGAGAAGTATCTACAAATTCACCTTTTAAGTCATCGCGATTTGCAAAAGCAATACAATGTGCTACACCGTGAATAGTACCTACTTCTTGTTTAATTGTTTCAAAGCAAGCTTTAAGTTCCTCATCATTCGTTACATCACAAGGTAATACAAGTGATTCTTGTCCTTCTAATGTGTCCGCTAATTCACGAACGTTTCTTTCTAAACGTTCTCCTGCATATGTGAATATTAATTTTGCACCTGCATTATGCAAAGAGCGAGCAATTCCCCATGCAATACTTCTTTGGTTCGCAACGCCCATAACAACAAATGTTTTCCCTTGTAATAGTTCCATGATATATCCTCCCAGAAATACTTATACTTGTTATTAGTACCTGATACTATAATTATAGTACCATAAAACCGCTTAAAGGCAAACAAAAAAGTCATTAACAGAAATTTGTTAATGACTTTTGGTTTCTATAAAAAAACGCTCTAATCCTTCTTCCCAAGACGACATTTGTGAAAAACCATTTAATCTTAGCATGTTATGTTGAAAAATAGAATATTTGGGCCTCGCAGCCGCAGCCCCGAATTCTTCCGTTGAAACAGGTAATACATTCACTTTCATATTGGCGTACAAAAATATCTTTTGTGCAAATTCAAACCAAGAGCATGAACCTCTGTTTGATACGTGGTATGTACCGTATAAAGAAGTATGAATGAGCTTATTAATAACCATATTCAAATCCGCCACATACGTAGGAGAGCCAATTTGATCCGCTACAACAGATATTTCATCTCTTTCTTTTCCTAATCGCATCATCGTTTTCACGAAATTATTCCCATATTTACCATATAGCCACGATGTGCGAACGATAAAATATTTATTATGTAACTCTTTGACGAACTGCTCCCCCGCATACTTAGAGGCCCCATATATATTTATCGGCGCTGGACTATGAAATTCGTCGTATCCATCTGGTCTGGCGCCTTGAAATACATAATCAGTACTAATATAAACTAGCTTTGCCCCTACTAATTGTGAAGCAACCGCTACATTTCGAGCTCCGATTGCATTTATTCTATATGCAAGATCCTGTTCTTTCTCCGCATGATCTACTTTCGTATAGGCAGCACAATGAATAATTATATGTGGTTTTATTTCTTGTACCACTTGTTGTATTCGGGATATATTTGTCACATCTAATAATTTTTTATCAAATGGATATATATCATATTCTTCAGAGTCTAACTCTTCAAATAGTTGCTTTCCTAATTGACCGTTTGCTCCTGTTATGATAACCCTCTCTTTCATTTAACATGCCCCTTACTGGTCTTTTAGTGGTTTCCACCATTCCTTATTCTTTTCATACCATTTCACCGTCTCTTGTAATCCTTGTTCAAACGTATATTTCGGTTCCCAATCAAATTCATTCTTCATTTTCTCTGCATCAATCGCATAACGACGATCGTGCCCTAAACGATCTGTAACATATTTAATTTCTTTTTTTGTTTTTCCTAAAAGATTAATAATTTGTTCCACAACTTCTACATTTGTTTTTTCATTATTTCCACCTATATTATATACTTCTCCTACACGTCCCTTATGCAAAACAACGTCAATCGCACTGCAATGATCCGTTACATGTAACCAATCTCTTACATTTAAACCATCACCATATAGCGGTAATTTTTTTCCTTCTAGTGCATTCGTAATCATTAATGGAATTAATTTCTCGGGATACTGGTACGGCCCATAATTGTTAGAACAACGCGTTACTATAACCGGTAATTGATATGTTTTATAGTAAGATAGAGCTATCATGTCCGCGCTCGCCTTACTTGAAGAATATGGACTATTTGGAGCTAACGGTGTTTTCTCTGTAAACTTCCCTGTTTTTCCTAAAGAGCCATACACTTCATCTGTTGACACTTGCACAAGTTTTATATGCGAATATTTTTTAACTAGTTCTAATAAAGTGACCGTCCCAATTACATTTGTATCATAAAAAGGGATCGGATTTTCAATACTACGGTCCACATGTGATTCAGCTGCAAAATTTACAATCACTTGTACGTCCCGCTCTTTTATAACATGTTCTAATAGCTCTCCATTTTGAATTTCTCCTTTTACAAAAGAGTAATTCGGGTGATTCTGAAGAGATTTTACGTTATTTAAATTCCCGCTATATGTTAGCGCATCGTAATTAATAATTTTATAAGTTTCATAACTTTGTAGCATGTAATGAACGAAATTACTTCCAATAAATCCAGCCCCACCTGTTACTAATATATTCATAAACAACGCTCCTACTTAAAAACTATCTTCATATTCCTCTAGTAATGGTAATATCTGATCCTTATCAGACAATATAGGATCAGTTACTGGCCAAGGAATTGCTAAATCTTTATCTTCCCAAAGTAATCCTGAGTCATGCTCTGCGCTATAATATTCATCTACTTTATACATAACGATAGTATGCGGAACAAGCGTGCAAAATCCATGCGCAAACCCTTTTGGCACTAGTAATTGCCGATGGTTATCTGCACTTAAAATATATCCTTTCCATTGTTTAAATGTTGGTGATTTTTTTCGTAAATCAACGATAACATCATAAATTGCCCCTTGCATAACTTGAATGAGTTTCGTTTGTGCTTTCGGTTTTTTTTGAAAGTGTAGTCCCCGAATCGTTCCTGCCTTAGCCGAATAAGATACGTTATCCTGTACAAATGAATACGTTATCCCTAATGTTTCTAGCACCTGCTTATTATAACTCTCTGAAAAAAAGCCACGCTCGTCTCCAAACAACCTCGGTTCTAACAATTTTGCATCGGTAAAATTTGTTTCTACAACTTTCATATTCTCACCTATTCTCCGTTAAACTGTTTCCCAAAATTAATATCACGCGCTAACGTATTCGCCTTTTGAAGCGAAGCATGAGTTCCCGCATCAGTCCACCAACCGCTCATTTCATTATAAGTAAGTACCCCTCGTTTTAAATACCAATTATTTATATCTGTAATTTCAAGTTCTCCCCGCGCAGAAGGTTTTAATTCTTTAATATAAGAAAAGACTTTCGAATCATACAAATAAATTCCCGTAACCGCATAAGAACTTTTCGGCTCTTTCGGCTTTTCTTCAATTTCAACTATTTTTCGGTTTTGAATATGTGCTACGCCAAATCTTTCGGGATCTTCTACAGATTGCAATAGCACTTTCGCACCTTCTTCTTGATTTGCAAACTCTTCAACATACGGAAGAATATCATCTGAAAAAATATTATCCCCTAATATAACTACCATACGATCATTCCCGACGAAATCTTCACAAAGCCCTAACGCCTGTGCGATCCCGCCCGCTTTATCTTGCACACGATACGTAAAGGATACTCCAAATTCATGACCACTTCCTAAAAAGCTAACAACATCCCCCATATGCTCTTTACCTGTAATAATCATAATATCTGTAATATCACATTGTTTTAACTTATATACCGCATGATAAATCATCGGATACCGACCAACAGGAAGTAAATGTTTATTCGTTACTTTCGTTATTGGATATAATCTCGATCCAGTACCACCTGCTAAAATAATCCCTTTCACTTTGCATCTCTCCTTTATGATGGAGATAATATATCTTTGTAATGTTCTACAAACACTTTCCGGTACTTCTCATATGTATCCGCATCAAACTCATCCCCGTTGTAATGAATACACCATAAATTTGCTTGATTTGGGATACCAATTAAATAACCAGCCCTTTGAAACTCTAAAGACTGTGACACATCATAAAAGTGAAACCCTTGAAACAAATCTTCTCGCCACGGAATATCATACTGCGTTGCCATGAATAAGCCATCAATTGCCTGAACTGACAAAAATGGTTGATTACCATAAAAAACCTGATCTAAATTTAATAATTGATAATTCCGTCTTCTATACTCAATCACTTTCCCTACTAAATTTTTTCCTTCCCACCATATCCCGTTATTCGGTAAAAACTGAGCCCCAGCGACTCCTATTAAACCAAGCTTTTCATTTTCTTTAAAAAGAGATATAAGTGTAGAAAACATGTCTCGATTAATAAGATATGTATCTTGATGTATATATACTTTGTATTTCGCTGGATATGAAAGGGCTCGGTTGTATGCACTTGCCATACTTTGTGCATCTCGTATCGGAAAAATTTGCACGACATAACCTGGGGGAACAAAAATGTTTCTTATTTGGCTCTCACATTGTTTGAAAAGCTCCTCATTATTTACACAAACAACGACTAATATTGTATGATCTTTCATTTTTGTCCCCCCTTTTATTCTTCCTTATTTACATCTGACATATAGTGTTCCACAAATATTTTCCGATACTTTTCATAGTTCGTCATATTCACATCAAAATGATAATGGATACACCAAGCATCGCGCTGTACAGGTACACCGACTGTATATCCTGCTTTTCTAAATTCAAATGATTGAGATACATCATAAAAATCAAATCCGTCAAATAAGTCTTCTCGCCACGGAACATCATATTGTGTCGCCATTAATAAACCATCAATACATTCTACAGGAATAAATGTTTTTGATTCATGATACGGTTGTTCTAAACTTGCCATATAAAACAAATCATTCATATAACCAATGACTTTTCCTACAATGCCACGCCCTTCGTTCCATACACCAGTCGGAGGAACATATTGCGCTCCAACCATCCCGATCATCCCAAGGTGTTCATGTTCCTCAAATAATTGAAGTAATCCATATAAAAAAGCCCTATTTATAATAAAAACATCTTGATGTAAATACACTTTATACTTCGCTGGATGCGAAATGGCTTGATTGTATCCACTCGTCATACTTTTCGCATTTCGAATCGGCATGAATTGGACAATATACCCTGGCGGTACTAACAATTGCAATATATGTCGCACGCAGTTTGCATACAATTTCCGATCATTTATACATGTAACAAATAATATTGTTTTGTCTGCAGCACTCATAATTGTGATTTTTCAGCTTCAATAATATACTGAAATACAACTGTCTCAGCCATGAAGCCACTTCCAAGACGATATTTTTTACAAATTCCATATAGCTCCTCAATAAGCGGTTCATACATTTTATGATCAACATATACACGATCTACTTTACTAATTGAATATCCTGCTTTTAAAAACATTCTTAGCATTTCATTGAATGTAAAGAAACGAATATGTGTTTTATCTAATAAACCATATTCTGTATACGTCCAATTTCCAGCAAGTAAGGGAGCTAATACTGAAATATGAGCAACGTTTGGTATACTTGCTAAAATCACACCATTTTGCTTTATATATGGCTTAACCTTTTCAATCACAGCCCACGGATCAAATAAATGCTCTAATACATCCCCAAATAGGACGCAATCAAATTGCCCCTCCTCATAAGGAAGATCTATTTTTTCTATATCCCCTAAAATAACATGATCTAGTCTTTCCTTCGCTTTTTCTGCCGCCTCTGGAAATGCCTCTATTCCTGATACACGTGTACCGTTTTCTTTAATAGCTGCTCCCAATGCACCGCTCGAACAACCAATATCAAGAACTTCTTTCCATTCCTTTTTTATATGCTTTAATAAATTCGGATTCGCTGCATTATAATAATGCTCGGATTTTTCTTCATATAAAGAACTTTTTTCGCGATTCATTTCACACACTCCTTATGCAAATTGAATTAGAAATATAAATCTCATATGAATTCTATAAAGTGCAGATTTTGTTCATCCCCCAATGATTATTAGCCCGCAAATAGCAGTATAAAATCTTTTATTTATATTGGTTACGTTACTGATACTCTAATATATAACCAATCTATTAGAGTTAGAATAGCGATAAATCATTTCTAAAAAACGAAACCTATTACACTTTATATGGTTTATCAAAAACTCCCCGAAAATATTTACGGTTATATTCAATTGCAGCATTATTCGGAACATAAGAAGCTGCTAATTCATTGTAATAATACGCTTTATCCTGCTCCCCTAACCTGCTATAACAAATACACATTTGTAAATAGGGTAGCCATGTGTAGCTAGCTGGACTATGGAAAGGACTTTCCGTTGCCATTGGTACTTCCGTAGCAAGTTTAAACCAAAATATCGCTTCATTATATTTTTCTTGTTCCATATATATATATCCTATTCTTGTACAATTCTCTCCTCTAGGGACGTCATACCGAAACGACTTCACACAAGATTCGATTGCCTTCTCCCACATTCCGAGCTTTGCATAGCAATCTCCTAACTTACCACATGCATAAATTTTCTCTTCATACCATCCTTCGTCTTGATTAAGAAATGTTTCATATAGAAGAACTGCATCATCATATTTTTGGTTATCTGTAGATTCATTTGCGTAATAAAATAAATCTCTCGGACTTAATTCTTCACCTGCCGCTACAGTATTTTGAAAAATTTTCAAATTACGATTTGTTACTTTTTTTTCTTTTTTATGTGTAATAGCAACATTACTACTAAAAACCTCACCAGAAATAGCTAAATACTCATGAACCTTTCCAAACCATTGAAATTGTTTTTCACGCTTTACAAGTCGATTTCTTTTTGTACAATATAAAGGTTTCCCGTTAGAATCCATTGCAAGGTGATAAGGCATCGAAACAGCATCAATTTTAGGATCTAATTCTCTTTTTAAAAGTTTCAATGCTTCTTGAGCATCTTCTAATAAGACATCATCTGCATCTAGCCACAATATATACTCTTGCGTCGCTTTTGAAAAAGAAAAATTTCTTGCTGCTGCAAAATCATCAATCCACTGGAAATCATATATGTTAGAAGTATATTTCTCTACGATTTCTTTCGTTCGATCGACGGAACCTGTATCAACTACTATAATTTCATCCACAATTTTTTCAACTGTTTCTAAACAACGGGCTATTGTCTCCTCCTCATCTCGAACAATCATACATAAACTAATTGTAATTCCTTGCTTGTTCAACATAATCACCCTCTTCCAAATCAATCATATGTTATACATATACTAAACTTTCCATTTTTTTAAATTGTTCAAGTAGTTTAAGATTTCTTTTCAATAATTCAAATGTCCGTGTCATTTTCTTTCGGTTTTGCATCTACTATATAATGAACGCTTTATGGAGGTGAATTTATGTCAAATAATAATTATTCAAATGGATTAAATCCCGATGAATCTTTATCAGCTAGTGCATTTGACCCTAATCTTGTAGGACCAACATTACCACCGATACCACCGTTTACCCTTCCGACTGGGCCGACCGGGCCGACTGGACCGACTGGACCTACAGGGCCGACTGTACCTACCGGGCCAACTGGACCAACTGGACCTACGGGGCCGACTGGACCTACGGGGCCGACTGGTGGCACTGGGGCTACTGGACCTACGGGGCCGACTGGTGACACTGGGGCTACTGGACCTACGGGGCCGACTGGTGACACTGGGGCTACTGGACCTACGGGGCCGACTGGTGACACTGGGGCTACTGGACCTACAGGGCCGACTGGTGACACTGGAGCTACTGGAGCTACTGGACCGACTGGGGCTACTGGACCGACTGGACCGACTGGACCGACTGGACCATCCGGACTAGGACTTCCAGCAGGATTGTATGCATTTAACTCCGCTGGAATTTCTTTAGATCTTGGACTAAATGCTCCAGTACCATTTAATACTGTTGGATCTCAGTTTGGTACAGCAATTTCTCAATTAGATGCTGATACTTTCGTTATTGCTGAAACTGGATTCTATAAAATCACTGTTATCGTATATACTGCGGCAATAAGTGTATTAGGGGGGCTTACAATCCAAGTAAATGGGGTATCTGTACCAGGTACTGGGGCTACTTTAATCTCAGTTGGAGCACCTATCGTTGTTCAAGCAATTACGCAAATTACGACAACTCCATCATTAGTTGAAGTAATCGTTACAGGACTTGGGCTATCATTAGCTCTTGGTACAAATGCATCTATTATTATTGAAAAAATCGCTTAATTTTTTACTTAGCAGTAAAACTGATATCAGTTTTACTGCTTTTTCAATTTCAAATTCAATCATGAAACATTCGCTATCTACATAATCATATTGTTGTATGACATTTTGCAGGAGGCACAAATATGGAAAGTAAATCTGCTGTTCAGCTTTATCTCGAATTGCTAAAGAAGACCATTTTATTTGAAATATGGTTAGAATATGAGGCATACTTACCCGCATCTCTACATATTTCAAAAGAACTAGAATTCGAACCAGTTACAGTCCCTCTCCCTTTATTCATTAAGCAATATGCTGAAAACCATAACTTAAAAATTGTAAAACCAAATGTTTCTAAAAGTGAACGTCATGATGGAATGGATTGGCCAAGAGCAGCACATAGCATGATTGGTCGAGAACGTATGAACCAATTACAAGAGGCGATGGAAACCGTTGTTCGTGAAAATATAGAAGGTGATTTTATTGAAACAGGTGTATGGCGCGGAGGATCATGCATTTTTATGAATGGTTTTTTACAAGCAAACAACATTACGGATCGTAATGTGTGGGTTGCAGATTCATTTGAAGGTTTGCCAGCACCGAATCTAGAACAATATCCAAAAGATTACGGTGATTATTTACACACATTCGATTACTTACGCGTCTCTTTAGAACAAGTACAAGAGAATTTCAAAAAATATGATTTACTAAATGATCAAGTGAAATTTTTAAAAGGTTGGTTTAAAGATACTTTACCAACAGCACCAATTGAAAAAATAGCAATTGCACGGCTTGATGGTGATATGTACGAATCCACAATGGATGGTCTCGTGAACTTATATGATAAAGTTTCTAAAGGTGGCTATATAATTATCGATGACTACGGGCTACCGCCATGCGCTGAGGCTGTGACAGACTTTAGAATCCAACGAAATTTAAAAGCCCCTATTACTAAAATTGATGTATTTGGCGTTTATTGGAGAAAAGAATAAAAAAAGATTTAATCTATAGGAGATTCCATTTTCACTCATTCTTCTCTCACTTCTAATCCAATTAAGTATTCTTTTTCGGAATCTCCTTACATATAACAATTGTTTTCCTGTATTCTCTCACTACAAATTGAAAATTTTATTAATAGATTTACTGCATCTTCTCATACAAGAAAGGGGTATACTCATGAGTGAACTTAACAAAGAAATGACTTTACTCCCCCCTCCTGAACTCGTCCAATATGTAGGTGGCGACTTCAAAAAGGTTGGAAAAGAGTTCCTAAAGCATTTTATTCAAATTGGTGCTTTAAAATCAAATGAAAAAGTATTAGATGTAGGCTGCGGTGTCGGCCGAATGGCTGTACCATTAATGAATTACTTAAATGATGATGGAGCGTATTATGGATTTGATTTGTTTAAAGATGGAATTACTTGGTGTCAAAATAACATTTCAACTATGCGTAATAATTTTCACTTTGAACATGTTGACATATACAATCAATTCTATAATCCGGAAGGAAAAGAAGATGCCTCTCAATATCGTTTTCCCTATGAAGACGGAACATTCGATTTTATCTTTTTAACTTCTGTATTTACACATCTTCTCCCAAAAGAATTAGAACATTACGTATCTGAAATTGTACGTGTATTAAAAAAAGACGGGAGATGTTTCATTACATTCTTTCTTATAAACCCTGAATCGTCCTATTATTTAAATGCAGGACAAAGTACATTAGGTTTTTATCATCGAATCGAAAATTGCTACGTTGTAAATAAAGATATTCCGAATTTCGCAGTTGCTTATCCTGAGACAGATATTTGCAATCTATTGAATAAGTACGACCTAGAAATAATCAATAAGCCGCATTACGGTTTATGGTGCGGCAGACATGAATATACAAGTTACCAAGATATTGTTCTTACAAAAAAAAGCTTCTGAAAGGAAGTTATGTATGATGAATGAAAAAAATCCACCTCTCGTTTCCATCCTTATTCCTACTTATAATCGGCCTCATTATTTCAAAATTGCTCTAGAAAGTGCATTGGCACAAACTTATTCAAATATTGAAATCATCATCGGAGATGATAGTACAAATGATGAAACAGCAACTTTAATACGCGAACAATACTTACCAAATTATAAAAATATAACATACATTCGAAATACCCCTACTCTAGGACAATTTCACAATGACCTTATGCTCATAGAAAAATCAAATGGTGAGTATATAAATTTTTTAATGGACGATGACGTGTTTTATAAGCATAAAATACAAAAAATGATGACCTATTTTGAGCAAGATCCCAATAAAAATCTTGCTCTTGTTACTTCTTATCGAGTACGCATTGATGATCATGGAAATCTAATAGGTGATTCCCATCCAACACAAAGGTTATATAGTGAAGACACCCCATTAAACGGGATATTTTTAGGTAATTGGATGTTAAAGGGCGGACACAACATTATCGGTGAGCCTACAACTACTTTGTTCCGAAAGGAATTGCTCACTGAACCTTTTGGCACCCTTAAAGAGCGACAATATTCTTGTAGTGTTGATATGGCCTCATGGATTTCTTTACTTTCTAAAGGAAATGCAATATACATTTCTGAGCCTTTAAGTCAATTTCGCTACCATGCTGGACAACAAATACACAATAAGCTCCTTCAAGGTTGTGAAGATTTCACACACCTTGTTATAACAGCAAAAGAATATGGCTTTTTACAAAATACTACGGACTATAGAGCAGCTCTACTTAGTGCTTACCAATGGTGTAAAAGTTCCTTAAAATACTATCTTCATCAACTAGATATTTTTCCTGACGCACATGTACGTCTCTCTCATTGTTTGGATATAATTATTAAAGAGCTAAACAATTAAACTACTCTGCAAAATTAAAAGTGTATGGACTATATGTGAATCATTCGTATAGTTCATACATTCTTTCTCATACTATAAAGTGAAACTTTAATCAGCTCTCACCAATCGGGCTTTTACGGGCAGTTGATCCCCCACCTAACTTCTTCGCTTTCGCTGAATTTTGAGGTGGGGGTCTTACTGCCCATTAATGCGGGATAAAATCCATTACTATAAAGAGCAGTAGAAAGGAATACCTACATTGAAAGATCCAAATTCTCAATATCAAATAGACTACGTATTACTATTTATTTTATTTGCCATTGGGATTGTTAGTTGTTGTGCTATTGCAAGTGCGCAAGCCTCTTTACCGCCATTTTTACAAAACGTCAATTTTGTACTAAAGCAAATCCAATGGTATTTCATTGGATTTATAGCCATTGGTGTTATTATGATTATCGACTTCGATCGTTATCAAAAAATTGCTTGGTATTTGTACAGCTTTGCAATGGTACTACTTATTGGACTAGAACTTCAAGTACCAGGTGCCGTTACAATTAAAGGCGCTACCGCTTGGTACAGGCTCCCAGGCATCGGAAATTTTCAGCCTTCTGAAATTATGAAATTGTTTTTAATTATCGTCATTGGACGAATTATAGCAAATCATAATGAGAAATATTTTTCCCAAACGATACATGACGATTTTTTACTACTTGGAAAAATATTTGCGACAAGCTTGCCACCACTACTACTTATTGCAAAAGAACCAGATTTAGGAAACACAATGGTCATTTCAGCGATGCTTGCAGCAATGATACTAGTTTCTGGCATACGATGGCGTTTTATTTTTGGATTAGTTTCAGGTACTTTCGTTGCTGGATCTACATTAATATATATTTTTTTTACTCACACAGATTTCTTTAAAGCACACATTTTAAAAGAGTATCAATTAAATCGCTTCTACGGATGGTTAGCACCTTACAAATATGATGCACAAGGCTATCAATTAAGACAAGCATTCTTAGCGACTGGATCCGGAGAAATGCAAGGAAAAGGGTGGGAAAATGGACAAGTATATTTTCCAGAACCACATACAGATTTTATTTTCACTAATGTCGCTGAACAATTTGGATTTCTAGGCGCAAGTGTCATTATTTCTCTTTTTTTCTTACTCATTTTTCGAATGATTCATATTGCTTTAGAAAGTAATGACCCTTTCGGTAGTTACATTTGCGCTGGTACAATCGGAATGTTTACTTTCCAAGTATTCCAAAATATCGGGATGACAATCGGATTACTCCCCATTACAGGGATAACATTACCTCTTATGAGTTACGGAGGAAGTTCACTGCTTACATACATGATTGCGATTGGATTCATTTTAAATGTTCGCTCAAGAACGAAAATCTTTATGTTTAAATGAACAACACAAAAACGCTATATTTTTATCTCTATCCTTTTTTAGATATACTAATGAAAAATACGATGGAGGTTTAAATATGAAATATGACATTATAGGAGATATTCATGGATGCTTCCAAGAGTTTCAAAATTTAACAGAGAAGCTAGGATATAACTGGAGTAGCGGTCTACCGGTTCACCCTGACCAACGTAAACTTGCATTCGTTGGCGATATTACAGACCGTGGTCCTCATTCATTACGTATGATTGAAATTGTATGGGAACTTGTCATACATAAAAAAGAAGCTTATTACGCTCCTGGAAATCACTGTAATAAACTATATCGATTTTTCCTTGGGCGTAATGTAACAGTCGCTCACGGACTTGAAACAACTGTTGCTGAATATGAGGCACTTCCTTCTCATAAGCAAAACATTATAAAAGAAAAGTTTATCACTCTTTATGAACAATCACCGCTCTACCACATACTAGATGAAAAAAGAGTAATCGTATGTCACGCTGGGATTCGGCAAGATTACATAGGAAGACGAGATAAAAAAGTACAAACCTTTGTATTATATGGCGATATTACAGGAGAAAAGCATGCCGATGGCTCACCTGTCCGTCGCGATTGGGCGCAAGAGTACAAGGGGCAAGCTTGGATTGTATATGGACATACACCAGTAGCAGAACCTCGATTCATCAATCAGACAGTCAATATTGATACTGGTGCTGTATTTGGTGGCAAATTAACCGGATTACGTTATCCTGAAATGGAGACTATCTCTGTCCCTTCTTCTTTACCTTTTGTCGCTGAGAAATTCCGTCCAATTTCATAACTACCTTACTTAGCGAAAGATTACCGTATTATTTAGGCAGATCTCATATAAAACTAGGTAAAGTAATTAAAAAAAGATGCAATAAAGTGCATCTTTTTTTAATTACACTACATATAATGTCGCAGGAGGTGACAGAATGAAGAAAAAATCTTCTAAACAAAAAAGAAAATTTCCCCCTTTATATCTGCCCATGTACGGAATTAACAACTGGTGTAGTATTCGGGCTGCAGCGATAGAAGAACTGGAAGAACAAGAGTCATCAAAAAAAAGCAAAGTAAAACCAACATATGTCTCTTTAGAAAATGCTGTGATGAGCCGCATAATCGATCGCAGAAAAATAAAGATGCAACAAAAAAATAAACAGCTCTCAAATCAAGATGAACAGGTAATACATTCTAATCAAACAGAAGAAAAGACGGAAGAAAATATTTCTGTAGCAATAAATAAAAAAGTGGAACCAGAAATTCCAGCTGCTATTATAAACAAAGTAAAAAAAATAAAAGAGGCATTGGCTTCATCGAATGATATACAAACTGAAAAACCACTCATAATTGAGACACCTACACCTGAAAATACAAAAGTTAAAAGGGGCGGCCGATATGCATATGCGGAAGGGCTTCACTCTCATGCGGAGGGCATGGCAGCACATGCGGAAGGCTTATTAACACACGCAAAAGGTTCTTTCTCTCATGCAGAGGGATCAAACTCAAAAGCAACTGGACATAGTTCGCATAGTGAGGGAAGCGAAACGACAGCAGGCGGAGCTTATTCTCATGCAGAGGGTAAACAGACGATTGCTTTAGGCGAAGCTGCACACGCAGAAGGAACCGCAACTATCGCTAACGGATCCTCTTCTCATGCGGAAGGTCATCATACATCAACAGCTCATTTTGCAGGTAGCCATATTATGGGGCGCTTCGGCACTGCAGAAGAAGCTTATTCTTGGTTTATTGCAAATGGTGTAAGCGACACCGACCATAATATCGGGGCTAAATGGCTTGCCCATAATGGAGAAATGTACATTGAGGGTGCGTCTTACAATGCAAGCGGAACGGATTTTGCACAAATGTTTGAAACAGAAGACTATAAACCTATTGATATCGGTTATTTCGTTACATTTAGTAGCGAAGAAAAAATTCGGATAGCTACTTCACACGATTCATTCATTTTAGGAATATCTAGTGCAACCCCTGCACTTATAGGAAATAGCGGGGCTTTAAGTTGGCAAAAACGCTATAAAACAGATAACTTTGGAAAACGCCAATATGTATGGACGGAAACAGAAGAAATACAACCTCTTTTAAATACAGAATGGGATCCAACTCGCAAATATGTAGCAAGAAAAGATCGCGCCGAGTGGCTTCCTGTCGGATTAATTGGACAAATGTTAGTACGTGATGACGGCACTTGCGAAGCACATGGATTTTGTCTTCCAAATGACAATGGCATTGCTACAAAAGCCGAAAGTGGATTTTTCGTTATAAAGCGGACGGGTGAAAACCAAATTTTAATATTATTCCGCTAAGAAAAAAGGGAACAAAATTCTTTATAATATAAGAATTTTGTTCCCTTTTTAAGTATGCCGCAACACTTCTTGCATATCGCTTGGAAGCTTTATAGTGAAAGACATCTCTTTCTCTAAAATAGGATGATAAAACGTCAAAGATTTACTATGAAGTGCTTGCCGTTTCATTTCATCCCTTCTCCCTCCATATAAGCTATCACCAAGTAATGGATGTCCTATATGAGCCATATGCACACGAATTTGATGCGTTCTTCCTGTCTCAAGCTCAAGCGCTACATGTGTCTTATGATATGTACTATCAATTACTTTAAAATGAGTAACTGCCCTTTGTCCATCCTCACAAACCGTTCGCTCAATAATGCTATCAGATTTTCGACCAATTGGTGCATCAATCATTCCTTCTCGTTCTACAATCTTTCCGTGAACAATTGCTTCATACGTTCGTTTCACAGCTTTTTGTTGATGCTGCTTCGATAAAAGATGATGCACGAAACGATTTTTTGCAATAAGCATAAGCCCCGAAGTATCACGATCTAAACGTGTTACGATGTGCACTGTACTTGCAAGATGCTGCTTATCATAATGAGATAACAGCGCATTGGCAACACTTCCTGCCGGATGTTCTCTAGACGGAATCGTTGACATATTCGCCTCTTTATTAATGATAAGAACCGCGTCATCTTCATATATAATGCATAAAGGAATATCTTCTGCCATCATCCCTTCACTTCTTTCCTCCACTGGAAAAAAGACACGTAATTCTTCACCAGCACGCAACTGATGACGAACACTCGCATGTTGACCATTTACTTCAATTGCTCCGCCATGAAACTTTATATCCGTTAAAGCGGCTTTAGAAATACCTTTCGTTTTCAAAAATTCCCTAACTAAAGTTCCCTCTTCAGCCGGCCCTATATCCCATTTCAATGTAAATCTGTTCAAATATATAACCCTTTCTATTTATCTGCAACAAACGAGTCACGAACTCGTTTCCAGAACGGGAATGGGCGGAAACGAACAAATCGTACTTTCTCGTTTGCGACGCGATACTGGATTGATTTCACATCTTGATGAACCATCGTTAAATGATCCACTGTAATTTGTAAGTTCATTCCTGCAGCTGGCTTTAACACACATGTATGATGCTTCGGCAATACGAGTGGCGATCCTACAGTACGAAATACACGATTGTTAATGGACGCCATTTCTGCAATTTGAATCGCTTCAATAGATGGGTGAATAATTGCTCCGCCAAGCGCTTTATTATACGCGGTACTTCCTGAAGGAGTAGAGATACAAAGGCCATCTCCGCGGAATGTTTCAAAATATTCTCCGCGTATTTCTACTTCTGTTACTAATGTACCTTCTGCACTTTTTACAGTCGCCTCATTCATCGCTAAATACTGTGACTCTTTACTTCCATTCACATAGCGAATAATAACTTCTAAAAGCGGATATTCCACCACTTGGAATGGTGTTTTCGCAATCGCAATTACTAATTTCTCTACTTCTGTCGGTAACCAATCTGCATAGAAACCTAGATGTCCTGTATGTACACCAACAAATGCTGTTTCATCCAATCGATTATAATAACGATGAAACGCATATAAAAGCGTTCCATCTCCCCCAACAGAAATTACAATATCGGGTTCCTTTTCATCCATTATAAATCCAAAATCTAGCAAGTACTCTTTCATCGTGCTTGCCAGTGTATCTGATGATTGATCTCCCTTTGACATAATTGTAAATTTCATCGCCCAACACCCTTTAGTTTATGATTCGGAATCTTTCGTTTCTTGCTTTCTTGAAAAAGCCTTTTGCGCTTCTTGAATTTCAAGACGAATAGAAGACATTTCTTCATCTAATAAAAACGCCGCTTCAGCTGCACGTTGCAATCGTATTTTAATATCTTCAGGAAAACGTCCACTATATTTATAATTTAAAGAATGCTCAATTGTTGCCCAAAAGTTCATTGCTAGCGTGCGTATTTGGATTTCTACCAATACTTTTTGTTCACCTTGAATCGTTTGAACAGGATAACTAATGACAACATGATAAGAACGATAACCGCTATCTTTCTTTTGCGTGACATAATCACGTTCTTCCACGATTTCAAAGTCATTTCGTTTTCGAAGATATTCTACAACAGGCTTAATCTCATCAACAAATTGACACATCATTCTAAGCCCAGCAATATCCTGCATATCTTCTCTCAATCGGTCTAGCGGTACATTTCTCTTCTCCGCTTTATCAATAATACTTGCAACCGACTTTACCCTTCCTGTTACAAACTCAATTGGAGAATGCTCTGTTAACATTGCAAATTGAGTACGCATTCCTTTTAGTTTCACTTTTAGCTCTGCCACCGCTTGGTGGTAAGGTGCTAAAAATTCTTCCCAATTTCGATTCATTTCAACCACCACCAAAATCAATCCATTTGCTTATAGAAATACTTTTTCTACAGCAGTTACTAATTCTTCTCCGTAATTTGCATTACCTTCAATATTTTCAACTAAATATTCTACTTCTTCTTTTAATCCTTCTAATTCCATTTCAATGTCATTCACGCGAACGCACATAACCACATCGTTATTCATCGCTTCATGCATTGCTTCCCAGCATGTGTGCGGAATACTTACATAAATGAAAGATGATTCATTTTCTAAGATATATAAAAATGATAAATTGTCTGAGTCTACAAGTACGTGATTACGCGCACTTAACTCCTTTACCTCTATTTCACTATTTTCCGCACAAAAAATAAGAGCATTCTCTCTCTTTTCTACGCTCTTAACTTGGATTTTATTTTGCATGCTCTAACTCCTCCATCTCAACTTCCTGTCTTACTTAACAGTATTATTGTATCATAACATGGACGCAAACAAATAAAACATTGAACCAAATTTATGAAAAAGCGATAATGTGTAAAGAATTATTTTTCAAAAGGAGATTATACAATGACACAAGAAATTGAAATTGAATTCAAAAATATCGTTACAAAAGAAGAATTCGATACATTATGTAAATCGTTTTCTATTGAAGCATTTACAAAACAAGTGAATCACTACTTTGAAACACCTGACTTCTCGTTAAAAGAAGCTGGCTCTGCACTTCGTATTCGTCATAAAGGAGCAACTTATACGTTAACGTTGAAACAACCTGCAGAAATCGGTTTATTAGAAACGCATCAAGTCGTAACAGAAGACGAAGCAAAAATGATGATGGAGACAAACACAATCATTCAAGGAGCAGTAGTAGATCAATTACACAAATTACAAATTCCTGTTTCTGCTTTAACATATATGGGTAGTTTAACAACAGAAAGAGCAGAAACATTATTTAAAGGCGGAACGCTTGTCTTTGATCATAGTTTCTATTACAATCACGATGATTATGAAATTGAATTTGAAGTACAAGATGAAGAAACAGGAAAAGCTGCATTTATTCATTTATTAACGCAACATAACATACCTGTTCGCCATACAAATAACAAAGTAAAACGCTTTTTCCTTGCCAAACAAAAAAAAGCACGCTAAAGTGAAAATTCCACTAGTGAATATGTTTCACTAGTGGATACATCTCACTAAAAAAGTTTACACCCGTAGAATAAGCAAAGAATCTTTGAGAAAGCTGTTTATTTGCCCTCTCGAACATTCCATTGCTACAATAGATATACATTTCATGGAAAAAGGAGTTTATAAAGGATGAGCAAGCAACCGATGACACCATTTGAAGGAATTGGCGGTGAACAATGCATTGCAATATTAGTAGATACATTTTATTCCTATGTCAGTAAACACCCTGACTTATCTCCCATCTTCCCGGAAGATTTAACAGAAACCGCTAGGAAGCAGAAGCAATTTTTAACACAATATTTAGGTGGTCCTAATTTGTACACTGAAGAACATGGTCATCCTATGTTAAGGGCACGCCATCTTCCGTTTGAGATTACTCCAAAACGAGCAGAGGCTTGGCTATCATGTATGGAGCAAGCAATGGATGATACTGGAGTTCATGGTCATATAAGAGAGTTTGTTTTTGAACGTTTAGCATTAACCGCTCAGCATATGGTTAATACTCCAAACGAAACAGGTGAAGTGTAATGGATAAGCAGGAAGCAAAGCATATAAATATGCCATCTCCTTCCGCATGCGAGCATAAGTCTGTAGAAGCATATTTATTTATTGATCCACTTTGTAAAGATTGCTGGGAAATTGAGCCTTTTATTATTAAACTATGGCTTGAATACGGGAAATACTTCTCTATTCGTCATATCGTAACAGGAAAAGTGGATGGAACGAACGCTTCCTCACACAAATGGAATAAACCTGCTAATATTCGATTTGTGTGGGAAAAGACAACCAGTTTACAAGGTTTTTCATGTGATGGAAAGGTACATATGCAAGAAGCATCATCAACACCATATTTAGTTTCGATGGCAATTAAGGCAGCGGAGTTGCAAGGCCGAAAAGCAGGTTCGAAGTTTTTGCGAAAACTCCAAGAATACATTTTCCTTGAAAATGTATCAAACCCTGACTGCGAACTATTACTTGCATGTGCGAAAGATAGCAATATTGATGTAGAAGAATTTAAAAAAGATCTACATTCTGCTAGTGCAAAAAAAGCTTTCCAGTGTGACTTGAAATTCACGAATGAAATGCATATTACAGAAATACCTTCCCTCGTCTTTTTTCATGCGAACTCAGATGAAGAAGGTATTAAAATCGCTGGAAATTATTCCTACGATGTATACGTACAATTATTGAAAGAACTTGTAAAATGTGAAATTGAGCCAGAACCATTACCACCTTTAGAAGTGTTACTAGAAGCAACACAATTTATATCTTCAAAAGAAGTAGCATTTATTTATGATTGTCCGCAACAAGAAATTGAACGCGAACTAAAAAAATTACAACTGAAACGAAAAGTACAAATGATAGAAGTAAAATGCGAACGTTATTGGAAATGGATAGCAAAAGAAGAAGACCTGGTGTAAACACCAGGTCTTCTTCTTTACGGCTTATAAAAATATTAAAGGGGATGGGAGAAATTTTCACGTTCAAACAAAGGGGTATATGTTTGTATGTGAATTCGTTCACGCTTATTATATTACAAGATTCGACGTCAGATGACAACCCCTTTTGTCGAATTTCACACTTTTGTCACATTCTAAACGTTTTCATTTTTGAATAAGCTATAAAAAAGGGCATTTAGGGGGTTTATTTATGAAAAAATCTTATATTGCTCTTCTCTTTCTAGCTGTCATCGTTTCTTTTTTCTTGTACATCCTCTCTCTACTACAAGCTTTTCCTAAAATTATTGCCTTACCTCTTTTATTCGGAATCATCGTTATCACTCTCTCTTATTTCAATTATAAAAAACGATTCAAAGGGTTTTAATTTTAAAAATCAGTCGTAAAACTATCCTTTCAGTTAGAAAAACAAAGAAATTCACCTTTCTCTCCGACAAATATCGACATTGAATCTATTCAACAAAAAGACGAGGATACAATCCCTCGTCTTTTTTCATTACTTTTCTTCAAATAATAATGCTTCTAATTCATTTAATTTCTCTTCAAATACTTGTAGCGCCTCTTTTACTGGTTCAGGAGATGCCATATCTACTCCTGCTTTTTTCAGCACTTCAATTGGATAATCAGAGCTTCCTGCTTTTAAGAACTCATTAATATAACGTTCTACTGCTGGTTGTCCTTCTTCTAAAATCTGTTTAGATAGAGCTGTCGCTGCACTAAATCCTGTTGCGTATTGATATACGTAATAGTTGTAGTAGAAGTGTGGGATACGAGACCATTCTAAACCAATCTCTTCGTCGATTACTAAAGCGTCACCGAAATATTTCTTATTTAAATCATAGTAAATTTCCGTTAACATGTCTGGCGTAACAGCATGTCCTTCTTGTACTTTCTTATGAATAATATGTTCAAACTCTGCAAACATCGTTTGACGGAATACAGTACCACGGAACCCTTCTAAATAATGATTTAATAAATATAGACGCTCTTTCTTATCTTCTGTCGTTTTTAATAAATAATCATTTAGAAGTGCTTCATTACAAGTAGATGCCACTTCTGCTACGAAGATGGAATAATCACCATATACGTGCGGTTGTGTTTTTCTTGTATAGTAACTATGCACCGAATGACCAAACTCATGAGCAAGTGTAAATAAATTATTTACATTATCATGCCAGTTCATTAAAATATACGGATTTGTTCCATATGCACCAGATGAATATGCCCCGCTTCGTTTTCCTTTATTCTCATACACATCTACCCAGCGATTTTCATATGCCTCTTTCAAAATATCAACATATTCATCACCAAGTACGTTTAAAGATTTTAATAAAAGGTCTTGCGCTTCTTCGTATTTCACATTCATTTTCACTTCTGGTACAAGTGGTGTATATAAATCATACATATGAAGCTCATCAAGTCCTAGTGCACGCTTACGAATATCGATGTAACGGTGTAATAAATGTAAGTTGTCATTTACTGTTTCAACGAGTTGATCGTATACTGCTTCCGGAATATTATTATTGCTCAGTGCAGCTTGGCGAGCAGAATCATATTTACGAACACGCGCATTGAAATTATTACGTTTTACTGCTCCACTTAACGTACTTGCGAATGTGTTTTTAAATTTCCCGTATGTTTCATATACAGCTTTAAATGCATCTTTGCGAACACGAGGATCATCACTTTCTAAAAACTGAATGTAACGGCCATGTGTAATTTCTATTTCTTCTCCGTCTTCCCCTTTAATAGATGGAAATTTTAAATCCGCGTTATTCAACATACCGAATGTATTGCTTGATGAACTCATTACTTCAGATGCTTCCGCTAATAAAGCTTCCTCAGCTTCTGATAATACGTGCGGGCGTTGACGTGTAATTTCTTCTAATGCATGTTCATATACACTTAAATCTCTATTTTCCTTCAAGAATGTTTGCAATGTATCTTCTGAAATCGATAAAATTTCAGGCACAATATACGCTGTGCTACTAGATACTTGTGAATATAAATTTGTTGCACGATCATTTAATGCTTGATATACAGAGTTTGTTGTATCTTGATCGTAACGCATATGAGCATATGTATATAACTTACCTAATCGCATTGATATTTCATCTTCATATTGCAATGCCTCAAGTAAATTGTCCGCAGAGTCACCAAGTTTCCCTTTAAATTCAGTTAACTTCGGTAATAGCTCTTTAATAGCTTGGAATTCTTTTTCCCATTCTGCATCCGTTTGGAAAATATCTTCTAATCGCCACGTACTTGCTTCTTCAATCTCGTTGCGATCTGGTAATGCTTTCGCTTTGTTTTGTTCAGACATTCTTTAAGCCCTCCTTTAAATATCTCTACTTAAGTACAATTCGTTTTTTTCTTATGTAATTCCTTCACAATCATTCTTTATTATATCCGCTTTTCCTCCTCTCATGTTAAAATTTGCCTCAAATAAAGATAGCGCATGTATTAAGCAAATCTCATCATGTTTCATAATTTCCTCCTCTGTTTTTAACATCACGGCATCCCTTATTTTTCGGTACGTATAAGTTCCCACTTTACGTAAAACACCTATATAGCATAAAAATGTCATATATTCAGTAACTGCCATTTTCCATATGTGCTGCGAAAAGTACGGAAGTATCCGCCTTTTCGTATACCTTTTTACATAACTACACACGTATTGAAGAGAAATACACTCTCCCACTGCAAGCTCCCCTATACACTTCATATATAGAAAAGCTTGCCATATAAATGGGTTTGTTTGAAAAGCAAATGCAGAAGGGAGTGGAACACCAATTTCAGAAGGAAAGCTCGCTGGGGTACATTTAAATTGATATAAGAGGCGTAATAATGACTTATAATTATAATTCCAAATCGGTAAGGCATTTTGGCGAAAGTTTTTCTTTCTCTTCTTCCACTCTTCACCCAATCTTTCTTTCCCGAAAGGAACAGGAGAAAAAAGCATTTCAAAAGTAGACGCATCAGTTGGTAAATATATAGTATGTGAGAAAAAAACATTTGTAGAAAAGGGAGTGACAAATGCACATTTCATAAATGATTTTTGTTTCGGACAGAAGAAAATAAGAAGTGGCTGAGGATAAGATTGTAAGGAGAAAGCCATAAGTGAGGAAAATTTCATCCAATATGCAGATTGCTTTTTCAATTGATTTCCACCAACGATCCAAATGACCTGTATACCAGCTTGCCAATACGAATATGTTCTTTTGTACAGCTGCTCTATAGCGAGGTTTGCACATTGGTATTCAATTGCAATTTTTCTACCCGCCCTCTCTACAAAAACATCTGGTCGTTGCTTAATTTCTGGGAGGTAGTACTCTATATCCACCTGAAAGTTTTGAAGTTTGAACCATCTATATAACAATTCTTTACCATGCATATGATACTTTGATTCCGCTTCATAAAAGGCAAGACATGAATCCACTTTTTTATGAGCAAAATGCCAACTTTTTTGTTTCCCTAATTTCATTTGCACTTCCTTTCCGCAAGCTACACAAAAGAATCGTTCTTGTTGACGCATACGGCGCAAAAGCTCTTCATTACAATTATAGAGTAAATGAATTTTTTCACCGTTTTCTCTTTTAGCGATAAATATCGTAATCACACCCTTTCAGCTCCTTATATTCTACAATTTGTTACAAATTCCTTTTAAAAAAGAGATGTCCCAATTTCGGACATCTCTTTTTATAATAAAGGTGATAATAATCGGTACGTTGATTCAACAATTCGTCTATGAAGACGTCTTTTATGAAAATGATCACCATGAATTTCACTTGATTCTTCTAAATCATCTTTAAAGTCTTGAACAAGTTTTCGAATGCTATCTGTATCATATAAAAAGGCATTTACTTCAAAATTCAAATGAAAACTTCTCATATCCATATTAGCTGTCCCAATTGAAGCTAAATCAGAATCAACGATGACAATTTTACTATGAAGAAAACCTTTTTCGTATTCATATATCTTTACTCCTGCATCTAAAAGCTCTGGGAAGTACGATCTCGATGCGTAAAAGACAGTACGCTTATCCGGTTTACTCGGCATTAATAAACGAACATCAATACCAGCAAGTGCAGCAACCTTTAATGCGGATAAAATATCATCATCCGGAATAAAATACGGCGTTGCAATCCAAATAGATTTCCGAGCAGAAGCGATCATTGCGAAATATAAATGCTTAATCGTTTCCCACTTATTATCGGGGCCACCTGCAACTAGCTGCACTCCTCCCCAATGATCACCCTCAACTGCTTTTGCTTGTAAATATTCAGGGGCTAGCACAGCCTCTCCAGTCATATAAAACCAGTCTTGAAGGAAAATAAGTTGTAAACTTTGAACCGCTTCACCACGTAAATACAAATGCGTATCTCGCCAAAAGCCAAAATATTTATTTTTCCCTAAATACTCATCACCGATATTTAATCCGCCTACAAATCCTTCGTTCCCATCAATCACAACAATTTTCCTATGATTTCGATAATTAATCTTATCGTTTAAAATCGGAAAGCGCACAGGAAAGAATGGAATCATTTCTACACCTGCATCGTTTAATTCTTCAATATACGATTTCGATAACTTAAAACTTCCAACCGCATCATATAAAAAGCGAACAACAACGCCTTCTTTCGATTTTTGTATTAAAATATCTTTAATTTCTGTTCCTAATTTATCATCACGCACAATGTAATATTCCATATGAATGTGATGTTTCGCTCGTTTTAACCCATTTAAAATAGCCCGAAACGTTTCATCTCCATTTGTTAATGTCCTCGTTTCAGTTTGAAATGAAATATTTAAAGCTCCTAATCGATCCGCTAAACGAAATAACAGTTCTTGATGCTTATGATTGCGTAAAATTCGTTCTTCGTAATCTTCATGCCCTTTATATTGTAAAAACGCCTGTTCATCAAGTAACGCCTTCTTTTGGAACATTCTTTTTCTTCGAAAATTTTGTCCGAATAATAAATAAGCAAAGAAACCAAATACCGGAAAAATTCCTAAAACAATTAACCATGTAAGTGTTTTAGATGGATGTCGATTTTCTAAGAAAATAACGCAACCAATTAAAAACGCAGATACTGTAAATAAAATACTAATAATACCTAAAATCGAAACATCTTTTATCCCAATCACATCTGAATAAAATGCTACATCAATAAACATACGTAACGAAACAAATAATGCGAACAATAGCAGTATAAAGAAAATCAGCTTTAACGTATTTTTCATCTCTTACCTCCTAACTAAGAAAGCTTTCCTATTCTTCATATAAAAAGCCGATTTCATACTACAGAAATCGGCCTACGTTTTAGCAGGAAAATTATTGCGAATCGTTTCAAGCGCATGCTCTTTCACAATTTGTTTTCCATACTCACTTACACGATGAATTGTTAAAGTTGATTCTTCTCCATATTCTAAAATAATACTTAAAATACGATCGATTTCTTCTTCATCATGTAGCACTTCATCGAATTCCACATATACATAATAGCGGTCCTCAAATGAATACAGCTCATCTTTTATATCTTCAAAGATAAGACGATGACTTAATGAAATGACATCTTCAAAATCATTAAATTTAATTAAAAAGCCAAACGTACCATCTTCATTAAAGTTTGTTCCTGTTTGTTCTTCTACCTCTTCGACTAATTCTTGTTGGAATAATGATTCGATGCCTTCATCTAGAGGAATATCTATAATTTTGTCTACCCCTATCGGTAGTTCCAGCTTTTGTCCGTCCTTTGAAAGCTCTGCTTTCGTGACAAGTACTTCAATCCCTTTATCGACTGCTTGCACTTGAATCCATAACGGTCCATCAATAAAGAAATCGTCATGATCACGAGCTTCGTCCATCATCTCCCAAAAGAGCTCTTCACTTCGTTCGCGATCATACCAAATTTCTTCACGATTAAATCCTCTATCCTCTATATCAATGTACGTAATAAAAAATTTCATCGTATGATCATTAATTCTTTCAATATCCAAAATACAACTCTCCCTTCCTGCTTAGAATTGTTATGAAGGGATTCCCCACTCATATGACAAATCAATAGATTCTTGTACTCTCATTTTATGATAAGATTCTCCAGAATGGAAATAAAATCGATTTATTTTACAAAAATAGTTATATGCCTATCTTTACTCGATAAACTACATAAATATATTATTATAGCGATTTCTTACTTACAAAAAATTTGGACATACATTTCCACATTCCCCCGTACACTGTAATAAAGTGAAACTTCTATTAGAAGAGATTATTTAACAACAACTTTCTTCATCACATACATATAGTTCGCTTATTAAAACATCATAAATGGAGGCAGACGAATGGACTTAGAGTTTTTAACATCCGTACTAATGATTGTCGGTATCGATGTTGTATTAGGTGGTGACAATGCAATCGTCATCGCACTAGCTAGCCGAAATTTACCTGAATCGAAACGAAATAAGGCTATTTTGATCGGTACTCTTTTAGCGATTGTACTAAGAATCATCCTTACTATACTAGCTGTCTATTTACTCGACATTCCATTTCTACAATTGATTGGCGGGGTTTTACTTACATTAATTGCAGTCAATTTATTAACCGATAATAGCAACGATCTTTCTTCTATTCAAGGAAAAACAACTTTATTTCAAGCTGTGCGGACAATTGTTTTCGCGGATCTCGTTATGGGGTTTGATAATGTTATTGCCATTGCAGGTGCAGCTCACGGGAGATTTTTACTCGTCATAATCGGCTTACTCATTTCTATCCCGATTATTATTTGGGGCAGCAAACTTATTTTAATACTTATGGAACGATTTCCATTCCTCATTTATTGCGGTGCAGCGATTCTTGCCTATACTGCAGGAAAAATGGTTACACATGAAGACAGACTTGCAACCTTTTTTCATAACAATCCAAGTTTCACTACAAGCATTCCTTATTTGTTCATTTTCACTATTTTATGCATCGGCTTTATCGTACAACAAGTTCGATTACGCAATGTGAAACATTAAAAAAAACCTTCTACTATATAATAGGTAGAAGGTTTTCATATTATTATAATTAATTTACAAGACGTTGTGCTTCACGTAATTGGAACGTTCTTACTGTACGTGGTAAGAAACGACGAATTTCGTCTTCGTTGTAACCAACTTGAAGGCGTTTCTCGTCAATCATAATTGGACGACGTAAAATCCCTGGATAGTCACGAATCATCTTATATAAATCTTGAAGTGGTAAAGACTCTAAGTTTACATTCAATTCTTGGAAAACTTTCGAACGAGTAGAAATAATCTCATCCGTTCCGCTTTCTGTCATACGTAAAATCTCTTTAATTTCCTCAATCGTTAATGGATCTGAGAAAATATTACGTTCTGTATAGGGAATATGATTTTCCTCTAGCCATAATTTCGCCTTTCTACAAGACGTACAGCTTGGAGAACTATATAATGTTACCATACAAAGCTCACTCTCCTTAAAGAGTACAAATTCTGTACTAAATACAGTTTTAATTTCTAACTTCAGCAATTTTTCGCGATAACTTGTCTTATTGAAAAGTACAAAAATCGCATTTCATGTAAGCAACAACTTATAATAAACAACAATTACTTTTAATAAGTAACTTCTATAATCATTATACAATAGATTTTGCAAGAAATATACAGTAAATTTCCTGCTAGTTGAGAAAACTCTTCCGTGTATTTCACTGCTATGTAACATGATTACGCTCACTTCAGCTGTACTTTAACAATAACTTTCAATCCTTTTACTACTCACTTCTCATAGATTTTTCATATAATATATAGTTATTTATCTATAATCTTCCCTATGAAAAAGAGAACGTTTTCTTACTTTTTCTTGATAAATCAATTAAGAAATGTAAGACTATACAAATGAGAATGAAAAGGAACATTTGTTCTTATTTTAACAAATATCCTCCCTCCTGTCTACACGATTTCTAAAGTAAATTAAATATTTTTCTGACATTTCTTTCTTTTTCATTTTTTATCTCATACAATAAACATACAGACAGGCAAAGGAGGAGTTTTCAAATGATTGCTTTTTTTATTGATTTTATTACGGTTGCTGCCCTCATCATCGGAATAACAGCATTGATTGGTGTCATTACAAATAGCATCGGCGAAAAGCTCTTTGGTGGAAAAGAAAAAATGAAGTTTGTTAACAAAAGTTTGGATGTACAATCTGGCTGGAACCAAGTTGGCGGAAAAGGCATTTATAAGAAACGAACGTATTAAAAAAAAAAGCAGGCGATCACCTGCTTTTTTTTTATTTCTCTACTGACGCCCATTTAAAGCTTAAATCGCCGCCATATTTATGGTTATACATATTTTTAATTGAATCTCTTTGTAAATATGCTCTACCACGTTGATATACTGGAACGATCGCAGCATCATCAAGTAACATTTTTTCTGCTTCTAATAAGTTCTTCCAACGAGCATTTACATCGCTTCCATCTTTTTTCGCCTTCATAATGATTTCATCGTATTTTGGATTAGAGTACTTCATCTTATTTTGTGACCCATCTGTTACAAACATATCAAGATATGTAATTGGATCTGGGAAGTCCGCACTCCATCCAGAGAATGACATGACATAATCGCCCGCATCTTCTAATTTTAGTTTTTGTGCGAATGGTTGTTGTTTAATTTTTACTGTTAAACCTGGTAAATTCTTTTCTAATTCACCTTTTAAATATTCACCAGTTTTCTTTGATAACTCTACATCTTCATTTAATAATTCTAATTCGATTTCATTTTTACCAAGTTCTTTTTTACCAGCTTCCCAATATTTCTTCGCTTCTTTCACGTTTGGTTTTACAATATCCCCGTTTACAGCACGGAAATCTTTTTTATCTGGTCCTTTAATGAAGTTATCAGGAATTAATCCTGTTGCTGGCTTAGAACCGTTATTTAATAATGTATCCACGAATGGCTTACGGTCAAAAGCAAGTGAAATTGCTTTACGAATATTTTTATTTGCTAAAGCTGGATCTTTTTGATTTAAACGAAGGAAGAATACAGATGTATCTTCTACTGTTTGGAAATCTGGTTTTCCTTTATATTTATCAATAAACTCCGCTAATAACGACGCTCGATCAATTGCATTTGTTTCATATAAGTTAATTGGCGTAGATGTATCTTTTACAATATTAAAGTTTACTTCTTCAATCTTCACTTCTTTATTGTCCCAATATGACGCGCTCTTTGTCATTTTAAAGCTACGTTCATGTTGCCAATCACTTAATGTAAATGGTCCGTTATAAAGCGTTGTATTCGCTTCCAAACCAAACTTCGTACCTTGCTCTTTCACAAACTTTTCATTCACAGGATAGAAGATTGGATATACCATTAAATCTACAAGGTATGGAATTGAATTATCTAATTCCACTTCTAATGTATAATCATCAATCGCCTTTACCCCTAATTGATCCGGACTCATCTCTTTTTTATTAATTTTCTCTGCATTTTTTATATCATACATAATGTACGCTGATTTCGCAGCTGTATCTGGGTTAATCGCTCTTTGCCATGCGTATACGAAATCTTTTGCCGTCACAGGATCACCATTTGACCATTTTGCGTCTTCACGTAATTTAAATGTATATTTTTTACCATCTTCTGATTTTTGGAATTCCTTCGCTACACCAGGAACTAGCTTATCATCTTTTCCTAAACTGTATAAGCCTTCCATCGTATTACCCATTACTCTTGAAGAAACTGCATCAGCTGATAACGCTGGATCCATCGTTGGAATTTCTTGCGTTTCAATTAAGTTAATAACTTGCTTCGCACCGCTTTTCCCGCTATCCCCTTTTGCGTTCGCTTGCGGTTCATCTTTTTGGTAGCTACATGCCCCTAACATCATGCTCATTGCTACTGTTGATACTACAAAAACTGGCATCTTTTTTTTCATACTTCCACCCTCCATAAAAATGTTAGCCCTTTCATTTTCAAACAGAAAGAAATATATATATGTTCTAATAATTCATATTATACACACAAATATATTTTTTGTATATTTATATTTCTATTTCATTAAAATTTCCTGTTAAAAAATAAATCTTTGTAAACGTTTCATATTGCTGATTATTCTTACTAAAGTGTTAAAAACAATATTTTTTATACTTTTCTAAATTATCAGAGAAAAATGAATTTTATATCTCATAATACTTTATGTATAATTATCCTTTTGTTTTTATCATAAAATAGCACTCTCTTCATAATAAAAATATGTAGGCTAAAATGAGTGCAAAGGTTAAGAAAGTATGTTACGATACATTTTGCTAAAAATAGATATCGGTAAAGAGGGGACGGACATGGCAGCAATTCAGGCAAAAAACGGGCCTACTGAGAAATTAAGTTTATTCTTATTAACATGGCCTATTTTTCTAGAAGTTTTTCTTTTTATGTTAATGGGGATCGCTGATACTTTCATGTTAAGTGCATTATCAGACGATGCTGTATCTGGGGTTGGTGCAGCGAATCAATACCTCCATATCGCTATTTTGGTACTAGAAGTCATCGGAAACGGCGCAGCTATCGTCGTATCTCAATACCTCGGTTCCAAACGCTTTATGGAAGCATCTAAAATATCAGCATTAGCCGTCACATTAAATTTAATAGTTGGGCTCGTTATAAGCGCTGGTTTTCTTTTATTTTCGAAACATATGATGCTCGCAATGAACTTACAAGGCGATGTACTAACGTATGCGCAAAACTACTTATCTATCGTCGGAGGAGCCATCTTCCTACAAGCTATTATTAACTCATTAGCCGCAATTATCCGTGTACACGGTTTCACAAAGCAAGCGATGTTTATTTCACTCGGAATGAATATGATTCATATCGCTGGAAACTATGTACTCATTTTCGGGAAATTTGGTTTCCCTGAGCTCGGTGTACAAGGGGCTGCCATTTCTTCTGCTGTCAGCCGACTTATAGCGCTTATTGTTTTCTTCTGGTTACTATACCGCGTTATGGAATATCGTGTAAAATTACAATATTATTTCACCTTATCAAAAGAATATATCGGGAAAATTTTAAAAATCGGGATTCCATCTGCTTTTGAGCAAGTTATGTATCAAGCTTGTCAAATTGTCTTCTTATACTATGCAACATATTTAGGAACGGAATCGTTAGCGGCTAGACAATACGCTACGAACATTTCTATGTTCACTTATTTATTCGCTATTGCAATTGGTATGGGAACAGCCATTATTATTGGCCGCCTCGTTGGTGGTGGCGAAAAAGATGAAGCATACGAACGCTTGTGGAAAAGTGTAAAATGGGCGATTGGTGTAACTTTATGTATGGTCGCTCTCGTTATTACATTCCGTACACAATTAATGGGACTGTTTACAGATAATCCGTACATTATCGGGTTAGGCGCAAGTGTTCTTTTACTAAGTGTACTACTTGAAACGGGACGTACGATGAATATCGTCATCATTAATTCGCTTCGTTCAGCTGGTGATGCAAAATATCCTGTTTTAATCGGTGCATTCTCTATGGTGTTAATGAGTTTACCACTAGGTTACTTTTTCGCCTTTCATTTAGATATGGGGCTCGTTGGTATTTGGCTAGCAATCGCCATCGACGAATGGACACGTGCCATTATTATGTTCTTCCGCTGGAAAAGTAGAGCATGGGAGCGTTATGCACTTGTTAAACCTGAAGAACAAGAGGAGAATGTTTCTGTTCAAGTTCAGTAATTTTGCATATGGATATCACTAATGATACATGAGATTTATATCGGCGATTCTTTAAATATATCGACTGACCGACAAATGTATACAATTCTTTTATATAGTAGAAAAAGAGCCATCCTTCCATAACAGAAGAATGGCTCTTTTTCTTATTGATAAATCTCTTTATATTTCTTGTACTCCGCTTCCGAACATAGTACGAAATGTCCCGGGCGAATTTCACGCATTGTTGGTGCTTCACTACCATAATTATGCTGTGATGGATCATATACGATACGTTTACGATTGCGCTCATAATCTGGATCTGGAAGTGGAATCGCTGATAATAGTGATTTCGTATATGGATGAATTGGATTCGCATATAATTCATCACTTGTTGTTAACTCAACGATTTGGCCACGGTACATTACACCAATACGATCACTAATGTATTTTACCATTGATAAATCATGGGCGATGAATAAGTATGTTAAACCTTTTTCTTTTTGTAACTTTTTCAGTAAGTTTACAACTTGCGCCTGAATCGATACGTCAAGTGCTGAGATCGGCTCATCGGCAATGATAAATTCTGGGTCTACAGCAAGCGCTCGAGCGATACCGATACGCTGACGTTGTCCACCTGAGAATTCGTGTGGGAAACGGTTTGCGTGCTCTTTATTTAAACCAACTGTGTTTAATAGTTCATGAACACGGTCCATGCGCTCTTTTTTACTTTTCGCTAATCCGTGAATATCAATACCTTCTGCGATAATATCCCCTACTGTCATACGAGGATTTAATGATGCGTATGGATCTTGGAAAATCATTTGCATTTTACGGTTGAATTTCTTCAGTTCTGCGCGTGATTTCTTACCATGTACGTTTTCACCATCGAACAATACTTCACCAGCAGTTGCATCATATAAACGAATAATCGTTCTTCCAGTTGTCGATTTACCACAACCTGATTCTCCTACAAGACCAAATGTTTCTCCGCGGTAAATATCAAATGAAATATCATTAACCGCTTTGACAACACCACCACTCACGTCGAAGTGCTGCTTTACATTTTTTACTTCAATTAATTTCTCACGTTGTTTAGTCATGTTGTTCACCTGCTTTCATTTGAAGAATGCGTTTTTCAACGACTGCTGGCGGTTTTACTTCTGGAGCTTGCTCGTGAAGTAACCAAGTTGCCGCATAGTGCGTATCACTTACTTTAAATAAAGGTGGGTCCATTTCAAAATCAATTTTCAGTGCCTGTGGGTTACGTGGTGCAAAAGCATCTCCCTTTGGCGGCTTCAATAAATCTGGAGGCGTTCCAGGGATTGCATATAACTCTTCTTCTGAACCATCTAAACTTGGCATAGATGCGATTAAACCCCAAGTATATGGATGTTTCGGATTGTAGAAAATTTCATCTACAGTTCCAATTTCAACAACTTTACCAGCGTACATAACTGCCACTCGGTCCGCAACGTTTGCTACTACACCTAAGTCATGCGTAATGAAAATGATTGCTGCTTCTGTTTTTTGCTGAATGTCTTTCATAAGTTCTAAAATTTGCGCCTGAATCGTAACGTCTAGCGCTGTTGTCGGCTCATCGGCAATTAATAATTTCGGGTTACAAGCTAACGCCATCGCAATAACTACACGCTGTCTCATACCACCTGAGAATTGGTGAGGATATTGTTTTAAACGAGCTTCTGGATTTGGAATACCTACAAGGTCAATTAATTCTAAAGCAACTTTACGTGCATCTGCTTTACTCATCCCTTGGTGTTTAATTAGACCTTCCATAATTTGATTTCCAATTGTCATCGTTGGGTTTAATGATGTCATTGGATCTTGGAAAATCATCGCGATATCTTTACCGCGTACTTGCTGCATTTCTTTTTCTGTTAATTTCGTTAAGTCACGACCTTCAAATACGATTTCACCATTTTTAATGCGTCCAGGAGGATTCGGAATTAATCCCATTAACGCTTTAGAAGTAACTGATTTCCCTGAACCAGATTCTCCTACAATCGCCAATGTTTCTCCTTTTTTCAAATCAAAAGTAACGCCGCGTACAGCTTGTACTTCACCTGCATGTGTATCAAAGGAGACTTGTAAATCTTTTACCTCTAACAATGTTTTCATCTTTGCCTCTCCCCTCTTTTACTTACGCATTTTTGGATCTAACGCGTCGCGTAATCCGTCTGCCATTAAGTTAAACGCTAAAATTAATATACTGATGACAACCGCAGGGATGAACATCATATGCGGATACGTTTGAATAGATTTATAACCATCATTTACAAGAGAACCTAGTGACGCAAATGGCGGCTGAATTCCTAAACCGATGAAACTTAAGAACGCTTCACCAAACACCGCTGATGGAATTGTAAACATTGTCATTACGATAATAGGTCCCATTACGTTTGGAATTAAATGTTTCACAATTAATTGTGTATTTGTTGCACCTAATGTACGAGATGCTAATACATATTCTTGGTTTTTTAACTTTAAGATTTGTCCACGAACAATACGCGACATCCCTATCCAACCTGTAATCGCCATCGCGAGTGTAATTGACCAAATACCAGATCCCATAATGATTACCATTAAAATAACGATGATTAAGTATGGAATACCGTTAATAATCTCCATAATACGTTGCATAATGTTATCTACTCTACCGCCGTAGAATGCTGAAATACCTCCGTATGCAACCCCAATTACTAAGTCAATTGCTGCTGCTAAAAGAGCGATATATAATGATACGCGTGTACCTTCCCATGTTCTTGTCCATAAGTCACGGCCAAGATCATCTGTACCAAACCAGAAGTACTCTTTAATATCACGTTTTTCATATTGGTCAACACCATATTGATCTGTACCGTCAAATGGTAACCAATGAACATTTTCAATAACTGGAATTTTTGGTGGTAATTTCGCTCGACCTAAATCTTGCTCTTTATACGAGTGTTTACTTACCATCGGTCCAAAAATCGCTAATAGTGCAATGATAACTAATAATACAAGGCCAAGCATCGCACCTTTATGTTGGAATAAACGTCTTCTTACATCTTGCCAAAACGTTAGGCTTGGACGGGCAATGACTTCATTATCAACATTATTTTGATTGGCTTGTTGAAATAAATCTGGAGATAATTTTTGTACATCTTTCATCATTTTTTCCCTCCCGCTAAACGAATACGAGGATCAATAATTCCGTATAAAATATCGACAATGAAAATAACTAAAATGAAGATTGCACTATAGAAAATCGTAGTTCCCATAATAACTGTATAGTCATTTAAAGTAATCGATTTAACGAATTGTTCCCCAAGTCCTGGTACAGCATAAATTTGCTCGATAACAAGTGTTCCTGTAATTAATGCCGCAACCATTGGTCCTAAAATTGTTACAACTGGAATTAACGCATTACGAAGTGCATGTTTGACAATAATAACGCCTTGGCTAATTCCTTTCGCTTTCGCTGTTAAAATGTAATCGGCTTGCATAACTTCAATTAATTCTGCACGAGAGAAACGTGCGATTGTTGCGATAACTCCCATCGATAATGCAATTGTAGGCATTACAGTAAACTCTGGTCCTTTCCAGAATGCTACTGGGAACCAGCCAAGTTTTACCCCTACGAAATATTGCAGTAATGCGGCGAATACGAATGATGGTACCGACATTCCGAGTACCGAAATAACTGTTGCACTATAATCTACCCACGTATTATTACGAAGTGCGGCAACAATACCTAAAATTAAACCGATAAATGTTCCTAATATAATCGCTTGTAAACCTAATTGGGCTGATGGTCCAATACGATCCACAATCATGTCTGTTACTGGGCGGTTATCATATTGGAATGATACCCCTAAATCACCTTTTGCTAGGTTACCTAAGTAACGTGCGTATTGAACTGGTACCGGATCATTCAATCCGTATTTTTCAAGAATGATTTCTTTTTGTGCCGGTGATAGCTTCTCCTGGTTTTTAAGCGGAGAACCCGGAAGTAATTTCATCAAAAAGAAAGTCAGTGTAGTAATTAAAAATAATGTCAAAGCCATGTACACGAAACGTTTTAATACATAACGTCCCATATCAAGCACCTCCCCGTTTTTCTCAAAAGCAATAAGATAGTTTAAAATATTCTTACTTTTATTTTTTTAAAATAAGAGCATATGCCCATCATAGGCATATACCCTTGTAAACGATGGAAAAAAAGATTATTTTTGTTCAACAGATGCCCATTTGTAAGTTAATTTACCACCATAGTTAATTGGGATAATATCTTTTACGGCACCTTTTACTACATACGCTGAACCTTTTTGGAAGATTGGAGTGATAACTGCATCCTCTTTAATTAACATCTTCTCTACTTCTAGAAGGTTGTCCCAGCGAGCTTGTAAATCTTTTGTATCTGTTTTAGCTTTTAGGATTAACTCATCATATTTCTGATTAGAATACCCTGTTTTATTTTGAGAACCATTCGTAACAAACATATCTAAATATGAGATTGGATCTGGGAAATCTGGTCCCCAAATACCAAACGCAATATCATATTGCTGAGAATCTTCTAATTTATTTTTTTGTGCGAATGGTTGCTGTTTAATTTTAATTGATAAACCTGGTAAGTTCTTTTCCATCTCACCTTTTAAGAATTCCCCAACTTTTTTAGCATCTTCATTATCAAAGTTTAAGAATTCTAGTTCGATTTTATCAGTTCCAAGCTCTTTCTTCGCTGTTTCCCAAAGCTTTTTCGCTTCTTTTGGATTTGTTTCAACTAGCTTTCCATTTTCAGCTCGGAAATCTTTTTTATTCGGACCTTCAGCGAAATCTTTTCCAACAAATCCGTAAGCTCCAATTGCACCGTTATTTAAAATAACTTTTGCAATGTTATCACGGTCAAAGGACATTGAAATTGCTTTTCTTAAGTTTTTATTACTTAAGTACTGATTACTTTGATTAAATCTTAAGTAAGCAACCCCTGCTTCTTTTCTTGTTTGGAACTCTGGGCTTTTTCTAAACTTATCAACAAATTCAGACGTTAAAGCCGCTCGATCAATCGCGTTTGTCTCATATAAATTTACATCAGTTGCTGTATTTTTTACAATATTAAAGTTGATTTCTTCGATTTTAACCGTTTTATTATCCCAATATGAAGGATTCTTCTTGAATTGGAAACTTTGTTCATGTTTCCAATCACTCATAACGAATGGACCGTTATATAATGTTGTATTTGCCTCTAAACCAAATTTATCCCCTTGTGCTTTTACAAAGTTTTCATTTAGTGGGTAAAATACTGGATAAACTGTTAAATCGATAAAGTAAGGAACGGGATTGTCTAATTCTACTTCTAATGTATAATCATCAATCGCTTTTACACCTAATTGGTCAGCAGGTAATTCTTTTTTATGAATTTTCTCTGCATTTTTAATATCGAACATAATGTACGAATACGTTGCTTTTGTATCTGGATTTACTGCTCTTTTCCATGAATACACAAAATCTTTAGCTGTTACAGGTTCCCCATTCGACCATTTCGCATCTTTTCTTAATTTAAATATGTATTTCTTCCCATCATCTAGCTTTTCGACATCTTCTGCAACTCCAGGCATTCTCTTTTGATCTTTGCCAATACGATATAAACCTTCCATCGTATTATTTAATGCTGTAGAAGATGAAGAATCAGATGCCAATGATGCATCCATTGACGGAATTTCAGATAACTCTGTTAAATTAAGAATCTGTTTTCCGTTACTACTACTCGTAGCGTTCTCTTTCCCTTTTGCTTTTGCGTCATCTTTTTGGTAGCTACACGCGCTAAGCAACATACTTGCAGTTAAAGTTGATGCAAGTAATAACGGTATCTTTTTCTTCATGTTGTGTTGCCTCCCCTAATTGCACTTCCTGTACCCTCACTTGTTAAAAAGTAGAATTGAAAGAATAATCTCCAAGTTTCTACAATTTTCATTATACATATAATATAACAATTGTGAATATAGTTTTTTGTTTTTTTGTTAAAATTTTTAATAAAATATTTATATTTTTAATTTTTCGTAAAGGGATACATTAACATTGCTACCATCATCTTAAAATCAGACCTTTAATTGCGTATAATTTTCAAAAAAATTAATCCTAGTACTTATTATAGCTTTTATAGTATAATAATTCTAGTAATATTTTGACGGAGGGGAATATTTTGAATAAAGTTTTTTTTCATACTTGTATACTAATTTTTATAGCGATGATTGCTTCTAGTATTGGTGCATTCCTCATTTCATCTCAATTTTTGTTGAACTTTGTCAACATTTTGTTTTATATTGCACTGTTTTTTATTCTTATCGGCGGTTTTTTATACATATTTCAAAATGGTTTTTTCAATGTAACCATTTACGCATTCCAAAGAGTATTTGGTACGAACAAAAAGATTGACTCTTTAATTGAAGAAGTCGAGGAACCTACAGATAAGAAAGAACGTATTTATAAAACATATTCATTCAAATGGACATATCCAATTTGTATTACAGGTATCTTCCTTGGGTTGTTCTCGACCCTCATTAGCTTTACTATTTTGATGTAGTTTGCAAACACTATCCCATATGATATAATAATCAGCAAAACATTTTGTTATAAAACTTTAGTTCTTTCATATTAAAAGAGCTCAAGTAACAATAAATAAATTTATATGTATGCGATGATAAAGAAGAGTACATATTGAGGCAATTTCAGAGAGCTTGTGGTTGGTGTGAACAAGTAATTGTACAGTATGGAATGGGCTTTTGAGCACCAAACCGAACCGAAAGTAGTAGGCTTTGGCGTTATATCCAAACGTTATTATGGATTAGAGAGATTTCACAGTAGTGAAATAATTAGGGTGGTACCACGGTCCATTCGTCCCTATAGTTTTTGGGATGAATGGGCTTTTTTGTTTGCCTTCTCTTCCCCACATCACGCATTCTATTTTAGGAGGAATTACTTATGTCAGTTATCTTTTCTGGTATTCAACCAAGTGGAACGATTACACTTGGAAACTATTTAGGAGCAATGAAGCAGTTTACAGAGCTTCAAAATGAACACGACTGTTATTTCTGTATTGTAAACCAACATGCGATTACAGTACCTCAAGATCCCGTCGGGCTTCGTAAAAACATCCGCAGTCTTGCTGCACTTTATGTAGCATGCGGCATCGATCCTGAAAAAGCTACTTTATTTGTACAATCAGAAGTACCAGCACACGCTCAACTAGGATGGATCATGCAATCTGTTGCTTACGTTGGAGAATTAGAACGTATGACGCAATATAAAGATAAAGCTTCTGGTAGAGATTCAGTTCCAGCTGGATTACTTACGTATCCACCATTAATGGCTGCTGATATTTTACTTTACAACACTGAAATCGTGCCGGTTGGTGATGACCAAAAGCAACATATCGAATTAACACGTGACTTAGCAGAGCGTTTCAACAAACGTTACCGCGAAATCTTCACAATGCCTGAAATTCGCATTCCAAAAGTAGGAGCTCGCGTTATGTCATTAACAGAGCCTACGAAAAAAATGAGTAAATCTGATCCGAATCCAAAATCAATGATTAGTATGCTTGATGAGCCAAAAACAATTGAAAAGAAAATTAAGAGTGCTGTAACTGACTCTGAAGGTATTGTGAAATTTGATAAGGAAAACAAACCTGGTATCTCTAATTTATTAACAATCTACTCTTCATTCTCTGGAAAAACAGTTGAAGAAATCGAAGCAATGTACGAAGGAAAAGGATACGGCGACTTCAAAGGCGACCTAGCGCAAGTAGTCGTAGAAGCTATTCGTCCAATCCAAGACAAATATAACGAACTAATCAACTCACCAGAACTAGACGAAATCCTAGACAAAGGTGCAGAAAAAGCAAACCGCGTTGCATTCAAACAACTACGCAAAGTAGAAAACGCAATGGGACTAAGCAGAAAACGTAGGTAACATATAAAGCGGAGGCAGCTCGTTCAGCTCTGACTGGATAAGGTTCTTTCGCATAGAAGACGCTTTTTGTCTTCTTATGCGGAAGGTTCTTAGACACGAAGAGCTCGCTGCCGGAGCTGGATTTCTACAAAAAGCGGAGGCGACTGCTTAGCCCTGACGGCTAAGGTTCTTTCCCACAGAAGGTGCTTTTTACCTTCTTGTGGGGAAGGTTCTTAGACGCGAAGGGTTAGGAGCCAGAGCTGGATTACATATAAAGCGGAGGCGGCTCGTTTAGAATGTGAGGGGGATGGAGCTCCTGACGTAGAGGCGCTTTTTTCCTCGCAGGAAGGCGCGAAGCCACCGAACATTCTTGCCGCTGGAACTAGATTTCTACAAAATTAAAAAACCGCCAATTGGCGGTTTTTTAATTTACCTTTTGCTCATTTTCCATTTCCCATAACTTTTCAAAAAATGGCTGTCCTTTTACGAGACGCTCGCATAATTGTTCGTGCTTATCAGACCAGCCAGCTTTCGCTTCATCATACAGCTTAGCCCAAATATCTTCAAATTCCATATGTTGAACCATTCCATATGCTGATGGATCCCACTCTGTGAACCAATAGCGAATTTCTGCTGTGTTTTTCGTTGTATGTAATTGATCTAACGCCATAAATAATAATTGTTTTAGCTGTCTTTCTTTACGAGTCAAGCCATTCATAATGAAAGGCGATGGTGATAAAATATGATGTTCTTTTTCTGTTTCTTCTACTTGGAACTCATACTTTTCTGCTTGTACGTTTTCTACCATCTCATATACCATCTGCTCTTGACGTGGTATAAGTCTACTTTTGCGAATTGGTACATTGTAACCAATTGTGTCAATGGCAATAATGCCTTTCCCATCTGTAACAACAAAGCAATACTCTTGCTGCAAACGTTCATGATTTTTACGAATATAAGCCTTATGATGTACGTCTTCCAGCATTTTTTGCGGAAGCTCTAACAATTCGTTCTCGATGTAATGATATAATGTGGCATCTACTTTTAATAATGGCACTTGATCTAATAGCTCAATCGTATCATCTTTCCGCCATTCGTAAAAATGACAAACGTTATACCCATTCTCTTCACCTTCAAACCAATTTACCCATACATCATGTAGATATAACATTCACTACCCCTCACTTCACTACTGTTTGTACCAATCATTATGTTCATTTTTGCTTAACTTTATTCCACTTGAGGAAATATATTCTAATTATTATTTTTTCTTCTATTAATACTAAAAAAACAGGAAATAGAACTCCTGTTTTTTTATATATGAAATGTACTTGCTTTATTCAATATTTCTTTTGCATCTATAGATAATAAAGAAAGTGTATCTTCTCCTTCCAAAGTTACACAATCTTTGACAATATGAAATCCAAGCGCATAGCCAAGCATCTTCGGATAAGAGTGAAAGCCATTTAATAAGATGTCATGTTCCCTTGTTCCTCGTTTTATACTTATTCTTTCATGTACAACATTTTTCCAATAATAAACAGCCTCTTCTTTTGAAAGATACGCCGTCCACGGTGCATTGTTTTTTTCTGTATACCTTTCTGTTACTGCTTGTTCCGCTAGCCCTTCCATAATCATCGTATCAAGTAATGTATATTCTGTTTCTTTCGTCTCAATTTGATGTAACCTGCATATGTGATGATATTCATGCGCCAATAACACTTTTAATTCTTCTACCGAATTCCGCCCACATACGAATAAGAAAATAACATGACGCATAGATAATCCAGCCCTACCGTTATACTCTTCTTGTACAGTTCGATTATAGGAATCTGATAATAAAATAAAGACAGGGACATCTGGACCTTTTAACCAATTTTTCAGTTTATCATACTCCAGGCTCAATTCTTTCCAAATTTCCTTTTCCTCTAATTCTTTAATTTCCTTTTCTCCGCGCATGATCGGGCGATACATCCCTTTTGAAATTAAAAAGCGATACAACCTTTCTTTTGGCAACGGAATATACTTCGTAAATTTCTCACAAAGTTTTTCTGGCCGTCCATAATATAAATGTAGCCATTCAGCTGTTTCAACAATCCCCATCTTTATCCCTCCTTTTTCTTATGTATATGCTACAGGAGAAAAAGGCGTAAAAATAAATAAGGAGTTTTTTCGCAATCTATTGCGAAAAAACTCCTTATTTCATCGATTATTTATACGATTTAAATACTAACACTGCGTTATGACCACCGAATCCTAATGAGTTACTTAATACTGCATTTACTTCTTGGTGTCTCGCTTGATTTGGTACGTAATCTAAGTCACATTCTGGATCTGGTGTCTCATAGTTAATTGTTGGAGGAATTACTCCGTCTGTAATTGATTTAATAGAGAAAATCGCTTCAACAGCACCAGCTGCTCCTAATAAGTGACCTGTCATTGATTTCGTTGAGCTAATCGCTACTTTATACGCGTGCTCGCCGAAAGTTTCTTTAATTGCCATCGTTTCATATTTTTCATTCGCATCAGTACTTGTACCGTGCGCATTAATGTAATCAATATCTTCTGGCTGTAGGCCTGCATCAGCTAAAGCTTGACGCATTGCACGCACTCCGCCTTCCCCACCAGGAGCAGGCATTGTAATATGGAACGCATCTCCAGTTGCACCATAACCAGCAATTTCCGCGTAAATGTGAGCACCGCGTGCTAATGCGTGCTCTAATTCTTCAAGAATTAGAATACCTGAACCTTCACCCATTACGAAACCGCTACGGTTTTTATCAAATGGACGGCAAGCCGTTGCTGGGTCTTCATTAAATGTTAATGCTTTCGCTGAGCTAAATCCTGCGAATGCCATACTTGTTAGCGGTGCTTCTGCTCCGCCTGTAATCATTGCATCAGCATCACCACGCTGAATTGCTTTAAATGCATCACCAATTGAGTTTGCACCAGATGCACAAGCCGTTACAGAACAAGTGTTAATTCCTTTTGCTCCTGTTGCGATTGATACTTGACCTGCTGCCATATCTGGAATCATCATCGGCACGAAGAATGGGCTCACGCGGCGTGGGCCTTTCTCAGTAAAAATCTTAAATTGTTCTTCGTATGTTTCCATACCGCCAATACCAGATCCAATCCATACACCAATTCGAGGTCCGTTTTCTTCTGTAATTTCAAGTTTTGCATCTGCAACTGCCATTTTCGCTGCTGCCACTGCATATTGTGTAAAGCGATCCATACGGCGCGCTTCTTTTTTATCAATATATTTCTCGACTTCAAAGTCGTTAATTTCCGCTGCTACTTTTGCTGGAAATAGTTCTGGATCAATTCTTGTAAGTCGCCCGATTCCAGATACACCCTTTTTAATGTTTTCCCACGCTGTTTCAACATCTGTTCCGACCGGTGTAACAGCTCCTAGTCCTGTAATTACGACCCTCTTTTTTTCCATACAAAATACACTCCTTTTTTTCTCTCAGTCCTTATTTACCCCAACGAAGAGCAACTGCTCCCCATGTTAATCCGCCGCCAAAACCAACAAGTATAATTAAATCACCGTCTTGAATACGTCCGTTTTGCAATTCCTCTACCATTGCAATCGGAATTGAAGAAGCTGATGTATTACCGAACTTCTCAATCGTCATACTCATTTTTTCTTGTGGTAAATTTAACCTCTCTCTTGCAGATTCCATAATACGAATGTTTGCTTGATGCGGTACTAAGAAATCCACATCTTCTTTCGTAAGACCAGCTTTATCTAAAACGCGAAGACAAGAATCACCAAGTTGACGAACGGCAAATTTAAACACTTCTCTGCCATTCATCATAACATACTCGTCTTGATAAAGGTGCTTGCCACCACTTCCGTCTGCTCCTAATTCAAAAGATAGAACGCCTTTACCTTCTGAAACAGCTCCCATTACGACAGCACCGGCTCCGTCTCCAAATAGTACTGCTGTATTTCGATCGTTCCAGTCTACAATTTTAGATAGTTTATCACTACCAACTACTAATACATTTTTATACGTTCCTGTTTGAATAAATTGCTGTGCTGTAATCATTCCGTACATAAAACCAGCACATGCTGCACTTAAATCCATTGCAGCTGCATGTTTCGCTCCTATTGCTTCTTGAATTACACAAGCAACTGCTGGAAAAGCACGATCTGGTGTTACTGTTGCTACTAAAATAAGATCGATATCCTCTCCGCTAATTCCTGCATCTTCAAGTGCTTTTTTAGAAGCCTCTACGGCCATATATGAAGTATCTATTGTATCATCGGCAATGCGTCTTTCTGCAATTCCCGTTCTCGTACGAATCCATTCATCGGATGTTTCCATTATTTTCTCTAAATCGTGATTTGTGACTACTTTTTCTGGCACATATCTTCCGATCCCTAAAATGCCCACGTTCACATCGCAGCCCTCCGTTTTATATCAATTATTATGACTTGGTACTAATTTTAAAACATAAATGTATTTTTGTCTAGAATATATTTCGCATAAAACAGAAAGCTAAGCATTATTCACGTTATTTTTCATTAAAAGAAACAGAAACATACCTCTCAAATATAAAAAGACTCAAACCGCTTCTATTTACGGTTCGATCCTCTCTTTCATCTAAAAAGATGCTTTTTTATTCTTTATCTGCTTTCCTTCTAAACTAGAGAGTTCTCCTCACTACTTTTCCTTTATCCTCTTCATATCTCTGGTTTTCCACCAGGCAAGAATAAAAAAGGCCCTGACCGCTTCTATCCACGGTTCGGGCCTCTCTTCCATCTAAAAAGATGCTTTTTATTCTTCATCTGCTTTCCTTCTAAACTAGAGAGTTCTCCTC